>NZ_WMBA01000122.1 GCF_009707865.1 Amycolatopsis pithecellobii
ACCGGAAGCGGGGGAACTACCGGCCCACGCCGTACACGCCGCGGGCGTCGTCGCGGATCACCTTGCCGTACTGCAGTTCGACGACCCGCCGCCGCATGGAGTCCACGATGGAATGGTCGTGCGTCGCCATCAGCACTGTCGTGCCGGTGCGGTTGATGCGCTCCAGCAGCAGCATGATGTCCTGGCTGGTGTCCGGGTCCAGGTTCCCCGTTGGCTCGTCGGCCAACAGCACGAGCGGCCGGTTCACGAACGCCCGCGCGATGGCGACGCGCTGTTGCTCGCCGCCGGAAAGCTCGTTGGGCATCCGGTCGGCCTTGCCGTCGAGACCGACGAGCTCGAGCACCTCAGGCACGACCTTGCGGATGATGTGCTTCGGCTTGCCGATGACTTCGAGCGCGAACGCGACGTTCCCGGCGACGGTCTTGTTGCCGAGCAACCGGAAGTCCTGGAAGACGCAGCCGATGGTCTGCCGGAGGCGGGGGATCCGGCGGCGGGCCATCTTCGCTACGTCGAAGTTCGACACGAAGACCCGGCCCTTGGTGGGCACCTCCTCCCGCAGCAGGAGCCGCAGGAACGTCGACTTGCCCGATCCGGATGGACCGATCAGGAAGACGAACTCGCCCTTGTCCACATCAACGGAAACGCCCTCGAGGGCAGGACGCGTTGACGTCTTGTACACCTTGGACACACTGTCGAGCCGGATCACGGTGGGCCATAGTACTCAAGGCCGCCGTTAAACCGGGGTAGGCACCATCGCTGACTTGGAGCAGCACCCCTCACCGGCGGTGAGCGTTATACCGCGGCGGCCTGCTTGCGCCAGCGAATTCCGGCTTCGAGGAAGCCGTCGATGTCACCGTCGAGGACGGCGCTCGGGTTGCCCACTTCGTACTCGGTGCGCAGGTCCTTGACCATCTGGTACGGGTGCAGCACGTAGGAGCGCATCTGGTTGCCCCAGCTGGAGCCGCCGTCCTTGAGCGCGTCGAGCTCGGCCCGCTCCTCTTCCTTCTTGCGCTGCAACAGCCGTGCCTGCAGCACCTTGAGCGCGGCGGCCTTGTTCTGCAGCTGCGACTTCTCGTTCTGGCACGACACCACGATGCCGGTCGGCAGGTGGGTGATGCGGACGGCCGAGTCGGTGGTGTTCACGCTCTGCCCACCGGGGCCTGACGAACGGTAGACGTCGACGCGGATGTCCTTCTCGGGGATGTCGACGTGGTCGACCTCTTCCACTTCGGGCAGAACTTCCACGTGCGCGAAGGAGGTCTGGCGGCGGCTCTGGTTGTCGAACGGCGAAATCCGCACCAGCCGGTGCGTGCCCTGCTCGACCGACAGCGTGCCGTAGACGTACGGGGCGCTCACCTTGAAGGTGGCCGACTTGATGCCGGCCTCTTCGGCGTAGGAGATGTCGTAGACGTCGGTCGGGTAGCCGTGGCGTTCGGCCCAGCGCAGGTACATCCGCATGAGCATCTCGGCCCAGTCGGCGGCGTCGACCCCGCCCGCTTCGGACCGGATGGTGACGACGGCGTTGCGGTCGTCGTACTCACCGGAGAGCAGGGTGCGCACCTCGAGGGCATCGATGTCCTTGGTGAGCTGGGTGAGCTCGGACTCGGCCTCGGTGCGGCTGGCGTTGTCACCCTCGGCCTCGGCCAGCTCCCAGAGCACCTCGAGGTCGTCCACGCGGCCGCGGAGCTCGGTCACGCGACGGAGCTCGGCCTGCTTGTGGGAGAGCTGGCTGGTCACCTTCTGGGCCGCGTCCGGATCGTCCCAGAGGTTGGGCGCCGAGGCCTGCTTTTCCAGGTCGGCGACCTGGGCACGCAGGGCGTCCAGGTCCATGACGGCCTCGACCTGCGCCAGCTTGCCGGCGAGATCCTTCAGGTCGGTTTCGAACTCAGCACTCACAACCCTCAAGGTTACGGCAAGGGCCACGGCCGGTTACGGGCGAACCGGCCGTGGCGCGCCGAAGGTGTTCAGGACGCCGGGATCGCGTCCACGAGCTTGAGCGCGGCCCTGGCGTGAGCCTGGCCGAACTCGGCCACCGCCTTGACGTACGGGTCCTCAGCCGCCTTGACCGCGGCCTTGGCTTCGTCGAGCTCCTGGCTGTAGGCGGTGCGCGCGGCCTCGATCAGCGAAGCGCGCTGCTTCGAGGTGAGCGAACCGGCGTGCACGAGGCGCAGGATCAGCGGGCTGCGCAGGTGATCGGGGCCGGCGTCCGAGCCGAGCCAGGTTCGGAAGGCCTTCTTGCCGGTGGCGGTGATGGCGTACTGCTGGCTGGAGCGGGGGCCCTGCTTGCCAAGCCGGACGAGGCCTTCCTTGGCGAGCGCGGGCAGTTCCCGGTAGACCTGGCTGCGGGTGACGCTGAAGAACGCGCCGAAGCGTTCCTCGGCGCTGGCGACCAGCTGTCCACCGGTCGCCGGACCGTCCTGGAGCAAACCAAGCAATGCCGCTGCTGTCGCATTCAGTTCAGACACCCCTTCACCGTCCCACTTTTCGGCCGTTCTGTCCACAGTGGCCACGAGCTCCGTCCACAATGGTCACTGAAATGCGCCATCCGGCCCAACCCGCGGTGGGCCACCCGCATGAAGAAAGGGCCCGGTCCTTGAAGGACCGGGCCCTGATCTGTAGTAGCGGGGACAGGATTTGAACCTGCGACCTCTGGGTTATGAGCCCAGCGAGCTACCGAGCTGCTCCACCCCGCGTTGTGAAATTCAGTCTACGCCCTCGTTTCTACGGGGTGCACGCGGGGTGCCTTCGGGATCAGCCTCCGGGCGGCGGCGGCGCGCTCGTGGTGGCCCCGAGTCCCTTCGCGGCCTCGAATTCTCGGGCGGCCGAGTCGATCGCCGCGAGTGCCTGGCCTTGGGCGGCGAAGTCACCGCTCTGCTGCGCCGCGCGCAGCTGGCTGACCGCGGCGCTCATGTCGGCGACGGCCTTGTCGAGCGCCGGGTTGCTGCCTCCCGCGGCGGGCGGCGCGGGTGTGGTGCTCGTCGGCGGCGGTGTGGTCGACGACGGCGGGGTCTGCTGCGCCGGTGAGGTCGCCGCCTGGTTGGCGCCGTCCCCGAAGACCTGTTTCAGCGCCTCGCTCAATGTCGGGGCGAAGCCGACTTTCGAGCCGTAGGACACCAGCACCCGCGCCAGCTGCGGGTAACTGTTCTGGTTGCGCTGCTGGATGTAAACCGGCTCCACGTAAAGGAATCCGCCTTCGAGTGGCAACGTGATCAGGTTGCCGAAGATGACGGTGACGGACTGGTTGCTGAACAGGGTGCGTTGCTGGGCGAACTGCGAGTCGCTCTGGAACTTGTTCTGCACCTGGACCGGACCGTCGACCTGACTGTTGCCGGCCGCGGTGGTCGGTAGTCGCAGTACCCGGATCGTGCCGTAATCCTTGGGATCACTGGAAACCGACATCCACGCGGCCAGGTACTGCCGTTGCAGCGCGGTCAGCGAGCTGGTCAGCTGGAAGGTCTGCGAGCCCTCCCCCGGCGACTCGGCGAGCACGTAGTAGCCGGGCTGGTTCGCCAGTCCCGACGCGTCGAGGTTGGTGCCGCCTTCCTGCGTCGGGTCCTGCGGCACGTTCCAGAAGGTGTTGGTGGTGTAGAACTCCTGCGGGTCACCGACGTGGTACTTCGCGAGCAGTTCCCGCTGCACCTTGAACAGGTCCTCCGGGTACCGGAAGTGCGAGCGCAGGTCGGGGCTGATGTCCGAGCCGGGCTTCACGACCCCGGGGAAGACGTTCTCCCACGCCTTGAGCACCGGGTCCTTGTCGTCGACCGAGTAGAGCGTGACGGTCCCGTCGAACGCGTCGACGGTCGCCTTCACCGAGTTACGGATGTAGTTGATGTTGCTGTTGGCCTGCCGCGCGGTGCCGACCAGCGAGTCCTCGGTCGCCTCGCCCAGCTGCGTCTGCTGCGAGTACGGATAGTTGTTCAACGTCGTGTAGCCGTCGACGATCCACTCGATCTTGCCGTTCACGACGGCCGGGTAAGGGTCACCGTCGGCGGTCAGCCAGGGCGCGACCTTCTGCACGCGTTCGCGCGGGTCCCGGTTGTACATGATCCGCGAGCCGCCGCTGATGGCGTCGGAGAACAGGATGTTGCGCTCGCCGTACTTCGCGGCGAAGGCAAGCCTGTTGAACCAGTTGTCGATCGGGACGCCGCCGCTGCCGTCGTAGCGGTAGTCGCTGTTGGTGGCGCTGTCGTACTCACCGGGTGCCTTGCCGGCCTGACCGCCGACGATCGCGTAGTCGTTGGTCAGCTCGCCGTAGTAGATCCGCGGCTGCGAGACCTGGATCCCGGGCGCGGACGGGTTCGACGGGATGAGGCCCTTGCCGGTGGGGTTCTGCGTGTCGCTGGTGGCCGCGATCGGATAACCGCCGTCGCTGTTGGCTGTCGAGACCGCGCGGTCGATCGTGTTGGCCTGCGCGGCAACGAACCCGTTCCCATGGGTATAGACCATGTGCTTGTTGATCCAGTTGGTCTGGTTCCCGGTCAGGTTCGCGGTGTTGATCTCCCGCGCGGCGACGATGTAGTCCTGCAGCTGGCCGTCGATGTTGTAGCGGTCGATGTCCAGTTTCGCCGGGAAGCCGTAGAAGTTCTCGCGACCGACGCGCTGGGTGAAGGTCGGCGCGAGCACGTTCGGGTCGAGCAGCCGGATGTTCGGCACCGTCGTGGTGTCGGCGCTGACCTGTGCCGCGGTGGCCTGCCCGGTGCCGCTGTAATCCTCGTACTGCACGTTGTTGAGGCCGAAAGCGTCCTTTGTGGCCGCCATGTTGCGGCTGATGGGGACCGCTTCTTTCTGGTTCGCGTTGGGCTTGACCGAGAACTGCTCGAGTACGGCGGGCCAGGCCGCGCCGACGAGCACACCGGACAGGATGAGCAGCACGAGCGCGATCGCCGGCAACTGGATGTTGCGCAGGAAGGCGCCCGCGAAGAACGCGACCGCGCAGATCGCCGAGATGCACAGCAGGATCAGTTTCGCCGGCAACACCGCGTTGAGGTCGGTGTACGTGGCGCCGTAGAACAACGGTGCGTTGCGGTCGGAGAAGAGCAGGTTGTACCGGTCGAAGTAGTACTCGACCGCTTTCAGCAGCACGAAAAGCCCCGCCGTGGTGGCCAGCTGAACCCGCGCCGCGGACGCGAGCTGCCCGCCGCGGCCTGCCAGCCGGATGCCACCGAAGAGGTAGTGCGCGATCAGCCCGCCGATGAAGGACAGCGTGATCGCGACGAACAGCCAGCCGATGAGCCACTGGTAGAACGGCAGACTGAACGCGTAGAACCCGATGTCGTTGCCGAACTCCGGGTCGGTCTGGCCGAAACTGGTGCCGTGCAGGAACAACTGCACCCGCTGCCAGTCCCCTTCGCCGCTGGCTCCGGCGATGAGGCCGGCGATGACGGGGATGCCGATGCCGAACAGCCGGATGCGGCCGACGACGGCCGAGCGGTAGCGCGACAGCGGGTCGTCGGTGCCGGAGACGGGGACGAACACCGGCCGCGTCCGGTAGGCGATCCACAGGCTGATCGCGAGACTGCCGCCGACCAGCAACCCGATCGCGAAGAACAGGACGATCCGGGTGACGACGATGGTGTTGAACACCTCGCGGGCCTGCACCTCGCCGAACCACAGCCAGTCGACATAGGTATCCAGGAGTCTCACGCCGAGCAGCAGCGCCAGCACGATGGCGCCGGCGATGATGAGCAGGATCCGGCTGCGCCGAGACAGCTTCGGCAGGCTCACAGGGGGCCGGTTGGCCACTGCACACGCTCCTGTTGTCGCGAGTTCGGTCCTGGGGCGGCGGCAAAACCGCACGCTACCCCTGGTCACCTAACTCTACGGAGGGCGCTTTGGGTTCCCCACCCACCCCAAAACCTGTCTCTTAT
>NZ_WMBA01000123.1 GCF_009707865.1 Amycolatopsis pithecellobii
TTTTTGTGGGTTCCTTTGAGATTGATTTTCGAGTCGATCGAACTTGTCATTGTTGGAGAGTTTGATCCTGGCTCAGGACGAACGCTGGCGGCGTGCTTAACACATGCAAGTCGAACGCTGATCCGGTTTTGGCCGGGGATGAGTGGCGAACGGGTGAGTAACACGTGGATAACCTGTCCTGCACTTTGGGATAAGCCTGGGAAACTGGGTCTAATACCGAATAGGACCTTGTGCCGCATGGTGTGGGGTGGAAAGTTTTTTCGGTGTGGGGTGGGTCCGCGGCCTATCAGCTTGACGGTGGGGTGATGGCCTACCGTGGCGACGACGGGTAGCCGGCCTGAGAGGGTGTCCGGCCACACTGGGACTGAGACACGGCCCAGACTCCTACGGGAGGCAGCAGTGGGGAATATTGCACAATGGGCGGAAGCCTGATGCAGCGACGCCGCGTGAGGGATGACGGCCTTCGGGTTGTAAACCTCTTTCACCAAGGACGAAGCGGGAGTGACGGTACTTGGGGAAGAAGCACCGGCTAACTACGTGCCAGCAGCCGCGGTAATACGTAGGGTGCGAGCGTTGTCCGGAATTATTGGGCGTAAAGAGCTCGTAGGCGGCTCATTGCGTCGGGTGTGAAAGACCGGAGCTTAACTCCGGTTCTGCATTCGATACGGGTGGGCTTGAGTTCGGTAGGGGAGACTGGAATTCCTGGTGTAGCGGTGAAATGCGCAGATATCAGGAGGAACACCGGTGGCGAAGGCGGGTCTCTGGGCCGATACTGACGCTGAGGAGCGAAAGCGTGGGGAGCGAACAGGATTAGATACCCTGGTAGTCCACGCTGTAAACGTTGGGCGCTAGGTGTGGGTGACGTCCACGTTGTCCGTGCCGTAGCTAACGCATTAAGCGCCCCGCCTGGGGAGTACGGCCGCAAGGCTAAAACTCAAAGGAATTGACGGGGGCCCGCACAAGCGGCGGAGCATGTGGATTAATTCGATGCAACGCGAAGAACCTTACCTGGGTTTGACATGCACAGGACAGCTGCAGAGATGTGGTTTCCCTTGTGGTCTGTGTGCAGGTGGTGCATGGCTGTCGTCAGCTCGTGTCGTGAGATGTTGGGTTAAGTCCCGCAACGAGCGCAACCCTTGCCCTATGTTGCCAGCACGCCCTTCGGGGTGGTGGGGACTCGTGGGGGACTGCCGGGGTCAACTCGGAGGAAGGTGGGGATGACGTCAAGTCATCATGCCCCTTATGTCCAGGGCTTCACACATGCTACAATGGCTGGTACAGAGGGTGGCGATATCGTGAGGTGGAGCGAATCCCTTAAAGCCGGTCTCAGTTCGGATCGTAGTCTGCAACTCGACTGCGTGAAGTCGGAGTCGCTAGTAATCGCAGATCAGCAACGCTGCGGTGAATACGTTCCCGGGCCTTGTACACACCGCCCGTCACGTCATGAAAGTCGGTAACACCCGAAGCCCATGGCCCAACCCTTCGGGGAGGGAGTGGTCGAAGGTGGGACTGGCGATTGGGACGAAGTCGTAACAAGGTAGCCGTACCGGAAGGTGCGGCTGGATCACCTCCTTTCTAAGGAGCACAACACATCCGTCCATGGTGGGGGTGACCTTGTCGTGGATGGGGTGGCTGGAACTCAGTGCCCGATCGTGGTGCTGTTCCAGACGCTCAAGGAATTGTGGACCTACTGGTTGATGTTTGGATGCCGGCTTGCTGGTGTGCTGAGTACTGCCTTCTTGTGTGGGTGTGGAAAGGTTTATCGGGGTTGGTGTGTAAATGTTCCTGGCGCACTGTTGGGTCCTGAGGCAACACGCCTGGGGCTGCCGGGGTGAGGGTTTTCTTGCCTGTGGTGGTTGTGGTGGTTGTTTCTGGGTGTGGTGTTTGAGAACTGGAGAGTGGATGCGAGCATCTTTGTGGTCAAGTTTTTATGGGCGCATGGTGGATGTCTTGGCATCAGGGGCCGATGAAGGACGTGGGAGGCTGCGATAAGCCTCGGGGAGCTGTCAACCGAGCTGTGATCCGAGGGTGTCCGAATGGGGAAACCCGGCCGTCGTTATGGACGGTCACTCCGACCTGAATATATAGGGTTGTGAGAGGGAACGCGGGGAAGTGAAACATCTTAGTACCCGTAGGAAGAGAAAATACTAATGATTCCGTGAGTAGTGGCGAGCGAAAGCGGAGGAGGCTAAACCAGGTGTGTGTGATACCTGTCAGGGGTTGCGCATTTGGGGTTGTGAGACTCATCTTCTCAATGCTGACACGTTGAGCGCTGCGTTGCATGGTTAGTGGAATGTTCTGGGATGGACAACCGGAGTGGGTGAGAGTCCCGTACGCGAAAACTGTGTTGATTGTGGTGTGGTGGTGTTCTCGAGTAGCAGCGAGCTCGTGGAATTTGCTGTGAATCTGCCGGGACCACTCGGTAAGCCTAAATACTTCCTGGTGACCGATAGCGGACTAGTACCGTGAGGGAAAGATGAAAAGTACCCCGGGAGGGGAGTGAAAGAGTACCTGAAACCGTGTGCCTACAAGCCGTCAGAGCCGCGCTGTGGTCTTTGGATTGCAGTGGTGATGGCGTGCCTTTTGAAGAATGAGCCTGCGAGTTAGTGCTGCGTGGCGAGGTTAACCCGTGGTGGGGTAGCCGTAGCGAAAGCGAGTCTGAATAGGGCGTTGTAGTTGCGTGGTCTAGACCCGAAGCGGAGTGATCTACCCATGGCCAGGCTGAAGCGCCGGTAAGACGGTGTGGAGGGCCGAACCCACCAGGGTTGAAAACCTGGGGGATGAGTTGTGGGTAGGGGTGAAAGGCCAATCAAACTCCGTGATAGCTGGTTCTCCCCGAAATGCATTTAGGTGCAGCGTCGCATGTTTCATGGTGGGGGTAGAGCTACTGGGTGGCCTAGGGGCCTGACCGGGTTACCGAAGTCAACCAAACTCCGAATACCATCATGTGAGAGTGTGGCAGTGAGACGGCGGGGGATAAGCTTCGTCGTCGAGAGGGAAACAGCCCAGAACACCGGCTAAGGCCCCGAAGTGTGTGCTTAGTGGGAAAGGATGTGGGATTGCCCAGACAACCAGGAGGTTGGCTTAGAAGCAGCCATCCTTGAAAGAGTGCGTAATAGCTCACTGGTCAAGTGGTCCTGCGCCGACAATGTAGCGGGGCTTAAGCACACCGCCGAAGCCGTGTCACGACAACATAAGGTTTAACGACTGTTGTGGTGGGTAGGGGAGCGTCCTGCGCCCGGTGAAGCAGCCGCGTAAGCGAGTTGTGGAGGGTGTGGGAGTGAGAATGCAGGCATGAGTAGCGATTGCAGAGTGAGAATCTCTGCCGCCGGATGACCAAGGGTTCCTGGGTCAAGTTTGTCTGCCCAGGGTGAGTCGGGACCTAAGGCGAGGCCGACAGGCGTAGTCGATGGACAACGGGTTGATATTCCCGTACCCGCGCATGGTCGACAAGGGCGAGGCGCATGATACTAACCACCCGAGCTGCTGGAGGTTTTCGGACTGAGAGTGGTGAGCGTGGGGCCTGAGTGTGTAGTAGTTGAGTGATGGGGTGACGCAGGAAGGTAGCTCCGCCAGTGAGTGGTTGTACTGGTGTAAGCGTGTGGCCCGAGTGGTAGGTAAATCCGCTGCTCTATAGGGTGAGGCGTGATGCGTAGCCGTTGTGGTGAAGTGAGTGATCCTATGCTGTCGAGAAAAGCCTCTAGCGAGAACATGTGTGGCCCGTACCCTAAACCGACACAGGTGGTCAGGTAGAGAATACTGAGGCGTTCGGGTGAACTGTGGTTAAGGAACTCGGCAAAATGCCCCCGTAACTTCGGGAGAAGGGGGGCCAAAGCACTTGAGGTACCTAGCGTACTAGGGTGAGTTGGCCGCAGAGACCAGCGGAAAGCGACTGTTTACTAAAAACACAGGTCCATGCGAAGTTGTAAAACGATGTATATGGACTGACGCCTGCCCGGTGCTGGAACGTTAAGAGGACCGCTTAACCCCTTTGGGGGTGAAGGTGAGAATTTAAGCGCCAGTAAACGGCGGTGGTAACTATAACCATCCTAAGGTAGCGAAATTCCTTGTCGGGTAAGTTCCGACCTGCACGAATGGCGTAACGACTTTCCGGCTGTCTCAACCACAGGCCCGGTGAAATTGCATTACGAGTAAAGATGCTCGTTACGCGCGGCAGGACGGAAAGACCCCGGGACCTTTACTATAGCTTGGTATTGGTTTTCGGTTCGGTTTGTGTAGGATAGGTGGGAGACTGTGAAGTCATCACGCTAGTGGTGGTGGAGTCGTTGTTGAAATACCACTCTGGTCGGATTGGGAATCTGAACCTGGGACCGTGATCCGGTTCAGGGACAGTGCCTGGTGGGTAGTTTAACTGGGGCGGTTGCCTCCTAAAGGGTAACGGAGGCGCCCAAAGGTTCCCTCAGCCTGGTTGGCAATCAGGTGGTGAGTGTAAGTGCACAAGGGAGCTTGACTGTGAGACTGACGGGTCGAGCAGGGACGAAAGTCGGGACTAGTGATCCGGCACCTCCTGGTGGAAGGGGTGTCGCTCAACGGATAAAAGGTACCCCGGGGATAACAGGCTGATCTTGCCCAAGAGTCCATATCGACGGCATGGTTTGGCACCTCGATGTCGGCTCGTCGCATCCTGGGGCTGGAGTAGGTCCCAAGGGTTGGGCTGTTCGCCCATTAAAGCGGCACGCGAGCTGGGTTTAGAACGTCGTGAGACAGTTCGGTCCCTATCCGCCGCGCGCGTAGGAGACTTGAGGAAGGCTGTCCCTAGTACGAGAGGACCGGGACGGACGAACCTCTGGTATGCCAGTTGTCACGCCAGTGGCATGGCTGGTTGGCTACGTTCGGGAGGGATAACCGCTGAAGGCATCTAAGCGGGAAGCCTGTTCCAAGATGAGGTCTCCCACCCTTTGTGGGGTAAGGCTCCCGGTAGACGACCGGGTTGATAGGCCAGGAATGGACGCACAGTAATGTGTTTTCGAGTTGACTGGTACTAATAGGCCGAGGACTTGCCCACGAAGCTGCTACGCATCCACTCTCCGGTCCTGAAACACCACACCCTGTTCCACGAATGGTGGGACACACTGTTTGATAACTTCATTCTCTAGTTTTGGACACACATGTTGTGTTCGCTAGTGTTTCGGTGGTTTTGGCGGTGGGGAAACGCCCGGTCCCTTTCCGAACCCGGAAGCTAAGCCCACCAGCGCCGATGGTACTGCACCCGCCAGGGTGTGGGAGAGTAGGACACCGCCGAACTTCTTTTC
>NZ_WMBA01000124.1 GCF_009707865.1 Amycolatopsis pithecellobii
GCATCCTGCCCGCCCCCGCGCACGCTTCCCGCCGCCAGTGACTCCACCTGTCGCGGCACGCCGTCCCAACCCGACGGGGGCGCAACATGAACTCGGACCTACTCGAACGAGTCCGGCTTCGCCTGGCGGGCCACGGTTCCCCCGCCGATCCAGTGGCGATCGCCGAAGCCGTGCGGGCTGAGGCCGGTGGCCCCGTCGGGCATGTCGAGGTGCTGGAGGCGCTGCGCATGCTAGGTCACGAGTTCACCGGCGTGGGCCCGCTGGAGACCCTTCTGGCCGATCCTGGCACCACTGACGTCCTCGTCACTGGTCCGGACCATGTGTGGATCGACGGTCCGGAAGGCTTACGCCGCACCGAGGTTCGCTTCACCGATGATGAATCCGTCCGCAGGCTCGCGCAGCGACTGGCCCTCGCTGCGGGCCGGCGCATCGACGATGCACAGCCCTATGTGGACGGTTGGCTTCCCGGGGCAGGCGCGCACGGGCGAGTGCGACTTCATGCAGTCCTGTCCCCGGTCGCGGCCGACGGCACATGCATTTCCCTCCGTGTCCTGCGCCCGGCGGTACACAGCCTTGACGCCCTGCGCGAACTCGGCACGTTCGACGATGAAGGTGCCCGGCTGATCCGCGCAATAGTCGCGGCGAAGCTGGCCTTCCTCGTCACTGGAGGCACCGGCGCAGGCAAGAGCACCCTGCTTGCGGCGATGCTTGGCGCTGTGGACCCGGCGGAGCGCATTGTCTGTGTCGAGGACGCCGGTGAACTGCAACCGGCGCATCCGCAGTTCGTACGACTCGTCACGCGCCCACCGAACGTCGAAGGTGCCGGCCAGGTCACCCTGCGAGATCTCGTCCGCCAAGCGCTACGTATGCGCCCCGATCGCTTAGTGGTCGGAGAGGTGCGTGGAGGCGAGGTTTGCCAGTTGCTGAACGCGTTGAACACCGGTCACGACGGCGGCGCCTGCACGCTGCACGCGAACTCTCCCACAGAGGTCCCGGCGCGGCTGGAAGCGCTAGCCGCTCTCGGCGGTCTGTCCCGTGCCGCTCTGCACAGCCAACTCGCGGCTGCGGTCCAGGTCGTGCTCCACATGCGCCGCCGCGCCGATGGCACCCGCCACTTCGCCGAGCTGGCCGCACTGACTCGAACTGAGGTAGGCGACGTTCGTGTGGTCCCGGTTTGGACCAATGGCTCCTGGACGAGGCGACGCCTCTTGCTCACCGCACTGCTGGAATCGAAAGGGGTGGACTTCCAATGCTGATTCCTTACGGCGCACCAGCAAGTCTCGGCAACCGTGACTTCTCCTGCTGGAACTGGGAAGCGAGCAGGCCATGACACTCGCATTGCTCGCTACCGCGGCCGCCCTCCTGATCTGGCCAGCAGGCAAAACGGCAACTACTCGTCTTGCGACCGTTTCGCCGCGGGCGCGTCGTCCGCCGTGGTCGCCTGATTCGCGCTGGCTGCTGGTCCTGTTCGCGCTACCGGTGGTCGCCCTGCTCGGCACTGCCAGCGCAACAGCAGCAGTGTTGCTGCTCCTGGCCGTCTGGATCCAGCGTCGCTCGCGCAAGCGAACCAAATCACAGTTGATCGCGGCACAAGCCATGGCGGAAGCCCTCGGCACGACAGTGGCTGAGCTCCGGGGTGGCGCATCCTCGGCAGCGGCCGCGGAGGCGGCTGCCGCTGACGCACCGCGCGATGTCGCCGTGGTGATGAACGCGCTGGCGAGTTCAGCTCGATTCGGTGTGGAGCCGCCGAAGCTCACCGGTCCGCGGGGACAGCTGACGACGGCATGGAATCTCAGCCGCAGGCACGGCCTCCCGCTGGCGGACCTCCTCGACGCGGTTCGCCGCGACATCGTCGGCAGCAGCCGGCATCTCGCCCGTGCGGACGCGAGCATGGCGGGACCACGAGCCAGTGCCGTGGTGCTCGCGTCGCTGCCCGCGGTCGGGGTTCTGCTCGGTGAAGCGGTTGGTGCCAAGCCCCTGCACATACTGTCCGGCACTGCGGCAGGCCACACCCTGCTCATGCTCGGGTGCGCGTTCGTTCTCGCCGGCGTCGCCTGGACGTCTCGCCTCACCAAACCAGAGGCGATCCGATGACCGCCATGAGCGCCGCGCTCGCTGGGTTGGCCTTGTTCATTCTGCCCGGACAGACTGTGGTCCACCTTCGGCTCACCAGGCTGTTCCAGCCAACCAGAAGATGGTCCGGCTTCCCTTCGTTCCGGCAGCCGAGGCCAAAGGCCGATGAACCCGGTCTCGCTGCCACGTGGGATTTGTTCGCCGCCTGCCTGCGCGCGGGGCTTCCGGTGCCCACCACGATTTCCGCTGTCACCGAAGGTCAAACCGGGCCCGAAGCGGAATCACTCAGGGCGACCGCCGGGCTGCTCAGGCTCGGCGCTGGTCCTGCGGAAGCCTGGGCGCCGGCGCGGGCAGGGCCGGGCACGGCCGAGCTCGCCAGGGCCGCGCAACGCACCGCACGGTCCGGAAGTGCGCTCGCGGCGGTCGCCGAAGACTTGGCCGGGCAGCTGAGGATTTCGCTCGCGGACAAGGCGGAGGCCCGCGCGCAACGGGCCGCCGTGCTCATCGGCGGACCCTTGGCCCTCTGCTTCCTGCCCGCTTTCCTGTGCCTGGGCGTCGTGCCGGTCGTGATCGGCCTCGCCACCCGGCTCAGTGTCTTCTGACGTCCACAAAGGACTCGACGAAAGGAAACACGATGTTCTGGCAGACAACTGGTCGGCACGCCCGGCCCAAGACCCGATGGTGGCATCGCTGGCGCCGGCCAGTACTCACCGCTGACGACGGGATGAGCACGGCGGAATATGCGATCGGCACGGTCGCGGCCGCCGCCTTTGCGGCAGTGCTCTACAGCATCGTCACCGGCGACTCCATCACCGCCGGGCTGACCTCGCTCATCGAGCACGCCTTGTCGGTGAATCTCTGATGTCCATACCGGCGAGGGCTGAGGCCGACCGCGGGGCCGTCACCGTCGAGGCGGCGATAGCACTGAGTGCGCTGACACTCGTACTTGGTCTGGTCCTCGCCGGGATAGCCGCGATGGCCGGGCAGCTCCGGTGCGCCGACGCGGCACGGGAAGCCGCCCGACTCGTCGCCCGTGGCGACCGTCCGCTTGCCGAGCAGGCGGTCGCTCAGATCGCGCCTGGCGCGCGGTTACGGGCAGAGGTTGACGGCAACGCCGTCACCGTAGATGTGACGGCCGAACCGATCGGTGGGCTGCTGCCTGGCGTGCACTTGCACGGGCACGCGTTTTCCCTGCTCGAGCCTGGAGTTCCCGATGCTCCAGGGTGATCGGGGTTCAGCGACCGTCTGGACTGCCGGTGCCATTGCCGCGGTCCTGGCGGTCGCGGGGTTGCTGTTCTCGCTCGGATCGGCCGTCGTGACGCGACACCGGGCGACGGATGCGGCAGATCTCGCGGCGCTCGCAGCCGCCGGCCG
Source organism: Amycolatopsis pithecellobii (assembly GCF_009707865.1). GTDB lineage: Bacteria > Actinomycetota > Actinomycetes > Mycobacteriales > Pseudonocardiaceae > Amycolatopsis_E > Amycolatopsis_E pithecellobii. The sequence continues at coordinate 3,448 of NZ_WMBA01000124.1, forward strand.
GGCCCAGGAAGGAACAAGCGCAGCGTGCGCGCAAGCCCGGTCGGTGGTGAAGCAGATGGCGGCCCGGCTGGTCAGCTGCCGCTTCGAGGAATGGGACGCGCTGGTCGAGGTGGAGGCTGAAGCGCCGAGCGGTCTCGGGACGGCGTCAGCGCACGCGCGAGCCGGACCGGTAACACGACGAACGGCGGCCGCCGGGCAGAACGGCGGCGCCGCGACGGAGGACGGACGGTCGCCCTCACGCGCCGAGCGGTCCGCTCAACCCAGCGCTGGTTGACGCTTCTACTAACGAAAACCCTTGTGAGTAAAGGAAAAGAGAGATGAATCAGCACGATCGGGCGACACGCGCCGCCCCCGTCCTCCGGCGACCGGTGATCGACAAAGGGCGTTCAGTGCAGCCGGTGACACGAAGCTCGCTCGTCGTCCTGTAACGGCCGGTTGTCGACCGCCCACTACCGGCACTCTGCAAATTGCCCTTTATTGGGATCACAAGCCACCAGCGGCGGTGGGAAGAACGAGGAGTTGCTTACAGATGTTGGACACGGATTGGTCGGATAGCTGGCGTGGCTCGTTCCACATCGAGCTGCGTGCCGAGGCCATCGGGCTTGCCTGCCATGGTTGGCCGGTGCTGCCCGGTACCTCACCGGCCGCGGAGTCCGGCGACCAGGCCTGGTCTTGGCCGGTCCCGGTGCGCCACGACTGGGCCGACCAGCTCGGCGCACACCCCGACGAGGTCGCCGGGTGGTGGAGCAAGCCCTACAGTCTGCTGGTCGCTACCGGCAAGGTTGTCGATGCCGTCGAGGTCGATGTCGAACTGGGCCAGCGCGCCGCGCGGCTGCTGCGCGCCACCGGGCACCCCGCACCGATCGTGGCGACTCCCGATGGCCGCTGGCTGTTCCTGACCACCGTGGCTGACACCCTGCCCGAGCCGCTTGCCGGCAGCGACAAAATCCGCTGGCACGGCGCGGGCAGCTGGGTTCCGTTGCCACCCACCACGTTCCAGCACGGCGTCGTGCACTGGCGAGTGCGGCCCGACGTGTGGGGCTGGCGTCTGCCGGAAGCCGATGCGGTGCACACCGTTCTCATCCGCGCTCTCGACCAGAGCGAGAGCCGGCGTCAGCTGGTCGCGGCGTCCGTCGCGGCCTGAGGAACAGCAACGTGGTCGTGCCGGCCGTGATGACTCACCGCCCCGAGCACGGTATCGAGTACGGCCACCGCCCCCGCCTTGTCCAGTGGATCGTTGCCGTTCCCGCACTTCGGTGACTGCACACAGGACGGGCATCCCGCCGGGCACTCGCAGGAGACGATGGCCTCCCGCGTAGCGGCCAGCCAAGGGACCAAAGCGGCAAAACCGCGATCGGCGAATCCCGCACCTCCGGGATGGCCATCGTGCACGAACACCGTCGCCTCCCCGGTGTCAGCGTGCAAAGCGGTCGACACCCCGCCGATGTCCCAGCGGTCGCACGTAGCGAACAGCGGTAGCAGGCCGATCGCCGCGTGCTCGGCGGCATGCAGGGCGCCGGGGATGCGCGCGGGCACAAGCCCAGCGCCCCCCGGTGCCCTGCCACCAGACTCGCCGGTGACCGGGCGCGCCCCGATCCCCGACC
>NZ_WMBA01000125.1 GCF_009707865.1 Amycolatopsis pithecellobii
ACCGGGGGTGACGGGGCGGCGCTATGGTGTGGCCTGGCCGACAAGCGAGCGTACAAGGTGGGGACACGTGGCGGATCCGTCATTCGATGTGGTGAGCAAGGTCGATCGCCAGGAGGTGGACAACGCGCTGAACCAGGCGGCGCGCGAGTTGTCCACGCGGTTCGACTTCCGGGGGGTCAACGCGAAGGTCGCCTGGTCCGGCGAGGAGGCGATCACCATCGAGGCCGAGACCGAAGAGCGTGCGCTCGCGGCCGTCGAGGTGTTCAAGGAAAAGCTGATCAAGCGTGGCATCTCACTGAAAGCCTTCGAAGCCGACGAGCCCAGTGTGTCCGGCAAGATCTACAAGGTCAACGGCAAGATCATCCAGGGCATCGCCTCGGAAAAGGCCAAGCAGATCGCCAAGTACATCCGCGACGAGGGACCCAAGGGCGTCCAGGCCCAGATCCAGGGCGACCAGCTTCGTGTGTCCGGCAAGAAGAAGGATCACCTCCAGGACGTGATCGCGCTCCTCAAGGACAAGGACTTCGACATCGCGCTCCAGTTCACCAACTACCGCTGAGCGTCGACCCCCGGCCCGGATGGCTCTCGACCTGGAGGGCACGTAGCGCGCGATCATGATCTAATTCCCGCCACCCGGCGGGAGAGGGACTGAATGCGCAAGTGTGCAGTGCTGTTGCTGACCCTCGTGTTGATCATCGGCTTCACCCCCCAAGCGCAGGCGGCGGGACGGCAGCGGCTCGCGGTCGGGTCCTACCCCCGGCTCATTAGGCTCGAACACGGCGTCTACCAGGGACGCATTATCGCCGCGGTCAGCGGGTGGGACGGTAACGGGCCGTTCGCACCGGTCTTCGAGAGCCTCGACGAGGGCAGGAGCTTCCGGCTGATCGGCCAGGTCCGCGATCCGCGGGGCGCCCGCGGCGAATGCTGCGGCACGCTGTTCGAACTGCCGCGCAAAATCGGCAGCCTCCGCGCGGGAACGCTCTTGTGGGCCGGCAGTTACGGGCAGGCCGACGGCTTGGAACGGCGGATGTCGATCAGGATCTGGGCCAGCAGCGACGGCGGACGCACCTGGTCGTTCCTGTCCGAAGCCGCGCGGTCGCACAACACCGACGGTGTCTGGGAGCCGGAGTTCGACGTCGACGCGGGCGGCACCCTGTGGCTCCACTTCGCCGACGAGACCGAGGCGCCCCGCTTCGCTCAGGTGCTCAACCGCGTCGGATCAGTCGACGGGATCCATTGGGGCACCAAACAACGCACCCTCGCGATCCCGCCCGACCGGGTGCGCCCCGGGATGCCTCAGGTCCGCAAGCTGCCCGATGGGCGCTACTACTTCGGCTACGAGATCTGCAACTACGGGCCGCGGTTCTGCGACCCGTACTTCAAGATCTCCCCGGACGGCGCGAACTTCGGCGATCCGTCCGCACCCGGCACACCTGTTCTCGCCCCCGCCGGGGCCTACTTCCAGCACGCGCAGACCGTGACCCTGTTCCCCGGCGGGCCCGAGGGCACTCGCATCCTGATGGTCGGGCAGATCTACACCGACGCCAAAGGCAAGCCGCTCAGCACGAACGGTCAGGTGCTGCTCGCCAATGACCACTTCGGCGACGGCCCATGGTACGAACTTCCCGCGCCCGTGCAAGTGCCGTCCGCGTACGACAACTTCTGCCCCAACTACAGTTCCACCCTGCTGCCGGTGGACAAGGGCCGCAACGTGCTGGAGATCGCCGCCGACTACGAAAACGGCGTGTGCACGACCTATTTCGCCAAGGGCCCGGCGAACTAGAGAGCGTCCTGTAATTGATCTAGCTCCAGGTCTGGTGGGACTGTGTCGCAAACGGTGTTTCGGCGTTCTTGATCAGTAGGTCTCGGTGACCGGCCAGCGATCACCGGATGTGATGGCAAACGCGTTGAGAATCGGCTTCCAGCGCATCAGCCATCGTGCTGCTCCGGTCCCGGTGGGATCGAGGCTGCGGGTCACAAGGTACAGGCATTTCATCGCTGCTTGCTCTGTGGGGAAATGCCCACGCGCCCGTACCGCGCGCCGGTATCGGGCGTTCAACGACTCAATGGCATTGGTCGAGCAAATCATCCTCCTGATCTCGACATCGTAATCGAGAAACGGAACAAACTCTGTCCAGGCGTTGCGCCACAGGCGCACCAGGGCCGGGTATTTGGCTCCCCACTTCTCATCCAGTTCCGCTAATGCGACGGCTGCGGCGTCCGGATTGGGCGCCTCATACATCGCTTTCAAATCACGTTTGAGCGCGTCAACATGTTTCCGGGACGTGAGGCGGAACGAGTTGCGGATCAAATGGATCACGCACGTCTGCACAATGGTTTGCGGCCACACTTGCTCGATCACCTCCGGTAGCCCTTTCAACCCGTCGCAGACCAAGAAGAACACGTCCTTCACGCCCCGGTTTTTCAGGTCGACAAGGACGCTCATCCAAAATTTGGCGCCTTCGCCGCCGGAACCGGCCCACAACCCGAGCACGTCCCGGCGGCCGTCCACGGTGACGCCGATCGCGGCGTAGAACGGCCGGTTGGCCACCTGACCATCGCGCACCTTGACCACGATCGCATCGATGAACACCGCGGCGTACACCGCGTCCAACGGCCGGCTGCGCCATCCCTCCATCTCACCGACCACCTTGTCGGTGATCCGCGAAATGGTCTCCTTACTCACCGAGGCCCCATAAATCTCCGCGAAGTGCACCGAAATCTCTCCCGTCGTGAGCCCCTTGGCGTACAGCGACAGCACGATCTCGTCGACATCGGTCAACCGACACTGCCGCTTCTTCACGATTTTCGGTTCAAACAAGGATTCCCGATCACGAGGAACATCGATCTCCACCTCGCCCGCCGCGTCCGAAATCACCGTTTTGGGTCGTGTACCGTTCCGCACACTGGTGGAATCCCGACCCGGCTCCGCCTGACTCTTCTCACGGCCGAGATGCTCGGTCATCTCCTCGTCCAGCGCCGTTTCCAACACATTCTTGGTGAACAGCTCCAACAAGCCATCCGGCCCGGCCAACGCCAGCCCGCGCTGCTTCGCCTCGACCACCATCGCCGCCGCGACGGCCTGCTCCGGCGACAACTGCCGCCCCGACCTCCAGGTCTTCTTCTCCGCGCCCACAGCATCAGAGTCCATCACTCTCCGTGCCCATCCCGCCGGGCCTCAGCCCAGCGTGTCGGGCCGAAAACACCCCTCGCGACACAGTCCCGATCCTGGATGGCACCGTGGTTCGTCTGCAGGTGGACCGATTACCTTCCGGGACAATCCCGAAACCGCTGTGGTTATGGCATTCCCGCGTCGATCCGGACATCAGCATGGTCGATCTGCTCTGGCAGGCATTCCTGCGCAGATTCGACATCGAGCACACCTTCCGGCTGTTCAAACAGACCCTCGGCTGGACCCGCCCGAAACTGCGCACACCCGAACAACCCGACCGATGGGGCAGGCTCATCCTGGCCGGCTACACCCAACTCCGACTCGCCCGCAGGCTGACCGCGGACCTACGACGTCCCTGGGAGAAACCCGCGCCACCAGATCGGCTCACCCCAGCCCGCGTCCGTCGCGGATTTCGGCACCTCCGCGCAACAACCGACTCTCCCGCAAGCGCACCAAAACCAACACGACCCGGCCCAGGACGGCCAACCGGCCGCCGCAACGACCCGGCCAGCCACCCGCCACGACGTCCATGTCCTCACCTCGGCGACATCCAAGAAGAACAAATCGAGCACACCCCGACCACGCCGAACAGGTTAAAACTCAAGCTTAGGCTTTGAAATGTATTCCAACTGCCCACGTCATGTCATCAGCCTCGATATGACATGATCCGCTCGGCGAGACGATCTGCGATCACGACGGGTGGCAGGCCGTCGGTTTCTGAGGCTCGAAGTATCTTGATCATAGTGTCATAGATTTCCGATGCCCGATGCTTGGCGAGCCGCGAGTCGAACCCGTCGAGTTCGCCGGCGACATGAAGGACACCCCCAGCGTTAACCACGTAATCCGGAGCGTACAGAATGCACCGGTCGTGTAGTGATTGAGCAATCGTGGGCTCGGACAGCTGGTTGTTGGCCGCGCCGCAGACAATCGAACATCGAAGCCTTTCCGCGACCTGACGGTCAAGAACGCCGCCGATAGAGCACGGAGCATAAACATCCAAGTCTCGGCTGATCAACGTGTTGTGATCAGCTGCGACCTCGACCGCTGGATGCGTTCGCTGGATATGCTCGAGGGCTCTCTCATCGACGTCGTACACGACAACCGAGGCACCCTCTGCGACCAGCAGTTCGACGAGCAACGTGCCAACCTTGCCTACTCCTGACACGCCGATGCTGCGGCCACGTAAAGAGGTTACGCCCCAACAGACCTCAGCACATGCAGCCATGCCACGATATACCCCGTACGCGGTAACGCTCGAAGGGTCGCCCGCGCCACCCATGCGTCGCGAGCGACCTGCAACGTGTGTGGTTTCACCTGAGATAACGTCCATGTCTTCGATGGTTGTACCGAGATCGCACGCCGTGATGTAGCGTCCTCCGAGGGATTCAACAAAGCGCGCGTAGGCCCACAATAACTGTTGCGTCTTGTCCGTTTCCGGAGTGCCGAAAATGACTGCTTTTCCGCCTCCGTAGTGCAGACCCGCCACAGCATTCTTGTAGGCCATCCCCTTCGAAAGGTTGAGGACATCATTCGTTGCGGATTCCTCGTCGGCATAGGGATAGAATCGCACACCTCCCAATGCGGGCCCCAGGGAAGTGGAGTAAATGGCGATTATTGCACGCAGGCCTGTTTCATTGTCGTTACAGAAAACTACTTGTTCATGCCCTGTCTTCCGTTCGAAGATACCGGTCATTGTTGCGCTCCTCGGGGCGAAGGTTGAGTGATCTCAGGATTGTTCGTCGAACAGCGGGCGGATGCCGCGCGCCGCCATCACCTCGTCGTTGCTCGCCCCGGCCGCGACCATGGGCCACACCTGGGCATCCTTGCCGACCACGAAATCGATCACGACGGGACGGTCGTTGA
>NZ_WMBA01000126.1 GCF_009707865.1 Amycolatopsis pithecellobii
GTATTTGACGAGAGGCGCGTAGTGCAGCACCAGCCGCTCCCGCAACCGCTGATTCGGCCGGGCGCGGAACTCCCGCCAAAGCGCATTGATGGCGGCGTCGACCTCGCTGATCCCGCCGTCTCCACCGGAAGTGGTGCGCCCGGCGACCGCACCATCCCCGTTCAGCCTGGTGTCGCTTGTGGACTGGGCGGCCCCGTCAGGCAACTGCTCCTGGCTGGGCGCGCCGCCCGCGCCGAATGCCGCACCGGGAGCGAAGGCGTGGTCTTGGCTCGGCACGCTGCCCACAGGAGACGCCGTGCCGGGGCCAAGCTCTCGTTCCTCGCTTGGCGCGCCCGCGGCGGACGTGGCGCCCAGAGCACGCCCGCCATTGTGAATCGCCGCATCGTGGTCGGTGGCCGTCGAGCGGCCGTTGGCGGATCCGGAACCGGCACCGTCGCCAGGCTCGCCGCTGCACCGGCTACGCTCGTGGCCCTCCGGCCGACGCACGGCGTCGGCGGGTACACCGGAACCGCCGGCCGGACAGGGGTCCGAACGGTCTGCGTCGGTCGGTCGCAAGTGGGCCTTCACGCGACGGCCACTTTCGGCAACGGGCTCAGTTCGGTCTCCGGGCTCATATCTGGTCGGTGGTGGTGACGGCGGTCCCGCTGAGCCACCCCGCCTGCGTCCCGAGGTCATCGGGCGCGGGGGTGGGCTCGGTCATGTATCGCCTTCAACCGCTCGACTGTCACGTGAGTGTAGAGCTGCGTTGTGGCCAGCGTAGCGTGACCGAGCAGTTCCTGAACGCTGCGAAGATCCGCGCCCCCCTCCAACAGGTGGGTCGCCGCGGTGTGCCGCAACCCGTGCGGCCCCATGTCCGCAGCCCCAGGCACGGAACCGACGGCGTCGTGAACTACTCGCCGCACAGCGCGCGGATCCAGCCTGCCACCACGAACCCCCAGGAACAGTGCGGCGACGCCCTCCTTTGCGGTCTCCGCCACGATCACCGGCCGACCGTGGTCGAGCCAAGATCGCAACGCACCCTCAGCCGGCACCCCGAAGGGCACGACACGTTCCTTGCCGCCCTTGCCGAAGACGCGGACGACCCGGGTCCGGAAATCCACGTCGCCGACGTCCAGGCCGCACAGTTCGGACACGCGCACGCCCGTGGCGTAGAGCAACTCCAGCAGGGCGTTGTCCCGTAAACCTCGCGGATCCAGTTCGGCCGCACCGGTGTTCGAAGCCCGGAGCACTTCGCCGGCCTCATCCGGTCGCAGTACGGCTGGTAGGGCGCGGTGCGTCCGCGGCGACACCAGTCGCGCCCCCGGATCGGCATCCAGCGCACCCTGGCGTCGCGCCCACGCCGTGAAGGTACGCGCGGCCGCCGAGCGACGAGCCAGCGTCGTACGGCTGACACCGTCGCCTCGTTGCTTGGCGAGCCAGGCACGCAGGACCACCACGTCCAGCTCGGCGAGCGCCGCGCGGTCGTCGTCGGCTCCGTGGTCACGGTGAAGGAAACCGAGAAGCGAGACGATGTCGCCGATATAGGCGCGAACGGTGTGGGCGGACAACCCTCGCTCCAGGCTCAGGTGCCGCTCATAATCGTCCAGCAGCCCGACCGCAGCCGACGGCAGCGCGTCCCGAACCTGTCGCAGGTCTGTCCTGCCGTCGTCACCGTTGCTTGCGGGCACGACTACCCACGCGCCTTCTCGCCGCCACGGGAACGTTCATGGGTCTCGCACTCGATGGAGTCAGGTGTGCGCAGAGCGTACACGCGTTCGTCCGTCAAGCGTTCGCCATGGACCACCGTCATGGGTACTCACGCTGGGCGAATATGGCCCGATGGTCAAGCATCGCCACGCCACGTCAGCTACCGATCGCGTCACCTCCTTGTGTGGGCGCGGACAGTGCCCGGGCACTAGGCACTGACCTGTGATTTCCGAACCTCGCGAGCTTGCTGCCAGCCACTTTCACCCTGCCGGGCAAGCCCGTCCACCTCCAGTTCGGACAGCACCGCCCGTGCTCGCAGCACGGGCACCCCAGATTCCATCGCGATCTGTTCGGCCGATTTGCCCTGACTTCGCTGGAGCGTCTCGTGCACGCGGAGCGCATCCGGTCCCAGCCCGTCGGTGCGGCGGGTGGGCCGGGCTCGTTCGGCTGCTGGTGTTCCCAGCTTGCCGACGGTCTCGATCACGTCGTCGACCGATCCGACGAGAAACGCCATGGAGTTCTGGATGAGGTCGTGGCAGCCTTCCGATGTCGCGGAGCCGATCTGCCCCGGAACGGCCATCACGATTTTGCCCAGTGCTGCCGCGGCTGACGCCGTGTTGCGTGCTCCGCTGCGGCGGCCGGCCTCGACGACAACGGTGCCTTCACTGAGCGTCGCGATCAGGCGGTTGCGCACCAGAAATCGGTGGCGCGCCGGAGGCGTCCCAGGCGGGTACTCGCTGACGACAAGTCCTCCGCGCTCGGTGATTTTCTTTAGTAGCGTTACGTGTCCCTTCGGATACTCGACGTCCAACGCGCATCCCAGCAGCGCAACGGTAAGGCCGTCGGCAGCAAGTGCTCCGCGGTGCGCGGCGCCGTCGATGCCGTAGGCCGCCCCGGAGAAGATCGACAGTCCACGTTGGGCCAGTTGGTAGGCAAATTCGCCTGCGACGTGCTCGCCGTAGACACTCGACGCGCGCGCTCCGATGATCGCGACCGCGGATTCAGCGGCCTCGTCAAGACGCGCTTCGCCCCGCGCCCACAGGGCCAGCGGCGGCACGCCGAACCTCACGCCGCGCCGGCCCGCGAGCTCAAGGCAGTGCAGAGGCCAGGCCGGCCACTCATCGTCCTCGGGGATGATCAGGCGCGCGCCCGCGCTCGCCCCTGCCTCGAGATCGGCCTCCGCCATGTCCATCGTGCGCCGAGCTGAGGTTTCTTCGGCGACCTGTGGTGGACACCGTCCGTCTCGGACGGCTTTGGCCGCCGCGACAGGTCCGAGTTCCGCGATGAAGGCAGCCACTGCGGTGGCGGGAGGCTCCGCGACGCGAAGCAAGTAGGCCCGCGCGAGACGCTCTTCGGTCACGGACACGTCTGCCTGCCTCGCGCCGCAGCTGTGCCGGTACGAATTGAGGACAAGCGGGAAGACACTCGCTGATCACGTGCGGGACATCTGAGCCGTCCCCCATGCGGTGAAAGGCTTTCCTTTCCCTGACAAGGACGGGCCATAGCGTGCCTCGACGGCCGATGAAGACGTGCAGGGGCGGGGGTCATGCGGCTCTCCGATCTCGGAATTCCAGGGCGGCGGCGACGTGGTCGGCGCCTGGTTCGGGGACGTTGGACAGGTCGGCCAGGGTCCAGGACAAGCGCAGGCATCGGTCGGCTCCCCGTGCCGTCAGCTGGCCGAGATCGAGACTGCGGTCAAGGAGTGCGGTGGCCTTGGCGGGCAGCGGGAACTGACGGCGCAGCGCCGGGCCGGGAACTTCGGCGTTCGTGCGCCAACCGTGAGCGGACCAGCGAGCCGCGGCGCGTTCGCGGGCGGCCAAGACTCGTTGCCGCACGACCGCCGTCGTTTCTGGCTTTTCGTCGGTATGAGTGGTCATCGCGGTGATGGGCCGCATCCGTACCTGCATGTCGATCCGGTCGAGCAGTGGACCCGAAAGCCTGTTCCGGTAGCGGCGCTGGGCCGTGGGCGTGCAGGTGCAGTCCGTTTCGCGCGGCGGGGCGCACGGGCAAGGGTTCGTCGCGAGGATCAGCTGAAAACGCGCCGGATACCGCACCGAGCCTTTGGACCTCGCGATTCGAACCTCGCCCTCCTCCAACGCGGTCCGCAGCGACTCCAGTGCCGCACTGGAAAATTCGCAGGCTTCATCGAGGAGAAGGACCCCACGGTGGGCCCGGCTGATCAAGCCGGGGCCGGCGAGGCCGCTGCCGCCACCGATGAGGGCAGCGACCGAAACCGAATGATGCGGCGCGATGAACGGTGGTGTCGTCACCAAGGGCGCCGTCTGGGACAGCGAACCGTGAACGGAATGCACCGCCGTCACTTCGAGGGCTTCTTCGATCGACAACACGGGGAGCAGCCCTGGGAGGCGTTTCGCGAGCATCGTTTTGCCGACGCCGGGCGGGCCTACGAACAACACATGATGACCGCCCGCGGCCGCCACCTCCAACGCCCAGCGGGCCTCGGGCTGGCCGACCACATCGACGAGATCCGCCAGTTTCGGTTGTGGGCTCTCGGCCGGGTTTTCGGGGGCGACGAGTGCGTTCTCTCCGTTGAGCCAGGCGATGACGTCCGCGAGACAGGCCGCGCCGAGAACATCGAGATCCTCGACGAGTGCCGCCTCGGATAATGACTGGACAGGGACGACCGCGCGCTTCATTCCCGCCTTGCGAGCCGCGATGAGCCCGGGCAGCACACCGCGAATCTCTCGGACACGGCCGTCCAGTGAGAGTTCGCCGAGCAATACCGTGCCGGGGAGCCTGGTCGCGGGAACCTTGCCCGCGGCGGCGAGGACCGCGACCGCGATCGCCAGGTCGTAGCCGGAGCCGAGCTTCGGCAGGTTCGCCGGGGACAGGCCGAGGGTGAGCTTCTCCGCCGGCCACTGCTGACTGGAGTTCTTGACTGCCGAGCGGACTCTGTCCTTGGCCTCGCGTAAGCCGGCGTCGGGGAGGCCGACAAGTTTGGTGGTCGGCAGGCCGCCGCCGAGGTCCGCCTCGACCTCGATGACCCGGCCATCGATGCCGAGTACTGCGACCGACCACGTGTGTCCGATGGGCATCAGGGTGCCTCTCGGACATCGTCTCGGGCTGGGTGTCGAGTGCTGAGCATGGTGTGCCTGGTGGGTTCTCGAGTGGTCGAGCGAGGCAAGGCCCCGGTTGGGGACGTTCCGCGGTCGGGACCTCGTCCTTCGCTGGCGGGTTTCGGCTGCTCGGGTGGACGGGTGGCTGGGTGAGGCGCGGTAAACGCGGGGGACGGTCGGCGGTATGGAGGCGAGGCTCCGCAAGCAGGCTTCGGC
>NZ_WMBA01000127.1 GCF_009707865.1 Amycolatopsis pithecellobii
GAAGCGGCCCGCCACCGCCCCTACAGGCCACGCGCGGGCCGCACGACGCCGCGACGGGAGCGCGACGCGGCCATCGTGAAACTGACCCGCTTCGGACTGACCGCCCGAGAGATCGCACAGCGACTGGGCTGCACTCGACGGACGGTCGTGCGCGGGCGAGCCCGTCACCGCGTCGTGAACCCCTGCAGCAGCTGAAGATCAGTTCTTCAAAGAGGGCCTTCCGGGGTCCCCGGTGTTCTGCGGCGCGGGCGGGATGAGGAGATCTCCAAGCCTGTCGAGAGTATCGAGGCCGGCGACGGCAAGTTCGTGTGCCTGCGCGCAAGCCACTTGGAAATGCCTCTCATCACGCCACCGGGGGGCGTCCGTCCACGCCAATGTCCGCGGCTCGTCACCGGGGAGTGAGCATTCCATACGGCGAGGCTCCCGAAGTGGATGTAGTCCGACAATTCCCGGTAGACCAGCTTGAGCTGCGACGCGTCGTCGCGCACCGCGTGAAACATTCCCTCGAAGCTCTTTCTTCCAGGACGGTTCTCACCTGGCCCGTGCAGCAAGTACTCGACGTAGCCCGGGTTGCGCAGCACGTAGAGCGCGATCGTGATGGTTTCGACCCAGGCGCGAATGAGTGGCAGGGCGGCGTGCGGATTGTCTGCGGTGATCTCCCGAACAGTGCCCTCGTGCAGCCCCCGGATACGGGAGACGAACTAGCCGAACAACAGGAACTTCATGGAGATGACCTGGTGACCGGTCATGTGCTTCTTCGCGACGTTGGTATACCCCTTGGGACAACCGTTCGAGGCGCGGTCCAGCGCCTGCTGTCGGTCTTCGAAGTCTGAAAGATCAAGGAAAACAGGATCGGAGTCTGCGCTCATCCGACCAGCGTTGCACAACGCTGGCGGGCGCCCGTTGAGTGGCTGCGGGTCACGGAGCCTCCTGTGCTGCCCTTACGTCGCTCGACTTTCGCAGAGCCGAATTGGTCGCGATCATGCGCTGGCCGCTAATGCCCGTGTGCCGATTTCAAGGCGACCACCACGTCCGTTGCGCAGCGCTTAACCCGATCCCGCAATACAGCCGACCTCGCCGTGGGTTGGCCGCTGGCGGGTGCCGTCCGTCCGAAGTGGAGTTCTCTTGGTAGCCAGACCTGTCCCCAGCCGCGTACCCGATCCGCGAAGGAGGTTCGAACCATGAGCACCAGCCCGGACACCACGCCCGAGACGGGCTCGCGGTCGCGGCTGTGGCCGGTCGGTGCGGGCGGACGTTCCCGGGTGCGGGTCGGGGCCGCACCCGAGACCATCCGCGTGCTCACCGACGCGATCGGCGCACGCCTGCTCCCGGACACCTACGTGTCCGACGGGGCGCCGGTCGCGCTGGAGTCCGTCTCCGGCGCGGCCGACCCGACGGCCGGGGACGAGGACGTGGCGCTCCCGCTGTCCGCGACGGCGCTGAAACCACCGCTGCTGGCCTCACTGCTCGCTGAGCAGGCGGATGTGGTGCAGCAGAAGGTCAACGAGAAAGGCGAACCCATGGATGTCGAAGTCTCGCCCGCCGGGCACGTGCTGCCCGCGGTGCTCGCGCGTCGCTCGTGGCCCGGGCTGCCGGTGCTGCACCGGATCATCTCCACCCCGGTCCTCCGGCCGGACGGAACCCTGTTGCAGGAACCCGGCTACGACCCGGGGACCGGGTTCTAACTCGCGGCCAATACCCACCTGCCGCCCGTACCGGAACGCCCGAGCGCGGAGCAGGTCGCCGACGCGCGGGACTTCGTGCTGGAGCGGTTCCTGCGCGACTTCCTCTGGCGTAGCGACGCGGACCGGGCGAACTACCTCGCGCTGCTGGTCACCCCGATCATCCGGCCGTTCACCCGGTCGCTGTCGCCGTTCGGGCGGATCGAGGCGTCGATGCCCGGCTCCGGCAAGACCATCCTCGCCGGGTGCGTCGGGCTGCTGGTGGGGCAGCGGGTGCTGACCTGGACCGACTCGGAGGAGGAACTGCGCAAGGCCATCACCACCGTGCTGGCCGCCCAATGCGGGGCGATCGTGTTCGACAATCTTGAAGAGGGCCACGTCATCAACTCCGCGGTGCTGGCGTGGCTGGTGACCGAGCGGACCTGGACCGACCGCAAGCTGGGCACCAACGCCGCCGCGACCTTCCCGAACGACCGGTTGTGGCTGGCCACCGGGAACAACCTGCGCACCGGCGGGGACATGGCCTCCCGCACCGTGTGGGTCCGGCTCGATCCGGACTGCCCGCGCCCGGAGGCGCGGACCGGGTTCACCATCCCGAACCTGGACTCCTGGATCCTCGCGGCGGACAACCAGGCCACCGTGTTGTGGCACCTGCTCGTGCTCATCTTGGACTGGACAGCCGCCGGGGCACCCACGCCAGCAGCGTTCCGCAGATGCGCCAGTTCACCCGCTGGGCCCAACAGTTGGGCGGGTTCCTGGAACACCACGACATCGGCGGGTTCCTGGGTAACGCCGAACACGGCCGCGAACTCGACGACGACGCGGCCGAATGGCAGGGGTTCCTGCTGGCCTGGCATGACCTGCACGGCACCGAACCCCTCACCGCCCAGCAGATACGGGGGAGCGCCCAGACCTACATCGGTCCCGACCCCTGGGCCCGCACCTTCCCCACCACCAACAGCGGGAAGCTGGTCACTTCCAAGTCGCTCGGGCGCCTGCTGACCGGGCAGCTGGATCGGTGGCGCGGCAACGTCGTCCTACACAGCGTGATCGATCCTCATCGCAAGTCGCGCCTTTATTGGGTCCAACCCATCGACTGAAATCCTCAAACCCCGGAATCAAACCCGCAAACCCCGCAGAACAACACCCCGCAGGGTCTCGACCAGGGGAAACGGTGGTCACGGGTTGCGGGGTTTGCGGGGCTTTTTCGGCCTCCCGCCCAGATCTCGCGCCAGCCTGCCACCCCCGTATCCGCCGAGGTCTCGCACGTCGCTACGGCCAGTAGTCGGCGGGTCTGGTGCTCATTGCGGGGCCAACAGGAGGCGGCGCCATGCCACGACCAGTGGTCCATTCCGACGCGATCGACAGGGAGCACCGAAACGCGATGGCTACTGCAAGCCGCTACTTCACGATCAAGCAGTTCTGCGAGGAAATCGGCATCGCAGAATCCGCTTTCCACGATTGGCGCATCAAAGGACTTGCGCCGCGCTGCATCAAACTGCCGAACAGGCAGATTCGCATCCGGTGTTCCGATGTCGACGCCTGGCTTGAGTCGCGTGAGGAATCCGGGGTCGCCGCTTGATGGACACGACATACAAAGTCAAGATCTGGCAAATTGAAACGCGCCACGGCAAGCGGAAAACAACGTACCGGGTTGCATGGCTGGTCGCGGGGGAGAAGTTCACCGAAACCTACGGCCACCGGACGCTTGCGGACAGTTTCCGCTCGGAACTGGTGGCTGCATCGCGTCGCGGCGAGGCGTTCGACCGCTTGCAAGGGCGGCCGGAAAGTCGCGCGCTGGCAACGCCGACGCGTTGGCGTCTGCGACGCCGGCACTCTTGCGGACCGAGCGTGGAATGCCAGAGCCGAGAGTTCTCCGTCGAGCGCTGACCGGGTGGGCGTTCAACAAGAAGAAACGGGACGCGGAGAAGCCGCCGGAGATCGCGCGGGCACTCAAGTGGGTCAGCGCGAATACGGTGGCCGTATCGCGGCTGAGTGACGACGCGGTTCTGCGGGAAGTCATGGAGCAGATCTCGCTCAAGCTCGATGGGAAGCAGGCTGCGGCGAAGACCGTGAATCGCAAACGGGCCGTGATCTACAACGCTCTGGACTACGCCGTTGAACTGAAAGCGCTGACCGCGAACCGAATCTCAACCCTGAAATGGACGGCGCCGAAGATGAAGCGTGCGATCGACAAGCGAACCGTCATCAATCATCAGCAGGCGAAAAAGCTGCTGGCAGCCGTCGCGGCACATCGAGTCGAACGCCAACCGCGCCGTTCGGCGGGGCCCGCGTTGGTCGCGTACTTCGCGTGCATGTATTACGCGGCGATGCGTCCCGAGGAAGTGGCCATGCTGCGAAAGTCGGACTTGCAGCTGCCGGAGAAACGGTGGGGCGAACTGCTGCTTTCCGAGACGGCCCCGGTGACCGGCGCGGCGTGGACCGACAGCGGGGCGCGCCGGGATCGACGGCAGCTCAAGCAGCGCGGCTGGGGAGAGGTCCGGTCGGTGCCCTGCCCACCGCCGCTCACGGCGATTCTGCACGATCACCTGGCCAAATTTGGCACCGCGGGCGACGGCCGCCTGTTCCGAAGCCTGACCGGTGGCGACCTGGCGGAATCTACGATCGGCCGCGTCTGGGACCGGGCGCGAAAGGCCGCGCTCACCGATGCCGAAGACGCGTCGCCGCTCGGGAAGCGGCCCTATGACCTCCGGCATGCGTGCGTGTCCACCTGGCTTGCTGCGGGCGTGCCGTCCACCCAGTGCGCCGAGTGGGCTGGTCACTCCGTGGCGGTCCTGCATCAGATCTACGCGAAGGTGATTGCTGGCCTGGAGTCGGCGGCGCACGCGCGGATCGAGCAGGCCCTTGGAGTGGAGCAGGAC
>NZ_WMBA01000128.1 GCF_009707865.1 Amycolatopsis pithecellobii
CCGCCCCCGGCTGCCCACGACGAGCAGCTGGGCCCGGTCGGCCAGATCCAGCAATGCGGTCGCCGGCCGGCCCCGGGTGATCACCCGCTGCACCGGGACGTCGGGATATTTCTCTTGCCAGCCGGCAAGCCGTTCGGCGAGCACCTCGGTTTCCCTGGTCTCGATCGCCGACTCGTCGAGGGTCCAGCGCGTCTCCTCGAATATCTTGACCAGAAACGAGTCATCCCACGCGTGCACGGCGATCAGCGCCGCGTTTCGCCATGAGGCCTCGTCGAACGCGAACGCCACCGCCTCCTCACTCGCGGGCGAGGCGTCCACGCCCAGCACCACCGGCCCGTCCGACGGCGGGGTCTCCTCGGCGACATGCGGTCGTACCAGCGCGACCGGGCACCCCGCGTGCGCGGCCAGGGTCACCGACAGCGATCCCCCGAGAATCCGGCCCAGCGGCCGCAATTCCCGTGCACCGAGCACCAGCAGTGCCGCTGACCGCGCCGGATCCAGTAACGCCGCGGCCGGTCCGTCATGGCTCAACTCGACTTCGACGTCGACACCCGGTGCCGCTTCCCACGCGGCGTCGCGCGCCGCGTGAAGCAACCGCTCCCCACGCATGCGCAACACCGCCCGGAGGTCCTCACTGGTGGACCAACCGTCGGGATGGTCCACCGACAGCTCATCGGTCGCGTGCACCAGGCGGAGTCGACGGTGCCGCCGGGCAGCATCGGCGGCCGCCCACCGCACGGTATCCGGCATCCCCGGCGAGTCGTCCACGCCCACCACAAGGACCCCCGTGTCGTTCCGCATCGCTGCTCACTCCTCACTTCTTTGCCCTCCCAGGAAAGTAACCACGGACAAGGCCCGCGGACCGCTGGCGTTCGTCCCTGGGTCAATGGACTTTGTCCCTCAGACGCCGAGCCCGCGAGATCCCGAGCAGACCCCATCCCCGCCGCGCGAGTTGCGCGTTCCCGATGCGCGAGTTGAGCGTTCCCGCCGCGCGAGTTGCGCGTTCCCGCCGCGCGAGTCGCGCCTTCCCGATGCGCGAGTTGAGCGCTCCCGATGCGCGAGTTGAGCGCTCCCGATGCGCGAGTCGAACGTTCCCGCGGCGAGTTGAGCCTTCCGCGCACCCACAACGCGCAACTCGCGCACCCACAACGCGCAACTCGCGCTTACACCAGCTCACAGGTGTGTCGGCGCTGCCAGCAGGGCTGTGGCCTCGCGGGCCAGTTCCACGTCCTCCCCGGCGGCGATCGCGCACAGCGAGACCGCTGCGCCGGGCGGGCTGATCAGCCGGTCGCCGGTACCCGCGAGGCGGGATGTGTCGATTTCCAGGCCCAGTAAGGGAAGTCCGTGCACGAGTTCGGCGATCAGTCCGGGCTGGTGCTCGGCGACACCACCGGTGAACACGACCGCGTCGAGCCGGTCCAGGCTCATCGCCACCGCCCCGATCTCGCGCCGCAGTCGGTGCAGATACACCGCCACCGCGGCGCCGGCCGCCTGGTCTCCCGCGGCGCGCGCGGCGAGGATGTCACGCAGGTCCCCGGTGGTGCCGGTCATCCCGGCCAGTCCCGACCGGTGATACAGCGCATCGCGCAGACCGGGCACGTCGACGTCGCCCGTCGCCAGGACGTGCAGCAGCAGCCCCGGATCCACCGAACCGGAGCGTGTCGCCATCGCCGCCCCTTCCAACGGGGTGAAACCCATGGAGGTGTCCACGCTGACGCCGTGGCGGATCGCGGTCACCGAGACACCGGCCCCGATGTGGCAGCAGAGCATCCGAACCGGAGGCGAGGCGAGCAGCTCCGCGCACCGGCGTACCGCGTACTGACAGGACAACCCATGGAAACCGTAGCGGCGCAACCGATTCTGTGCCGTCCACGCACGTGGCAACGCATAGCGCGCCGCCGCATCGGGAAGTCCACTGTGGAACGAGGTGTCGAAACACGCAACCACCGGCAGGCCCGGCAACGACGCGCGGACCAGCCGGGTCACCTCGACCGACAGCGACTGGTGCAGCGGCGCGAGCGGACCCAAGCGGTCAAGCCACCGCAGCAGTTCGTCATCGACCAGCGCCGGGCCGGGCCGCGAACCGCCGTGCACGAACCGCACCGCGATCGCGTCCGGCCGTCCCCAGCGCTCGATCCCTTCCCGCACCGCACTTTCGTCGCCGCCGACGTCCGCCGCGGGCCACACCGCCGTATGCGACACCGCACCGTTGTCCACAATGGACACCTTCATACTGGAGGAACCCGGGTTCAGCACCAGGATGCGCATGCTGCTTCCTCAGGCCCAGGTCCAGTTGCGTACTTCGGGGAGGTCTTCGCCGTGTTCGCGGATCCAGTGGTGGTGTCGTTGCCGGGTTTCGGCCATGACCTGACGGACACCGCCGGCGGTGCGGGACAGGCCGGGAGTGCGGTCGATCACGTCGATCACGAGTTGGAACCGGTCCATGTCGTTGAGTACCAGCATGTCGAACGGGGTGGTTGTGGTGCCGTGTTCGCGGTAGCCGCGGACGTGGAATTCAGCGTGGTTGGTGCGTTGGTAGGCCAGCCGGTGAATCAGCCATGGATAACCGTGGTAGGCGAAAATCACCGGACGGTCGGTGGTGAACACCGCGTCGAACTCCCAGTCACTCATGCCATGTGGATGCTCGGTCACCGGCTGCAGGCGCATCAGATCGACCACGTTGACCACCCGCACCGCCAGCCCCGGCAAGTACTCCCGTAACAACGACGCCGCCGCCAACACCTCGATCGTCGGCGCGTCACCCGCGCAGGCCAGCACCACATCCGGCTCCCGCTGCGGGAATGTGCTCGCCCACTCCCAGATCCCGGCGCCCCGCGCACAATGCAACGCCGCCTGCTGCGGATCCAGCCAGTTCGGTGTCTCATTCTTGCCCGCCACAATGACATTCACGTAATCCCGGCTACGCAGGCAATGTTCGGCGACCGTGAGCAGCGTATTCGTGTCCGGCGGCAGATACACCCGCACCACCTCGGCGCTCTTGTTCGCCACGTGATCAATGAAACCCGGGTCCTGATGCGAAAACCCATTGTGATCCTGGCGCCACACATGCGACGTCAGTAGATAATTCAGCGACGCCACCGGCCGCCGCCACGGAATCGTCCGGGCCGTACGCAGCCATTTGATGTGCTGGTTCACCATCGAATCCACAATATGCACAAACGCCTCATAACACGAAAACATCCCGTTCCGGCCGGTCAACAGATACCCCTCGAGCCACCCCTGACACAGATGCTCCGACAACACCTCCACCACACGCCCATCCGTGGCCAGATGTTCGTCCACCGGCTCCACCCGCGCCTGCCACGCCTTCCCCGTCACCTCATACACCGCATCCAGCCGGTTCGACGCCGTCTCATCCGGCCCGAACAACCGGAAATCCCGGCGATCGTCGTCCCGGCTGAACAGATCCCGCAGATAGCGGCCCAGGACCCGGGTCGGTTCCGCACCACTCACCCCCGGCGCGGTCACGTCGATGGTGTGCGACGCAAGCTCCGGCAACGGCAGGGGACGCAACACCAGCCCACCGTTGGCGTGCGGGTTGGCCCCCATCCGCCGTGTCCCCCGGGGAATCACCGCGGTCACCCCGGCCCGCGGACCACCGTTCGCATCGAACAACTCCTCCGGCCGATACGAACGCAACCACGCCTCCAGCGCCTTCAAATGTTCCGGATCCTCCCGCACCCGCGCCAACGGCACCTGATGCGCCCGCCACGTCCCCTCCACCGGCCGACCGTCCACAACGGACGGTCCGGTCCAGCCCTTCGGGCTCCGCAAAACGATCAACGGCCACCGCACATGGCCCTGGGCCCCGCCGCGCGCCTCGTCCTGGATCCGGCGGATCTCGGCGTGGACGTCCTCCAACACCGCCGCCATCGCCTGGTGCATCACGGCAGGGTCGTGACCGGTGACATAACGAGGCGCGTAGCCATAGCCACGCAGCAACTCGTCCAGCTCGTGCTCGGGGATCCGTGCCAGCACCGTCGGGTTGGCGATCTTGTAGCCGTTCAGGTGCAGAATCGGCAACACCGCCCCATCATGCACCGGATCCAGGAACTTGTTGGCATGCCAACTCGCCGCCAACGGCCCGGTCTCCGCCTCCCCATCCCCGATCACACACGCCACCATCAAACCCGGATTATCAAACGCCGCCCCATACGCATGCGCCAACGAATGCCC
>NZ_WMBA01000129.1 GCF_009707865.1 Amycolatopsis pithecellobii
ATAAGCAGGCAGAATCGTGCCACCCGGAATACCGAACACCACCTCGGCCCCGACCGCCTCCAACGACCGCACGAGCGACTGCGCGCCCGTCACCCGTACCGGAGTACCAACAGGCGGGGTGGGCTTGCCTAAATGCGGCGGAATCCGGCGTTCGTTTAGGACCGTTACACGCATCAGCTCTTTGCCTCGCTTCCGATTCTGCTCGCGTCGAACCCCCATCGGCCGATCTCGCAGGCTGTCGGTCGCTTCCGAACGTGCGCTTTGAATTCGCGCCGACGTACATCAGCGTGACTGCGCCAGCAAGCGCTTCGCACGTTCGATGATTGGCTTACCAACGATCTGGTTGTCGACCGCTTGATAGAGTTGCTGGTCATAGCCGCCGCTGCGACTCCCTCAGCCCACCGCAGGTCCCCGCCAGATGGCGTGAACGCAGAATTGACGATCGGAACCTGACGCGGGTGTAAGCAGACCTTGGCCGAAAACCCTAGCTCGACAGCGTGGGAGGTGTCAGCAATCAACACCGACTCGTCAGCCAAATCGAGAGTCGCCCCGTCCACCGGCGGAGCGATGCTACAGGCGGCCGAGGCTGGAACAATCTGGGAGCGCGCAACATCCAACGCCACTCGGCTCGCCGGGTCGACACCGAGCTCCGCACTGAGATCGGCATTACCGAACACCGCGCGCACGACTCCGGCGACTCCGCAAACCCCGCGCGCGTCTGCAATACTCACGGCGGCCTCGAGGATCGCCAAGGCGGCCGACCCATGGAGCAGCTTGCTAAGCAGTTCACTTACCTGAGCCGGGTCGATAATTTTAGGTAGCATAACCACACATACCCGGCTGGTGAGCATCGCAACGTCTTCGTCATACCATGCCGACTCCATGTCATTGATCCGAACTATGCCTAGCCCCCCACTCGCCAGCCAACGATCGACATTCTCTCGCGCAACGGTTTTCAGTTCAGGGCCCACAGCGTCCTCGAAGTCGAGACCGATCTGGTCTGCACCGGTTTTGACTGCCTTGGCGAACCGATCCAGTCGATGACCCGGCACGAACGAGAACGACTTTGCCCGGGTTACGTCTTCGATGTTGGAGTTCACTCTCAACCTCCGTGCCTGCCTAGGTCGGTCAGACGGTTCTCCCATGGAATATTTCTGTCGGCGACATCTTTGACGTGACAAAAGCTTGTCCCGCCGCGGGCGCTATCGGCCAGATTTTTGGAACACAATCACTTCGGCCACCTGGAGACGGAGAGAGTCTGTATGCATCGAGGTCTGATCCTCATATGCGGTCGCGGCGAGAACCGATGCAGTCTTCCCACCCAGCTGAACCAAGGCCTGCAATGGTTCAACAGTCGGCTGTATCGGGTTGCTGCCTTCCTGTAGGTCACGCGGCATGGGCTTCTTGGACGGGGGTGAGCATGTCGACCCGTCGGGACCAGACGGGGTGACGCATGCCGGCGGGGCGAGCCATCAAGTCGTGCGGCCACATCATTGCCGATGTCGCTGTAGATTTGCCAAAATTCGTCAAATATGCCGTGTAAGCGCCGGCCATCCGCAACGGCATAGTTGATCCGGATCGCAGCGATTCCGCGTTCTCGGTTGTGGATGCTGAGCATCAGGCAGTGAGCGCGTGACGGTTCCACACGGCGAAGGCTACGGCGGCCCGACGGCGCGGCGCGCGGATGCGATCTCCGGCTCGGTTACTTCCGCTGCGCGGATGCCGACGGAGTTGTGAACCACGGGATGTATCTTCTGGCTGGTACTTGCGGGGCGAACGTTGAACCGTGCCGACGATCTTGGAAGGCCGACCCCTGACGTTTCCTGAATTCCAATGGTTGCAGCGACACTCCTGATCACGCCGGAACCTGCTGATGGCGAGGCGCGGCCGTAAGCGCAGACTGAGTCGGAGTCGGAGTACTCGCTCCTGCGGCGTCCATGGTGGACCGTGTGCAGGCGTGCAAGCTGCAGCGATCGGCCGCAAGAGTAGCTAACGGTGGCGTGCGGAGAATGGCGGGCTGCCGCACACGGCGTCGCCGCAGAATTCTCGGACCAACCGGTTACTGTCGTTGTCGGAGTGGAGCGGATCGCTACATTGCGCCATCGGAACCTGGGCAGGCGTGAGATCGCGTGGGCGATCGGGCCCGCACCGCCCACGGCAAGTCGGCAGCGTCGCTGGAACATGACCGCGGGCGGCCAAGGCGGCGACTTGGGTCGCGCCCATGCCCGGCAGCCACGTCGGTCACGGTTACTGGTCGATCCCCCCTGCCCGCTGAGGTGCAGGCCAAGCCCGGGCTGGAGCCTGGAGCAGATCCCTGCCCACTTGAGGATCATCTTCCCGAACCGACCTCGCCGGTATGTGTGCCACGAAACGATCTATCAGGCGCTCTACCAATACAAAGGTGGGCTGAGCGGGAAGCCACCGACGGCTGCGCACAGGCCGGCCGCTGCGCAGCCGTCACCGCAGGGCCCGTGCGTGCAAGCGCGGTTCCTCGCCCACCGTGTTGATCGAGCAGCGCTCGGCCGTAGTGCTCGACGATCCCGGTGCGGAGACCGAGAGAGCGACCTGTTTGTCGGCATCTTTGGGTCACTCCGCGATCGGCACACTGAATGCTCCGGTAGCCCGCTACCTGCTATGCATCTGCCGACGCACCGCAGCGCCGAGGCCGTGCGGGAGGCGTTGATCAGCGTGCTCGGCGATCTGCCCGAATCGCTGCGGCTGACACTGACATAGGATCAGGGCCCAGCACTGGTCTGCCACGCCCAGACTGCGCTGCTGCTGCGCGAGGGAATGTCTTCGCTCAGCTGAGCATTTCCTACCAACGCGGCCCCAACGAGAACGACGCGTCACTGGCGCATGCCTACCGATGTCTTCCGCGGCGCAATGTCGTGATCATCAGCCAACCGAAGCAACAATCACTTGAATCAGCCCACGATTGCCGATCTGGCCACTGTTGTCTCGTCTGCGCGCGGGCGCCGACGTGGCCGCGATCCGCGAGTAGCTGCGCCACGAGATGGCCGGCCACTTCGGACTGAACGCGAAACGTCATTGCCAAGCGGCTCGTTGCTTGGTGGCACAGGGTCGGGTGGCGGTCGAGACGAGGTTATGGGGCAAGTAGCTTCGAATCGTCGAGGAGGCGCGCAGTGGTGTTCTTCACCAAAAGTTTGACCTCGTCCTGCGTATAGTGGTCCGATCGATAACGGCTGATAACGCTCAATGAGCCATCCATCGTGAACGCCGAAAAGTTCGGATAAGGAGTTCCGAGACGATCTGCGATTGAATGGAACTTAGTGATGCGCATGTCACCCGGGGTGGGAAGGGTTGGTAAGGTGCCATAGTTGCTGACGCTGACTGCGCCAAGATGCGGATCGAGGCTCCGGCCGTTCGCAGGCGCTCGATCGATGGCGGAGTCGACCGTGAGCGTCCCACCCGAGAGGCCGAGCCGTTTGTCGTTCAGGGCCGCTTTGAGGTCCTTCTGTAGTTTGAGTCCGATTTCGTACCAGGGTGTTGATGAAGTGTAGGTGATGTCGGTTCGGTGCATGGCAAGGAAGTTGGTGGTCTCGGTTGCTCCGACCGGGGGTGTCACTCGGTTGCGGAGGTCAACGGGTGACCAGCAGGTGCACGTCACCGACTCAGAGGTGTCGACCAGGGTCGACAGTTGGGTCTCGATGACGATGCTGCACAGCAGCGCGTGGACCGTCAGGCCCCTCCCGCGTGCCGCTCGGAGAACGATGGAGCTCTGTCGCTGGTCAAGCTCGATGACGTGCTGGAATATGGTGTAGTCGGGCAGCTCGCCGAAGTCATCCGGTTTCGCGGGTGAGATGCCGATCATTCCGTTGAACCTGTCGCGCATCAACGCGTGGTTTGATTCGGGGAGTGTGCCGGGTTCTGCGGTTACCGGCACTCCGTTGACCAGTTGGGTGTAGATTTCCCATAGTTCGGTGAAAACTGCGGTGAGGTGCCGGCCGTCCAGGGTCGCGTGGTTGGCGCG
>NZ_WMBA01000012.1 GCF_009707865.1 Amycolatopsis pithecellobii
GGGGTGCGGGGGCGGGCGTTGTCCCAGGGCGCGCCGTGGGAGCTTTTGCGTCCCGCGACGCCGAGCTGGACCGCGGGGATCGAGCCGATGGACCGGATGGCCGCCGCGAGCCGGTGATGGCCGGCCACTTGGTCCCCGGTGTACAGGCCGAGATCCCGGGCGGTGGTGCGCATATCGGGGGCGACGCCGGTGCATTCGACGACGACCATGCCCACTCCGCCGGCCGCCCTGGACCCGTAGTGGGCGAGGTGCCAGTCGGTGGGGGTGCCGTCGTCGGCGGAGTACTGGCACATCGGGGAGAGCCACACCCTGTTCGGGATCGTCAGCTCCCTGAGGCGAAGCGCGGACCAAGCCGTCGTCATCGGATGGCGGCCATGAGCAGCTTGGCGGTTTCTTCGGGTTGTTCGATGAGGAAGTGGTGGCTGCCGAGCTCGTGGACGACGAAGTCGATCCGGTCGCCGTAACGCGCGACGGCCTCCGGGTCGAGCAGGCCACGGACGGCGAGTGTGGTGACCGGTTGCGACACGGCTTGCAATGCTTCGTCCATGTCCCAGCGCAACATCCCCGCGAGGGCCGCGACGCCGACGGACTGCGGGATGCCGGACATTTTCCGGAAGATCGTTTCGCCGAATTCGGGGTCTGTCCCGGGAATGGAGCCCATGGTGACCAAGCCCCGTACGGCTGCGGGGAAGTCGGTCTCGAAGCCTTCGAGGAGGGGACGGGCCGCGGCGTCGTCGATGGCGGGGTAGAGCGCGAGGTAGTGGTAGGCGTCGAGCCCGATGACCCGGGTGACCACGTCGGGCCTCAGCCGCGCGTATTCGATGGCGACGGCGCCGCCGAGGGAGTGCCCGACCACCACACAGCGATCGACGTGTTCGGCGTCCGTGACCGCCGCGACGTCGCGGGCGAACTCCTCCATCGTCCAGCTGTCGCGTGCCGTGCGGGAGCCGCCGTGCCCGGGGAGATCGATCGTGATCACCCGGTGGTCGGCGGGGAGAAAGGCCGCGACGGGAGCGAAATCGGTGCGCCGGCATCCCCAGCCGTGGATGAAGACCCAGGTCAGGCCCGTGGGCGGACCTGTCACCGAGTAGCAGATCGACGTTTCCCCGGTGCGCCGCACCGTGCGGACGGTGCCGGTATCGGTCGGTAGGGACATGGTGCCTCGTTCCGTAATAGTGAACGACGTCTCGATTCACGGGACGATAAGACACGGTTGCCGGACCGTCAACCGTCGACACCGGCCCTACACTGACGTACCGTTTCGCAGCACATTGTTCCGTGATGCAGTACATCACGTTGAGGAGCTGTGATGCACAAGAAAATCCTCGGCGCCGCAATGTTCGGGCACGCCGTTGAGTCCTACGACTTCGTGATCTACGGGTCGTCGGCGACGATCATCGCCAGACATTTCTTTCCCGCCGGAAACCCCACCTTGGCGATCCTGTCGACGCTGGCCGTCTACGGCATCGCCTTCGTGGTGCGCCCGCTCGGCGCCGCCGTATTCGGCAGCATCGGCGACCGCCTCGGCCGGCGCACCGCACTGTCCACAGTGGTCCTGATCATGGCGGTGTCGACGATCGCCATCGCGGTACTGCCCAACTACGCACAGGCCGGGATCGTGGCCCCGTTACTGTTGCTGTGTTGCCGGCTCGCCCAGGGGATCTCGATGGGGGCCGAGTACACCAGCGCCGCTTCGTACGTGATGGAACAAGCACCCCCCGACAAGCGCGGACTGTGGATCAGCGCCGTCGGGAGCGCCACCTTCGTCGGTTCCGCGCTGGCCACGTTCGCGCTGCTCGCCCTTCAACTCGCGTCGCCGGCGGCCTACGCGGACTGGAGCTGGCGGATCGCGTTCCTCTTCGGGGGCCTCATGGCGCTCGTCGGGCTCTACATGCGCCTGCGCCTGGAGGAGACCAGTACCTTCCGGGCACTCGAGGCGCAGGGCGAGACGTCGACGAGGCCGGTCCGGGAGTCGTTCCATAACTGGCGCGTGTTCCTCCTGCTGTTCGCGGTCTTCGCGCTGCTGGCCGTGGTCGTCCACAATTTGCTGGGCTATCTGCCCACCTATCTCATGACCACCGGCGGCATTCCCGGAACCACGGTGCTGGTCGCCGGTGGCGTCGCGCTCCTGTTGTGCACCGGTCTTTCCGTCCTCACTGGTGCCCTTTCCGACCGGCTCGGGCGCAAACCGCTGCTGATCGCCGGCGTCGCCATCGCGGTCGGTGGTTCGGTTCCGGCGTATGTCCTGGCGCGGGGCGGCACGCTGGTGTCCACATTGGGCGCAGAGTTCCTGCTGGTCATCCCGGCCGCGGTGGTCGGCATGGCGGCGACGATCGTGGCGGTGGAACTCGTCCCGCCGCGGGTACGGGCGACCAGCACGGCCCTGGCGTACAACGTCGCTTATGCGGTGTTCGGCGGCACCGCACCCGTGATCGGCGCGTTGCTGACCGCGCGGTTCGGCAAGCTGGCGCCCGGCGGTTACATCACCGTGGTGGCGGCGATCGCGCTCGTCATCGTGCTCGTCGCACTGCCGGAAACCCGTAACCGCGCCGCGGTCGTGCCCGGGGTTCGGGCGCCGGAGCGCCTGCCCGAAGCTTCCTGATATGCGACTCTGCCCACCAGTGCACGCACTGGTGGGCAGAGTCGCACTGGAGAATCAGCCGCTGACCGGGGTCAACGTCGTCCCGATCCAGCGCGCGATGGCGGCCATTTTCGCGTCCGTACCCGGCTGTCCCATCACCTGGAGGCCGAACGGGAGACCGCCGACCGCCATCAGCGGCACGTTCACCGCCGGTGCGCCCAGCAGCGAACTCGGGAAGTTGAAGGCCGGATCCCCGGTCGGCCACCGCGCGGGCTCGTGGCCAGGTATGTCGCCCAGCCACTGCGGCGCGGAGCCACTCGACGTCGGCGCGATGACCGCGTCCACCCGTGGGCCGAGGAGCGCATAAGCGGATTTCACGGCGGCGCGATCGCGCAATGCCTCCTCATAGCCCGCCGCACCCAGCTTTTCCGCCGCCTCGATGAAGAACCGCTTGCCGCGCGCACTCACCCCGTCGGGATTGTTCGCCACCACGTCGCGGAACGCCCAGAAGTGTTCCCACGCCAGGATCGCGCTGCCGAGATCGGTCACGCCCCGCAACGCGCGCTCGAATCGTGCCACGACCGCGTCCTGGCTCCGGCGCAGTACGGTCACCCCGCGCGATTCGAGCTGTGCGAGGACCTGTTCGAAGACGCCACGGCTGACGTCGTCCAGGCGTTCCCAGCCTTCGGTTTCCATCACCGCCAGGGTGCCGGGCTGCCGTGCCGCCGGGGGTGCGGCCGGGCCGGAAAGCGCCGGCCAACCGGGGTCACCTCCGGCGCGTGAGGCGATCGCGATCGCGACCAGCCACATGTCCTCGGGACAGGCGGCGAGCACGCCGTGGGAGGTCATGCTCGCGGTCTGCCGTTCACCACGGTTGATGGCTCCCTGAGACGGTTTCAGACCCCAGTTCCCGTTGAAGCTCGCCGGCCGCATGAGCGAGCCGCCGGTCTGCGTCGCGATGGTGACCGGAACCATCCGGGCCCCGACGGCGGCTCCCGAACCCGACGACGAACCGCCGGGAGTGTGCTTCGGATTGAACGGGTTCCGCGTCGGACTGGGTTCCGGACCGCCCAGTTCCGTGGTCACCGTTTTCCCGAGGATGACCGCGCCTGCCTGACGTAGTGCCCACACCGCGGCGTTGTCCCGCTTCGGAAAGTTGCCGGTGAACGCGGCGCATCCCATCTGGGTCGGCATATCCCGGGTTTCGAGGAGATCCTTGATACCCATCGGGATGCCGTCGATCGGCGAACGCGGTTCCCCGTTGCGCCACCGCGCGGTGCTGGCATCCGCCTGCTTGCGTGCCTCCTGTTCGTTGAGCACGACCCAGGCCCGTACGGCGGGTTCACGCTCGGAAATCGTGGCGAGGCACCGTTCCAGATATTCGCGCGGTGAGTCGGTGCCGTCGCGGAAGGCGCTGACCGCGGTGTGGAAGCGCAGGCCTTCGAAGGTGGCCGGATCGTATTCGACGACGTCGTCAGTGCTCATCGGTGCTCTCCTTGGATAGCGATGCGGTGGTCCCGGCCGGGCAGGTGGCGTCCGAGGCGGTCGAGCGCTTCACGGATGTCTTCGGTCGCGCCGGCGAACGAAAGCCGGATCCAGCTATGACCGTCGACCGGATCGAAATCGATGCCCGGCGCCACCGCGACCCCGGTCTCGGCGAGAAGCCGCCGTCCGAAGGCGAGGGTGTCGCCGGTGAGGTGGGCGATGTCGGCGTACACGTAGAACGCCCCGTCGGCCGGTGCGAGCCGCGTCAACCCGATCGAGGGCAGCCCGTCCAGGAGCAGCTTGCGGTTCACGGCGTATCGCGCGACATGCGCGTCAGCCTCGGCATACGACGAATCGGTGAACGCGCCGAGTGCCGCCCGTTGCGCCGGCACGGGAGGGCAGATGGTGAAGTTCCCGGAGATGACCTCGACGGCTCGCCGCAGCCGCTCGGGCACCAGCAGCCAGCCGAGCCGCCAGCCGGTCATGGACCAGTACTTGGAGAACGAATTCACGACGATCGCCTCGTGGCTCGTACTCCACGCGCTCGCCGACGGCGGCCCGTAGCCGTACTCGATGCCGTGGTAGATCTCGTCGCTGACGAACTGGGTGCCGTGCTCGTCGCACCACTGCGCGAGCGCGGCCAGCTCGGCCGGTTCGATGACCGAGCCGGTGGGGTTGGCTGGGCTCGCGACGATCAATCCGGCCGGCACCTCGTCGAGTTCCTCCAGCATCGCGACGGTCGGTTGGAAGCCGGTCTCCGGCCCGCACGGCAGTTCCACGACGCGGCAGCCGAGACTCGAAAGAACGTTGCGGTAGCAGGGATATCCCGGCCGCGCGAGCACGACGGTGTCGCCCGCGTCGAAGGTGGCGAGGAAGCTCAGCAGGAACCCGCCCGACCCGCCGGTGGTGACGACGACATCGTCGGCCGTGACCGTGTCGTCGCCGTAGCGGCGGCGGTGATGACCGGCGATGGCCTCGCGCAACTCGCGGACCCCGAGCGGGTCGGAGTAGCCCAGCACCTGCCGGTCGATCGCCCGGATTCCGGCGGCGCGGACATCGGCCGGGGCCGGGGTGGAGGGCTGGCCCGCGGAGAGGTTGACCACGTCGCCGTGCGTACGCCCGCGCTCGGCGGCGGCTGCCCAGACCTTCATGACGTGAAAGGGCGGTACCTGGGCGCGGAGGGCCGAAGCGTTCAGTCTTGTTTCGTAATACGGCACGCCGTGCATCATAATGGAACGATCGCCGATATCCACGGCTCTTTACCGAAGCTCATCGTCGGTCTACTATCCAGCACATCGTGTCGCATTGTGGAACGGAGTCGTATGGATCTGACCATCGTGGGAGACGTCGTCGTCTCGGGGTGGCCACGGCGGCCAGTCCTCGATCCGGCCGGCCCCGGGAGTTCGGCGCTCGGGCTGCTGCGCGACGGCGACCTGACGATCGGCAACCTCGAGGTGCCCCTCACCGAATCCGGGCAGCGCGCCGAGAAGCTGGTCGCCATGCGTGCGCCTGCTTCGGGGGCGGCTGAGCTGGCGGGCTTCGGCTTCGATCTGGTGTCACTGGCCATGAATCATGCGCTCGACTACGGCGTGCAGGGCATGCGTGACACGGTGCGCGCGCTGGACGCCGCGGGCGTGGGGCACGCCGGGTTCGGCGAGACGATCACGGAGGCGAGGACCCCCCGTGTGGTGTCCGCCGCGGGAAAAAGCTTGGCCTTCTTCAGTTTCTGCTCCGCGCTTCCGCTGGGCTTCAACGCGACCGCGGACCGGGCGGGCATCGGCGCGATCAGGGTGCGCCAGAAGTTCGAGTACGACAGCGGCTTCCTCGACGAAACTCCAGGCACGCCACCGTTCGTGCACTCCAGCGCCCATGAACCGGATGTCCGTGCGGCCGAGTCACTGATCCGCGAAGCCAAGCGGCGCAACGACTTTGTCGCCGTCGCGCTGCATTGGGGCGTTCCGTTCTGCTACCTGCCCGAGGCGCAGGGACCGCTCGCGCGGTACCAGCAACCGTTGGCGCGGCGCCTGATCGACGCCGGGGCGGACCTGATCATCGGGCATCACCCGCATTGCCTGCACCCGGTCGAGTTCTACGCACACGGCCTGATCCTGTATTCCACGGGAAACTTCGTCTTCGACTGGTGCGACGGGTGGAGCCGGGATTCCATGGTGGCGAAGGAAGACGCGCACCCGTTCGCCCCCTACAAACCCGCGCTGCTGCAAGGGCCCTGGTTCGAGAGCGCCGTGTTCCGGGTGGGGCTGGGCGGGGCCGGCGGGCCGACACTTCGCCTTGACCCGATCGAGCTCGACTCCGACAGCCAGCCGATCTTGCCGAGGCCCGAGGTGGCGGCGTCGATTCTGGCCAAGTTCGCGGCGGCGTCACGGGAACTGGATCCGTCCATTGTGGTCGAAGACGACGGGCGGGTACTGCGGAACACCATTGTGGAGGAAGCGTGACCGAGCAACAGCCGTGGCAGTGGACCGAGCCGACCTGGCGCGGTCACGTCGAGCGAGTGCGGGCCGGGCGCCCGTTGCGGCCGGAGTCGTGGCCGGGTGGCGCGAAAGTCGCCGTGGCGCTGTCGTTCGACTCCGACCACGAGACACCCGCCTTGCGGGACGGCGACGTGCTGCCCGGCAAGTTGTCGCAGGGGGAGTACGGCGCACGCGCCGGCGTGCCGCGGATCTGGAAGCTGCTCGAACGGTTCGAAGCACCGTCGACCTTCTTCATGCCCGCGGTGTCCGCACTCCTGCACGACGACGAAGCGAAGTCCTATGTGGACGGTGGGCACGAGGTCGCGCTGCACGGCTGGATCCACGAACGCAACACCCAGCTGCCGCCCGGCGTCGAGCGCGACCTGATGTTCCGGGCCGCCGACACGCTCGAGAAGCTCACCGGGACGCGGCCGGCCGGCATCCGCACCCCGTCGTGGGATCTGTCCCCGGACACCCTGGAAATCACCCGCGAACTGGGCTTGACCTACGACTCGTCGCTGATGGCCGACGACGACTGCTACGAGATCCTCGCCGACGGCGAACCCACCGGCCTCGTCGAGCTGCCCGTCGAATGGATCCGGGACGACATGCCGTACTTCATGATGGAGCGGTTCGGCCCCCACCGGCCGTACACGCCGCCGCGGGGGGTGCTGTCGATCTGGCGCGACGAATTCGACGTCGCCTACGCGGAAGGCGGGGTCTTCCAGCTGACGTTGCATCCGCACGTCATCGGCCACCGTTCGCGGATCACGATCCTCGCCGAACTGCTCGAACACATCGCGGCGCACGAAGGGGTCTGGTTCGCCACGCACGCCCAGATCGCCGAGCACGTCCTCGCCGGGGGTGCCCGATGACCGACTTCACCGCGCGCATCGAGCGCGAGTTCGAACGGAATCTGGACTCGGTTGTCGAGCTGTCCCACCGGATCAACGCCAACCCCGAGCTCGCTTTCGAGGAGCACGAAACCTCGGCGTCGATCATCGCGTGCCTCGAGCGCGGCGGGCTGTTCACCGTCGAGAAAGGGGTGGCCGGTCTGCCGACGGCGTTCGTGGCGTCCGCGGGATCCGGTGATCTGGTGTTCGGGCTCTGCGCGGAGATGGACGCCCTTCCCGGTATCGGGCACGGTTGTGGCCACAACGTCATCGCCGCGGCGGCCGTGGGTGCCGCGCTGGCGCTGGCCCCATTCGCCGCCGAACTCGGCCTGACGGTCCGGGTTTTCGGCACTCCCGCCGAGGAAAGCGGGACCGGTAAGGAAATCATGGTCAACCGTGGCGTCTTCGACGGGACCCACGCGGCGATGATGGTCCACCCGTCGCTCAAGGACGTCGTCACCCCGCAGCTGCGCGCCTCGCGGTCATGGCAGGTCACCTACAGCGGCCGTGGCGGGCACGCGTCGCGACCGTGGAACGCGCTGAACGCCGGGGACGCCGCGGTCGTCGCGCAGACCGCGATCGGCTTGCTGCGCCAGCAGTTGCGCGACGGGATCCGGGTGCACCACGTCGTGCGGGAAGCCGGGGCTGCCGTCAACGTCATCCCGCACCGTGCGGTGGTCGATTGCATGATCCGCTGCGACACCATCGCCGAGGTCGACGAGGTGTGGGAGAAGGTGCGGCGGTGCTTCGACGCGGGAGCCGTCGCCACCGGGACCGGCGTCGAGTACACGTCGCTGCCGTCGATCTACCGCGAGTTCCGGCACGACCGGGATCTGGCGTCCGTGTTCGAAGCCAGCGCGACGGCCGTCGGGCGGACGTTCCCGGACTACCCGGACAAGATGTTCGGGTCGACCGACATGGGGAACGTTTCGCTGCGCATCCCCGCGATCCACCCGATGCTCTCGTTCGACCTGCCGCCCGAGGACGGTAACCACACCGCCGCCTTCGCGGCCGCCGCGGCGGGCCCGGAGGGCGATCGGTTCGTCCGCGACGGGGGACTGGCGATGGCGCTCACCATCGCGGACATCGCCCGCTCCGAACCGATCCGGTCACGCCTGAGGTCCCGGCGCGGCGTGCCGGGATGCGAGACAGCATCCCGCGCCGGTTGATAAGGTTCAGGTCCGATCGGCAGCGAGGGCGTCAAGGTGACCGCGACGGACAAGACCAGCAGCAGCGCGATGAACAGCGTGTTGAGCACGCTCCGGGTCCTCGAGGAGGTCGCCGCACGACAACCGATCGGTGTCTCCGAACTCGCGCGCGTCACCGGCATCCCGAAAAGCTCCGTTCAGCGGTGCCTGGTGACGCTCCAGCAGGCCGGCTGGCTGCGGATCGTCGACCCCGAGCGCACCCGGTGGGGTGTGACGATGAAGGCGCTGGCCATCGGGCTGCGCGGGGCCGGTGAGGAGGATCTGCGCGAGCTCGCCCGTCCGGTGATCAAGCGCCTCGCCGCGGACACCGACGAGACCGTCCACTTCGCACTGCGCGACGGCGACGACGTGATCATCACCCTGCGCGAGGACAGCACCCACGCCGTCCGGGTGTTCGTGGAGATCGGCGCGCGGCTGCCGCTGCAGGCCACCTCGGCGGGCGTCGCGATACTGGCGCGGCTCGAGCCCGACGAGGCCGACGAAGTACTCAAGCGCGACGTCAAGGGTTTCCCGGAACCGCTGCCGAGTACCCGCGAGCTCCGGAAGGAGATCGCCAGGACCGCCGAGCGCGGGTATGCGGTGAACATGTCCGCCTGGTACCGCCCGCATGTCGCGTCGATCGGCGCCGCGGTCACCAGCTCGGCGGGACGGCCCATCGCCGCGATCACCTTGTCCATCCCGGAGCTGCGCTTCGACCCGGCGCGGGAGAGTGAGCTGGCGCAGCTCGTGGTCGCCGCCGCCGACGAGGTCAGCCGGCAGGTCTCGGCGGTCTGACCTCCATCAGGGGGGCGAATGCCGGCATGCCGGATCGGTATTTCCCCTCACCGGCCATCTCCGCGAATGATGGCGGGGTGGGAAACACAGAAACGGGTGTCGCGACCCGCACGGAGTTCCTCCTCCCGGGGCCGGCCGAGGCGCTGGGCTCGCTGCTCGGGGTGCCGGTGCCGGACCTGGCCGGCGAGGGACTTCCGTTGCTCTGGCACTGGATCTACCTCCTCGACCGGCCCGCGCAACGCGATCTCGGTGTGGACGGCCATCCGGTGCGCAACGCGGTGCCCGCCCCGCCAGGACCGGGGCGCCGCCGGATGTGGGCGGGCGGCCGGGTCCGCACCCTGGGGCCACTTCGGTGCGGGGAAGAAGCCACCAAGCACACCCAGGTTCTTTCGGTACGGGAAAAGAACGGCCGATCGGGTCCGCTGACCTTCGTCGTGGTGGGACACCGGATCGAACAGCGCGGGCAGGTCGTGGTGGACGAGGAGCAGGACATCGTCTACCGGCCGTCCGCGACCGGACCGTCCACATCGGACGGTGATGCCCCGGTGGTGCCTGTCGCCGCGGACGAGTGGTCGATCGAAGTGTCACCGACGTTGCTGTTCCGCTTCTCGGCGTTGACCTACAACGCACACCGCATCCATTACGACCGGGACTACGCCCGCGACGTCGAGGGATATCCGGGTTTGCTGACCCACGGCCCGTTGCAGGCCATCGCCATGGCGGAAGCGGTGCGGCGTAACGGGATCGCGGGCGGCCGACGGTTCGAGTACCGGCTGACCGCGCCGTTGTTCGACCATCAGGGCCTGGTGGTGAAGGCGACCCCGGAAGCCGGCTCGGTGCAGACCGCCGTGCGGAACAGGTACGGCCGGCAGACCGCCGCCGGCACGCTGTGGCCACTGGACGGATAACCGTTACGGGGCACCATTTCCCGGGACTGGTTCGGTGGAGGGCCAGCGGCCCGCGCCGGCGACCAGGCGTACCTGCCTGATCAGCTCGCGCGCCACCACGTCGACGGCGGTGGGCACGCGTCCCGTCCGTGGGATGCCCAGCACGATCGACCGCCAGATCTCGGGTTCGCACACGGGTGCCGAGCTGAACGCGCCCGTCCCGGCGTCGTCGGCGAGCCCGGACGGCGGCAGGATCGTCCAGCCGTGTCCGGCGAGCACCAGTTGTTTCTGCAAGGCCATGGAGTTGGTCTGCACGCGCGTATCGAGGTCGGCGCCGGCCTGTCCGGCGGCGGCCTCGATGAGGGTCCGCAGGCCGTGGCCCGCCGAGGGCATGATGAAGGCGCGGCCCGTGAGGTCGGCGAACGGCACGGGATGCGCGGGGTCGAGGCCCTCGGCTGCCGGGGCCACCACCCACAACCGTTCTCGCACCAGCGGGGTCACGTTCAGCGAAGGCGAACTGCTGAGGTTGTACAGGAGACTCACGTCGAGGTCGCCCTCGTCGAGCCACCGTTGCAGGTGCCCGGAATAGGCGGTGTGCAGCCGAAGTTCGATGCCCGGGTGGTCGCGCCGGACCGCCGAGACGAGGGGTTCGGCGATGAGGACGGCGACGCTTTCCAGGAGGCCGACGGTGACGATGCCGGATACGACGTCCGGCGCGGGACTCACTTCGGCACGCGCGCGCTCCAGTTCGGTCAGTGCCCGCCGTGCCCGCTCGACCATGGTGGCCCCGGCCGCGGTCGGGCGCATGCCCTGACGGGTGCGCTCGAACAGCGGCACCCCCAGTTCCTGCTCCAGCATCTTGATCTGCCGGGTCACCGCGGGCTGGACCAGGTGCAGCAGCTCCGCCGCCCGCGTCACGCTCCCCACCTCGGCCACGGTGACCAGAGCCTTGAGCTGCTTGAAATCCATCGTCGTCCCCTGGACATCGCGTGGGTGCATGGAAGTATCAGGAACTGCTATTTCACTCCGACTGTCATGAGGACTCATGATAGGACAATGGACGGTTTGACTGAGGAAGAGCACGCGATCGTCGAGACGGTCGGCGAGTGGGTCGACCGCGAGGTCCGGCCCGTGGTCCAGGAACTGGACCACACCAACACTTATCCCGAGAAGCTCATCGAGCAGATGAAGCAGATGGGCGTCTTCGGCCTGGCGATCCCCGAGCCGTGGGGCGAAGCGTCGGTGTCGGCCCAGTGCTATGCGGCGGTGGTCGAGGAGCTGGCGCGCGGCTGGATGAGCCTCGCCGGCGCGATGGGCGGCCACAGTGTGGTCTCCAAGCTGCTCGTGGCGTTCGGCACGCCGGAGCAGCGTGACAAGTACCTGCCGAGAATGGCCACGGGAGCGCTGCGGGCCACCATGGCGCTGACCGAGCCGGGAGGCGGATCGGACCTGCAGGCGTTGCGCACCACGGCCCGCCGCGACGGCGACGAATACGTGCTGAACGGCTCGAAGACGTGGATCTCCAACGCGCGCCGGTCGGATCTGGTGGCGGTGCTGTGCAAGACCGACCCGAAAGCCGATCCGCCACACCGTGGGATCAGCGTGCTG
The DNA here is from genome assembly GCF_009707865.1 of Amycolatopsis pithecellobii. GTDB lineage: Bacteria > Actinomycetota > Actinomycetes > Mycobacteriales > Pseudonocardiaceae > Amycolatopsis_E > Amycolatopsis_E pithecellobii. The sequence goes on from NZ_WMBA01000012.1 coordinate 11,908, forward strand.
CTCGTGGAGAAGGGCCCTGGCTTCTCGGTGTCCCGCGATCTGCCCAAGCTCGGCTACAAGGGCGTCGAAAGCTGTGAACTGTCCTTTGAGGACCTACGAGTGCCGGCGACGGCCGTACTCGGCGGGGTGGAGGGCAAAGGGTTCGCGCACATGATGCGCGGTCTGGAGATCGGCCGCATCCAGGTCGCCTGCCGGGCGCTCGGAGTGGGGCGCGCCGCGTTCGAGGATTCGCTGAAGTACGCCCAGGAACGCGAGACGTTCGGCAAGCCGATCTGGCAGCACCAGTCGATCGGCAACTACCTGGCCGATATGGGTACCAAACTGGAGGCCGCGCGGCAGCTCGTGCACCACGCCGCCCGCCGTTACGACTCGGGGGAGCGGGCCGATCTGGAGTGCGGCATGGCGAAGCTGTTCGCCTCCGAAACGGCGATGGAGATCGCGCTGAACGCGGTGCGCATCCACGGTGGTTACGGCTACTCCACGGAGTTCGACGTCGAACGGTATTTCCGCGACGCGCCGCTGATGATCGTGGGCGAAGGCACCAACGAGATCCAGCGCAACGTCATCGCCAGGCAACTGGTGGGCCGGCACCGCATCGCGTCCTGACCGGATCCGGGAAAGGAACCCGATATGCGCCACCCGCTCGACGGCATCACCGTCGTCGCGCTCGAACAGGCCGTCGCCGCACCGTTCACGACCCGCCAGCTCGCGGACCTCGGCGCCAGGGTGATCAAGGTGGAACGCCGCGGTGCGGGAGACTTCGCCCGCGGCTACGACCGCACCGTGCACGGCGAGTCGAGCTACTTCGTGTGGCTCAACCGCGGCAAGGAAAGCATCGAGCTCGACATCAAGGATCCGGCCGATCGGAGCCTGCTCGACGCGATACTGGCGACCGCGGACGTCTTCGTGCAGAACCTGATTCCCGGCGCGGTGGAACGCCTCGGCCTGGATGCCGACTCGCTGCGCGCCACCCGGCCCGAGCTGATCCACTGTTCGATCTCCGGTTATGGACCCGAGGGGCCGTACCGGTCGAAGAAGGCCTACGACCTGCTGGTGCAATGTGAAACCGGGCTCGTGATGTCGACGGGCACGGCGGAGGCGCCGGCCAAAGCGGGGATCTCGATCGCCGATATCGCCACCGGGATGTATGCCTACAGCGGGATCCTGACCGCGCTGTACGACCGGCAGTGCACCGGAAACGGCGCGAGCCTGCACGTCGCGATGATCGACGCGCTCGGCGAGTGGATGAGCCAGCCCGCGTATTTCGCGCGTTACGGTGACGAGCCGCCCCGCCGGACCGGCGCCAGGCACCCGTCGATCTCGCCCTACGGTCCTTATCGGACGGGAGACGGCCAGGTTTTCCTTGCGGTGCAGAACGATCGCGAGTGGACAGTCCTGTGCCGGGACATTCTCCGGCGGCCGGAACTCGTGGCAGACCCACGTTTCGTGACCAATCCGGAGCGGGTGGCGCACGACGCCGATCTGGCCTCGATCCTGGAGAGCGTCTTCGCGACCCACAGTGCCGAGGACGTCGCGGGGCTGCTCGACGCGGCCGGCATCGCGAACGCCCGGCTGCGCACGCCGGAGGAACTCACCCGCCACCCGCAGTTGCAGGCGCGGGACCGGTTCCGCCCGGTGGACACCCCGGGCGGACCGATGTTCGCGTTGCTGCCGCCCGTCGAGGTGGCCGGCCAGGAGCCGGTCATGCGCGCGGTGCCGGCGCTGGGTGAACACACCGCCGCGATCCGCGCCGAGTTCGGCTGATTCCGCCTCGCCGCCCTCGTGTGCGAGCTCCCGGAACCGGGCCGGGATCTCGGCGCGATGAGTTTCGACCGGGCCGCGGGTCTGTTCTGGTGACCGGCCCATGACGAGAGATCCCGGAGGACTCATGACGACCACGCCGGACCGCCCGCCTGTAGTCGACCTGGAGACCTGGCAAGCCGCCCGTGACGAGCTGCTGGTCCGCGAGAAGGCCCACACGCGGGAGGGCGACGCCATCGCCGCGGCCCGGCGCCGGCTGCCGATGGTGGAGTTCGACGGAACGGTCGAGGTCGTCGGACCCGACGGCCCGGTCCCGTTCCTGCAGCTGTTCGAGGGCCGCGACGAGCTCGTGGTCTACAAACACATGTGGTACGACGGCGCACCGCACCAGGGGCAGTGCGAGGGCTGCACCACCGTGGCCTGGCACCTCAAGGACGCGGTCTACCTCAATGCCCGTGGGGTATCGTTCGCCATCCTGACCACCGGCCGGTGGGACGAGGTGGCCGCGTACGTCGAGTTCATGGGCTACACCCAGCCTTGGTACTCGGTACGCGACGTGCCCGCGCCGGTCGGGGACAACATGGGGTACCTCACCAGCTATCTGCGCGACGGCGACCGTGCGTTCCTCACCTACTCCACCACCGGCCGCGGCGACGAGCGCGCCAACGCCTCCCTCGGCCTGCTCGACATGACCCCCTACGGCCGCGGCGAAGCGTGGGAGGACAACCCCGAGGGCTGGCCCAAGGGACGCGACGCGTGCTGGTTCTGGCGTACGGACGCGGACGGCAATCCCGCCTGGGGGCCGACGAGCCGCCCCGTGCCGCAATGGACCCGGCCCGGCGCGACCCCCGTGCAGACCCTCGGCCGCGAAGGCCACCACCACTGACCGCCTCCTTGAGCCGGCTCCATGATGCGCACGCCGAGTTGCATTACGCGACTCACCACTCGTGATCACCAGGCGATCGGTATTACTATACCGGCACATGCTACGGTTCCGGTATAACTATACCAACAGTCTGTGAAGCGAGGTATTCGTGATCGAGCTCAAGACGCCTGCGGAGATCCAGCGCATGCAGGTGACCGGCCGTTTTGTCGCCGAGGTGCTCACCGAGGTCGGCCGGCTCGCGGACGTGGGCGTCAACCTGCTGGACCTGGAGCACCACGCGCGCGGCATGATCAAACGGCGTGGCGCGGAGTCGTGCTACTGGGACTACGCCCCCTCGTTCGGCAAGGGCCCGTTCCGCAACGTCATCTGCTTGTCGGTCAACGACGCCGTGCTGCACGGCCTGCCACACGACTACACGCTGCGCGACGGGGACGTGCTCACCGCGGACCTCGCGGTCACCATCGACGGCTGGGCGGCGGACTCGGCGCGCACGATTGTCGTCGGCACCGCCGCCGAGGAGGACCTGCGGATCATCCGGGCCACCGAGGAAGCACTGGAGGCGGCGATCGAGGCGGCGCGTCCGGGCAACCGCGTCGGCGACATCTCGGCGGCGATCTATGCGGTGGCGAGCGACTACGGGTACCCGGTCAACACCGAGTTCGGTGGGCACGGCATCGGCCGCACCATGCACGAGGACATCCACGTTTCCAACAAGGGCAAGGCAGGCCGCGGCTTGAAACTCCGGCCGGGGCTGACCCTCGCGCTCGAACCCTGGTTCGCCCGCACGACGGACCGGATCAGCTATGACGAAGACGGCTGGACCATCCGGTCGGCCGACGGCTCCCGCACGGCCCACTCCGAGCACACGGTCGCCATCACCGAGGACGGCCCGTTGGTGCTCACCCGCCGCGCACAGGAGAACCCCGCCGCTCGTCCATCCACAAAGGACGCCTAGCCGGGGCCGGCGCCGGCGTCTTGACGGGGCAACGGGGCAACGGGGCAGTGCGCGTTCTCCTATTGTGCCTGTCGCGGAGGAGTTCGCCAGTTTCTCACTACGATCGCCTCGATCACCATCACTGCGGCGGCCGAGGAGAATCCGATGCGCAACAAGGGCCTTACCCGGCCGAGGATCGTGGCTCTGGTGGTGATCGGGCTGGTCCTGCTCGGTCTTGTCTACATCGGACTCCCGAGTGGACCGAAAGCCGTGGTACCGGAGGGCGCGCGGGCCGGGGACCTGAGCATGCACTCGTGCAGCTACGACACGGAGAAGGGCACCCTCGGCGCCGACTGTGGCACGTTGGTCGTCCCCGAGAACCGCGACAAAGCCAACTCGCGTCTCATCGCCCTGCCGGTCGTGCGGATCCGGGCCACCGGCGCGAACCCCGCCGAACCCGTTTTCCGGCTGACCGGCGGTCCCGGCGCCACCAACATGTCCTTCCCACAGGCCGGCCGCCTGACCGCCAACCACGACGTCGTCCTCGTCGGCTACCGCGGCGTCGACGGCTCGACGGTCTTGGACTGTCCCGAGGTGACGGCGGAACTACGCAAGTCGGCCGATCTCGTGAGCCAGGAATCGTTCGACCGCCGCGGTGACGCGCTTGCGTTGTGCGCCAAGCGGTTGACCGCGCAGGGCGCCGACCTCGACGGATATTCACTGCCGCAGCGGGTCGACGACCTGGAGGCCGTGCGCACCGCACTCGGGTACCAGCAGATCGACCTGGTCAGCACGAGCGCCGGAACCCGCACCGCGATGATCTACTCCTGGCGCCATCCCGAGTCGATCCGCCGGTCGGCGATGATCGGCGTGAACCCGCCCGGCCACTTCCTGTGGGACCCGAAGGTCACCGACGAGGAGCTCGGCTACTACTCGCAGCTGTGCGCCCGCGACGCCGGATGTGCGGCCCGTACCAACGATCTCGCCGGCTCGATGCGTGCCACCGCCGCGAATCTGCCGGGCCACTGGCTGTTCCTGCCGATCAAGGACGGCAACGTCCGCGCCGCCGCGATGTGGGGTTTGTTCCACGCGACCGACGCGGCCGCGCCGCTGTACGCACCGGCGACGTTCGATGCGTGGCTGTCCGCAAAGGACGGTGACGCGAGCGGATTATGGGGTATGTCGACGTTGGCCGATTTGATGTTCCCGGAAATGGCCGTGTGGGGCGAGTTCGCCGCGACGAGTTCGATCGACTCGGAGGCGGCGAAGGCGTACTACAACGCCGGTGGTGACCCGGGTTCCATCCTTGGCAACGCGGGCGCGGATTTCCTGTGGGCCGGTGGGAAGGTGACCGGCGCGTGGCCGGCGAGCCCCGACTACGCCGGTTATCGCCAGGTCCAGCCGACGAACGTGGAGACGTTGCTCGTCAGCGGCACCGTCGACTTCTCCACCCCGAGGCAGGTGTCCGCCAAGGAGTTGCTGCCGGCGCTGCCGAACGGGCATCAGGTCGTGCTGTCGGAAATCGGGCACAACACCGACTTCTGGGCCTTCCAGCCCGCGGCGAGCGAACAGATGCTGACCGCGTTCTTCGACCGCGGCCAGATCGACACCTCCGCCTACCAGTCCCGCCCGGTCGATTTCGATCCCGGCTTCCTCAACTGGTCCACGATCGCCTGGACCATTCTCGGTGTCATGGCCGGTTTCGCCGTCGCCGCGCTCGCGCTGCTCGCCGGGATGGCGCGCCGCGTCCGTCGCCGCAGGAGCCTCGGGGAGAAGGCGAGTATCTGGCTGCGCACGCTGGCACCGGTCGTGCTGGGTCTGGGCGGCTGGTTCCTGGCCATCCTGGTGGTGCGGTCGCTGTTCCCCGGCACGTTCCTCGGCAACCGGCTGCTGGTGAGCGTCTCCATGGGAATCGCCATCGGGCTCGGTGTTTTCCTGGCCTGGGTCAACCTCGACTGGGCGCGCGCCCGGCGCCGCCGTGGTCTGACGGTGGCGTTGGCCGGCTCGCTGCTCGGTGCGTGGCTCGGTGGCTTCGCGGGTGACGGGCTGATCGGCGTGCCGACGGCGCTCGTCTGCGCGGCCGCAACGAGCAACCTCGCGCTCATCGTGTTCGACATCATCACGGACGCGCGCACCCCGCGCGTCGCGCCCGAGCCGGTCACCGCCGAGATCGCATGATCCGCGGGACAGTTGTGCTGCCCGGACGCCGGTGGCCCTGACGGACTTCGTTCAGTATCGTGGGTCGGGCCGAGAGGCGCTGCAACGGACCTCGCGTCCGCCACGCTCGGCCACGGAACAAGGGCGCCTTCCTTGAGACGAGGGAGGCGTGGGTGGACAAGACCGCGACATTGCGCGAGCTGCTGGACCAGCGGGTGGCGGTGCTGGACGGCGCGTGGGGCACGATGTTGCAGGCCGAGAACCTGACCCCGGCCGACTACCGCGGGAATGTCATCACCGACCACCCCCGGGATGTCACCGGCGACCCGGACCTGCTCAATCTCGCCCGGCCCGATCTCATCCTCGACGTGCATCGCCGGTATCTGGCGGCGGGCGCGGACATCACCACCACCAACACGTTCACCGCGACGAGTATCGGCCAGGCCGACTACGGACTGCAGCCGCTCGTGCGCGAGATGAACATCCGCGGTGCGCAGCTGGCGCGCCAGGCGGCGGACGAGGCCGGCGGCCGGTTCGTCGCGGGCTCGATCGGGCCGCTGAACGTGACGTTGTCGCTGTCGCCGAAGGTCGACGAACCGGCCTACCGCGCGGTCAGCTTCGACGAGGTCCGGGACGCCTACGCCGAGCAGATCGCGGCACTCGCCGAGGGCGGCGTGGACCTGCTGCTCGTCGAGACCATCTTCGACACGCTCAACGCGAAGGCCGCGATCGCCGCCGCCCGTGAGGTCGCCCCGCAGCTGCCACTGTGGATCTCGGTCACGATCGTCGATCTGTCGGGCCGCACGCTGTCGGGGCAGACCGTCGAGGCGTTCTGGAGCGCCGTCGAACACGCGCACCCGCTGGTCGTCGGGGTGAACTGCTCGCTGGGCGCGGCGGAGATGCGCCCGCATGTCGAGCAGCTGTCCCGGCTCGCGGGCACCTACGTCGCCTGCCATCCGAATGCCGGGCTGCCCAATGCGTTCGGTGGTTACGACCAGACCCCCGACGAGACCGCGGGAATGCTGCGTGACTTCGCGGGCAGCGGGCTGGTCAACATCGTCGGCGGCTGCTGCGGCACAGGCCCCGGCCATATCGCCGCGATCGCGCGAGCGGTGTCGGACGCCGCGCCGCGCGCCGTCCCGCCGCGGCGCGCCGGCACCCGGTTCAGCGGCCTGGAACCGTTCGAGATCGGCGCCGACACCGGTTTCGTGATGATCGGTGAGCGCACGAACGTCACCGGCTCCGCGAAGTTCCGGCGGCTGATCGAGTCCGATGACCACCAGGCCGCCGTCGGCGTCGCGCTCGATCAGGTGCGGGGCGGCGCGAACCTGCTCGACGTCAACATGGACGCCGATCTGCTCGACAGCGAGCAGGCCATGACGACGTTCCTGAACCTGATCGCGACCGAGCCCGAGGTCGCGCGCATTCCGATCATGATCGACAGTTCGCGCTGGAGCGTGCTGGAAGCCGGCCTCAAATGCGTGCAGGGCAAGGGCGTGGTCAATTCGATCAGCCTCAAGGAAGGCGAGGACGAATTCCTGCGCCAGGCCCGGCGGATCCGCGACTACGGGGCCGGTGTGGTCGTGATGGCCTTCGACGAACAGGGCCAGGCCGACACCGTGGAGCGCAAGGTCGAAATCTGTGGCCGTGCCTACGATCTGCTCACCGGGGAAGCGGGTTTTCCGCCTGAGGACGTCGTTTTCGACCCCAACGTGCTCGCGGTCGCGACCGGCATCTCCGAGCACAACGGGTACGCGAAGGCGTTCATCGACGCGCTTCCGCTGATCAAGCGGCGGTGTCCGGGCGCGCGCACCAGCGGTGGGATCTCGAACCTGTCGTTTTCCTTCCGTGGCAACGATGTCGTGCGTGAGGCGATGCACTCGGCGTTCCTGTTCCACGCGGTGCGCGCGGGGCTGGACATGGGCATCGTCAATGCCGGTCAGCTCACCGTGTACGAGGACATCCCGGCCGATCTGCTCGAACTGGTCGAGGACGTGTTGTTCGACCGCCGCGAAGACGCCACCGACCGGCTCGTCGCGTTCGCCGAGACGGTCAGCGGGCGCGGCCGCAAGCGCACGGTGGACCTGTCCTGGCGTGACGCGCCGGTCGAGCAGCGGCTGCGGCACGCGCTGGTGCACGGAATCGTCGACTACATCGAGGAGGACACCGAAGAAGCGCGGCTGGCCTTCGCCCGTCCGCTGGAGGTCATCGAAGGTCCGCTGATGGACGGGATGAAGACCGTCGGCGACCTGTTCGGCTCGGGCAAGATGTTCCTGCCTCAGGTGGTCAAGAGCGCGCGGGTGATGAAGCGTTCGGTGGCCTACCTGGAGCCGTTCATGGAGGCGGAAAAGGAACAGGCGCGGCTGACCGGGGTCGTCCAGGAGCGGCAGGGGCAGGGAAAGGTCGTGCTGGCCACGGTCAAGGGCGACGTGCACGACATCGGCAAGAACATCGTCGGCGTCGTGCTGGGCTGCAACAACTATGAGGTCATCGACCTCGGCGTGATGGTGCCCGCGTCGGTCATCCTGGACACCGCGGTCGCCGAAAACGCCGACGCGATCGGGCTTTCCGGGCTGATCACGCCGTCGCTGGACGAGATGGTGAACGTCGCGACCGAGATGCGGCGGCGCGAGCTGAAGCAGCCGTTGCTGATCGGTGGTGCCACGACTTCCCGTCAGCACACGGCGGTGCGCATCGCCCCGGCCTACGACGAGACGACCGTGCACGTACTCGACGCCTCGCGGGTGGTCGGGGTGGTGTCGGATCTGCTCGATCCCGACCGCGCCGCCGTGCTCGACAAGGAGAACCGCGCCGAGCAGGAACGCTTGCGGGAACAGCATTCCGCGAAGCAGCGCCGCCCGATGTTGACGCTGGAACGGGCGCGGGCCAACCCGGAGCGGGTGCCGTTCGACGAGCTGCCGGTACCGACGTTCACCGGCGTGCGGATTGTGGAGCCGACGCTGGGCGAGCTGCGTGCGCTGATCGACTGGCAGTTCCTGTTCCTGGCATGGGAACTGAAAGGCAAGTATCCCGCGATCCTCGACCAGCCGGTGGCGCGGGAACTGTTCGACGACGCGAACACGCTGCTGGACGAGATCGTCGCCGCCGAGAGCTTGCAAGCCCGTGGTGCGTACGGTTTCTGGTCCGCGCACAGCGAGGGTGACGACATCGTGCTGGACAACGGGGTGCGGTTCCCGATGCTGCGGCAGCAGACGTCCAAACCGGACGGACGCGCGAACCGTTGCCTCGCCGACTATGTCGCCCCGGCCGGTGATCACCTCGGCGGCTTCGCGGTGACCGTGCACGGCGCCGATGAGCTGGCGCGCCACTACGAGTCCGAGCATGACGACTACCGGGCGATCATGGTGAAGGCACTGGCCGACCGGCTCGCGGAAGCCTTCGCCGAGCATATCCACCTGCAAGCGCGGCGAGACTGGTTCGAACCCGACGTGCAGCCGTCACTGGAGGACCTTCATGCCGAGCGGTTCCGCGGCATCCGCCCGGCACTCGGGTACCCGGCAAGTCCGGACCACAGCCAGAAACGCGAGCTGTTCGACCTCCTCGGCGCGGACCGGCTCGGGATCGGCCTGACCGAATCGTTCGCCATGACACCGGCCGCGAGCGTCAGCGGCCTGATCTTCGCGCACCCGGCGTCGCGGTACTTCACCGTGGGCCGCTTGGGGCGCGACCAGGTCGAAGACTACGCGATCCGCCGGGGCATCGCGCGCGCCGAGGTGGAGAAATGGTTGCGTGCCAACCTGGACTACAGCCCGGGATAGTTCCGCCTGGTAAACCAAAAACACGCGAACGTCTGCACGATGTGACATTGACAGTGCACGCCTGAATGCGCGACAAATGCAGGGTGCGCAAGCCGTTTCCAACCGGTGCGGATAGCCCTGGAACCCCGTCGGACCGCCGTTGGCCGGTACTCGCCGTGCTGTGCACCAGCCTGCTGCTCGCCGGTCTGGACCTCACGGTTCTCCATGTGGCGGTGCCGAGTCTGTCGCGTGAGCTGACTCCGAGCGGGCCCACATTGCTGTGGATCGTCGATGTCTACTCGCTCGTGGTGGCCACGTTCTTGATCGTGTGCGGCGCGCTGGCCGACAAGCTCGGGCGCAAACGGATCGCGTTGAGCGGGTTCGCCCTGTTCGGTCTGTCCTCGCTGGCCGCGGCGTTCGCGCCGAACGCGGAACTGCTGATCGCCGCGCGCGCGGTACTGGGCCTGGGGACCGCGCTCATCATGGCCGCTACGGTGGCCATCATCCGCAACGTCTTCACCGATGACCGGGAGCGGGCGTTCGCGATCGGCGTGTGGACGGCGTCGCACAGCGTCGGCACCACGCTCGGCCCGCTCATCGGCGGGGTGCTCGTGGAGCATTTCCGGTGGGGCACGGTGTTTCTGGTCAACGTGCCGATCGTGGCGGTGGTGCTGGTCGCCGGTGTGATCGTGATCCCCGAGTCCTACAACCCGCAACCGCGGCCGTGGGACGCGCCCAGTGTGGTGGTGTCGGTGCTGGGACTGGCCGGCTTCGTCTACGGCTTGAAACAGGCCGCCTCGCCGGGCGATCTGACCCCGTTCGCGGTGATCGCCGGTGTTGCCGGGCTCGCCATGCTGGTGTGGTTCGTGCTGCGGCAGCGGCGGGTGCGCCACCCGCTGATGGACCTGACCCTGTTCCGCAACCGGCGTTTTTCGGTGGCGGTGCTCGCGGTGTTCGGCTGCTTCGGTTCGTATGTGGCGATGCTTTTCCTGCTGATGCAATGGTTGCAGCAGACGCGTGAGTTCAGTCCACTGGACGCCGGGCTGGCGATCGTGCCGCTTGCGGTGGCGAACGCGCTGGGCGCGACACTCGCGCCCGCGATCGCCGACCGGCTGGGGCATCGCGCGACCATGACCGTCGCGCTGGCGGCGTTCGGTGTCGCGCTCGCCTTCTTCGCGCTGAGTTCCACCGGATACCCCATGCTGGTCGCGGTATTGGTGGTGGCCGGATTCGGCGCGGGAATCATCATGACCTCGGGCGCGGATTCCATCACGGCGGCGGTGCGCCCGGAACGCGCCGGGGAGGCCGCGGCCATTCAGGAAACGTCGTTCGAGCTGTCTTCGGGAGCCGGGGTGGCGGTACTGGGCAGCGTGCTTGCCCTGGTTTACCAATGGCGATTCTCGGCGCCGGTTTCGCCGGACGTCGCGGCGTCCGCGCGTGAGACGATCGGCAACGCCGAGCGGGTCGCCGCCGGGTTGCCGGCACGTGACGCGGGCCTGGTGCTGAGCGCGGCGGAACACGCCTATGACGACGGAATCCGGGTGGCACTGGGCATGGCGGCGGTGGTGCTGCTGGTCATGGCCGCGGTGGTCGCCGTGTTGCTGCGACCGCCGGCGTGGTCGAAATCGAGACCGGGGGAGCCGCTTCCGGCTTGATTCACGCGGTGTGATTCCCGCTTCGCGCAGTGGAGCGGGAATTTCGGCGCGCATTTTTTCTTTTCGGAATCAGGGTGAACTAATTGGTCCGATCGGTGGTTTTCCGCTCATTTCGGTGAACTTAACATTCTTTTCCCGGGGTTGCCGGGCGGTGAGCCGAAAGGAAACTCATGTTTTCAGCAGACAAAACGGTTTCCGGCGTGTTGTCCGGACTGGACTTGTTCGTGGGCGGCCCCATTCAGCACGCCATCCGGCCGGATGGCTTCACGGTTGCCTTGCAGGAGACCATTCAGCTGGCGTTGTCCACTTTGGGCGGCCACGGCGCGCACCTGTTTTCCGCGCACACGGTCGAAGAATTCGGCGACCGCACCGCGCATTACACGCCGGAGCAGGTGGCGGCGCGGGACCTGCGGTGGATGTCGAAATGCGACGTGTTCGTGCCGGTGCTGCCGGTCGGGGCGGACGGGGTGCTCATGCGCACCGACGGCACCCATGTCGAACTGGGCTGGGCCACCGCGCTGGGCAGACCGATCGTGCTGCTGACCCGGCAGCCGGTGGTCGAGTCGGCGAGCCACCTGCTCAAGGGGCTGCCGGTGATCGGTGACGTCCAGCTGCTGGACATCGACCGGTTCGCGCGCTCGCCGTTCCTGCTCGTCGAATGTGTCCTGCGGGCCACCCAGCGGCAGCGCGAGGCCGTGCTGAGCAGCCGGCTCGCCGTCCACGCCTGAGCGGCCGGGAGAAACCGTGTACACACCCGATGAGGTCGATGTGCTGGGTCTGCGACTGGAGAACCCGGTCGTGGTCGGTTCGGGTCTGCTGACCGACCAGGCCCGCACCATCCGGCGGCTGCTGGAAACCGGCGCGGGCGCGGTGGTGACGAAGACGATCCATCCGAGCCCGCCGCAGGGTCTCGACGAGCGAATTTTCCGGCTGCCGACCGGAATGCTCAACAGCACCACCTACTCGAAACGTCCGGTCGAGGAGTGGCTGGGCCACCTGCGTTCCTTCGCCGGTGACCGGCTACCGGTGATCGCCTCGGTGCACGCGGACACGCCCGCGGAGCTGGCCGAGCTGGCGTCGGCGGTCACCGGGGCGGGCAGTCCCGCGCTGGAACTGGGCATTTCGTGCCTGAACGAGGAGGACGGGCTGCAGGACACGCCGGAACGGGTCGCGGCCTACACCGCGGCGGTGCGGCGGGTGACAGACCGGCCGTTGTCGGTGAAGCTCGCGGTCGGTGAGGGACTGCTGAGCCGGGCGCGTGCCGCGGTGGCGGCGGGCGCGGACGCGCTGAGTATCAGCGACACGATCCCGGGCGCGGCGGTCGCCGCCGGGGGCGGGCTGGAACTGGGCGGGGTGTTCGGTTACTCGGGCCCGGCGATCAAGCCGCTGGTGCTGGCGGCGTTGTGGACGTTGCGGCGGCAGGGAATCACGGTGCCGGTGCTCGCCATCGGCGGGGTGAACACCGCCGAGGACGTGCGGGACTATCTCGCGGTCGGTGCGTGTGTGGCACAGGTCTATACCGCGCTGCACACCGACATGTACGGCACGCTCGCCCGGATCGTCGCGGGTGTCCGCGCGCTGGCGGATCCCGCGCGGGTGGGCGCATGACGGCGCGAATCTACGCCGAGTTCACCAGCGCCGAGGTGGTCGAGGCGGTACGCGGGGCGACGCTGGTGTGGCCGGTCGGCAGCACCGAACAACACGGACCGCATCTGCCGCTGAGCGTGGACGCGGTGCTGGCCGAGTCGTTCGCGTACGGTCTGGCGGACCGGCTGGACGCGATCGTGCTGCCCACTGTCACCGTCGGCGCCCGATCCCTGCCACAGAGCGGAGGCGGGCTCGCGTTCCCCGGCACGCTCTACGCGGCGGGCCCGGAACTGATCCGGTACCTGGCCGAGGTGCTGCGCTCGCTGGCGCGGTTGCCGTTCGCACGGTTGGTGGTGCTCAACGGCCACTTCGAGAACGAGGCCCTGCTGCTGGAGGCGCTCGACGAGGCCTGCCGCGACGGCGGGCTCGCCGACCGTGAGGTCCTCGCGTTCTCGTGGTGGAGCCTGGTGGACGAGCAGTGGGCGCGCGCTCAGGACGAGCATTTCCCGGGCTGGCACGCCGAACACGCCGGCCACACCGAGACCAGCCTGATGTTGCACCTGCGCCCGGACCTGGTGCGCCCGGCGCGGCCCGAGCACAAGAACCCGCCACCCGCGGGCGTGTACGTCCACCCGATCGACGTGGCGGCGGCGAGTACCGACGGGGTGCTGTCCCGCACCTCCGGCGCGAGCGCCGAAGCCGGGGCGGCGCTGTTCGAGCATGTGGTGCGCCGCGCCACCGAACGAATCGCCACCGGCTTCGACCTCATCCGGCGCGCCCACTCCTGATCCCGAAAGGAAGCCGCACACGATGGCCTCTCCCTTCCACCTGGCGTTCATCCTGAACTTCACCACCGACGACTGGCGTGGCCCGTTCGGCACCGGCGGCAGGCCATGGGACGGTGATTTCCACATCGGGGTGGCGCAAGCGCTCGAACGGGCCTGCCTCGACTACGTGATCATCGAAGACAAACTGATGGTGCCGGAGATCTACGGCGGCAGTGCGGCCGCGTCGCTGCGGCAGGCGGCGATCGCGCCCAAACACGACCCGGTGCCACTCGCCGCGGCGATGGGCAAGGCCACCACGGAGCTGGGCATCGTCGCCACACTGTCCACAATGGCCTATCCGCCGTTCATGACCGCCCGTCTTTCGTCTACAATGGACAGCTTGTTGCGTGGGCGCTTCGGGTGGAACATCGTGACCAGCGCGGAGGACCTGGCCGCGCAGAACTTCGGGATGGACCGGCTGCCCTCCCGTGAGGAACGCTATGAGATGGCCGACGAATACGTCGACCTGGTGCGGCAGCTGTTCGAATCGTGGGACGCAGACGCGCTCGTGATCGACCGGGAGAAGGGGATCTACGCCGATCCGGACAAGGTCCGGCCGATCAACTTCCGCGGCAAGTACTTCTCCTCGCGCGGTCCGCTGAACACGGTGCCTTCGCCGCAGCACCGGCCCGCGTTCGTGCAGGCGGGTGCCTCACCGCGGGGACGCCGGTTCGCGGCGCGCAACGCGGACTCCGTCATCGCCATCGCCAACGGTGTCGAGGAGATGAAACGGTTCCGGGACGACGTGCGCGCCGAGGCGGTGAACCAGGGCCGCGACCCGGACGGTATCAAGATCCTGTTCTGCGTCACGCCCGCGCTCGGGGAGACCGACCGGGAGGCGCGGGAACGGCATGAGCGGATGGTGCAGGCCGACGAGTTCATCCAGGACGTGCTGGTACAGGTCTCCGCGCTGACCCAGATCGACTTCGCGCGGTTCCCGCTCGATGAACCGTTGCCCCGCAAGCTGGAGACCAACGGGGAGAAGGGGACGCTGGACCAGTTCCAGCAGTGGGGCAGCGGGAAGACGTTGCGGCAGCTGGTCACCGACAACGCGGGCGGGCTGGTGTCGTCGGTCGAGCTGATCGGCACGCCCGACACGGTGGCCGCCCGCATGGGCGAGGTGATGGCCGAGGTCGGCGGGGACGGGTTCATGCTGACCACCCCGCTGCTGCGACTGAACCGCCGCTACATCGCCGACCTGACCGACGGCCTGATCCCGGCCCTCCAGCGCCGCGGCCTCGCCCGCGCCGCCTACGAACCGGGCCGGACACTGCGGCAACGCCTGCTGGAATTCTGACCGCGGCCTCCGGGCCGGACTTGACCTCAAGCCGACAACCTCGCCGGTTTCGTGTGGGCGGCAAGTTCGTCCTCGGCCCGGTGGTCGACCGGTTCGGCATACGACGGCCCGGGCACTGTCGCGTGGCGATAACCAGTCCGGGTTTGC
The DNA here is from genome assembly GCF_009707865.1 of Amycolatopsis pithecellobii. Lineage (GTDB taxonomy): Bacteria > Actinomycetota > Actinomycetes > Mycobacteriales > Pseudonocardiaceae > Amycolatopsis_E > Amycolatopsis_E pithecellobii. Next base: position 26,917 of record NZ_WMBA01000012.1, read on the forward strand.
CCGGAAGGCCAAGGAAATCCGGCCGGAAGCCACCCTCCGTGGGCCCGGAGGGTGACGCGGCGGTCAGAGTTCGGCGCGGAAGATCAGACCCGGCTCCTCGTACCTCGCTTCCGCGACCGCGTACAGTTTGTCGATTTCGGTGGCCCTGGCGGGGAAGCTCGCGATCATCAGCGCGACTTCCTCGGTCAACGGGTTCAGTCCGGCCGCGGCGAGCAGAGCCGGGACGACGACCGTGGGATCCATGCGTTTTCCTTTCTACAGCGCGGGTGTCCGCAGATGCCACGAAGTACGTTGCTGGTAGGCGTAACCGGCGGCCAGCACCGCCGCCTCGTCGAACGGCCGGCCGATGATCTGCAGACCCAGCGGCAAACCATCGCCGGTGAAACCCATCGGCACCGACATCGCCGGGTTGCCCAGCGCGTTCCAGTACGCCGTGTGCAGCGCGCCGACGATGTCGTCCAAGGTCAGCTTGTCGACTTCGGGGGCCCCGCACGCGCTGGTCGGTGTCAGGATCAGGTCCACGTCGTCGAACACGGCCGAGACCTGGCGTTGCCCGGCCCGGCGAACCCGTTGTGCCTGCACATAATCGCCGGCACTGACGAGCGCACCGGTGGCGACCGCCAGCCGGGTGCCGGCGCCGTAGTCCAGCCACCGGCTGCGCAGGTCCGGCCGGTGATAGGCGTAGGCCTCGGCGGTCAACCCGATCATGGTGGCCGACGTGAGCTCGTCGTAGAGCGGCAATCGCACGTCGACGACCGTCGCGCCGGCGGCCGTCAGCTCGCCGACCGCGGCCTCCAGTGCCGGGGCAAGCTCCGGCACCGTCATCGGCGAGCGGTCCAGCAGCATGTCGATCCCGATCCGCATTCCTTGCAGGGAACCGGTAAGCGCGCCCGTGTAGTCGCCGACCGGACGGTCGACGGAGGTCGCGTCGCTGGTGTCGTGTCCCGCCAGCACCGCCAGCATCACCGCGCAGTCCTCGGCACTGCGCGCCATCGGTCCAATGTGGTCATAGCTGTAGCCGAGCGGCACGCAGCCTGCCTTGGGTACCCGGCCGAAGGTCTGCTTGAGTCCGGTGATCCCGCAACTCGTTGCAGGGTAACGGATACTGCCGCCGGTGTCGGTGCCGAGGCCGCCGAGGAACAACCCGGCCGCCACGCCGTTGCCGGTACCCGAGCTGGAGCCGCCGGGATAATGCTTGGTATTCCACGGGTTGCGCGGGATCGGGAACGGTTTTTCCGGATCTGGCGTGCCGATCGCGTATTCCATCGTCGTGGTCTTGCCGGTGATGACCGCGCCCGCGGCCCGCAGCCGCGCCACCACCGGGGCGTCACCGCCGGCACCCCACGCACGGTCCAGGACGAGGCTTTGCGCGGTGGTTTCGCCCTCTTCGGTGGCGATGATGTCCTTGACTCCCAACGGGATTCCGTGCAACGGCCCGCGGTCGGTGCCATCGGCCAGCTCCGCGTCCGCCTTCGCCGCGGCTGCGAGCGCGCTCTCGTCGAACCGTGACAGGTACACGCCGAGCTTCTCGTCGTGCGCGTCGGCGGTCGCGAACGCCGCTTCGGTGAGCGCGACCGACGTCGTCTCTCCCGTGCGCAGCGCGGCCGCCGCTTCGGTGATGGTCAGATACATGACATTCCTCCTCAGGCGGCGGCGGGCAGGGCCGGCCGGCGCAGGTGATGGGCGGTGGCGGCCTGGTAGGCACCGCCGAGCGCGAACAGACTCGCCTCGTCCCGGGGGCGCCCGACGAACTGCAGGCTCACCGGCAGCCCGTCCACCTCACCCGAGGGCACCACGAGCGCGGGGGACCCGGTGAGGTTGAACGGGACGCTGACCCGGCAGGCGGCGTCCAGCCACGGCACTTCCCGGTCCCCGAGATCGGATGTCATCTCCGGGGCGATGAGCGGAGGGAGCGCCGTCATCGCGGGGCTGACGAGCGCGGCGCAACCGTCCATTGCGGACTCCAGCTCCCGCTGGAAGACCGGGCGCAGGCGCAGGGCCCGCAGGTAGTCGGCGGCGCTGACGAACGGGGCCGCGCCGAGCAGCGAGGCACCCATCTCGTCACGGTCCTCTATTGTGGACAGATGTTCTTCGTGCAGGGACAGCATTTCCGCGTAGATGATCCACCAGCCGGCGACCGCGGCGAGGTCGAACGAGGGTAGCTCGACGTCCACGATCTCCACCCCGAGCGCAGCCAGCTCACCGAGCGCCGCCTCGTACGCGGCGGCCACCGCCGGGTGCATCTCGGCTTCGAGGAAACCGCGGTCACGCGCCACCCGCATCCCGGCGACGTCCTGGCCGAGCGCCGCGGTGAACGGGACCTTCTCGGCCGGTAATGCCGTGGGGTCAAGGGGATCCGGCCCGGCGATCACGTCGAGCATCAGCGCGGCGTCGGCGACGCTGCGGGTCATCGGCCCGGCGTGGTCCATCGTCCACGACAGACCCATCACGCCGTGCCGCGGCACCCGCCCGTAGGTGGCCTTGATCCCGGTGATCCCGCAGAACGAGCTCGGGATGCGGATCGAGCCACCGGTGTCGGTGCCGATGGCGAGCGGGACCTGGCCCAGCGCCACCGCGGCGCCGGACCCGGACGACGAGCCACCGGTGGTGCGCCGGTGATCCCACGGGTTCAGCGTGGGCCCGAACGTCTTGTTCACCGCGCCACCACAGGCGAACTCGAACGTCGCGAGCTTCGCCAGCAGCACGCCGCCCGCCTCGGCCAGCCGGGTGGCGAGCACGGCGTCGGTTTCGGGCACGTAATCGCGGTACAGCGCGGAACCACCGGTGGTGGGAATCCCCGCGGTGGCCACGATGTCCTTGAGCCCGTAGGGAATTCCTTCCAGCGGCCGCGGCGTGCCGTCGCGCCAGCGCGCGTCGGACTCGGCCGCTCGCCCGAGCGCGGATTCGGCGAGCAGCGTGATGATCGAGTTGACGCCGGGGTCGGTGGCTTCGATGCGGGCGAGGCAAGCGGCGGTGGCTTCGCTGGGCGTGGCGGTCCCGGCGGCGAACGCGGCGAGCAGTTCGGTCGCGGTGAGATCGGCGAGGTCGCTCATTCCTTGTCTCCTCCTGAAATCCAGGCGAGCGCGGTCGCGGGCTCGGTGACCGGTTCGGTGAACGGCAACGGGAGTGCCCGCAGCCGCTCCAGGTCCGGCCGGTACCGCGCATGTGTCGCGTACGCCTGGGAAAGTCGTTGCGGGGTAAGGGAAATGTCCGAATTCGTGGCGAGCGCGGTGAATTCCTCGGGGCTGGGCATGGGCACGAGTTCCTCCTGGGGTGCGGGCAGCGTTTCACGGACGGAAAGGGTGAGCAGCAGACCGCCGAACAACAGGGCGGCCGTGGCCGCGAGCGCGGTGTGCACCCCGCCCACGGCGATCCCGGCGCCGGCGAACAGCCCGCCGGCGAGCATCCCGATATCGCAGGCGATCCGGTAAGCGGCGACCGCGGTTTCCGGTGTTTCGGCCAGATCGATCGTCATCGTGGCCGGGACCACCCACGTCGCGCCGACCGTGACGCCGGTGGCGAGCGCGCCGAACGTGAACGCGACCGGCCCGCGTACGACGGTGGCGAGCGCGGTGACCGCGACCGTGCCCCACGCCAGTGCCGCGGCCAGCGGCAGCAGCCTGCCGTACCGGTCGGACAGCCCGCCGCCGAAATGCATCGTGGCCACATCGGTGACCGCCAGCGCGAACAGTGCGAGGCCGAGCGGGACCCAGCCCATCCCGAGCTGTTCGCCCAGCAGCGGCACCAGCGTGAGTGCGAGGCCCGCTCGCACGGCCTGGCCGAGCCCGGTGAGCACCAGCACCGACCACATCCGCCGCCCGCGCACGCCGAGCCCGGCGGGCAGCCCGAGCCGCGGCCGGACGGCGGAAACCCAGCGGGGCGCCAGAAACCACGCCGCCACCGCACCGGCAAGGTTCACCGCCCCGCACACGCCGAACAGCAGCCGCAGCCCGTCCGGCCCCGGCGCGGCCGCCGCGATCAGCCCGCCGCCGAGCGGCCCGGTGGCCACGCCGAGGAACCAGAACGCATTGAACGTGCCGATCGCGCGACCGCGGGTGTGCTCGCCGACCAGCCGGACCGCGAGCGCGATCCCGCCGCCCATGAACAGCGAGGTGCCGAAGCCCTGCAGCACCCGTGCGAGCCCGACGACCTCCCAGCTGGTGGTGGCCGCCGAAAACAGGCACCCGACGCCGAACACCAGCAGCGAGACGGTCAGCGCGGTGCGCGAGGACACCCGCGGCACGAACCGGGTGCCGAGGAAATCCACCAGCAGCAAGGACAATCCGATCGAGGACACCACATAGGCCGCCCAGGACGGGGAGCCGCCGAGACCCACCACGAGCAGCGCGGTGAACGGCGCGGTGAGCCCGAAGCCGACCCCGGCCACGAGGACGACGAGGTGGAACCGTTGCCGGGCGCCCAGTTCGACGGGCGCCCGGACGGGCAGTTCCGCCGCGACGTCGATCACCGCGACCCGGCGGGTGCGACGTCCGCCGCCGCGCCGCCGGGCATGACCCCGGCCGCGTCCTCGATCACCGCACCGGCGCGGAAGGTCAGCGCGTCCTGCCACAGCGGCGCGATGATCTGGATCGACGTGGGCATCGCGGTTTCCGGGTCGACCCCGCTGGGCACCGCGAGCGCCGGGTGCCCGGACAGGTTGAGCACACACGTGTTGGCGACCATCGTGGTGCCGCGCGCGAGCAGTTCCGGGTCCTCGGCGGGACGGTCGAGCAGCACGGGCGCGACCTGCGGGGTGGTCGGTGTGACGAGCAGGTCGAACTGCCCGAATGCCGCGTCGATCTGCGCCATGAGGGCACGGCGCAGGTTGGCCGCCTTGGCGAAGTAGGTGGAGAAGTACTTGTCGTGCAGGTACCGGCCACCCATCAGCCACACCTTGAAGAACGGCGGGAACGAATCGGCTTCCATGCGCCGCACGAGGCCGAACGCGTGGGTCCGCTCGACGTCGACCTCACCGAGATGCGAGTAGCCGGTCCCGTCCGACTGCGCGGTCAGCCACGCCAGATGCAGCAGCAGCGTGGTTTCGATCGCCCATGCGTCCGTCCACAGCGGAATGGAAACCGGGGACACGGTCGCCCCGGCCGCGTCCAGCGCCGCGCACGAGGACTCGAACGCGGCGAGCACACCCGGTTCGCACAGCCCCGGGTCCCGACCCTCGGTGACGACGCCGATCCGCAGGCCCGCCACGCCTTCGCCGAGAGTGGCGGCGGCGCTCGTCGGCGACGGTTTGCCCCGGACCCACTGCGGATCCCGGTCGGAGTGCCCGCTCATCACGTCGAGCATCCGGGCGGTCAGCTCCACAGTGGACGCCATCGGGCAGACGGCGTCGATCGTGTGGTCCATGTAGGTCAGCCCGTGCGAAGGCACCAGACCCTGGCTGGGCTTGATGCTCACGATCCCGTTGAAGGACGCGGGAATCCGGGCCGAGCCGCCCTCATCGACCCCGATCGCGAGATCGACCGCGCCGGAGCGGACGGCCGAGCCGGACCCACCGGACGAGCCGCCCGCCGACCGGGTCGGATCGACGGCGTTGCGTGCCGGGCCGTACCAGCTCGACTCGCCGGTGCCGGACGTGGAGAAATCGTCCAAATTGGTCTTGCCGACGATATCCGCACCGGCGGCCAGTAACCGCGACACCACGACCGCATCCGTCGTCGGCGTGTAGCTCAGGGTCCGCGACGCGTTCGTGACCGGCACCCCCGCGACCGCCAGATTGTCCTTGACGCCTACGGTCAGTCCATTGAGGACACCCTCGGCCGCACCTTTGACGTGACAGCGCCGGATGAACGCGTGGAACGGGTCGTCGGTGTCGCTGACCGGACCACCGGGATCGCGGTCGGTGTAGATCAGCGGCGGGGTCGGCGCGGGCAGTTCGTCGACCCGGTCCACCCCGGCGAAGGTCTGGTCGAGAATCCGCGCGTACTGCTCGGCTTCGCGTTCGGTGAGGTTCAGATACTCGGCCGCACCGAGCCCGGTGACCTCTTCCGGGGTGGGGCGCCGCACGAAACCACGGATGCGTCCACGAGGCATCGCCATGGGAATCTCCTTTCACTGGCGGGAAAAGCTCAGCCGACCGTCAGCTGGGTCAGATCGGCGAACCACGACTGGGGTTGCACGAACCCGTGCACGCTGGAGGCGAGGACCCGCGGGTTTCGGTCGTCGACCACGACGAGCCACGGGGAGTCCTTGCCGAGGATCTGCGCGACCTGCGAGTACAGGCTCGCCCTCGCCTTGTCGTCGCCGACCGTCCTCGCCTTGGCGAACAGGGCGTCCACCTGCGGGTTGGAGTACTTTCCGGCGTTGATCCCGGAATCGGTGCCGAACCAGCTGCGCCAGAAGCCTTCCTGCTGGTAGCTCAACGAGATGTTGAGTGCGTCGGCGTTGTCCGGGATCTTGCCTGCGAAGTAGTCGTTCAGCATGGCCGCCCATTCGATGGGCTTGAGCTCCACCTTGACGCCCACCGCGGCCAGATCGGTCTGCAGCGCGGTGTTCATCGGGGTGGGCACCATGTTGCCCGAGCCGCTCGTCGGATAGGACAGCGTCATCGAGAAACCGTTGGGGTATCCCGCTTCCGCGAGCAGCTGCTTGGCTTTCGCCGGGTCGTAGCCGTACACGTCGTCGGCGGGTTGGTAGGCGGCGTTGGCGTGCGGCACGTAGCCCAGCGCCGGTTCCGCGGTGCCCTTGAGGATGTTGTCCACCAGGGCTTGCCGGTTGATGGCCCAGTTCAGCGCTTCGCGCACCTTCACGTTGTCGAACGGCGCTTTCGTCATGTTGTAGACCCACGGCCAGATGTGGTCGTAGGAGTTGGTGAGCACCTGGAACCCTTGCGACTTCAGGTTCGGCACGTCGTCCGGCGGCGGCACCTCGATCCAGTTGACCTCACCGGACCGCAGCGCCGCGACGCGCGCGGTCGGGTCCGGGATCGGGCGGAGGATCACTTTGTCCACTTTGGGCTTTCCGTTCCAGTACTTGTCGTTGGCCAGCAAGACAAGGCGCTGGCCGCGCACCAGCGAGTCGAACTTGAACGGCCCGGTGCCGACCGGCTTGTCGGCGAAGCCCTGGTTGCCTTCGGCCTTGATCGCGGTGGGGCTGCCGAAGTAGACGGTCGCGAGGTCACTCGGCAGGTACGCCCACGGCCCGTTGGTGTCGATCTGGAGGGTGAGATCGTCGATCTTCTGGTAGCTCTTGACACCGGCGATCGAGAGCCCGCCCTGTGCGTTGAGTTCCTGGTAGAAGTCCGGGCTCTTCTTGTTGAGGTAGCGGTCGAGATTGAAGATCGCGGCGTCGGCGTTCCACGGGGTGCCGTCGTGGAAGGTGACTCCGGGGCGCAGCTTGAACGTCCAGCTGGTCAACTCGGCGTTGGGCGTCCACGACTCGGCCAGATCCGGGATGATCTTCGGGATCTCGTCGCCTTTGGACAGATCGAATTTCGTGAGACCGTCGTAGAGCTGGTTGCCGACGAAGCGCAGACCCTCGTAGCCCTGCCCCTGGGCGAGCCCGGTGTCCAGGACGGGGATGTCGGACGCGGTCATCCCGATGATCAGCGTGTTCCCACCGGCGCCGCCGGCGGAGGTGGCGCTGCCGCCGCACGCGGACACCACGAGGGACAGCACGGCGAGCAGCGCGCCGACGACAGTGAATCGTCTCTTACGACGGGTGGGGTAACGGGGCACGGACTTTTCCTCTCAGGGCAGGTTTTCGGAGCAGGTAACCAACGCGCGAGTTGCGCGTTCCGGTGGTGCGAGTTGCGTGTTCCGGTGGCGCGAGTTGCGCGTTGCGGTGGCGCGAGTTGCGTGTTCCGGTCGCACGGAACGCACAACTCGCGCGCGTGGAACGTGCGACTCACACGCAGGGAACGCACAACTCGCGCGCACGGAACGTGCGACTCACGCGCGTGGAACGTGCGACTCGCGCGGGCGCACGTGGACACAGGACGCGAGCTGTCCCGGTGCCGCTTCGGCGAGTGGCGGCCATTCGGTCTGGCAGGCGTTTTCCGCGACGGGGCAACGGGTTCGGAACCCGCAGCCGGACGGCGGGTCGGCGGGGTTGGGCAGGTCACCGGTGAGCACGATGCGTTCGCGTCCCTGTCCCGGGGTCGCCGAAAGCAGGGCCTGCGTGTACGGGTGCCGCGGATCGGCCCACAGTTGCCGCGCCGGGGCGAGTTCCACGACCCGGCCCAGATACATCACCGCGACGCGATCGGAGATGTGCTCCACCACGGCCAGGTCATGGGAGACGAACAGGAACGCCACCCCGGTCTCGGCCTGCAGGTCCGCCAGCAGGTTCAGCACCTGCGCCTGCACGCTTTTGTCCAAAGCGGACACTGCCTCGTCGCACACCACGAGATCCGGCGAGGTGGCCAAGGCCCGCGCGATCGCGACCCGTTGGAGCTGACCACCGGACAGTTCGTGCGGGAACCGCTCGGCGTGCGCGGCGGTCAGCCCGACCCGTTCCAGCAGCTCCAGCACCCGAGGGCGCCGGGCCGGGCGCTCGGCCCCGTGTGCCCGCAGGTTGAACTCGATCGACTGGCGCACCCGCAGCCGGGGGTTGAGCGAGGTCTGCGGGTTCTGCGGCACGACCTGCAACCGCGCGCGCAGCGCCCGCATCCGGGCTCGCGGCAGCCCGGCGAGCGGCACGCCGTCGAACGTCACCGAGCCGCTGTCCGGTGCGAGCAGGCCCAACAGCATCTTCCCGGTGGTCGACTTCCCGCAGCCGGACTCACCGACCACGCCGAGCGTCTCTCCTTTGTGGACGGTCAAGGACACGTCGGACACGGCGCGCACCCCGTTGCCGAACGTCTTGGTCAGGTTCTCCGCTTCCAGCAGAACGTCGCTCATCACGCCACCACCCGTTCGGTATTCACCACAGGACACGCGGCGACCCGGTCGTGCGCGATGGTGACCAGCAGCGGGTCGTCGTAACGACACGAAGGACGCACGTGCGGGCAGCGCGGCGCGAACGCGCATCCGGCAGGGAACGCGCCGACCGGGGGCGGGGAACCGACGATCGAGCGTAGTGAACCACGTGCCGCGCCGGGCATCGGCAGCGAGTCCAGCAGCCCTTCGGTGTAGGGATGCCTTGGGCTGGAAAGGACTTCGCTCGCCGGGCCCTCTTCCACCAGGCGCCCGGCGTACATCACGCCGACCCGGCCACCGAAGTCCGCGGCCACCCCGACGTCGTGGGTGACCATGAGCACCGCCATCCCCAGGCGCTGCTGGAGTTCCGCGAGCAGCTCCAGGATCTGGGCCTGCACCGTCACGTCGAGCGCGGTGGTCGGCTCGTCGGCGATGAGCACCTGCGGATCACAGCTGACCGCGATGGCGATCACCGCCCGCTGCCGCATCCCGCCGGACAGCTCGTGCGGGTAACTGCCGGCCACCCGCTTCGGATCCGGGATGCCAACCATCGCCAGCAGCTCCTCCGCGCGCCGGTGTGCGGCGGTCTTCACCCGCTCCACGCCGTGCACGGCGAGCACCTCGGCCAGCTGGGAACCGATGCGGCGCAACGGATCCAGCGCCCCCGTCGGGTCCTGGGGCACGAGCGCGATCTGCCCGCCTCGAATGGCCCGCAGCTTCGGTTCCGCCAGCCCGACCAGTTCCTGTCCTGCCACCCGGACGCTGCCGCCGAGTTCGGCCGACGAGCCGTAGAGCCGCATGATGGAGCGCGCGGTGACGGATTTCCCGCTGCCGCTTTCGCCCAGCAGCATCATGGTTTCGCCGCGGCCGATGGTGAACGACACCCCGCGCACGACTTCCGTCCGGCGGCGCCGGGACACGAACGTGGTGGTCAGGTCGGTGACTTCCAGCGGTGGGATCACCGTCATGCCCGCACCTCCCCGCGCACGTCGAGAAGGTCGCGCAGGCCGTCCCCGAGCACGTTGAAAGCGACCGACGCGATGAGGATCGCCAGCGCCGGAATCGCGGCCAGGAACGGGGCCGAGTAGATGTACTGGGTGTGCTCGCTGACCATCAGGCCCCATTCCGCGGTCGGCGGCGAGATGCCGAGCCCGAGAAAACTGAGTCCCGCCGCGTACACAATGGACAGTCCAATGAGGGCGGTGCAGTAGACCACGACGGGCGGTGCCACGTTGGGCAGCACCTGCCGTAGTGCGATCGCCGAGCGGCGCGCACCGCTGGCCCGCGCCGCCTCCATGTAGTCGAGATCGACCAGTCGCCGCGTCTCGGTCTCGGCGACCCTGGCCACCGGTGGCACCAGGATCACTGCCAGCGCGATGATCGCGTTGGACAGCCCGGAGCCGAGCGCCGCCGCGATCGCGACCGCCAGCAGCACTGCCGGGAACGCGTAGAACACGTCCAGCGTGCGCATGATCAGCCGCTGGCCCCATTTGCCGGAAAGCCCCGCCGTCACCCCGAGCGCGGTGCCCACGAGTGCGGCGAACAGCACCGGAATCAGCCCGGCCAGCAAGGAAAGCCGGGTGCCGTCCACGAGCCGCGCGAGCACGTCGCGGCCCTGGCCGTCGGTGCCGAGCACGTGCCCGGCGGTCCCGGCCGGCAGCAGCCGGTGCGCCGTGTCACCGGCCAGCGGGTCGCCGGCCAGCAGCGGCCCGATCAGTGCGGTGAGCGCGATCAGCAGGACCACCGCACCGGCGACGGTGGCACTCATGGTCATCCGGCGGCGCCGGGGTTTGCTCGCGGTCGTGGTATCGGGCAGGGACGCCGCTTCGGTCAGTGCGGTCATCGGGACTCCTCGTTGACGGGGACGGGGATCGGCTGCACTGCCGTCAGGTGCGGATGCGCGGGTCGACGAGCCCGTGCAGCGCGTCGACCACGAGGTTGATGAGCACGAACGCGAACGCGGACACGAGCACCCCGGCCTGGATCACCGGCAGGTCCCGCTGGGTGATCGACTGGTAGACCAGCAACCCGATCCCGGGCCAGGCGAACACCGCCTCGACGAACACGACCCCGCCGAGCAGGTACCCGATCTGTAGTCCCGCGACCGTCAGCAGCGACGGCACGGTGTTGTGGAAGGCGTGGCGCATGACCCTGGCCCGTGACAGCCCCCGCGCGGTGAGCGCCTCGATGAAGTCCATGCCCATCACGTCGAGCACCGATGAACGGAACATCCGCGCGATGATCCCGGCCGGCACGAGCGCCGCCGTGATCGCCGGCAGGATGAGATGGTTGAACAGATCGGTGAAACCGCCGTTGCCGCCGGGATTGTGCATACCGCTGACCGGGAACAGGCCCGCGTTCGAGGCCAGGTAGATGATCAGCAGCAGGCCGATGGAGTATTGCGGGACGGAAATCGAGAACAGCGCGAACGCGTTCCCGATCCGTGCCGCGATACCGGTGCGGCGCAGTCCGGTCACTGCCCCGATGAGCAGTCCGAGCACGATGGCGAGCGCCCCGGCGGCGACGGTGAGGATGAGGGTGTTCACCAGCGCGTCGAACACGATCGGCGCGACCGCGTCATGCCGGGCGAGGCTCGTGCCGAAGTCGCCGGTGACGCTGTGCGAAAGCCACGAAAAGTATTGCACCGGAAGGGGATCGTCGAGCCCGAGGCGGGCGTGCAGCGCGGCCCTGGCCTCGGGGCTGCCGGTCGGGCCGAGCATCGAGGCGACCGGGTCACCGGGAATGATCTTGATGGTGATGAAGATGACGATGGACACGCCGACGAGGATCGGGATCGTCATCAGCAGCCGTCGTCCGAGATAGCCGGCCATCAATCCTCCAAAGTGGACGGATGCGGGCGGCGTTGCCTGCGGTGACGGGGAAGTTGCGCCAGTAGCGCCATGCGATCGCCGCGCACCCTGGCGAAGGCGTATTCCAGTGGGCGGCCGGTGTGATCGCGGACGAGCCGTTCGAACAGCATCAGCGGGGCCCCGGGCAGCACATCGAGCAGCGCGGCTGCGTCGTCGTCGGCGAGGATCGCTTCCACCGCCTGGTCGGTGACGCCGAGCTCGAACCCGGCGGCCTCGTAGACGGCGTACCACTCGGTGACTTCCTGCCCGTGCTTGACCACGCCCACCAGCGGCAGCGGTACGTAGGCGGTGCAGGCGTAGTACGGTTCGGCGCCGAGCACGGCGAGGTATTCGATGACGCCGCATTCGGTGCCGGGCGGGAGGCAGAGCCGGTCCGCGACACGCGGCGCGGCGATCTCCTTGCTGATCGCGAGAATCCGGTGGGACACCCGCTCCATCGCGGGTTCCGGCCCGTGCAGGTGACTGAAGGAATGCCGCACCTTGGAGGCGACCGAGAAGGTACCCGTTCCCTGCACACGCTTGACGAGGCCCTCCTCCCGCAGTAGCGCCAGCGCGTCGCGAACCACCTGGCGGCTGGCGGAAAAGGACAGCATGAGTTCGGCTTCGCCGGGCAGCGCGCCGGCGGGGAACTCCTCGTGCACAATTGCCGCCCGGAGCAGATCTCGTACCCGGCGGGCAGCACTCAGGCGGCGTTTGGTCCGGGGATCCATCCTGGCCTGCTTCATGCCGGTAGCGTGCGCCGCAAGCCAATTCGACCGGAAGGCCGAACGCGTAACGCCGTCGTTAAGCCGGGAGAAGCAGCACGCCGCACGGCCTGACCTGCGTGAACCCTGGCGGCGGCGCGCCGAAACGCCGGATGGCCACCCCGTCCGGCCGGAAGATCAGTCCCGCCGCGACGGTGGTGGCCGCTTTGTGTTGGCCCGCCTTATCCGGCTGGTTTATTGCCGTCAGCCGCGGATCATGCCGGCAGGAACCCCCGCAGTAGATGCACGAACTCGGCGCGCTTCTCGATCTGCGCCCAGTGCCCGCACTGCCCGAACACGTGCAGCTGTGCCCGCTCGATCAGCTCCGCCAGTCGCAACGACGACGACAGCGGGATCACCTTGTCCTCCCGGCCATGCACGATCAGCGTCTCGTGCGGCAGCGCCCGGATCCCGTCTTCCGGCAGGGCAAGCGCGTCGACCCCGGCCTGGCGTGGGGCGGGGAACATCGCGGAGTACGACTCGTGCACGCCCGCGCGGATCGACGCCTCGTAACGCAGCCGCGCGAGATCCGGGCTCAGCAGCGACTGGTCGTAGGCGAACAATTCCAGCAGCCGCGCCATGTTCGCGACCGACGGCTGGTAACCCCACACCGCGTCGAGGCCGGGGGTGAGGTCGAAACGCGTGCCGGCACTGCCCATCAGGACCAGTTTCGCCACCCGCTCCGGGTGCCGGCCGGCGAGCCACAATGCCAGCGCACCGCCGAAACTGTTGCCCACCACGGAAACCGTCGGCAAGTCGAGCGCGTCGAGGAACGCGACGAGGTGGTCGACCCATGCCTGCTGGGAAAACACGAAGCCGGCCGGGCGCTCGGTGTACCCGAAACCGACGATGTCCGGCGCGAGCACCCGCCGGCCGGCCGCCAGCTCCGGCAGCACGCCGCGCCAGTTGGCCCAGGCGGACACCCCCGGCCCGGAACCGTGGATGAGCAGCACCGGTTCGCCGGTGCCGTGGTCGTGGTAGTTGGTGCGGATCCCGGCCGCATCGATCGTCCGGCCGATCTCGGGATTGGTGGCCACGGTCTGCGTCATGAGGCGAACAATAGCAAGAAATATGACGGCTGCCAGCGGGTGTCTACCGGTGCTGATCCAGAGAATCTGCTGGTAGCAGCGATATTTGACACCTTAGGACAGTCGCCATATTGTTAATGCAGGATTGCAAACCTTCGCTGGAGGGCTTCGATGAGTAAGGACGCTGGCGCGAAGGCAGGGTCACGTGCGGAGGACGTCGCGGCCAGGCTGGAGATGGAGATCCTGCGCGCCGGTCATCCCGAGGGCACCCGGCTCGGGCTGCGCACCGAGCTGATCAACCGGTTCGAGGTCAGCCCCGGCGTGATGAACGAGGCGCTACGGCTGCTGCGGGACCGGGAGCTGATCACGGTCAAACCCGGGCCCAGCGGTGGGGTCTTCACCGCCGATCAGCCGCCGGGCGTCCGGCTGGGCGCGCTCGATTTGTGGTTCCAGGGGCTGACCCTGCCACCGCTGGAAATCTTCGAGTCACGCATGCTGCTCGAGGAGATGTTCAACAACCTGGCGTTGGCGAACTCCACCCCGGCCGACCATGCGGAGATCGAGCGCGCGCTGCAGCGGATGAACGTCAACGCCGGTGATCCGCGCGGGTTCTTCGAGTCCAATGTGGACTTTCATCGTGCCATCGCGAAATCCACCAGGGTCACCGTCCTCACCGGCATCTACGACAGCCTCGTCACGGTGCTGATGGGAGCGCTGGTCCGCGCGGCCTGGACCACCGGCCACGAGCAGGTCGTCGACCACAACCTCCGCGTGCACGGGCAGATCTTCGAGGCCATCCGGGCGAAGGACCGCAAACGACTCGAGACGGCCGCGCGGCTGCATCGGGTCGACATGGTGAGCCTGGCCCAGCCGGAGAAATCCCCGGTGCGCCGTCACGAACTCGACGCGGTCGGCGACGACACGCGGGCCGGCTGAGGAAAAGGAAGACATGAGCGACGACATCGAGGTCACCGTCAATCCCTCGGGCACGGTGCTGACCGTGCGGCCCGGTGAGGCGCTTCTCGACGGTATGCGCCGCAACGGTTATTCCCACCGGCACGGCTGCCGTCGCGGCGGCTGCGGCCAGTGCAAGCTCGACCTGCTTTCCGGTGAAGTCGAGTACGAGAGTGTCGTCGCCGAATCTGTTTTGAGTGCGGAAGACCGTGCCGCGGGCACCGCTCTGTCCTGCCGGGCGCTGGCCCGGCGCGGACCCATCGTCGTCGCCCTGCGAGACGAGACCATCCGCCGTTTCGCGCCGTGGGTCACGTCCGCGGCGCGCTCCGGTTCCACCCCCACCACCACGTAAGGAGCTCGTCATGGGCGTCATGCGACTCGGCTATGTGCACGTACGGGTCACCGATCTCGACGAGGCGCGCGGCCACTATGGCGACACCCTCGGCATGGGTGTCGCCGCCGAGACCCAGGGCCGGATCTACTTCAAGGCCTGGGACGAGTACGACCACCATTCCGTCGTGCTGGAGGAAGGCGGGGTCGGGCTGGTGAAACTCGGCTACAAGGTGGCCCGGTCCGAAGATCTGGATGTTTTCGAGAAACGCAGCCAGCAGTTCGGCTGCACCGTCGAGCGGATGAGCGAGGGGGACAACCTGGCCGTCGGTGACGGGCTGCGGATCACCCTGCCGTCGGAGCATACTCTCGAGCTATATCACGAGATCGAATACGTGGGCACCGAAACCGGCGCGTTCAACCCCGACCCCGAACCGCGCCACCCGCGCGGGGTTTCCGTCCCGCACATCGACCACGCGCTCGTCACCACCGAAGACCCTGCGCTACTCGAGCGGTATTTCGCGGAATGCCTGGACTTCCGGCCCGCCGAGCGTCTCGTCACCGACGCCTCGAACCCCGAACTGCTCGGCTCCTGGATGTTCTGCGGAAACTCCCCGCATGACATCGCGTTCGTCAACGGGCCCAACGGAAAGCTGCACCATTTCGCCTACCACCTGCAGGACTGGAGCAAGCTGCTGCGCGCCGGTGACCTGTTCGCCATGGACGATGTGCCGGTCGACATCGGCCCCACCCGCCACGGCATCACGCGCGGCACGACGATCTATTTCTTCGACCCCGCCGGAAACCGCAACGAGGTTTTCGCGGGCGGCTACACGACTTATGAAGATTTCCCCACCATCACCTGGACGGCCGACCAGCTCACCAAGGGCATCTTCTACATCGGCCGCGAAATGAAGGACACTTTCCTGTCGGCGCTCACCTGACAACGGTTTGACTTTCAAAGCTCCACCTCAGCCCAGCACCTTGCGCAGCAGGGCACTGGCCTCCGCGGGGCTTTCCAGCGGCCAGAAATGTCCACCGGTGATGTAGCGAACGTCGACGTCGGCCGCATACGGAATGCGTTCACGGGCGTCGGCGAAGAACTCGCGGGGTTGCGTGCGCGAGTCCCAGCCCTGGATCAGGGTGATCGGTGAGCGCCAGCGCGAAATCAGGTCCCGGCGCCGCTCGATCCACTCCTTCCGGAAGGTCGAGCCCATGTTGTATCGCGGGACGGCGCGGGTGATCCCGGGATAGGAGTACTCCTGGATCACGCGGCGCATGTCCTCGTCGGCAACCGGAAGGCCGCCGACCATGGTGTAGCTCGCGACGACGAACCGCTTCGGGTCCTCCATCATCCCGGACCACGGGGCCTCGGCGATCAGATCGTCGTGCGGCGCGAGGGCCGGGTTGAAGTGGTAGAGGTGCTGTTCGCCGCGCACGTAATGGCGGACGCGCGTGGGATGGGCCGCGGCGATGTGATCACCCTGCACGGTGCCGCGGTCATGGGTCACCAGCACGAACTCGTGCACCCCGATCGCGTCCAGCAATTCGACGAGCTGCTGTGCCGCGCCCACGTGCCGGTAGTCGCCCCGCCCCTTTTCCGACTGTCCATAGCCTTTGAGGTCGATCGCGATGCAGCGGCGGGAGTCCGACAGCGCGGCCATCTGGTGATGCCACATGAACCACGAGTCGGGCATCCCGTGCAGGAACACCACCGGTTCCCCGCTCCCGGTTTCGACGTAGTGCCAGCGGACTGTTTCCTGATCGCCCGGGATTTCGGCGAAGTGGTGGGTGAACACGGCTCCGTCGAGTTCTTCGGTGTCCCCATCGTGATCAGCCGGGCGCGGCCGCACATCGGCGTAGCGTGCCAGCCGCTCTGTCACGAGCTCCTCGGGCGGCACGAAGTTCTCGATCGCCTCGCGTGCCCGAGCCGGTAGTTCGGTGTATTCCCAGGGGGATTCGTCGTAACTCACGACTCCACTGCAGCACCGCCGCCGCATCATGTCCAACGATGTCTGATGCTGGCTGCCAGCACGATCAGTGATAATGGTGTCGTGGAACTCCGTCACCTCGAATACTTCCTCGCGGTCGCCGAGACCGGCAGCTTCACCCACGCCGCGAAACGGCTGCACGTAGTCCAATCAGGAGTGTCGGCGACGGTGAAGGCACTGGAACGGGAGCTGGGATCGGCTCTGTTCACCCGCAGCCCGCAGGAGATCACCTTGACCGCGGCCGGGCGCGCCTTGCTGCCCCGGGCGCGCGAAACGCTCGACGCCGCGCGCGCCGCCAAGGACGCCGTCTACCAGACGCAGGGCGCGTTGCGCGGCACGGTCACGGTCGGCACGCTGACTTCGATCGACTTCGTCAACCTGCCGGAGTTGCTGGCCGCACTGCGCGCCGAGCATCCGGGAGTGACGGTGCGGCTGCGGGCCGCGATGGCGGGTTCGGCGGGGCTGGCGGAGCAGTTGCGCGAGGGCCGGCTCGACGTCGCCTTCCTGTCCTTTCCCGGCCCGACGCCGGCCGATCTGGACATCAGGGTGCTGGAGACCGCACCCATGGTCCTGTACGTGCCCAGCGAGCACCCGCTGGCCGGTGCGGGAGAGGTGACCATGGCTCAACTGGCCCAGTTCCCGTTCGTCGACACCCCACCGGGTTTCGCCACGCGCACCATGCTCGACCAGGCTTTCGCCGCCGCGGGGGTGGACCGTGAGGTGACCGTCGAGATCGCTGACGTCGGTACCGCGGTCAGCTTCATCCGGGCGGGGCTGGGAATCGGTTTTCTCGGCGATTTCCTCGTCCAGGACCGGACCGGTCTGGTCACCGTGCCGGTCGCCGACCACCAACCGCAGTGGCAGCTCGCCGTCGCCACCGCCACGACCCGCCGCCCGAGCGCGGCGACCGAAGCGTTCTTGAAACTGCTCGCCGAACGCCATCCGGCACCGCACCGGCACGGACGGTAACGGGTGACGCCGAACTGCGCACCGGGCTAGGCCATTCGGTCCACTTCGGTCAGTGCGCGAGTCCAAATCGTTGGCAGGGCGCCATTTTGACCGTTTACCGCGCATCGGATCCGGGTATTGCCAGACGGTCCCCATCGGACTTCGCAGAAGGAGTTCCCATGATCGTGCTTGGCGTCATCCTGCTCATCGCCGGTCTGCTGACCGGTATCTCCATCCTGTGGACGATCGGCATCGTGCTGCTCGTAGTCGGCGCGGTGCTGGCGATCCTCGGCGGCACGGGCCGCAAGGTCGGCGGACGCGCGCACTGGTACTGACCGGCACATCATGAGTTCGTGACGGACCCGGCCGGGCCGGTGCCACCACCGAGCCCGGCCGGGTGGCTGGGGGGACGGCAGTTTCCAGACATAGTCCGGTTTTAACGGTTCCGCCAGCTGGGCACGCGTTTCTCGGCGAAGGCGCGTGGTCCCTCGGCGGCATCCCACGTTTTCGCGAGCGCCGCGCCTTCCGCGGCCGACAACTCCCACCGCGCGCTTTCCGCGGCGATGGCGCCGTCGACGATGCCCAGCGCGACGCGCTTGCTGGTTTGTACCGCCAGCGGTGCGTTCTCGCTGATCTGCTCGGCGAGCGCGAGTGCGGCCGGCAGGACGTCCGGTTGCGCAACGACGCGGTTGATGAGGTTCAGTTCCAGCGCGCGAGCCGCGGTGATGGGCGCGCCCGTCAGGATCAGCTCCATGGCGATCTTGCGCGGTAGCTGGTCCACCAACCGGAACAGCCCGCCGGCGCCCGCGGCGACGCCACGCCTGACCTCGGGCAACCCGAAGGTCGCGGTGTCCGCCGCCACGATGAGATCACTGGCGAGGCAGATCTCGGTTCCGCCGCCGAGGGCCGGCCCGTTGACCGCGGCGATGGTCGGCTTGCTGATGTGATGGCGCACGTACCCGGCGAAACCCCAGGCCGCGCGGTGCGGTTCGGCCGGCTTGAGCGACTCGCCGCGCGCGATGGCCTTGAGATCGGCACCGGAGCAGAAAGCTTTGTCCCCGGCTCCGGTGAGCACGACCGCCCGGATCTCCGGGTCGTGCTCGGCGAGTTCGAGCGCGTCACCGACGCCGAGAGTGACGGCGAGGTTGACCGCGTTGCGCACCTGCGGACGGTTCAACGTGATGAGCAGAACATGACCGTGCCGGCGCACCTGTACCACATTCTCCTGGTGCAAAGAAAACTCCCCTGTGACGGAAAAAAGCACTCGGGCGCGCCATTCTAACCGTTGATATTCGACGTGGGGAATTTTGGGCAGAACGTGCTGGCCGAAACGTTCCGAAATGACGGCGAATATTTGCCGGCGCCGGATCTGTGGGTACAAGAAGAGACGTGGCTGACCTCGGTGCGATCCTCGCTGATCTGACTGTCGAAACACAGGAGCTGGACGACATCGTCGCCAATCTGTCCGAAGTGGACTGGAAAAGACCGACCCCGGCCGACGGCTGGACCATCGCCCATCAGATCGGTCATCTGTCTTGGACCGACCGGCAACTCGTGACGTCACTCACCGAGCCGGAAAAATGGCCGGCCGAAGTCGAGAAACTGCGTCGCGAAGGTGACGATTATCTCGATCGTGCAGCAGCCGAGGAAGCGGCGAAATCGCCGGGCGTTTTGCTGGAAGAATGGCGCGCCCACCGCGGCGCGGCCGCTTCCGCGCTCGCCGCGGTGCCGCCGGGGGAGAAGGTGCACTGGTACGGCCCGTCGATGAGCGTCGCGTCGATGGCGACCTCACGGCTGATGGAGGCGTGGGCACACGGCCAGGACGTCTTCGACACACTCGGCCTGCGGCGCGAGCCGACCCGGCGGCTGTGGCACATCGCGCGGCTGGGGGCCCGCAGCCGCGACTTCGCGTTCAAGCTGCACTCGCGTATCCCGCCGGTCGAAGAGTTCCGGATCGAGTTGGTCGCGCCGGACAGATCGATGTGGACCTTCGGGCCGGAAGACGCCCCGCAGCGGCTGACGGGCAAGGCGACGGACTTCTGCTTGCTCGTCACCCAGCGCCGCCACCGCAGCGACACCGAACTCGTCGCGACCGGCAGGGATGTCGAGGAGTGGCTGCGAATCGCGCAAGCGTATGCGGGCCCGCTCGGCCACGGCCGGGAGCCGAAGGGGAAGCCGCAGAAAAGCCGCCGTTAGCCCGAAAACGGGGCCAGCAGGTCCTCGACGGTGTGCGCCACGCCGCCGATGATGACCTGGTGTACTGCGGCGGCGGCGTTGATGTCGGTGAGCGGGTCGCCGGTGACGAAGGTCAGGTCGGCCAGTGCGCCGGGCACGATGCGGCCGAGCTGGTGCTCCATGCCGAGTGCGCGGGCCGCGTTCACGGTCGCCGTCCGCAGGGCCTCGTACGGCGTGAAACCGTAGCGCACCATGGCACGCAGGTTGCCGTGCAAGGAAATGGCCAGGTCGTCCAGTGGCGCGTCGGTCCCGGCGATGACGAACCCGCCGTCTCGGTGGATCCGTAGCACCATATCGACATTCGCGGCGAGGATCTCCCGGACCGCGGCCGCGGGGGCGAGCGTCGCCTCGTCGGCCTTGGCGAGCAGCCGTTCGTACTCCCACGCCGGAAACAGCGCCCTGGTCCGCGGATCGTCCACCAGCGAACGGTCTTCGGCGAACCGGGCGATGGCGCGATACAGCGTCGGCGTGATCGACATGCCCGAGGTGACGAACAGTGTGACCACATCAGCGTAGGCACGGCCGAGTCGGCTGGTCGTGTGGGAATAGCCCAGCCGGTTCGCGGAACCCGTGTGCTCCATACCGTCCATACCCACCCGCGCGGCCGGGTAGAGGTAGTGCGACGCCAGCGGCAGGCCGGCCTGATGAGCCTGCCGCACCAGTTCGCGCTGACGGTCCACCGGCAGTCGCACATAGGTCTTGACCAGTTCGTAGCCGAGGGCGCGGGCCCGGTCCATTTCGTCGTCCAGCTGCGCCGCGGACCGGGTCGGGCGCATGAAGTTGTAGTACACGCGCGAACCGTCGATGGGCTCTCCCGTGGCGAAATAGCGCGGCCCGATCCGCCGCCCGCTGGCGATCGCCTCGCGGTTTTCGACCATCTGGTACGCGGGATCGCCCGGGGATCGGGTACTGGTGATCCCGTACGCCAGCCACGTCCGGCCCTGCCGGTCACCCCATTGCCGCCCGCGCAGGAACCAGTGGTTGTGCGTGTCGATGAGGCCCGGGATGACGGTCAGCCCCGAAGCGTCCACAGTGGACCGTCCAGGCCGGTGTGGCAGCACGGCTTCGATGCGATCCCCGTCGAGCACGATGTCCACGTCACGGCGCAACGCGGTGGCTTCCCCGTCCCACACCGCACCGGCGTGGATGACCGCCGCGCCGGTCGCCCTTGCCGGGCGCCAGTGCAGCTCCACCGGGATCGTCCGCGGCTCGCCGCCCGCGACCGGCACGGCCCGCAGCCGGCCGTTGTTCAAGTACAGCAACCGATCCCGGCCCAGCCAGGACGGTGAGTCGGTGACCTCCGAGGTGACCTGCCGCGCGTCGCCGACCGGGCGCCCGGCGGCGTCGACGTCGCTCACCCACGCCCTCGACTCGACGACGAACGCCAGCATCCGCCCGTCCGGCGACCACACCGGCCCGTCGTCGCCCCGGGTGGCGATGGACCGCCCTGGCACCGGTTCGTGATAGGTCAGCCCGCCGGTGCCCGGGTCCACGATCAGGATCTGGTTGGTGCCTTCCCGGAAACGCTTCGAAAACGGCTTCACGGCGGCCAGCGCGAGCAGCCGCCCGTCCGGTGACCAGCTCACCCGGCCCGGCAGGAACAGCGCCGGCGTCACCTGGCGCACGGCACCCGTTTCGACGTCGGCCACCCGGACGGCGCCGTCGTGATCGGTGTAGGCGATGCGGCTGCCGTCCGGGGACCAGCGCGGCGCCAGCTGCGCGCCCGGCGCGTCGGTCAGCCGCCGGTCCGCACCGGTGCCCAGTTCGTGTACCCACAGTTCGGTTTTCCCGGCTCGGTCACTGGTATAGACCATCGCGGTGCCGTCGGGGGAGAAATCGGGGTCCGACGCGAAGTAGCCGTCGTCCACCACCTTCACCGGCTTGCCGCCCGACGCCGGCAGCGACCACAAAGCGTTGAGCGCGCGGAACGCGATCCGGGTGCCGTCGGATGCGGCGACCGGGCCGGCGATTCCCCGCACCGGCCGCGGCTCGTCCGAGCCCAGGTCGGGCGCGGCGCGCGGGTACTCCCGGCGGGTCACGACAGGCACCTCGGCTTGGAACGGGATCGACCGGCCGGCACCGGCCGGTGTCCGGCGGCGGATCCGGCCGTCCGCGGTGTAGACCAGATCGCCGTCCGGCAGCCAGGAAACGGAAAACCCGAAGACATCCTCGCCGCTGGTGAGCACCGTCTTGCCGAGGACGAGTTCCGTGCGCGCGCCAGTGAGTCTCGTGTACGTGAGGTCCATGCCATCCGTGGTGAAGGCCGGGCCCAGCACGATGCTGCCGGGCACGGGTTCGACCTGGCGAACGATCTTCCCGGTGGCGATATCGATGACGTCGATGGCCGTGTCGTCGACGACGTAGGCGATCCGCGTGCCGTCCGGCGACCAGGCCGGCGCGGCTTCCTCCTGCGGCGACCGGGTGACCGCGCGGATGTCACCACTGGCCGCCTCGTAGCTGAACAACCCGTAGCTACCGGTGCCACCCCGATCCGAAGCGAACGCGATCTGCTTGCCATCCGGCGAGAATTTCGGCTCACGGTGATCGAACGGCCCGGTGGTGAGCTGCCGCAACCCGGTGCCGTCACGGTCGATCAGCCACAGGTGGTAGTGGCCGTCCCGATAGGACTGGAACACCAGCTGCCGCCCGTCGGGAGACCAGTGCGGCTGGGTGGCGTCCTGCAGGTCGCCGGTGAGCCGTCGCGCCGTGCCGCCGGTGATCGGCAGCACCCAGAGCGCGGTCAGCAGGTCCATGGCCAGCCACTGGCCGTCGGCCGATACCGTCACGGCGAAGTTGGTGCCTTCGGTGATGCGGACCTGCTCGGTCGCGGTGACTGGCAAGCCGCTCTCCCGAAAATCGTTGTGGCCGTGCGAAACGCCACCCTACTTGTAATGACACCGAGGTCTGCCGCGACCGGATATTCGTGACCTCGGTAACCACAGCCTTGCCCGGTGAGCCGGCGCCGATCCCGGTCGACGCCGCGCGATGGAAATCCTTGGTGCCCCTCGGAATGTGGCCGCACGGCTTCGCGTCGTCGGGGCTGGTGTGGCGGCGTGACGTGTTCGCCGTGGCCGAGCGTTGGCGCGCGGGGCAGATCCCGGCCACGCACCTTGCCGTCGCGGCTCTGGCGTGGGGATACGGTATCCGCGGCTACGGACCGTATCGCACGGCGCGGATTTTGCGGCACGAGCGGGCGGCCCGGCACCTGGACGAGGCGCTGACCGGACTGCGTACAACGCCAGAGGCGGCAGTCGAGGGTTACCGGGCTTTCCTGACCACCGCGAAACTTCCCGGGCTCGGGCCCGCGTTCTTCACGAAGATCCTGTATTTCGCCGGTTACCGCCGCGGACAGGGCGAGGTGCAACCACTGATCCTCGACAGCGTGGTCGCATCGAGACTGCCCGAGGAAGCCGGCGCCGCCCGGCGATACAGCTGGGGCTGGCGGGCCGGCACCTGGCGGGACTACCTGGTCTGGGCCGCAGAGCAGGCCGGGCGTGCGGAGTTCGCCGGTGAGCCCGACCAGGTGGAGATGGCGCTGTTCACCGGCACCTGGACGGCCTGATTCACTGCGCTGTCAACGGTTTACAACCAGCGCGGGCTTTCCGGCACACAAGAAGAACCACGGCGCGAACGTGAAGGCGGTGGCGACCGTGGCCGCGATACGGTGCCGAGCCCGATGAGGACTCGCCGGTGGAACCACACCCAGGACAAACGGTCCACCACCGGGGCCCTATACCCCGCGGGTCACTTTTCGGTGTACAGGGTGACGACCGGCGCGGCGGTCAGCTGCGGCCCGAGCCAGCCCAGGAACTTCTTCCCGATGTCGGAGGACACGGCCGCGTCGACGGCTTCCTTGCTGTCCCACCCGACGACGCCCGCGAAGTTTCCCGGCGCCTCGGTGGAGTGCAGCAACCGTACGCCGTGGCAGCCCGGCTGGCTGAAGTATTCCTTGCTGGCGTCGTGCCACGCCGCGGGAAACTGGTCCGCCTTGGCGGGATCGATGGACAGCTGGACGATTTCGGTGATCATGTCCTCGGGTCTCCGGTCTGAAAGGGGTTTCACTTCATCACGTTGGCGCCGCCGGCGACGGGCAAGGTGATGCCCGAAACCATGCGGGATTCGTCGGAACACAACCACAGCACGGCATTGCTCTGGTCTTCGACCTCGGTGAAGGGGCCGGGCAGCAGCTGCATCCCCTCCATCACGTCGAGCATGCCCTGCTCGGTCGGGTTGTCCGGGTTGAACAGCTTGTACTGCGCCGGAAAGTTGACCATCTTGGTGTTGACAGTGCCCGGGTTCAGTGCGTTGACCCTGATCCCGTACGGCCCGACTTCATTGGCCAGCGAGCGCATCAGGCCGACCACGGCATGTTTCGCGGCGACGTAATGGCCGATGTTCGGGTTTCCTTCGAGGCCGGCCATCGACGAGGTGAGCACGATGCTGCCGCTGCGCCGTTCCAGCATGTGCGGGACCGCGTATTTGATGGTCAGCCAGACGCCCTTGGCGTCGACGGCCATGGTCTCGTCGAAGCGTTGCTCGGAAATCTCCCACAGCGGGCCGCCGGGGGAGAAGATGCCCGCGTTGGCGACCACGAAGTCGATCCGGCCGAGTTCGGAGATGGTGGTGGAGACGAAGTCCTCCACCTCCGCGGCGACGGTGACGTCGGCTTTGACCGCCACGCAGCGCCGGCCCAGCTCCTCCACCAGTTTCTTGGTCTCGGCCAGATCGTCCTCGTCCGGCATGTCGTACAGGACGCTGTCGAACGGCCGGCACGCGTCGCATACGGCGATATCGGCGCCGGCCCTGGCCAGCGTCAGCGCGTGGGAACGGCCCTGACCACGGGCACCGCCGGTGATGAGCGCGACGCGTCCGGACAGGTCGGTGGCCATCAGATCAGGCCGGTTTCGTTGAACTGTGTGGTCATGTCCTCGTCCACCTGCCGTTTCGTCGTTGGTTCGGCTCGGTTCCCGGATACCCCGGCGTTCACATAACTGTATGCACTGGATCGGCCTTGAAGCAAGAAGCTGGGGTAACTCCTGGGGCAGAGGCTGGTTACTGCATACACTTTACTTGACGCTCCGACGTGGCGCGGGTTACGGTCTTTGCGGTTGTTTCCACCTGGGGACCAGGGAGTGACGAGCAATGACGATCGTTGTGTCCCAGCGGCACCGACGCGATCCGCGCGGGAGGGCCTAGCCATGGGCGAGCACTGGACGCGGGAGTTCTACCGCAAGGGCGATTCCTTCGACGTCGACGCAGCTACCGCGTCGTTCACGCCGGATGTCCGGCTGACCTTCGGCAACAACCCCACGGTGGAAGGCATCGAGGCCGTCCGCGAGGCGTATGCCGCCAGTGGTAACGCTTTCAAGAGCGTGCGGCACCATATCGATGAGGTCTGGGACCCGAAGCCCGGCGTCACCATCGTCGAGGCGCATGCGGACTATGTCCGCCACGACGACGAAAAGCTCACGCTGCCGGTGATGATGGTCATCCGCCATCACGGTGGCGGCGAAAAGATCTACGACTACCGCGTCTACATGGATATCGCGCCCGTTTTCGGTGACGCGCGATGACCGCGCCCGTGCTGGAAGTCGCCGGCCTGTGCGCCGGCTACGGCTCACTCACCGCCGTTTCCGGGGTATCGCTGTGCGTGGCGCCGGGCGAGGTCGTCGCCCTGTTCGGGCCCAACGGCGCGGGTAAGACCTCGACACTGCTGGCCACGGTCGGCGTGCTGCCGCGCAACGCGGGCCGGGTGCACTGGAACGGCGTACCCGCACCGAAGTCCTTGCACACCTTCACCCGTGCCGGTCTCGCCTTCGTGCCGGAGCAGCGTTCGACGATTTCTTCGTTGTCGGTACTCGATAATCTCCGTCTCGGGCGGGGAACGGTCGAACTGGCGCTGGAGTACTTCCCCGAGCTCGCCGATCACCTGCACCGGCCGGCCGGACTTCTTTCCGGTGGCCAGCAACAGATCCTGATGCTGGCCCGAGCACTGGCGGGGCGGCCCCGCATCCTGCTGGTGGACGAGTTGTCGATGGGGCTGGCTCCCCTTGTCGTGGAACGACTTCTCGGCGTGGTCCGGCGCGCCGCAGAAGAGGACGGCCTCGGGGTGCTGCTCGTGGAGCAGCAGATGCGCCGCGCGCTGTCCGTGGCCGACCGGTGGTATCTGCTCAGCCACGGGAAGGTCGCCGCGCAAGGCGACGCCCACGAATCGGGCGGTGCGGTACTGGAAGAGGCGTACCTGGAAAGCATGGGCATCACGCAGAGCGTGGCCTGACATCCCGTTGCCACAGCACACAAGTGAGGGACAACGATGTCCGACGAGATCATCAGATTCGCCCTCCTCGGTCTGGCGACCGGGGGCATATACGGCCTCATCGGGCTGGGTATCGTTTTCATCTACCGGGGCTCCGGGCTGCTGAACTTCGCCCAGGGCGCCATGGCGATGTTCGGCGCCTACGTGTACTACGCGCTGACTGTCCGATTTGGACTGCCGACCGTCGTATCGGCGGTCGTCGCCATTCTGCTCTCCGCCGGGCTCGGCGCGGTGATCCACCTGTTCGTGCTTCGCCCGATGCGACGGCGCAACGCTTCCCCGCTCGCGCGGGTGATCGCCACCCTCAGCGTGCTGCTCGTCCTGCAGTCCGCCGCGTTCCTGGGTTTCGGTTCGTATCCGTTGTCGGTACCGTCACTGCTGCCGACGACGGTGGTGCACGTGTTCTCCTCGCGGTTGTCGATTTCGGTTGACCGGCTGCTCATTCTCGGCATCACCGTCGCGCTCGGGCTCGCGCTGTATGTCGTGTACCGCCGGACTTCGTTCGGGCGCGTGACGGCCGCTGTCGCCGAAAACGAGCTGGCCGCCTCCAGTTTCGGTTATTCACCGGACACCATCGCCGCCGTCAACTGGGCCATCGGCTCGGCGCTGGCCGGGCTCGCCGGAATCCTGATCGCGCCGATCATTCTGCTCGAACCGACCACGCTGGCGCTGCTCGTCGTGCCCGGCCTTGCCGCGGCACTGTTCGGGAACTTCTCGTCGTTCCCCATCGTGCTGGTGGCCGCGCTGGGACTGGGTATCGCGCAGTCGGAGATCTCCCGATATGTGGCCCAACCGGGCTGGTCCACCGCGGCGCCGTTCCTCGCGATGATCATCTACATGGTGGTGCGCGGCCGGGCGCTTCCGCTGCGAGGTTTCGTCCTGGACCGGCTGCCGAAAGTCGGCACCGGGCGGGTGCGGCCGGTCATCGTCGCGCTGCTGTGGGGGATCGGGGCCTGGATCGCGCTGGGTGCCGGGGCGAACTGGGACACCGCACTCGTCACAACTTGTGGCGCGGCGATCATCTGCCTGTCGATCCTGCTGCTGACCGGATACACCGGGCAGCTTTCGCTCGCGCAGTACGTCGTCGCGGGCATCGGCGCGCTGGCGGCGGCGAAACTGGCCGCGACCATGTCGCTCGTGCCGGCGATCATTCTCGCGTGCCTGCTCGCCGGCGGTATCGGCGCGCTGGTCGGGATTCCGGCGTTGCGCAGCCGGGGCGCCACGCTCGCCGTCGCGACGCTGGGCCTCAGCAGTGCGATCGTCGCCGTCGCGTTCACCAACGAGAACCTGACCGGCGGGCTCACCGGAATCATGGTGCCGTCGCTGTCGATCTTTGGCTGGAGCGTCGATCCGACGTTGTACCCCGAACGCTACGCGCTGGTGACGTTCACGATCATGCTGCTGATCGCGGTGGCGATCTGCAACCTCCGGCGTGGGGACACCGGACGCCGGCTGCTCGCGGTCCGGTCCAATGAGCGTGCGGCGGCATCGCTGGGTGTGCCGGTCGCCGGGATGAAGATCTACGCGTTCTTCGTCGCGTCCGTCATCGCCGCACTGGGCGGGATTCTCATCGCGTTCTTCGCGCCGACCGTGCAGGTGGGTTCGTTCGACGTCTTCACCTGCATCCTGCTGGTGGGCCTGACCGTCATCGGTGGTATCGGATACGTGCCCGGCGCGCTTTTCGGGGCGGCGCTGCTTACCGGCGGCATTTTCAGCCAGATCTTCTCCGGCTGGTCGTCGATCAACAGTTATCTGCCGTTGATCGGTGCGGTCGGTCTCATGGTGACGCTGTTGACGAGCACCGACGGCTGGTTCGCGAGCGCCTTGTCGGCCGTGGCACCGCTTCGGGCCAGGCTCGACCGGATCAAGGTGCTGCGGGGATTGTCCGGCGCCGGCCGGAACATCGGTGCTTCCGAGTCGGTTGTCGTACCGCCGAAGGTGCTGTCGGTCGACGGGATTTCGGTCGCTTTCGGTGGTGTGCATGCCGTTCAGCGCGTCTCGATCGAGGTGCGCCCCGGCGAGGTGCACGGCCTGATCGGGCCGAACGGGGCCGGAAAGACGACGCTGATCGACGCGATCACCGGATTCGCGCCCGTCACGTCCGGCACCGTCAGGCTGGGCGACACCGACATCACGCACGCGAGTGCCCGCGCGCGGACGTTGCGGGGACTGTCGAGGTCCTTCCAGTCGCTGGAACTGTTCGAGGACCTGACGATCGAGGAAAACCTTGCTGTCGCGTCACAACGAGGTGGCGCCTGGCGCTACCTGACCGACCTCGTCGCCCCGGGCCGGGTGCGGCTCAGCGACGCGGCCAGGGTGGCGGTGCGCAGCCTGCACCTGGAGCACTTCCTCGGGGCGCGGCCGACGGAAATCTCCTTCGGTCAACGGAAAATCGTCACCATCGCGAGGGCGATCAGCGGGGCACCGTCGGTGCTGCTGCTGGACGAACCGGCCGCCGGCCTCGACGACGTCGAGGCCGGCGAGCTCGCGGTGCTGATCCGGCGCCTCGCGGATACCTGGGGTATCGGCATCCTGCTCGTCGAGCACAAAGTGGACATGATCATGTCGGTGAGCGACCGGGTCACCGTGCTCGAAGAAGGAAAGATCCTGGCCAGCGGGGAGCCGGCACACATCCAGTCCCGCCCGGAGGTACTGGATGCCTACCTCGGCGGAGCCCCGGCGTGATCCGCCGGCGGACCGCCCATGCGGAAGACGTTCGGAGTTTCAAAGGAGAAACTACCTTGAGAATCAAGCGTGGGCGCCAAGCCCTGGCAGCACTATCGGCATTGGCCCTGCTCGCCGGATGCGGCAGCACGGCGACATCGGGCAGCGGTGGCGGGTCCGAGATCAAGATCGGCAGCATGGCTTCACTGACCAGCTCGGTCTATCAGGTACCGGAGTACAAGGCGGGTTTCCAGGCCGCCGCCGACTCGGTCAACGCCGCGGGCGGGGTGAATGGCCGCAAGCTCAACGTGGTGAGTTTCTGTGACACCACCTATACCCAGAACGGTGAGCTGGGCTGCGCACGGTCCATTGTGGGCAGTAAAGCCGACGTCGTCGTCGGGCCCTACACCCAGATCGATCAGACCGGTTCGGTATGGAAAGTGTTCCAGGCGGCCAAGATTCCGGTGATCGGCGGTGACGGAGGGTCGGTCGCGGAGCTCAACGACCCGAACAGCTTCCCGCTCAGCAGCGGGTTCGCCGGCGGTTTCATCGGCACGGCGCAAGGCGTCGTGGACGCGGGCGCGAAGACCATCGCGATCGTGATCGACACGAACCCGGTCGGCCAGTTCGCCGCCGACATGATCACGAACTCGTTGAAGGACAAGGGAGTCACCAATGTGCGGACGGTGAAGGTCGACCCGAACGTCGACCCCACCTTCGCCACCTCGGTCGCGCGTGCGACGTCCGGCGGTGTGGACGGCGTCATCATCGCGGCCGCGCCCGTCAACGTCGCGAGGTTCGTCGACGCGTCGAAGGGCGCCGGCTATCAGGGCAAGATCGTGGTCACCTCGCAGATCTTCCCCACGCAGGTGATCCAGCAGCTCGGCCCGAAGGCCGACGGCGTCATCGTCGACAACAACCTGGCTTTCACCAATGACACGAACAACCCCGGCGTGCAGAAGTTCAAGGCGGACATGGCGAAATACGCGCCGCAGGCGCCGCTCAACACCGATTCGGAGACCGGCTGGGCCACGGTCCAGTTGTTCGCGAAGGCCGCGGCGGGCGCGAAAAGCTATGACAGCGCCGGACTTCTCGCGGCGTTCCAGGCGGTCGAGACTCCGATCGACATCGGGGTGACCGGGTCCTGGGCGGTGGTCGGCAGGGCCGGAACGGTGCCCAACCTGCCCCGGGTGCTCAACCCGGGTATCGCGTTCGGGGTCGTCAAGAACGGTGAGGTCGTACCGGACGGCAGGGGCTTCATCAATGTGTTTTCCAAGGCGCCTTGAGCGCGCCCTGACAGAGAAAGTCGAGGATCGCGAGTGGAAACTGGGCTGAGGGACAAGGCCGTGCTGGTGACCGGCGCGTCACGCGGGATCGGAAACGCCATCGCACGGGCGTTCACCGCGGAAGGCGCGCGGGTCGCGGCGACCTATCACTCGCACCGGGAGCCGGCCGAAGAAGCGGGTGAGCTTGCGGTGCAGCTCGATCTCACCCGCCCGGAGACCGTCGCGGACGTCGTCGCCGCGGTCATCGAGCAGTTGGGTGGCCTCGACGTCCTCGTGGTCAACGCGTCGCGTCAGCCTGCGGTTTTCCACGATCATCTGGAAGACCAGCCCGCAGAAGAGCTCGAGGAGCAGGTGCGCTTCACGCTGGAAAGCACGTTCAAACTGGTTTCCGCCGCCCTCCCGTCCCTGCGGAAAGCCGGCACCGGGCGCATCGTGTTCATGTCCTCGGGTGTCGCGGAGGAAGGCTTCCCCCGGTTCTGGGAATACGCCACCGTCAAAGCGGGACTCGCCGGGCTGGTCCGCACCTTGGCCTGGGACGCGGGACGCGATGGGGTGCTGGTGAACGCGATCAGCACCGGGCTCACGCTGACCGATGCGACGCTGTCCCGGCTGGACGAGGCGGCGCTCGAAGGAATCGCCCGCCAGCTTCCCCAGCAA
The DNA here is from genome assembly GCF_009707865.1 of Amycolatopsis pithecellobii. Taxonomy (GTDB): domain Bacteria; phylum Actinomycetota; class Actinomycetes; order Mycobacteriales; family Pseudonocardiaceae; genus Amycolatopsis_E; species Amycolatopsis_E pithecellobii. Next base: position 57,812 of record NZ_WMBA01000012.1, read on the forward strand.
CGGATCTCGCGGCCGGAGGATGTCGCCCGCCTGGCGGTGTTCCTGGGCTCGGCCGCGAACACGAGCGTGACCGGCGAAGTGATCCGCGACGGCACGTCGAACGCCAGGACCTCGCTGGTGGTCATGAACACCGATGACCTACGCGAGCAGTAATGACTGTGCCGCCAACGAATGCGAAGGAGATGACAGGATGTCCCAGACGACGGACCCGGTGAGCTACGACTGGCTCCCCGAAGGCTTCCAGGTACGGGAAATCCAGACCAACGGCGTGACGATTTCCTGCGCCTGGGGCGGTAGCGGGGCGCCCATGGTGCTGCTCCACGGGTGGCCCCAGACCGGCCGGATCTGGCGTCATGTCATGCCCGAACTGGCTGAGAACTACACCGTCGTCGTGCCCGATCTTCGCGGGTCGGGCGCCAGTGAGCGGCCCGCGGACGGTTATCAGAAAACCAACCAGGCCAGGGATATGCGCGGTGTGCTCGCCGCGCTCGGGCTCACCGGCCCGGCGGTCGTCGTCGGGCACGACATCGGTGCGATGGTCGCCAGCGCCTGGGCGGCGAAGTACCCGGAGGACGTGGCCGCGCTCGTCCTGCTCGACTGCCCGTTACTGGGCGAGGGGCTACGCGGGCTGATGGACGTGACCTCGGGTGGCATGTGGCACTTCGGGTTCTTCGCGGCGCCCGAAATCCCGGAAATGCTTTTCGACGGGCACGAGCTCGAATTCTTCCGATGGGCATTCCCCGCCATGGCCGGAAAACCGGACGCGTTCTCCGATGACGAGGTCGCGCTCTATGCGAGGGCGTACACTGGACGGGACCGGCTGCGCGGCGGTTTCGGGCATTACCGCACGCTGCTGGAGGACTGCGACGAAGTCGGCAAGTTACTGGAAAACCCGCTGGAAATGCCGGTGCTCGCGGTCGGCGGGGTGCATTGGGAAAACCGTTTCGGAGACGAAATGGAGCCCTACGTCAAGCGGCTCACGAAGATCGTCGCGCCGAGCGGCCATTTCGTCGCGGAAGAGGTTCCCGGGTGGTTCCTCGAGAACATCGCTCGTTTCCTGGCGGCCGAGACCGCGAACTCACACCAGTAAGAATTACGGAGAGGAAGACCAGATGACCCGCGTGCCACAGACCGATCATGAGGGCGCCGAACTCGTACGGATTCTCGCCCACCGGCCCGAGATCATGTCGAAATGGCTGGAATTCGACTCGCAGCTGATGAACACCGGAACCCTTCCGCCGAAGCTGAAGTACAAGGTGCAGATGGCGATGGCGGCCGGCGGTGGCTGCGAATTCTGCCGCTCGATGATCGTGCCGACGGGTGACGACGACCGCAAGGAATCCCTGGCCATCGCGTTCGCGGAATTCTTCCAGGCCGACCCCGGGAGCATCACGGACGGGCATTTCGAGGCCCTGTACGAGGAATTCACGGTGGAGCAGGTGGTCGAGCTGTGCACCGTCGTCACGATGCGCAACGCGGGGCTCCAGCTCGGCCACATCTGGGGCCTGACGCCAGCTCCCGACGAGGTGCGCGACGCCTACGCGGCGGTCATCGACGAGGCACAGAAACGCTGGGAGTCCGGCGACGTCGATAGTGGCACCGCATCACTCTGGCAGCGCCAGACGGCTTGAATCTGGTGTGAAAGCGGCTTGCGTGGCGGTGCGGGTGGCGATGTTCTGTTTCCTGAGCGGCGGAGCCGCTTGCTGTCGGCCGTGCGCTTGCACCGCCACCCTCACCGCTCAGCAAGCCATTTCAAACACTCGTCAGTCCGATCAGGACCTGCGGGAGTGGACCCTGATGGAGAACCCCTAGGCGCTGCGTGGCGCGGGTGAGCGCGACATACAGCTCGGCCGCGCCACGGGGGCCGTCGGCAAGGATTTGGTCCGGTGCCACGACGAGGACGGCGTCGAACTCCAGGCCTTTCGTCTCCGACGGCGCCACCGCACCCGGCACCCCCGGCGGTCCGATCACGACACCGGTGCCTTCGCGCCCCGCCTCGTCGTGGACGAATTCCTCGATGGCAGAAGGAAGTTCATCCTCCGTGACCTGTTTCGACCACGGCCGTACACCGCTCGCGCGCACTGATTCCGGGGGCTGGACGTCCGGTGCGAACTCGGCGAGCAACGCGGCGGCGACGGTCATGATCTCCGCCGGGGTACGGTAGTTCACCGACAGCGACCGGTACACCCAGCGGCTCGGCACATACGGCGCCAGCATCGCGTCCCATGACGTGGCACCGGCCACCGACCGCCGCTGGGCGAGATCGCTGACCACGGTGAACGACCGGCCGGGGCAGCGCCGCATCAGCACCCGCCAGTCCATTTCGGACAGTTCCTGCGCCTCGTCGACCACGACATGCCGGTACGTCCATTCCCGGTCCGCGGCGGCCCGTTCGGCGAGATCCCGGGTGTCGCGCTCGTCGAAGCGTTCCGCGAGATCCTCGGCGTAAAGCAGATCCGTGGCGAACAGGTGGTCCTCGTCGTCCATCGAATCCTTGCGGCTCACCAGGTTGTCCAGCACGTCGGCGGCATAGGCGGCCTGCGCCTTCCGTTCCTTCTCCGCGGCCCGGTCGTCCTGCTTTTCGCGGCCCAGCAGTTCGCTCAGCTCGTCGAGCAGCGGTACGTCCGACACCGTCCAGGCATCCCCATCGGCACGCCACAACGCCTCGCCGGCACCGGCCGCACGCAACCGCCCGGCCGAGGAGAACAGTTGGGCCAGCAGCGTTTCCGGGATCAGGATCGGCCACAGTTCGTCGAGCGCGGCGGTGAACTTCGCCTCGTTCGTCAGGTCCCTCCGCAGCTCCGTGCGCAGTTTCTCCCAGGTTTCCCGGTCTTCCCTGGTCAGCCAGCCCCGGCCGATGCGGGCGATGGCCCGTTCGGTCAGCACATAGCCGACGATATCGGCGAACACCGCGCGGGCCTCGTTGTGCGGCAACCCGCTTTGCCGCGCTTCGTCCCGGGCCCATTCGGCGGTCTCGGCGTCGATCCGCACCGTGACACCACCCACGTCGATCGGCAGCGGCTGTTCGGGAAGCCGTTGCCGGTCCGCGATCGCCGCCGCAAGAACATCCACAATAGACAGCGAGCCCTTGAGCCGCGCGGCTTCCGGGGTGTCCTCGGCGGTGACGCGCAGACCGGGCACGAGATCGCCGGTGGTCATGAACACGACGTCGGACTCGCCGAGCGACGGCAGCACCCGGCTGATGTGGTTCAGGAACGCCGGATTGGGCCCGACCACGAGCACCCCGTGGCGTTCCATCCGCTCCCGCTGCGTGTACAGCAGATACGCGACGCGATGCAGCGCCACCACCGTCTTCCCGGTGCCGGGACCACCCTCGATCACGAGCACCCCAGGGTGGTCGAGCCGGATGATCTCGTCCTGCTCGGCCTGGATGGTCGCCACGATGTCGCGCATACCCTCGCCGCGTGGTGCGCTGACCGCCGCGAGCAGCGCCGCGTCCCCGCGTCCGCCCGCGCCGGGGCGGCCGAACACTTCATCGGTGAAATCGACGACCTGACGGCCGCGGGTGTGGAACTGCCGGCGCCGCAGCATGTTCTCCGGGTTCGCGCCGGTGGCGACATAGAACGGACGCGCCGCCGGGGCACGCCAGTCCAGCAGCATCGGGCGGTAGGAGTCCTCCTCGTCGAACAGTCCGATCCGGCCGACATAGCACCGCTCGCCGGAAACGCCATCCAGCCGCCCGAAACACAGCCCGTTGTCGGCCACGTTGAGCCGCTTCACTTCTCTGCCCAGCGCGCGCACCTCGACGTCGCGTTCCATGGCGGTACCGGCGTCGTCCCGCAACGCCGCCTCGTATTCCCCCTTCACCCGCGCGCGCTCGGCGTCGAGCCGCGCGTACAGCCCGGCCACGTAGCTACGCTCGGACCGCAGTTCCTCTTCGTACCCCTGAGCTGACACATTCCCCTCACACCGGCTGAACCGACCCCGGATTTCCGCTGGTCGTGGCTTCGGCCGGTGATTGTGCGGCATGACCCGGGTCTTGCCGCAAGCCCCCCGTGCGCTATATGTTGAAAGTGGCAGGGGGGTCAGTCCTGACTGTGCCGTTCGTTACCAATCCGACCACAGTCACGGCTATCCGGCTTGCGTGGCGACGGTTACGTGCTGCTCGGGGTCTGGCTACTTTTGGCCGGATTAGTAACCGACGCGCGAAGCGTCGCCACTGCCGCCTCCAGCAGTTCCAGCACCCGCTGATTCGCCGCCCCGGGATGTTCCTTGCCGATTTCGCCTTCGGCGGTCGGGATGATCAGCTCGGTCGAGGGCCCCGTGCCGGCCGGCACGGCGGCGGTGCTCACGGCGCCCGGGTTCCGTCCATTGTCGACGGTCGGGGACACCAGCTCGTGCCCAGGGCCGGTCTGGATCAGGCCGGCGAGGTTGCCGATGAACCCGGGTGTGACCAGGCCGCCGGCGTCGTCGTACGCCGGCATCGACACCAGGCCGTAGGAACCCGGGCCGAACTGGGCGAGCAGAGCGTCCAAACCGGACCCTTGCGGCAGAAAGCTCCATGCGGAGCCGAAACCGTCGGGGTTCGAGCCGCCGCCGGTCCCGTCATCGACCGGCATCCCGGTGCCGCTGTCGTCGGCGACGAGGCACTTGCGCTGGTCCCCGCCTGTCCCGGACGACCCGGTCGAGCCGGCCGGGGCCGTGCCGCCATTGCTCGCGGGAGTCCCCGGCGTGCCCGAAGTCCCGGTGGTCCCGGTCGTTCCCGAAGTGCCCGTGGTCCCCGAGGTGCCTGGGGTGCCTGGGGTACCGGAACTCCCGCTGCTGCCCGAGCCGCTCGGCGCCGGCGTCGACACCTGGTCCTTGACCCAGCCGACGACCCACCCGGCCGCCTCGCCGAGCCGCTCACCGATCGACCCGCCCGCGGACCCGCCGGCGAGCGCTCCGGCTGTCGCGCCCCCGGCCGTCGCGGCCGGGATCACCGGCGCCGCAAGGCCGTCGGTGGCGACGGTCAGCCCGGCACCGGCGAGGAACCCGGTGATGGCACCGGCGCCACCGCCTTCGTAGGTGCCGATCAACGTGCCGGCCACACCACCGATCTTCTTGCCCGCGGCGGCGTATTCGTCGGCCGAACCGGTGATCAGGGACAGCCCGCCGGAAATGTCCACAGAGGACTTTCCGGAACCGTTGCCGAGATCGACCCCGAGACCGGTGAGCAGGGTGCCGAGATTGCCGAACACGTTCGTGGCCGGACCCTTCCCGAGTGCCGCGAGCGCCGGGCTGACGTCACCACCGGCGCCCAGCGCGAACAGGTCACCGGCGACGTCCCCGAACGCCGCGCGAATCGTTGCGGTATTGGGAAAACCGAGCTGGCCGGTGACCGGGTTGAGCACCACGCCGACGTCGGCACCACCGTCGCGAATGGACGGAAGCCCGAGACCGAGGAGCGTGTTCGCGGCGATGTTCAGCGTATCCGTCGCGCCGGTCTGCTGGACGCCGAGCAGCCCGGAGAAGAACAGCCCTTCCAGACCGGCGAGCGAACCCGCGTCGAGCGCCGCGTCACACACGGCACGGGTGATGACGTCGATCCCGCCGTTCGTGGCGATGGTGATCTGGGCGAGCGCGGCTACCGCGGCATTGCTGTACGCGGCGAACGCGGCATCCGGTTCGAGCGCGCTGATCGACGGCGTCGCGAACGCCGAGGACGCGCCGAGCGATTTCGCGTGCAGCGCCGACATGCGCCGCGCACCGGCTTCCGGGGTGGTCCAGTAGACCGTGACGGGTGCCAGTTCGATCTCCCCGGACACGGTGCGGGCCACGGCTCGCGGCGCTTTGAGGCGGATGTCCGCCGTGGCGGCGAGTAGCTCACGAGCGCGGATGGCCGCGCTGTTCCAGTTCCGAGGCATCGCTGGCCCCTTCCGGTCTCCGCTGGTCGCCCCCTAGGTCGCGCAGCCGCCGCGCGTGTATCGCGAATCAGGACATCTTCATCCAAACGGATTACATCTGACATTGCGCCACCAGCCCGTCGAGATAGCCATCCAGCAGGCCGGCCGCGGTGGCCGGGTCACGCAGGTCAGTGGCGTATTCGAGCCACGCCGCGGTGGGCCCGAGCCCGAGCGTCAGTTCCGCCCGCGCCGCGGCGGCGGCGACGTCCTCGATCCGTGTCGCCAACCCGGCGAAGGTCACCTCGGGACCGGGCAGCTGCTGGTAGGCGAACGCGAGCTGCGGTGCGCGGCCTGCGCCGAGTACGTCCTCCAGCGGCAGCGCATTGTCGATGGCGGCAGGCAGATGACGGCCCACCTGCTCGACGAGCTCACCGAACGGAACCCGGCCCGCATCGCGCATCAGCACGCCGAGCCCGATCCGCGAGCAGCTGACGAGGGACTCGAGTTCCCGGTGTTCCCGGTTCGCATAAGACAGCTTGAGCAGGATGTCGCCGCCACCGGAAAGGCCGGCCAGCCACCGGCCCAGCGCCGCGACGGCGACGGCGCAAGGCGTGACCTCGTGCGATCGGGCGAACGCCTCGACCGCGGCCCGTGTCGAGCGGGGGACGGCTCGCCGCACGGTGTCGCCGGCACCCGTGCTCCGGGCCGGGGCCGGCCGGTCGGTGGGCAACTGCGCGAGAGACGCGCCGTCCAGATGCGCCCGCCAGAACGGGAGTTTGCGTTCGGTGCCGGTCTGGCCGCGTTGCCGGCGCGCGTAATCCGCCGGCTGGGCGCTGGGCGCGGCCAGCCTCGGTTCGGTCCCGCCGGCTGCCGCGCGGTAGAGCTCGGCCAGTTCCCGCAACACCACCGACAGTGCCCACCCGTCGGTGGCGATATGGTGCGTCACCAGCATCAACGCCCAGCGGTCATCGTCCACTTGGAACAGACGGCACACCGGAACGGTGCTGCGGCGAAGATCGAACGGGGTGTCGGCCAGCGCCTGGCAAGCCTGCTCGACGTCCTGCGGGGGACGGCCGCGCAGATCCTCGACGGGCAGCGGAACCGGTTGGGGCGCAAGGGCTTGCTGCACCCAGTTGCCAGTGTGGTCGCGGACGAACCGGGACCTGAGCCCCGCATGTCTGCGGACCAGGGCGTCGATCGCGGTCCCGAGCGCGGTGACGTCGAGCCTGCCGGTCAGCCAGATCCTGGTGGGAACATTGAACACTTCGGGCCGCGGCGCCTGCATGACGGCCGACAGCATGGTCTCCTGTTGCGCGGAAACCGGTGCCACACCGAGGATTCCGCTCAGGTGCGCAAGCAGCGCGGGTTTGTGGTGCCTCAGCTCGGTGAGCAGGCCGGGGGACAGGGTGCCGGACGGCGCGTCGTAACGCAGGGCGTCACCGGCCGCGGCGAGCCGCACGTCGAGGGTGCGCAACTTGCCGAGCAGGGCGTCGATCGCGGTCACAGCTCGCCCCTTTCCCGGGCGCCCAGACGAGTCGCCATGCCGCGCACAGTCGGATCGGCGAAGAACTCGGTGAAGGTGTACTCGGCTGCCAGCCGCTCCCGGATCCGGTTGAGCAGCGCCACCACGGTCAGTGAGTGCCCGCCGAGGTCGAAGAACCGGGCGTCGTCCGCGAACCCGTCGACGCCGAGCACTTCGGCCCACAGCTCGCGGATGGTCCCGGCGACCGGTGTGCTCGCGTGCCGGTCCCACTTTCCGTTGCCGGACAACGGAAGTTCATCGACCACCTGCCATCGCTCCGGCACCATCGGCCGGGGCAGCAGCTCGGCCAGCGCCGCCCGCCAGCGCCGGACGAGCTCGGTCTCGTCGGTGTCCCGGTCGGCGAGCACCTGGCACACCAGCAACTCGCGCCCGCTCGCCTCGTCCACCCTCGGCAGCACGCGCGCGTCCCGCACCCCGGGCAGCGTGCGCACGGCGCGGGTCACCTCCGCCGGTTCGACGCGCACACCCCGGATCTGCACCTGATCGTCGACGCGGCCGGCGAAATCCAGTTCGCCGTCGGTGCGCCAGCGCACCAAGTCGCCCGTGCGGTACCAGCGGCGACCGGCGGTGTCGGTGCGGAACCGGCGGTCGGTCGTGTCCCTGTGATAGCCGCGGGCCACCTGCGGACCGCCGACGTGCAGTTCTCCGATCGCACCCGGCGGCAGCAGCCGTCCGGCGGCGTCGCGGACTTCGAACACCAGCCCGGGGTTCGGTGCGCCCAGCGACGGATCGCCGGATCCCTCCGGAGAAACCTTGTTCCAGCAACAGAAAATCGAGCATTCGGTCGGACCGTAGATGTTGTGCACGGTGAACGGAAGGTCCGCCCGTGGCCGGGCGTGCAGCCGCTCGCCACCGACGCACAGCACTCGCAACGCCGCGTCGGGGGGCCACGGCTGGTCCAGGACCGCTTCCCCGACCGCCGTCGGCAGGAAGGCGACCGTGATCCGTTGCCGGACCAGCCAGGTCACCAAGGCCTGCGGGTCGAGCCGCACCTCGTCGGGGACCACGTGCAGCTCGGCGCCGGTCAGCAAGGCCGGCCACAGTTCGAGGTTGCCGGCGTCGAACCCCGGCGCGCTGTACCAGGACAGCCTGTCGTCCGCGGTGAGGCGCATTTCCGCGAGAAACACCGCCAGGGTGGCCGCGACGTTGCCGTGCTCGAGCAGAACCCCCTTCGGGCTCCCGGTCGAGCCGGACGTGTAGAGCAGGCACAGTAAGTCCTCGGCGGCCACGGAGACTGTCCGAAGTGGACCCTCTTTGGGCATCTGGATACGCGGAACCTCGGGTGCCAGCCTGAGATCCGGGGCGCCGATCAGTGCCACCGGTTGGGCATTAGCGACCATTGTGGACAGTCGTGGCAACGGCTGGCTGGGATCCAGCGGGAGGTATGCCGCTCCGGCGGCGACGGTGCCGAGGATGGCGGCGGCGAGTTCGTGGCCTCGGGGCAAGACAATCGCCACTACGTCCCCTCGCCGCGCACCCAGCTCGGTCAGCCGGGCCGCGATCCCGTTCGCCGCGGCGAGTATCGCAGTTCCGGTGTGCCGCCCGGTTTCGTCGATCACGTCACCTGCCGGGCGGATGTCGTCGAGCGTGCGACGGCCGGGCGACGGTGGTTTGCCGCCACTGAGCGCCCGGAGTTGCTCCTCGTCTCCGGGAGTGCACGGCGGCAGATCGCCGATCCGGTCCGTACCGGCGGCCATGGCGTCCAGAACCAGCTGGAGGTGATCGAGGTAGCGGCGCGCGGTCGCCTCGTCGTACAGGCCGGCGTCGTACCGGATGGTCAGGCGCAGCCCGGTTCCGCTGCGCACCGCGGCCAGCGACAGTTCCAGCGGCGCCGATTCCGCGCCGGTCCCGATCGGTTCCGCCCGCAGGCCGGGAAGTTCCATGGCGGGTAAGGCTTCGGTATCCAGGTCCACCGACACCGGCACGAGCGGCTGCCCCGGGGACGCGCCGAGCGCCTCCGGATCGACGTCGAGATGGGCGCTCGCGGCGAGCACCGTGTCCCGTGCCTCCCGCACCGCGTCGCCGATGCCCATCTCGTCGGTCAGCCTGCCGCGCAACGGCAGCAATGACACGAAAAAGCCCACGGTCGCACCGGTTTCCTCGCCGCGACGGCCGAAGGTGGTGCCCACGACGAACTCGTCCTGCCCGGAAAAGCGCCGCAGCACCACGCGCCAGGCGGTGAGCAGCCCGGCGTGCAGCGTGGCACCTTGGTCGCTGCACCACCGGCGCAGCGCCGCCGTCTGATCCGCGGTGAACCACGCGGTCACCGACGCGCCCTTTCCTTGCATGGCGCCGTCGCGGGGCCGGTCGGTGGGCTGGCGGGGCATGGGCGGTTCCGCCCCGAGATGCCTGCGCCACCAATCGAGATGAGCCGGATCAGCCTTCGGTTCCGGAGCGTCCAAGGGGGAACCGCCCGGTGCGTCGAACCGGGGCGCGCGCCCGGCCACCGAAGCCCGGTACAGCTCCTGGAGATCGGCGGCGATGAGCCCTGCGGAATGCCCGTCGGTGATCAGGTGGTGGATGCCGAGCACGAAGGCGTGGTCATCGGTGCCCAGCCGCAGCAGGCGAGGCGTGCACAGCGGGCCGTGCGTCAGATCGTAGGCACGACGGCTTTCTTCGTGCACCACAGCGGCGATGGCCGTTTCGGCCTCCTCGCCGTGATGGTCGCTGACCTGCAGCGGCACGTCGATACCGTCCACTTCGAACTGTCGCAGCTCGTGATCACCATCGTCCTGGCGGAACACCATGCGAAGCCCGGGATGCCGTTCGACGAGACCACGCACGGCGGCGTGTAGTGCCTGTTCGTCGAGCTTGCCGCGCAGCCGCACCGCCTGGATCTCGTTGTACGCGGCGGCACCGGTGAACTGACAGGCCAGCCAGATCCGGCGCTGCGCCGCCGTGGCCGGCCCGCTGCGCTCGGGCGTCGGACCACTTACCTTGCGCCGCAGACGATCCAGCCGTTCGAGACTCGCGGAGACCTGTTCGGCGGACAGGCCGAAATCGACGAGTGCCGCGATCTCGTCCACCCCGGCCGCGTCCAGTTTCGCCACCAGGCCCGTGCACGTTTCCGGAGTACCGATCAGGGCGCGTTGATCGCAATAGCGGTCATAGGCGCGGCGGAACAACGTATCCAGATCAGCCGGGCTCGCGGCCGAAAGATCGTCGGCGGTGACTCCGGCGGCGGCCGAGCGCATCAGCAAGGAGGAACGCAGATACCGGATCATCGGCTCCAGCGCGTCGGCGCGGGCGATGGCGTGCTCGTCGGCGAGATACGTGTGCAGCAGCACGGTGACCCGGCCGCCATCGGGGTCAAGCCCGGCGGCTTGCCGTGCGGCGCGGTAATGCCCGATGTTTTCGGCGAGGTCCTCGACCGTCTGGTGCATCAGGTTCGTCAGCACACCCAGCCCGAGCCGGCCGGCATCCACATAGGACTCCACGCGGCCCGTGGTGGCCAGCCACATCGGCGGCTCCTGCTGCACCGGGTAGGGCAGCGCCCGCACCTCGATCTCGGCTCCCGTGCCGGAGCGGCGCCGCACCGGTTCCCCCCGCCACAGGCGTTTGAGTTCGGCAAAGTGGTCGAAGGCGATGTCCCGGCGCCGGTCGAACCGGTCTGGGTGCAACGCGAAATCCTCGCTGTGCCAGCCGGTGCCGAAGCCGAGCCCTACCCGGCCGTCCGAGAGATTGTCCACTATGGACCATTCTTCGGCGACCCGGATCGGATCGTGTAACGGCAACACCACCGAACCGGCGTTGAGCCGGATCCGGCTGGTCCGTTGCGTCAGTGCCGCCGCGAGCACCGACGGGTTGGGGAACAAGCCGCCGAAGGAGTGGAAATGCCGCTCCGGCAACCACAACGCGTGGAAACCGTGTTCGTCGGCGAACCGCGCGGTGTCCAGGACAAGGCGGTACTTGTCCGATGTGGACCCGTCCGAGTCGCCGAAGAAGTAGATGCTGAACTCCGGCGCGGGCCGGGCCCGCTCGACCGGCACCGGCCTCGGTCGCGGCCGGATGGCCGGGAAGAAGCCGGCCGCACGCAGCTCCCGTAGCGAGTCGCGCACGGCGTCGGCGACGTAGGCCACGTCCGCGTCGGTGTGTGCGGTGGACAGGTAGAAACTGCGCCATTCCCACACGTGCACCCCGCGCAGCAGCAGATGGTGGTAGAGCAGCTCCAGATCCGCGCGGTGGGTGAACCGGAACATCGAGCCGAAGTGGTCCAGGCGCAGCGGGAATTCCTCGTCGGTGAAGAAGCGGTTCAGCTCATCGGCGAGCCGGCCGGTTCTCGCGTTGACCGCCGCCTGCAGGGCCGGCCCCTCCTGCTTGAGGTGGGTGAGCACAGCTCGCGCGGCAGCCATCGACACGGGATGCTGCAGATGGGTACCACCGAAGAACACCGTCTCGCGGTGTGGCCCGCTTTCGTCGCCGTAGCGCCAGAATCCACCGTCCACATAGTCCATCACATCGGCGCGGCCGGCGATCGCCCCGATGGGGAAACCGCTGCCCAGCGCCTTGCCGTAGGTCGCGAGATCGGCCTGGACACCGTAATGCTGCTGCGCGCCGCCGGGGTGCGGGCGCAGCCCGGTGAGCATCTCGTCGAAGATCAGCACGATGCCGTGTTTGCGGGTCAGCTCGCGTAGAGACCGCACGAACTCCTTGGGGCGTAAGGAAGGATTGCGGCATTGCACGGGCTCGACGAGCACGGCCGCGATCGTGCCGGCCTGCCCTTCGATGGTTTCCAGGCTCTGCGGGTCGCCGTATTCCAGCACAATGAGCTCGGCCACCGCGCTGTCCGGGATACCGGCGGAAACCGGCACGGTGCGGCCACCGCCTGCCCGGCCCAGCACCGAATCGAGATGGCCGTGATAGGAACCGCGGAACACGACCACGCGGGTCCGGCCCGTCGCGGCGCGGGCGAGCCGCAACGCCGCCGAATTGGCCTCGGTCCCGGTGGCGGCGAACGCGACGCGCTCCATCCCGGTCAGCTCGGCGAGCAGGGCCGCGGCCTCCCCGGTGTCCGCGCTACGCAGGCCGAAGCGCAGGCCATCGGCCAGATGCCGCCGCACGGCCTCGGTGACGAACTCCGGTTCGTGGCCGAACAGCAGGGCGCCGAACCCCATGGTGATGTCCACGTAGTCGTGGCCGTCGACGTCGGTCAGGTGGGCGCCGTGGGCGGAACGCGCCTGGAGCAGGTAACGCATTTCCTTGGTGGCGGCCCGGAAGCCGACCACCGCGCGGCTGTCGGCGAGCACCGCACGGTGGCGCTGAGTGTCCTTTTTGGAGCTTCTGGTTCGTTCGGTGAGGCGGTTGGTCAGGTCGGTGACATGATCGTGGCCGGTCGTCGTGCCCGAGTCGGTGATGGTGACTCTCGGCCCGTGCACCTCGGGCGGTGGCGGGGTGCGGCGCTGCGCAATGAGCTCCGCCAGCAGCTTGGGGCTGCGTGCCGCCTCCAGCAGCTCGGCCATCGTGATCTCGAGGCCGAACGCGCTTTCCAGTTCCACCTGGACGCTGATCAGCTGCAGCGAATCGGCACCGAGGTCCACAAAGGACCGGTCAGGGTCGATCCCGCCGGGCTCGTAGCCGAGATGTCGCGCCGTCACCTCGATGACGGGGCCGAGCGTGTCCTGGTCCGGCATGGCTGCCTCCGTGGTGTCGTCCTCGGTCAGGTCCAGCGGCGGCGGCCCGGCCCAGTGCCGGGTTCGCCGGAACGGATAGTGCGGCAACGGAATCCGCCCGCCGCCGCTGTCTCGCAACAGCACTGTCCAATCCGGATCGTCTCCGGCGCGCAACGGCGTCTCCCCGGCCAGGTATGCGCCCAGCGCACGGGTCCACTCGGCGACGGTGTGGCCGGGCACCCCGAGGCGGTGTGCGAATCGGCGACGTCCCAACGCGAGTGTCGTGACCAGATCGGCCGGTTCGGTGGCGGGATGCTTTCGCAGAAAGTCGTACACAGCCGAGGCGTACTCGGTCAGTGCGGCGGGATCGCGCGCCGACAGCGGGAGTAAACCCGGGACGGCGCCGGGAGTACGGGCCGCGCGCGCCGGGGCCTGCTCCACGATGACGTGGGCGTTGGTGCCGCCCATGCCGACCGCGTGCACTCCCGCCCGGCGCGGTCCCGAGACCGGCCATTCCCGCGCGTGCGAGGCGAGCGTGAAAGGGCTGGTCGCCAGCGCCAGTGCCGGATTGGGGCGGGTGAAGTTGACCAGCGGCGGGATGATCCCGTGCCGCACCGCGAGCACGGCGGTGATCAGGCCCGCCATCCCGGCGCAGCTGTCGAGATGACCGATCCTCGGTTTCGTGGTGCCGAGCGCGCAGAAACCGATTTCGCCGGTGTGCCGCCGATAAGCGCTCGTGAGGCCGTCGAACTCGATGGGATCTCCTTTGCGGGTACCGGTGCCGTGCGCTTCGAGATAACCGATGGAGGTCACCGGCACGCCGGCCGCCTCGACCGCGCGCAGCACCGCGTCCCGTTGCCCGGCCGCGCTGGGCGCGGCGAACCCGGTCTTGGCGGCGCCGTCGTTGGTCACCCCGGAACCCAGCACGACCGCGTGCACGGTGTCCCCGTCGGCGAGCGCGCGGTCGAGCCGCTTGAGCAGCACGGCGGCGACCCCGTTGCCGGCCACCGTGCCGTCCGCGGCGGCGTCGAAGGCGCGGAGCATTCCGGTCGGGGACATCGTGGAACCCTTGACGTGCCGGTGTCCGGTCACCTGGGGAAAGTGCAATGCGGACGATCCGGCCAGCGCGAGCTCGGCGTCTCCGGACAGCAATCCCTGGCACGCCAGGTGTATCGCGACGAGCGAACTGGAGCACGCGGTCGAGACGGTGATCGCGGGACCGGTCAGCCCGAGCCGATAGGCCACCTGCGTCGCGGCGTAATCGGTGTAGTTGCCCACCTGTGCCTGCTTGGCGGCGATCCACTCGGAACCCGGCCCCACGTCGAGATTGTTCGCGAGATAACTGTGCAGCGAGTGCAGGCGATAACCGGTGCTGGCGTAAACCCCGACTCTGGCACCGGCATCGGGGTACCCGCCGTCCTCCAGCGCGTGATAGCAGCATTCCAGGAACAGCCGGTGCTGCGGATCGGTGATCGCCGCTTCGCGTGCGCTCATCCCGAAGAACTCGGCGTCGAAGTGGTCCACACCAGTGAGCAGTCCGCTCGCCGCGACGAACGTGCCGCGCTCTTCCGCGCCGACGCCGGCGTGGGCCAGTTCCGTGTCGGTGAAATGGTGCACGCGCGAGGTGCCGGCGCTGATGTCGGCCCAGAACCCTTCCGGGGTGTCAGCCCCCGGGAACCTGAGCGACATCCCGATGATCGCGATGCGGTCTGTCCACATACCCCCTCGCCCTCCTGGCTCTTTTCCTTGTGTGCCAAGCAAACCCAGTACACAACAGCAGTACGGCCAGAATGGCGGCACCGTGCGAAGCGGCCACGACGGTCACCGGCGGACAGCGGTCCAGCAAGACCGAGCAGGCGAGCATGCCGAGCCCGAAACCGGTGTTCTCCGCGGTCGCCGAGAGGCCGAACGCCCGGTCACGGGCCGGGCCGGAAAATCTTTGCAGGTAACCGGAATACGACACCTCGGTGAGCCCGTCGGCGCAGCCGGCGGCCACCGCGATCACCGCGGTGAGGACAAGGGGGAGGCCGGTGAACGCGAGGATGAACGCCGCGGACATGAGGACGGTTCCCCCGGCGAAACCCCGGAGACCAGGGCCGTGGCCCCGCCTTTTGCGGTAACCGCGGACGGCCTGCTGCACGATGATGTTACCGATTGCCCACAGGGCAAGGAATCTGCCGGCGA
Source organism: Amycolatopsis pithecellobii (assembly GCF_009707865.1). Classification (GTDB taxonomy): domain Bacteria; phylum Actinomycetota; class Actinomycetes; order Mycobacteriales; family Pseudonocardiaceae; genus Amycolatopsis_E; species Amycolatopsis_E pithecellobii. The sequence goes on from NZ_WMBA01000012.1 coordinate 72,991, forward strand.
ACGCCGCCGGATCCGCGTGATCCGCGGCGGAATATACCGGGAGAGCGGCGTTGTGGGAAGCCGAGCCGAAGGCGTCGAGCGCCCGCAGTCCGATGACCATTACCAGCAGCAGGCCGAGCTTTGGCAGCACCGGTCCAGACCACGTGCGGGCCGGGGTGGGCCGTGGTTCCGGGCGGGTGACTGCCGGGATGGAGAGGCACGCGAACGCGCACACCACGAAAGTTCCGGCGTCGACCAGAAAAGCCACGGGGTAGCCCTGCCAGGAGATCACCGGTGGCGCCGACGCGAAGCCGGCCACCATGCCCAGTGATCGGGCGACAACGATCAGGGAATTGGCCGGGTCACGCTGATCCTGGCCGACGAGGTCCGGTATAGCGCTGCGCAGCGCGACCAGGAACAGCGTGCTGCCGCAACCGCCCACAGTGGCCGAGGCGAACAGCACCGGCAGGCGCGCCGGTGCCGGCACCATGACCAGCACGACGAGTACCGCCGCCTGAACGGTACTGGTCCATACCATAATCCGCCGATGGGGCAGGCGGTACAGAAGGCGGCCGGCCGTGAGCCCGGTGACGGCGCCGGATCCCAGTCGTACCAACAAAAACAGGCCCATGGTGAGAGCGCTGCCGGTCAGCTGGTACACGAACAGGTTCAGTGCCACCATGTTCAGGTAACTGCCGTACGACGAAACGGCATACCCACCGGCCAGTAGCCGGAAACGGCGTGACAGATCGGTCGCTCTCGTAACGGACCTCAGCGTGCACCCCCTGCGCTCGGCGGGATCGGCGCGATCGTGCGTTGATTGTTGCCCAGACGTCACTACGCGTCCAGCCGCCGAAAGGAGTCAGGCGTTGATCACTCTTCGGGAAGCAACGTCCCGAGCGGACCGAGGTCCAGATTCAGGTCTTCCGGTCTCACGTCGAAGTACTCGCACAACTCGCCCATGCGTTGCTCCAGGCGCATGAGTGTTTCGCCGATGGCCTCGACCTGTTCGTCGGTCAGGTCGCCATGGTCCACCCGGCGCAGCGCCTGCCTTTCCATCAGCTGGCGCAGCAGTTCCACCACGGTCAGCACGAGACCGACGAGGCTGCGTTCTGCGTTTTCCGGATCCGCGTTGATCCGCCGCTCCGGCTCATTCATCGGGAGGCCTCAGCGCGGTGACGGAGGACAGCAAGGTACGCAAGGAAATGTGCACCAGATCGACGTCCGCAATGGACAGTACGAGGTCACCGCTCACCACGACACCGCCGGCCAGTACCCGGTCGAGCAGATCGACGAGCGCGACCGGCCGTTCCAGCGGCGCCGGCACCGGTTCGGTCATGTCTCCTCCAGCGACGCGAACGAATACGGCGGCCACGGGCCGGTCACCTGCGCCCGGATCGCGTCGTTGTCCTCCTCGCAGGCTTCGGCGGCGTCGATGAACTTCCGTGCGTCCGCATCGCCGACCAGATACGCGGCGTTGAGGATCATCCGCCCGTTCTCCGCGGCGAGTGCCCGGCTCTGCGGGGGATGGGTCCTGGCGTCGACGGCCAGGGTGGCGAGCCGGGCGTGGATGCGCCGCGCCTGCTCGATCGCGCGTTGTGACCGGTTTTCCCGCGCGGACAGCGCCGCACGACGGCGGGCGAGATACGCCGTCCCGGCGCCACCGCGAGACGAACTGCTCGGTGCGGCAACGGATTCCGGCTCGGCACCGAGGAAAAGCTTGACGCCCCACTCGGTCCGCCCGGTCAGCCGGTCGAGCGTCCGGCGGCAGTCGGCGGCCCGCTGCGCCAGCATTTCGCGGACGCGCTCGTCGTCGTGGTAGACCGTGGCCAGGCGGATCGGCACCACCGGGCGCGCCGCACGCACGGCGGCGATCACCGCGTCATGTGCCTTCGCGACGGCACCGAGCCAGTCGAGGTCTTCGAAGTTGCGCCGCAACGCTTCCTCGCCGAACGCACTCAGCGGCACGTCGCCGACCACCGCCGCCAGCTCCGCGGACTGGAGGACCCGCGGTGTTTCGCCCGCCACCCCGGACACCGCCCCGGGCACGGCAGGATCGAGTTCGCCGGTAATGACGTAGAGCCAGATCCCGTATTCCTCAGCCATCGTCCGCTTCCTCGATCGCCTGGGGTTCCTTGCCTTCGAGCTCCGCGATCCGGGCCTGCAACCGCCGGTTTTCGTTCTGCAGCCGCGAGGTGTCGCCACTGAGCCACGGATCGCTTTCCCACCAGTTGATCCCGACTTCCCGCGCCGTTTCGAGCGAGGCGATGACGAGCCGCAGCTTGATCGTCAGCAGTTCGATGTCGAGCAGGTTGATCTGGATGTCGCCCGCGATCACCAAACCCTTGTCCAGCACTCGTTCCAGGATGTCACCGAGGTTGGCGGCCTGGTGGTTCCCGGTGGTCGCGAGACTGGGCTGGGACGAGTTCGTGGTGAGCGGCTGCTGGGGGGACATCAGCTCACCCCGTTCCCGTTCCCATTCCCGGCGCCCGCCTTGCCACGCGCGTACTGGCTCAGGCGGCGATAGGCCAGCAGTTCGCCGTCGAGATCCAGCTCGACCCGGTAGATCGCCAGAATGTCCGACGACGAGGGGATCCGGCGTTCTTCGAGCACTTCCACCTCCACCAGCCAGCCGTCCTCGGCCGGTTCGACCGACGTGACACCGAGAGGTGAACTCGACACCAGCTCACCGAGGTGTTGGAGTGCCTTGGCCCCCGCCTCCGAGGCCGTCAGCTCTTCGCGGCGTGGCTCCGTACCGTCCCGGGAATTCGCGGCCACCAGTCGTCACCTCTCCTCGTCCGGCGCCGGGTCCGACGGGGTCAGCCGGTCCAGAACCTCTTGTTGCGCCTCACGTTCCTCCTCGGCGGAGATCTCACCCGCCGCCCTTGCCTCGGCAGCAGCCTCCAGCTCGCGCCGTACTGCCGCCGGATCGGTCTGCTCCTCCTCGACCCTGCGCTGGATCAACTCGCCCAGCGAGATGACCCCGTGGACCGGCGCGAGCGGGAGGCCGAAGATCGTCGACAGCAGTCCCATCGGTTACTCCTGCGGCCCTTGGGTGACCACGAAGTCGTACGCGCCGAGCGGACCGAGCAGCCGGACTTCCACCCGGTCTTTCCAGGCCTCGGCCAGCTTGCCCACTGCCTCCTCGAGATCGCCCTGGTGCGCCGTTTCGGCCAGGCACGCCAGATGCACCGCGTCCCGTTCGTGCGTCGGCTCCCGCAGCGCGATCTGCACGTCGAGCGGTTCGAGGGCCTCGACCATGCGCTGGGTGTCGAGCTCCCGCTTGGCCGCGATGCCGTTGTTGATGTTCTCGCCCAGCGCCATCCGTTCGTTGCGGGTGGCGTCCTCGGGCTTGCCGCGGATCGATTCCCGCAACTCGGCCAGTTGCGGGTTCTCGTCGAGGATTTCGTGGAGAATGGCCTGCTCCACATACCGCGCCTTCACGACGTATTGGGCTTTGCCTTCCAGTTCTTGCAGCGCCGTCAGGAAATCATCGTGGTGAGCTTTCAGCAGCTCGTCCTTGACGGCCTCCTCCGTGCTCACCGCGGCGCCGAACCGCAATGGCAGCACCGGAGTTTCTCCGGCGGCGGCGTCGATCAATGCCGCGTGTGCGGTCAGATCTTCCGGCCTGCCCAATGGCTGGTCCCGCGGAATCTCACTCACCAGTGCGGCGATCTGGTCGCACACCAGGGTTTTCACCGGGGCGGGCGGGTCACCGATCCCGCGCGCCTCGGGGTCGGTCTCAACGTCCGCGGGCACGATCCCGTACACGTACACGACGCTTTCCGTGGCCATTTCAGTTGTTCCCTTTCCGGCGGCGTCCGGCGGGTTCCTGCTCGTCCTCGCCGAGAATGTCGCGAAGCTTGTCACCGGCTGCTTCGAGCGCACCCTTGGTCTTGGCTTTCGCTCCGCCTTGGTTCATGTCCTCGAGCAGATCGGGCAGCCCTTTTTGCTCGGTGTCGGAAATGTCGAGCCGGTTCACCGCTTCGGCGAACCGCAGATAAGTGTCCACACTGGCCACCACGACTCGGGCATCGATGGTCAGCAATTCGATACCGACCAGGGAAACCCGGACGTAGGCGTCGATCACCAGTCCTTTGTCGAGAATGGTGTCGATCACGTCCGCGAGGCTGCTCGAGCTCGGGCCGCTGAGCCCGCCCCCGCCGCCACCGGACGGCTGTACGGCTGTGGTCATTGCGCTTCCTGCTCTTCCTCGTCGGATTCGGTTTCCTCGTCCTGCTCGTCTTCCTCGGGCTCGCCTTCCTGGTCCGCCTCGTCGACGACCTGGCCATCACGGATTTCGCCGCGCCATCCGTCGACATCGTCGGGATGCAACAACACGACGGTCATCACGTGACGGCGGAAGTGCTTGAGCTCCAACCGGACCCGGCGGCCCTGGGCACGCCAGATGTTCCCGGTGCGCTCGAAGAAACCCTGCGGGTGATACTCGAGCACCACCAGGACCCTGGTCAGATCCGGGGTGAGTTCGTGGAAGGTGACGGCACCGTCCACATGGCCCTTCTCACCCTCTGACCGCCACACGATCCGCTCGCTGGGCACCTGTTCGAGGATGGTGGCTTTCCAGGACCGGTGCGACCACAAGATCTGCGCCTTCCATTCCAGCTCCTCGTCGCTGACCTGCTCGACGTTTTCCACTTTCTTCATGAACTTGTGGAATTCGCTGAACCGCGTCCACTGGTCGTACACCAGGTCGACCGGGGCGCCGATGTCGATCTCCTCGATGATGTTGGTGACCTTGATCTTGTCGCCGCCAGCGCCGCCGCCACCCGAGAACGCGCCGCCGACCTTTTCCGCAACGCCGGACAGCACGCCCTTGACCGCGCCCATGGCGGCCTTTCCTTTCACACTGGGTTTTCCTCCGGTCACCGCCTCGAGAAGACCGCCGCCACCGCCACTGGCGTAGTCGGTGAGACGGCCCGAGGTCGAGGTGATCCGCTTGGCCAGTGCGGTGGTCGCACGCGTGCTCACGGTCACTGCCAGGTTGCGCAGCGCGTCGGACAGTTCGTCAGGCAAGGGGAGTGCGGTCACCGCTTTCGACGCGGTGTCGGTCGCCTTGGACGCGGTGTCGGTGACCTTGCTCGTCACCCCCGATGCGGCCTGACCGCCTTTGTTCGCGGCTTTCCTCAGTTGCTTGGTGGCCATGGCATTCACCTCCCGGCCCGGCGCACCGGTGTCCGGCGCGACGTGGCGCGGCCGCGACGCGCGGGCTGCCTGCGGGGGCGCTCTTCTTCCTCGTCTTCGCTTTCCTTCTCAGCGCTCTTGGCGCGGGGGGAGGTGCGGCGGCGTGCCGGACGTTCCGGTTCGGGCTCCGGTTCCTCTTCGGCGCTTTCCTCTTCTTCCGAAGATTCGTCGGAGGCTTCCTCCGAGGTTTCTTCCGAGGATTCCTCTGGAGTCTCCTCAGTTTCTTCTGCTTCCGCGGTGTCCTCTGTGTCCTCTGCGGCCTCATCGGACGGCGCGGTCGCCTTCTTGGCTCCCTCGGAAAGCTTGGCTCCCTCGGAAAGCCGTTCGGTGAGCGAGTCGATCCGGCTGCTGGCCGCGGTGACGGCGGCCGCCTTGGCGGCACTCAGCAACTCACCGCGCGCGACGTCGGCCAGCTTCCCCAGTTCGCCCGAAGAACCGAGCTGTTTCAACCCGTTCTGCAGCAGTGCGGCCGGGGAAGTGTTCACTCGCCCGGTCGCTCCGGCGGCGGCGATCATCAACGCCAGCCGCATCTTTTTCGTCCGTCCCAGTAGGTATCCAGTCCCCACCCCAAGGGCGATACGTGTTCCTGCCTTCATCGCTGTCCTCCTTCGCTCAACCGAGCTACCCGGGGTGAGAATCGCGAAACCCCGGAACGGGGATGAAAACAATGTTCGAAGCCTGGTGACGCCGTGAAGATCAATTAACCGGGCGGATTTCACGGCGAGTTCACTGACCAGAATCCGCTCAGCAGCAGGGAAAGTCGGCAAAACTGATCCACAATGGACAGTCTCGTCGTAAATAGCTGCTCCGTTCGGCCCAACTTCCCCGATTGCTCACGCAGTGCACACGATCGAATCCTCCGGGCGCCTCTTTTTCTGATGTGCCAATGGAAATGTCTGACGCATCACATCTTGGACCGAGCTGTCCAAGAATCATGGACTGATCGGTCAAGGAACGCTAGCCTCGTGGCCATGACGACGAAGACAACGCAGGCGCCGCCAAGCCGGCGAGCTTCGACGGGGTTCCGGTCCGTGGCGGCCGTGTATCTCCTGGCCATGCTCGGCGGCACCCTCCCGGTGCCGCTGTACGTGCTGTGGGCGCCAGCCATGGGTTTCGGCCCGTTCACCACCACGTTGATCTTCGCCGTCTACGCGATCGGCGTCGTCGTCTCGCTGATCCTTTTCGCGTCGATGTCGGACCGCTCCGGGCGCCGCCCGCTCATGGTGGCCGCGCTGGTGCTGGTCGCGGCGAGCACCGTGTCGTTCCTGCTTGCCGGCAACGTCGTGATGCTGCTGGTGGCGCGGGTGCTCAGCGGGCTGGCGACCGGCGTGATCACCGCAACGGCCACCGCCTGGCTGGAGGAACTGGGCGGGCCGAGGCGCGCCACCGTGACCGCGACGGCCGCGAACCTCGGGGGGCTCGGTCTGGGGCCGTTGGTCGCGGGTCTGTTCGCACAGCTGGCACCCGCGCCGACCCACCTTGTTTTTGCCGTCTATCTCGCGACGCTGGTGCCGGCCGTGCTGGCGATCGCGCTCGCACCCGAAACCGTGGACGACCGCAGGCCCCCGGTCGTGATCATGCGCCGCCCGACGGTCCCGGCCGGTCGGGCGGACCTGGCCCGGTTCGCGAGCGCGGCGGCCGCGGTCTCCGCGGGGTTCGAGGTGAACGCGTTGTTTTCCTCGCTGGTACCGGGCTTTCTGCACCAGGGCCTCGGCGTGACCAATCAGGCGGTGGCCGGGGGAGTGGTCGCGGTGCTGTTCCTGTCAGCGCTTCTCGCCCAGCTTTTCGCCCCGCCTCGCCGGCTGTCGCAGCACTGGATCGCGGCGGCGTTGCTGATCTCCGGCGTGGCCGTCTTCGTCGCCGGACTGTGGACCCGGTCGCTGGCGGTTTTCGTGATCGGGACGGTGCTGGCCGGTGCGGGCAGTGGTCTGTCGTTCCGCCGCGGCCTGGCCGTCACCGCGCGGCTGGCCGACCCGCGGCGCCGAGCCGATCTGAACGCGTCGTATTTCCTGGCCGCCTATGCCGGAAATATCGTGCCGACCCTGGCACTCGGCGGGCTGGGGCAGCTCCTCCCGCTCAACCTCGCAACCTCGTTGCTCGCCGCGGTCGTCATCGCGGTCACGGCCCTCGCCGGCCGTGCCTGAAAGAACCGAAGGAGAAACTGATGACTGTCACTCTCGACGCCCCGGCCGGTCCCGGCTCGGTGGACGGCACGCCCGGTCTGCCCGAAGGTTTCGGTGACGTCTTCGCCAGCCGCTGGGTCGACATCGGCGAGCTGCGTCTGCACGCCGTGGTCGGTGGGGACGGGCCGCCGCTGCTGTTGCTGGCGGGCTGGCCGCAGACGTGGTACGCGTGGCGGCTGCTGATGCCCGAACTGGCGCGTGACTACACGGTCATCGCCCCCGACCCGCGGGGCGTCGGCCTGTCCGGCAAACCCGCCGGCGGCTACGACATCGGCACCCTCGCCCGGGACATGGTGTCGCTGATGGGGGCGCTGGGCCACGCACGGTTCGCCATGGTCGGCCACGACGTGGGGATGTGGACCGGCTACGCACTGGCCGTCGATCACCCCGACCGGGTCGAGCGGCTGGCGCTGGCCGAGGCGGTCATCCCCGGCCTGGCCCCGTCGCCGCCGATCTTCGGCCCCCAGGATGTGGTGAACCGCTTGTGGCACTTCACTTTCAACCGGCTCGACGAGCTCAACGAACTGCTCGTCGCCGGCCGCGAGGACGTGTTCTTCCGGTGGCAGTTCGCGAACAAGGCGGCGAACCCGCTGGCGGAAACGGCGATCCAGCACTATATCGAGTCCATCGCTCGCAGTCCGGAAGCGCTGCGCGCCTGTTTCGCGTTCTACCGTGCGGTCACCGAAAACATGGCCCAGAACGCGGAACGCGCGGCGACCACGCTGACGTTGCCGGTGCTGACGATCGCGGGGGAGCGCTCCACCGGTGCGCTGGTGGAGCAGACCATCGCGCCCGTGGCGTCGGATGTGCACAGCATCGTCATCCCGGACTGCGGTCATTTCCCGGCGGAGGAAGCCCCCGCGGTGACGCTGGCCGCCGTCAGGGAGTTCCTTGCACCGTACCTGCAGGCCCGCGCGAGTTGAGCGTTGCGTGCGCGCGAGTTGAGCGTTGGGTGCGGGCGAGTTGAGCGTTGCGTGTGGCGGGAACGTGCAACTCGCGGGGCGGGAACGCGCAACTCGCGCGGCAGAAACGTGCAACTCGCGCGGCGGGAACGTGCAACTCGCGTGGCGGGAACGTGCAACTCGCGCGGCTAGGCTAGACCACGGCAGGAAGGAGAGCGGTGTGTCGGGGCGCAAGCAGTTCGACGTCGACGAGGCGCTCGACAAGGCGATGCGGCAGTTCTGGGAGCACGGCTTCGCCGAAACGTCGATCGACACCCTCGGCAAGGCGATGGGGCTCGGGCGCGGGTCCTTGTACGGCACCTTCGGGGACAAGGACGCGCTGTTCCGGCAAGCTCTCGTCCGGTATTCGGCGTCGTACGAGCACCGCTACGATCTGGCGCTGGCCGAGCACCCGGACGATCCGGTCGCCGCGATCGAGGCCTTCTTCGGGGTGATCCTCGACCGCATCGCCGACCCGGACGTGCCCGGCGGATGTCTCGTCATCCAGTCCGCGGCGCAGGGCTCGGCGCTTTCGCCCGAAGCGCGCGACGCCGTCCGCGGTGCGCTGACCGCGCAACGGCGTCGCGTCCGCCGGGCACTCGAACCGGCGTCGGCGACGGTCGATGCCTCGGTGCTCGACGATCTGGCCCTGCTCGTCACCGGCGTCCAGCAGGCGATCGTGGTGCAGAGCCGTTCCGCCGCGTCACCGGAGGAACTGCGTTCCCTCGCCAGGACCGCCGTCGACGCCGTCGCGACGGCGCTGGACAAGGCACACTGAGGCTCAGTACCCCGGCGCGTAGAAACGGTATTCCGCGGAATAGGGCACGGCATCCAGTGCGCCGTCGGTGCAGGCGCCGGCCGGCGCGACACCGCCCACGGTGTCCAGCCGCTGAACGTAGTCGACGGAACCGAAGACGCCGGCCCCACGGTTGCCCGTCGACTTCAGGAGCAGCTGCGGCACCGCACCCGGCGTGGGCACGCTCGCCACGGTGGTGCCGGTGACGGCACTGCCGTCCGCCGTGGCGATCCACTTCGGGCCCGCCGTGTGCAGCACCTGCGTGCTGGTGGCGTCGAGCACCGCGGCGGGCTCCAGCAGTGCCCACGCCTGGTTCGTGCAGCTGTACACCTGGCTGCCCTCATCGACATGCGCGGTGAGGACGAGCCGGTGCCCGTCCGGGACACGAAGTTCGCCCGGTACCGCGACGGCCCCGATCCGCGTGTTCGCGGCCGATGCCGGAGCGGTTGCCGGGCTGCCCCCGGGCAAGCCGGGTAGCGCCAAGGCCCCGACGCCGAGCAGGGCGACGACGGGCAGGACGAACTTCATGCGATTCCCCCAATGGAATAGTGACCCTCGTGTGCGCCCGTTCCTGGACGCACTGACGAGTCTCCTGATGGTGGCCGGTGCGGTCAAATTACCTGATGTGGCAAGAAATCGACGCGCCCGGCCATCAACAGCACTTCATCGTCGGTCCATTGTGGATAATCATCGGGCACGGAGTGTGGTAATGGACAACAAATCCGTCCCGTTCGGGTCGGCGGTTACTTCCCCTGCAACTTGGCAAGGGTGAGCACGGTGTCCGCGATACCCCAGCCGCCGTCGGCGACCTCTTCGACGAGGACCATCGTGTTGGCCCGCGCCTGGTCGCCGTAGATCTCGGCGTACAGGTCGGTCGTGCGGTGGATGATGAGCTCCTTCTGCTCGGCGGACAGCGTACCGGCGGGCACCTTGTAGTTCGCGAACGGCATGATCTTCTCCTTCTTCTCTCTTCTGGTTGCGGTCAGCGGGTGGCGTTGGCGGGCAGCAGTTCGCTGATCCCGATGCGGTGGTAGAACTCGGCCCGGATGCGGTCGTTGACGGTCGACACGACGTCGCTGCCATCACGGCTGGGGTCGATATGGGTGCGGAACGGCCGTTGCCCGGCCGGCAGTTCGATCACTCGCGCGATCTCGTCGGCGACCTCGTCCGCGTCATGGCCCTCCGGGAAGATGTCGGTGAGCCGTTGGGCCATCCCGGCACGCAGCTTCCCGTAGTGCGCGTCGTACGCGTCGGCCCGTGCCTCGTCCGCCGGGGTGCCGGCATGCGCGAAATGGTTGGTACCACTGGGATACGCGCCGGGAACGACGATCACCGTGTCGATACCGAACTTGAGCACTTCGGCCGCGTAGCTCTCGGCGAGCGCGTCCATTCCCGCCTTGGCGGCGAAGTAGGGCGCGAGGAACGGCGGGTGGCCGCCGCGGGTGCTGGAGCTGCCGACCCACACCAGCAGGCCGTTTCCCTGCTCCCGCAGGACGGGCAGCGCCGCCCGGTTCACCCGTTGCGTGCTGAGCACATTGACGTCGTAGAGCTCCGCCAGCTGCTCGGGGGTGAACGCCTCGGTGGGGCCCAGCACCATGTGCCCGGCGTTGTGTACCACCACATCCAGGCGGCCCTGCTCGTCGACGATCCGGGCGATCGCGGCATCCACCGACGCCTGGTCCTGCACGTCCATTTCGATCCCGCGCGCGTCGATCCCTTCGGCCGCCGACAGTTCGGCCAGTTCCTTGACCCGCGGTGCGTTGCGGTCACCGGTCGCGCGCATCCCCGCGTACACCGTGTGCCCGGCCCGCGCCAGGGTGCGGGCGGTGAGGTTGCCGAATCCCGAGGACGCCCCGGTGATCACGATGATTTGCTTGTCACTCATGGAGAATCTCCGCTCAGATGATTCCGCCGTTGGCACGGATGAGCTGGCCGTTGACCCAGCGGCCCTGCGGTCCGGCGAGGAACGCGACGACGCCGGCGATGTCCTCCGGCGTGCCGAGCCGCTCCAGCGGCGGCTGAGCGGCGAGCCGGTCGATCGTGTCCTGGTCCTTGCCCTCGAAGAACAGGTCGGTCGCGGTGGGGCCGGGGGCTACGGAGTTGACGGTGATGTTCCGCCCGCGCAGTTCCCGCGCGAGGATCAGGGTAAGTGCCTCCACGGCCCCCTTTGTCGCGGCGTATCCGCCGTAGCGCGGGAAGGACAGGGCGGTCACCGAGGACGACAGGGTGATCACGGCGCCCCCGTCACGCAGCCGGCGCGCGGCTTGCTGCGCCACGACGAACGTGCCACGGATGTTGGTGCGGACCAGCTCGTCGAATACCGCCAGGTCGAAGTCGGCGACGGTCGCGAGCGGCATCGTGCCCGCGCTGTGCGCCACCACATCGACCCCGCCGAACGTGGTCTCGGCCGCGTCGAACAGCGCGGTCACCGCCTGCTCGTCGCCGACGTCGGCTTGTGCGGACATCGCCTGCCCGCCCGCTGTCTCGATGTCGCCGACGACCTCGTCCGCGAGATCCTTGCGCCCCGCGTAGCCGACGACGACGGCGAAACCGTCGGCCGCCAGCCGGCTCGCGATCGAACGGCCGATTCCGCGGGAGCCGCCGGTGACGATCGCGACCCGGGTGGTGGACTCAGTCATTGTGGACTCCTTCGCTCTGGTTCCTGTCGGACATCACCGACTCTGCCCAGCGCCGCGACGGGGTACCAGGTGGCGTTTACCCGGGGGTTGCCGACCCCTGGCTCAGCGCGGCGAGGAGTGCACACTGGTGGGGTGAACCTCGGTGAACTGGGCCTGTTTCTCAAGTCGCGCCGCGACCGGATCCGGCCGCCGGACGTCGGTCTGCCCACCGGTCCCCGGCGCCGGGTGCCGGGCCTGCGCCGCGACGAAGTGGCTCAACAGGCCGGAATCTCCGTCGACTACTACATCGAGCTGGAACGGGGAAGCGGCGCGCAACCGTCCGAGCAGGTGCTCGCCTCGCTCGCCCGCGCGCTGCGCCTGACCCTGGACGAACGCGATCACATCTACCACCTGGCGGGACGTCCCGTGCCGCCCAGCGGTGGTGCCGCCGCGCATGTCCACCCCGGGATGCTCGACCTGCTCGGCCGGTTACCGGGCACACCGGCGCAGGTCATCACCGATCTGCACGTCACGCTGGTGCAGAACGATCTCGCCGTCGCCCTGCTCGGCCCGGCGCCTGCCACGCGGGGAATCGAGGCCAGCCTGGTCTACCGGTGGTTCACCGACCCGGCGGCTCGCACGATCTACCCGGCCGACGATCACGAACAGCATTCCCGGACGTTCGTGGCGGACCTGCGTGCCGCTGCCGCGCGGCGCGGCGGCGATCAGGAAGTCACCGCGCTCATCACCGAGCTGCTGCGGCGGAGCCAGGAATTCGGTGAGCTGTGGGAAAAACAGGACGTCGCCGTCCGCCGCAACGATCGCAAGCGCATCGTGCACCCCAGCCTCGGTGTCATCGACGTCAACTGCCTCAACCTGGTGAGCGAAGACGGCACGCAACGGCTGCTGTGGTTCACCCCGGCCATCGGCACCGAATCCGTGGACCAGCTGGAACTGCTGGCCGTCGTGGGCACCCAGGACCTCACGCCCGACCGCCGCTGACGGTCAGCCCTCGGCCACGGACTCCGCCAGTTCCCGGTCCAGCGCGACCCGCACGAGGGCGGCGGCCAGGAGTGCCTCGTCGTCAGTGTGCCGGGCGAGCTGCGCCGGGTCCGCCGGCAGCCCGATCCGTTTCGCGCCGTCGAGGGCCTTCTTGTCCAGGTACGGCCGCAGCTCCGGCCACACCGCCTGCGCCTCCCGGCAGAAGATGTCCGCACCGACCGGGCCGACCCGGGCGAACTTCCGCAGCCGCCGCCGGATTCCCTCGGTGCCACCGTCACCGGCCTCGCGCAGTTTCCGCAGATCGCCGGAATAGTCCCGCAGCAGCGTTTCCGCGCTGTCCCCCAACGCCGTGGCGGTCTGCTCGTCGTAGCGCAAGTAGTGCGCCCGGCCCAGCGCGTCCACCCGATCCTGCCACCGGGAATCCGCCATCGCCCGCGGCGTCGTCAGCTTGGCCGCGGCGAGTTCCTTCGCCGCGGCCACCGCGATCCCGGCATTGATCCGGGTGGACAGCAGCGTCGCCAGTACCAGCAGCCGGTACAGCGGCGAAGGCTTGTCGGCGAGCTTGATGCCGGCCTCGTCCGCGTACGTCCGGCCCGCTTTGTCCAGCAGGCGCCGCACGATCACAGCCTGGTCAGACACGGGCACCCGACGGTTGCAGCGCGCGGCGCACCAGGTCGGAGATCTCGGTCGGCTCCGGGTGCACGAGCTCGGGCCAGCTCGCCAGGACCCGGTGCTCCTCCATCCGCTCCGGCTCCAGCGCGAGCGCCCAGCCGTTGTTGCTGTCCCACACCAACATCAACAGCCGGCCGGGATGCCTCGGCGAGGTGTCGGCCAGCGCGATGTAGGCCCACGACGGGGTGCCGTACTCGGTCAGTGACGCGGCGGGTTCCACGCCCAGCGCGACAGCGACGGATTCGACATAGTGCCGCAGTTGGGGGTGCGACCGGAAGGTCGAGGCGGTTTTCACGGATGCTCCTCACCGGCGAGCTGTGTGCTGCCACTGGGAGTTTTCCCACTGTCAGGTGGTTTCAACCGTCCTGTGTGGGCACATCGAGTTCCCCGTGACGGATGGTGAGGGTGCGGGCGATGTCGACGAGTTTGACGTTGAGCGACTGGGAAGTCTTGCGCAGCAGATCGAAGGCTTCCTCGGCGGTGATCCCCTGCCGGTTCATCAAGATGCCCTTGGCCTGCCCGATGACGTCGCGGGTGTCGATCGCCTGTCTCAGCTGGGTTTGGGCCAGCTCGGCGAGTTCCGACGTCTGGGTATTGGCCAGCGCGAGTGACGCGTGGGTGGCCAGCAGCAGGGCGAGATGCCGCTCGGTGTCACTGAACCCGTACGGCTGCCGGCAGTAGATGTTCAGCGCACCGGACGGCCGTCCGCTGCCGGTGGCCTGCAACAGTTCCGTGGCCAGGACGCAGCGATATCCGCGCTGGGTGGCGGCGGCGGCGAACTCGGGCCATCGCCGCTCATGCGCCAGGTCCTCGCTGAGCACATAGCCGGGGCCTTCCGGGCGCGCGGCGTCGACGCACGGCCCTTTCCCCGACTCGTACTGCACCTGGTCGAGCTGGCCGGCGACCACGCTCGTCTCGACGGGTGTGGTGAATTCGCCCTCCGGCGTGCGGATGGTGACGCTGACCAGATCGGCGGCGGGGATGACGATGGTAGCGGCCTTGATGATCTGCTCCAGCGTGGCGGCGACCGAGGTCTCGCCGAGCAGGGTCCGGGTCAGCGACTCGAGCTGCTCCGCGAGCGTGCTGGTGTCCGCTTGCTCGTCGTCGTTGGTCAGTGCCCGGTCGAGGTCGCTGAACAGGGACAGCGCGCCGATGGCGGTGAGTGTCTGCGCCGCCGCGCCGGTGGGATCGACCACGACATGGCAGCGGATCCCTTCCTCGGCACGGAGGCGAATGAAGGCGTGCACGGCCTCTGCGTCCGCCGCGGTGAGCGGCCGCACGTCACGCAAATCCAGCACCACGAGTGGCGTCAGCACACCGGCCGCCGTTGCCGGGAGCTCGCCGAGCTGACCGGAAAGGCGCAGCACCAGCGCCCGGTCCACCCGCAATCCCTTGTCCATCAGGCAACTCTAATGCGGCTTGCCGTGCCAGTGGGTTGTCGACCTGCTTTTTGCCTGCCAGGTGGGAGTCGTTACTGTCTTGCACGTACTCAGGTTGAGCAACCAGCCTGCCGCCCCGGCAAGCGACTCCCGTGGTCGCATTGGAGGGCTTGATGGTTGCTGCGCCTGATTTTCTGGACCCGCCGGGCGATCTGTTGCGGATTCGCCGCGAGCTGGCCGATGGCGCCGTGGTGCTGCGCGTGGCAGGTGATGTGGACCTGTCCACCGCCGGCAAGCTCTCCGAGCAGTTGCGCGGTGCACGGGATTTCGTCGTCCCGCCGGCTCCGGTGATCGCCGATCTGGACGAGGTGGAGTTTCTCGGCTCGGCGGGCCTGATGGCTCTGGTGCAGGAAAACGAGGCCTGCCGGCAGCGTGGGCTGACGCTGCGGATCGTGAGTTCGTCGCGGCTGGTGGTGCGCGCGATCAGCGTCGCCGGTCTGGCCGAGGTGCTGCCCGTGCTGCCCACCGTGCAGGCCGCGCTGACCATGACGTAGCGCAGTGTTTCCCCGCGAGCGATCCGGGTAGTCAACGGATCGGTTGTTCGCGGAAGGGAGGTCATCATGCCTCAGCAGGCGTGGAACGCCAAACGGGAACGGCAGTACAAGCACATCAAGGACAGCCAACGTGAGCGCGGCGCGGGTGAAGGGCGCGCGGAGGAGATCGCGGCACGCGTGGTGAACAAGAACCGCGCGCAGAGCGGCGAATCCCGGCAGGCGAGCAAGACTTCGACGAAGGATGTCTCGCCGCAGCATCGTGGCGGCAAGCGTTCCGGCAAGCGGCAGGGACCAGGCGGGCCGACGCGGGACCAGCTGTACAACGAGGCCAAGAAGCGCGGGATTCCCGGCCGTTCGAAGATGACGAAGAAGCAGCTCCAGCAGGCTTTGGGCCGCTGAGCCCCAGCCGGGCCCTGGCAGGTGATGCCCCGCCTGCCAGGGCTTTACCCTGCCTGGACCTCGATGTATTCGAAGACGGCGCCGTCCGCGTGGCGCGCGATCATGCGTGCGCCGTTGGGTGCGTGCGCGGGGCCTTCCAAGATTTCGCCGCCGGTTCCGGTGATGGTGCCCTGGGCCGCGCCGATATCGGTCACCAGCAGGGTCGCCGTCCGGCGGACGCGTTCGAGGTCCGGCGGCGCGCCCGCCAGCAGCAGGAACGGTCCTACCCAGGCGAGTTCGATGTCGCCGAACCGGAAGCGCCGGACGTCGGTCGTGCCGGCGAGCGAGCAGTAAGTTTCCAGTGCGGTGTCGAGGTTTTCGACCTCGACGCGGGCGAGGACCTCCCGGACGACGGGCATGGTTTCACTGGTTCCCGGCATAGCTCTGCTCGATTCGGTGCGCGGCCTCGAGAAGTGCGGGCCGGATCGTCTCCGCCAGCGCCGAGTGACTGACGCGGTCCGCGTGACTGGAAATCCCGATCGCGGCAACGGTTCCCCCGTCACCGTGCACCGGCACCGCGACCGAGCGGACGCCCGCGTCCGGTTCGTCGCTGGTCAGCCAGCCGTCCCGGCGGATCGACGCGATGTCCGCGCGAAGTGCCGGCCGGTCCAGTCCGTCCCGGGACTCTCCGGTGAGGTAGCCGGCCAGCCACTCGTCCGGCTTTCCCGCCAGCAGGACCCGCCCCAGTGAGCTCCGGTACGCCGGCACGCGGCTGCCGACCGCGACGTTCGCCGCCATCAGGCGGTTGCTGGGCACGTGGGCGACGAACACCGCCTGATCCCCTTCGAGCACCGCCATCGACGCGGGTTCGTTGAACCGCGCGGAAAGCGCGGCCAGCCGGGGCAGCGCGAGACCCGGTAAGCGCAGTGCCGCCAGGTAAGCGTCGCCCAGTTCCAGCACCGCCGGGTGCAACCGGAAGTGCTGGCCCTCGGTGCGGAGATAGCCGCGGGCGAGCAACGTGTGCAGGAAGCGCCGGGCGGCGGCGCGGTCGAGTCCGGTCGCCTTGGCCACGTCGCTCAGCGTCATGGCCGGCTGCTCGGGCCGGAACGCGGCGAGCACGGCGAGCCCGCGCTCGGCGGAGGTCACCAGCTCCGGATCGGCTTCTTTCGCGGTCACGATCACCAGCCTAGCTCTCGATCAGGCGTCCAGCGCACGATGGTGCGAATACCTGCGCAAGGGCATCCCCGCTTGCTTTTTCCGCTGGATCGGCCAATACTCAGGCGCTGTGCGAACGAACGTGCGCAAGGAGCCGAAACAATGAAGGTTGCGGTGACGACCGGGCCACACCGGGTCGAAATCCTCGAACGCCCGCCGTGTGAGGCCGGCGCGGACCAGGTGCTGGTGGCTGTCGAATCGGTGGGCGTCTGCGGCACGGACGCGCATATCTGGGCAGGTGAATACCCCGCGGCCACGTTGCCGCTGGTGCAAGGACACGAGATCACCGGCTGGGCGGACGGCCGGCGCGTCGTCATCGAACCGGCGTTCTCCTGTGGCCACTGCTTCGCGTGTCGAGTCGGCCGTGCGAACGCCTGTGCGCGCAGCGCCGTGCTCGGTGTGCATCTCGACGGCGCGCTGAGCGAGCTGATCGCCGTACCGGCCGCTCGCGTGCACGCCGCCGAGGGGCTGTCGGCCGTGACCGCCGCCATGGTCGAACCGGCCGCCATCGCCATGCAGGCCGTCGCGCGGTCGCAGCCCACGGCGGGGGCGGACGCGCTGGTGCTGGGCTGCGGCCCGATCGGGCTGCTGGCCACCCGCGCGCTGGTGGACCGCGGAGTCCGGGTGGCCGCCCTCGACCGTGTGCCCGCGCGGGCACAACGCGCCCGGCGATTCGGGGCCACCTACGCCGAGCCGGTCGGCGAAACGCTCGAGGCACACCAGCGGGCCGCCATCGTCGAGTGGGCCGGTGGGGAGGGCCCGTCCATCGTCATCGAGGCCACCGGCGCGGCCGGTTCGCTGGCCACCGCGCTCGATCTGGTGGTGAGCGCGGGCCGGATCGTGGCCGTGGGCATCTCCGCGGCGCAGGCCCGGTTGCCGATGAACACGTTGCCGTACAAGGAACTCGACCTCGTCGGCAGCCGTAACAGCCGGGCGCTGTTCCCCGAAGCGATCGAGTTCGCCGGGCGGCACCATGAGCTGGTGGAGGAGCTGGTGACCCACCGCTTCCCGCTGGCGCGGACGCAGGACGCCTTCGCCCTCGCGCACAGCGGCGACCCGGCGCTGGGCAAGACCCTCATCGAGGTGGGCGGCGCATGAGTTCCCTCGCCTCGCCGCTGCGACTCGGGCCCGTCGAGTTGCGCAACCGCGTCGTCGCCGCGCCGATGGAACGCAACTACTGCGATCACCACGGCATCCCCACCGACCACTACGTACGGCGACTGGCGGCGGTCGCCACGGGCGGCACGGCACTCGTCTACGCCGAGGCCGCGTTCGTACGCGCGGACGGCCGGGTGCGTCCCCGGCAGCTCGCCGCGGACGAGGACACCACGATTGCAGGCCTGCGGCGGCTGGCGGACACGGTGCACGAGGCCGGCGCGCTGTTCGGGATGCAACTCGTGCACGGCGGGAGGCTCGCCAAGGCGGCTGTCAGCGGGTATCAGCCGGTGGCGCCCTCGCCGGTCGTCGCGACGGTGATCGACGGCGACCTGCCCGGGCAACTCGAACCCGACGACATCGCCGACCTCGCCGCCCGCTACGCCGATGCGGCCCGCCGCAGCGCCGACGCCGGAGCCGACGTGATCTCACTGCACGCGGCACACGGTTACCTGCTTGCGCAGTTCCTGTCGCCGCGGACGAACCAGCGCACCGACCGCTACGGAGATCCCGCGCTGTTTCTGCGGGAGGTCATCACCGCGGTCCGCGACGCCGTGCCGGGGCTGGCCGTCGGGATTCGCGTCTCGGCACACGAAGGGCTCCCCGACGGACTCGATGTCGAGGCGACCCTCGGCATTCTCCAGCGGGCCGGAGTGTCCGAATTGGACTTCGTCGACGTCTCGGCCGGATGTTACGAGGCAGGCCAGTGGATTACTCCGCCCGGGGAGTTCCCGCGCGGTGTGCATGCGGAGGCGGCCGCGCGGTTCCGTGCGCTCGGACCGCCGGTCGGGGTCGCGGGCCGGATCGTGGACGGGGCGACCGCGCAGGAGATCATTTCCCGTGGGGAAGCGGATTTCGTCACCGTGGCCCGTGCGCTGCACGCCGATCCCGAGTGGACCAGGAAAGTCCTCAATGGACAGAAGCCGCGCCCCTGTATTTCCTGCAACTACTGCACCGACGCGCTGCGCACAGGCGAACCGGTCGGGTGCGCGGTGGCACCCGAGGCCGCCGGGGCCTTGCCCATAGCCGCGCCCGTGACCGGCAAGCCGGGCGTACTCGTCGTCGGCGGGGGACCGGCCGGGCTGGAGGCCGCCCGCGTCGCCGCCGCCCACGGCTATCGCACCCGGTTGGCCGAACGCCGCGAGACACTCGGCGGTGCGCTGGGACTTGCCGCGCAGCTGCACGAATACCCGGAATACCGGCACATCATCGACTGGTACACCGGGGAACTGGCCGAAGCGAAGGTGGCCGTCGAGCTCGGGACTACGTTGTCCGCGGCCGATATCGCCGGCCAGCCCGAAGAGATCATCGTGCTGGCCACCGGAATGCCCCGTGCCGTGCCCCGGTTGCCCGGGGCGTCGCCAGGCCGGGTGCGCGGCCTGCTCGAGTGGCTGGCGGAGGAAACCGTTGCCGAGGACGAATACGTCGTGTGGGGCGCGGACCGCAACGGCACCGCCCTGGCCGACCATCTCGCGACGGCCGGCGCCAGGGTGACGCTCGTCGGCGCGGAACCGGAACTGGCGCACGATGTCGGGCCCAGGGCGAAAATCCTGCCGCTGGCCAGGCTCACCGGCGATCCGAAGGTGCGACTCGTGCTGGGCGCGGTGCTGACCGCGGTGGAACCGGAGCACATCCACGTCCGCCACAGCGGCGGGGAAACGGCGGTGATTCCCGCGTCCGGCCCGGTTCTGGTGTCGGTCGACGCCGCCGACGCCGTCAACCCGGTGGCCGGAATCCGAGCCGTGGCACCGGAAAAGACCGTGGTCGCGGTGGGCGACGCGGCCGGGGAGGGCGGCTGGTCCGCGCTCGCGGTCCGGCACGCCGCCCTCACCATGCACCGACTGGCAGGAGGAGAACGCAGATGAGTGCGCTACCGCGGCTCTCGACGGAGAACACGGTCAGCGTGCCGTCCGTCGAGTTGCCGATGACGACACACGCCGACGTCGTGGTCGCCGGGGGAGGGCCCGCGGGGTTCTGCGCGGCGATCGGGGCGTCCCGTGCAGGCGCGCGGGTGGTCCTCGTCGAACGTGGCCCCTTTCTCGGCGGCACCGCGACGGGGGCGATGGTCGCCAGCTTCATGGGTTTCTACTGGCGCGAGGTGCTGGTCGGCGGCGGCGTCGGGCACGAGATCACGCAGCGGCTCATCGAAGCGGGCGGCGCGACGGAATTCACCCCGTACGTCCTGGCCGAAGCGAGCGAAAACCCGCTTCGCGTGCGTACTTTCCCGTTCGACCCGGAGATCCTCAAGCTGGTCCTCGACGACCTGGCCACGGAGGCGGGGATCGAGGTGCTGTTGCACAGCCAGGCGACCAGTCCCGTGCTGCACGACGGAAAGGTGCACGGGCTGGTCGTGCAAGGCCGGTACGCCGCCGAAGCCATCGGCGCACCGGTGGTCGTGGACGCCACCGCCGACGCGGTGGTCAGCCGGAAATCGGGCTGTGGCACCGAAAACTCGCTCGACGAGCGTCGCGATCGCCAGCCGATGACCATGATGGCCCGGTTGTCCAATGTGGACGTCGGTCGGTTCAGGGCGCTGGACAGGGCGGAGAAGCGGCGGCTGGCCAGGCTCGGCGTCGAGACCGGTCAGCTCGCCCAGCAACTGCTGTCGCTGCTCAGTTCCCCCTCGGGCAACGACGCGTTCATCCTCATGACGAGGGTGACCGGGCTCGACGGGTCCGACAGCCACGACCTGACCAGGGCCGAGATCGCCGGCCGCGCCCAGCTGCGCTCGGTCATCTCGTTCCTGCGCGAGGCCGTGCCCGGTTTCGAAAGCGCTTACCTGTCCTCGATCGCGCCGTGGATCGGGGTGCGCGAGACCTGGCGCATCGCCGGTGACTACGTGCTGACCGAGTCCGATGTCCTTGCGGGACACCAATTTCCCGACGCGATCGCCCAGGCGGGCGGACCACTCGACGTGCACGACAACAAGACGGGGCTCACCCTGCTCGAACCACCCGCGCCGTTCTCGGTGCCCTATCGCAGCCTGCTGCCGAAGGGGGTGGACGGTCTGCTCGTCGCCGGCCGGTGCCTGTCCGCCACCCAGGCGGCCATGGGTGCGGTGCGGCACATGGGCACCGCGATGGCCACCGGCCAGGCCGCCGGTGTCGCGGCGGCGCTGGCCGCCCAGCTCGGCGTGGCCCCGCGTGCGGTGCCGCCCGAGCGGATCCGTGCCGTGCTGCGTACCCAGGGCGCGATCGTCGACCCACCGGCAGCGGTGGCGCCTTCCCTTTCCCGAAACCCCGACCCGGAGGTCAATGATGACCAGTCCCGCTTCACCCACCACGGATAAACGCGGGCGGACCCGCGCCGTCGCCTCGAACCTCATCGGCACCGTCCTGGAATGGTACGACTTCTACGTCTACGGGACGGCGACCTCGCTGGCGCTGGGCACGCTGTTCTTCCCATCCGTCAGTGCGGTGGCCGGGACGCTGGCCGCGTTCGCCACCTATGCGATCGGATTCGTGCTGCGCCCTGTGGCCGGGGTCGTGCTCGCCCGCTGGGGCGACGTCATCGGCCGCAAGAACGTCATGGTGATCTGCCTGATCCTGATGGGCATTGCCACCGGAGGTATCGGACTGCTGCCGACGTATACGAAGGTGGGGGTGCTCGCGCCGATCCTGCTGGTGGTGCTGCGGCTGGTGCAGAGCATCGGTGCCGGCGCCGAATACGGCACCGCGATCACGATGAGCGCCGAGTACTCCACGGCACGCCGCCGGGGACTGCTGGCGAGTATGCCCGCGCTCGGGGTGTCGCTGGGCATCCTGCTCGGCACCGGGGTTTTCGCGACGCTGTCCGGGCTGGGAAAAACGGAGTTTCTCGCGTGGGGCTGGCGGATCCCGTTCCTCATCGGGTTCCTCCTGGTGTTCGTCGGCCTCTACATCCGGCTGCGGGTCGACGAGTCGCCCGAGTTCACCGCCCTCAAGAAGACCGGAACCGTGGTGCGCAACCCGATCCGTGAACTGCTGCGGACCCATCGCAAGCGCGTGGTGCTCGCCGCGCTGGCCCGCTCCACCGACGCCGTCGGCAGCCAGATCTTCAACGTGTTCGCGATCTCCTACTGCACGAGCTCGCTCAAGATGCCCGCGGCGCCCGCATTGACCGGCGTGATGGCCGGAAACCTGGTGGGGCTGCTGGTCATTCCGCTCGCCGGACGCTGCGCGGACCGGTGGGGCCGCCGCCCGGTCTTCCTCACCGGCCTGTTCTCCGTGGCGGTCTTCGGGTTCCCGTTCTTCTGGCTGCTCCAGACCCGCAACCCGCTGCTCGTCGTGGTCGCCCTGGTGCTCGTGTACGGCATCGGAGTGAAGATCGCGCTGTCGGTGTCCGGGGCGTATCTGGCGGAGATGTTCGAGCCCCGGGTCCGCAACAGCGGCGTGAATCTCGCCCGCTCGGCCTCCGATCCGATCGCCGGGTTCACCCCGCTGATCGCCACCGGCCTGCTGGCGGTAGCGGGCTACTGGGCCGTCGGGGTGCTCGTGGTCGGCACCGCCCTGATCTCCGCCGCGGCCGTCATCGCCGGGCCCGAAACCGGTGATCACGGATCGAGCGGGCATGATGAAATGTCGAGCGGGAAGGCACGGAAGGCACCTGCTGAGTGAAGGGCACCGGGGATATGAGCAGCGAGGGGCTCGGCCCGTTCGTGCGGACCTTCGACCGCGGGCTGGACGTGTTGACGTGTTTTTCCGCCGACCGGGCCGAGCTGTCGGCGGCGGAGGTCGCGGCCCGGTGCGGGTTCGACCCGGCCACCGCCCGCCGCCTGCTGCGCACCCTGGAGTCACTCGGATATGTGGACGGCGCCGGGGGCCGGTACCGGCTCACGGCGAAGGTGCTGGACCTGGGCTACCTGACGATCGCGTCGCAGACCTTCCCCGAGATCGTGCAGCCCTATCTGGAGGATGTGGCGCAGGAAGTGGACCATTCCTGCTCGCTGGCCGTCCTCGATGGTGACACCGCGGTGTTCGTCGCGAGGGCCGCGGTGCGGCGGGTCATGTCGATCAGGCTGGCGCCCGGAACCCGGGTGCCGGCCGCGGCGTCGGCGGTGGGGCGTGCCCTGCTGTCCGGGCTCACCGACGAGCAGCTGACGGCGCACTTCACCCGCTTCCCCCCGGTCGCCTACACCGACCGGACCATCACCGACCCGCGGGAGCTGCTCGCCCGTATCGCCGAGGTGCGTGCGCAGGGGTGGGCACTGATCGACCAGGAACTGGAACGAGGTGTGCGCAGCGTTTCGGTCCCGCTGCACGACGCCGCGGGCGCCGTGGTCGCGGCGGTCACCATCGGCACCCACACGGGCCAGATCGATGACGACACACTGTTCCACGCCATCCTCCCCCACCTGCAAACCTGCGCGGCGGCGATCGAACGCACGGTCACCATCGGCCCAGTCTCAGCCACCATGTTCACGGGGCCGCAACCGGTGACCCCGTCATCACGTGTGGCGGATTCCACAATAGACAGCCGGCCCCGATAAGACACCAAAAGGCGGGGCCGCGCACATGAAGGGCAGCGGCCCCGCCGGAAGAGCGGGTGTCAGCTGGGGATCGCGATGGCCGGCAGCGGTTCGCGGGGGGTGTAGCGCAACGTGCTCAGCGTTTCGCCGCGGGCCCAGGAGTTGAACGCCTTCAAGTACAGGGTCAGGTGTTCGCGGGTTTCCCGGCGGCGCTTGACCTGGCCGGCTTCGGAGCGGGCCATCCGCAGCATGGTGTTGCGGAAGGTCAGCCGCGCGTCGTTGCGGCCCAGTCCGGCGCCGTCGACGATGCCGTCGAACCACTCGTCCACGCTGGTCCGCCCGGTGGTGTGGTCCACCAGATAGCTGGCCGCCGAGGCGGCGGACTTGATCATCCCGGTGCCGGCCGCGATACGCTCGCCGAGGCTGATGTAGTCACGGACCTTCGGGTGCTGCTCGAGTGTGTGCAGCACCTGCGGGTTGGTCACCGCGGCGGAACCACCGGCCCACGAGGTGTCCGGGCGGTTTTCGTACAGCCAGATGATGCGCAGCATCGCGGCCAGCGTGGTGGTGGACTTCTCACCTTCGATGGCGAGCACATCGGCCGCATTGCGGCGCTTCCCGGTGTCGAGCACGTCGAACGTGTCCGGCGGGACCTCGGTGAACACCGTCATTTCGATCGGCAGCTCGGCGGCCACGACCGCGGCCAGCCGGTGCTGCCCGTCGACCAGGACACCGTTCGTGTCGAACGCGATTCCCTGGTGTGTGATCTGCCATTCACCGCGCCGCATGGCTTCGGCGAAAGCCCGCACCACGGATTTCGACAGTGGCCGGTTCGCTGTGTTCGATTCCAGCATCGTCGCGGCCTTCTCGGGCGTGATCTTCTGCGTCCTGCTCCGCATCGTCAATCCGATCATTTGGACGGTCGTCGTGCCTACACGATATTCAGTCGCATCCTACGAGTTCAATCGCGTCCGCATACGCACCGTCGGTCTTGGCTCACTCCTTGGTGGTTGACCAAGATAGAGGAAAAGCCCGCGAAATGGATCAGGCCACCCCGTATACGGCGGGGTGGCCTGAGTCGTATCCGGTCAGTTCGCGGCCCGGTATTCCAGCCAGTCCAGGTTGATCGAGCCGCTGTCACCAGCCGCGTAGGACACCGTGATCACCGGGTTCAGACCGCTGACCGGGATATCGCCGAAGGTCACCGTGCCCCAATCATCCCAGCTACTGGACACCCTGGGGAAACTCACCTGCCGCACCGGCGTGCCGTCCACCGACACCGTCATCGTGCGGGCTTCGTTGTTGGCGTTGGCGTACCGCAAGGTGATCGAGCCGGTCCCGGCCGCCGCCGTGGTGCGGTGCACCGTGAATGCCGACGAAGCACCCTGGGCCCACAGGCCGTCGAGGAATGCGCGACCGGAGTAACCGGTGTGGTTCACGTTCGTCTTCACGCCACCGGTGTTGAGCGCGTCCTCCGCCTCGATATGCGCGGGGTCGGGGCAGCCCCGCAACGTGGCGGTGCCCGCCGTGTCCGGGCACAGGTCCCGCGCGTCGGGCACTTGATCGCCGTCCCGGTCACCGGCGGTGGCGCCGGTCAACGTGATGTCGATGGTGTGCTTGCCGCTCAACGACGCCGGGATTTCGCTCCGGAAAGCCCGGCGGCCGTCGATCGTGAACGAACCGATCCGGGTGCCCGCGCCGTGCAACGCGATGGTGAGATCGGCGTTGCGGTAATGCAGATCACGCAAGGTCACGTCACCCCAGCCGGCGGGCAGGTCCGGCGTGAACGACAGACCGGAATCGGTGAAGTCCAATCCGAACAGTCCGGTGTGGATCATGTCGAGGAACGCGGTGGCCGACCAGGTCTGGTCCGGTTGCGAGCCCCAGTGGAACTTCACCGTGTCACCCAGCCGCTGCCAGCCACCGTCGACGACACCGGTGTTCCCGTTGTAGATCTCCCAGAATCCGCTGTTGCCATCGGCGAGCTCGGCCAGCCGTGCCGTCTCGGCGGCGAACCCGTTCTGTTCACCCTGCTGCGCCAGCGCCTTGGCCCAGAAGCCCTGCACGACCGGCCAGACGATCGCGTTGTGCCTGCCGGGCTGGGCGTCGGAATAACGCGCCCAGTTCGGGTAGGTGTCGGGCATACCCCACGTCATCTCGGTGGCATGGGCCAGTATCGAGCGGGCCTGCGCCGGGTTCGCGATACCGAAGATCAGCGCGAACGCCAGCCCGGTGCCTTCCTGATAGGCGCCGGTGGTCCCGTCGGCCAGCACCAGGTAGTTGTACAGCCCGGTCTGCTGGTTCCAGAAATGCTTGTTGATCGCGGACTTGAGCGCGTTGGCCTTCGCCCGGTACGAAGCCGCCTCCTGGCCCGGCCTGCCCAGTTTCTCCGCCATGTTCGCCAGGTTGACGTAGGCGGCGTAGTAGACCTCGTTGGTGCTCAAGAACATTCCGGTCGACACGCCGGGCCACGGCATGCTGCCGGTGCTGACCGATTCGGTGGCGTCGGCGGGTGGTGCCGGATATCCGGCGATGCCGTCGTTGAAGAACGAGGCACCGGTGAACAGCCCGTAGGCGGGGTTGAACCCGGCCGTGCTCGCGTGCTCCCGGATCGTGACCGTGTCGGCCGCGGTGCGATACGCGTTCTCCAGGAAGCTCCGGTCACCGGTGACGAGGTACTGGTTCCACGCCGCCGTCACCCAGATGACCTGGTCCCACTGCTGATCGTCCTGCTGGACCTGGAGATTGCCGCCTGCGTCCTTCTCCACGACCGACCACAGCGTGTTCTTCGCCAGTGCGGGGGACAGCAGGCTGGTGGCGTTCCAGCTGTTCACCGAAGCGTCACGGGTCCACGGCTGTGGGTAACCGCCGCCGGCCCTGACGATGCCGATGTCCGGGTCCAGCAGGCCGCTCTTGTTGTAGTGCGCGGGATCGGCCGTGATCGTGTTGGTCTGGAGCACGTTCTTCAGTGCCGCCTGGTACGCGGTGCCGAACAGGGCCTGGCTGTTGGGGTTCGCGAACTCGATCGAAGGCGTCGACGCCGCGACCGCCGCGGTTCCGGCCGCGGGGGCGGCCCCGTATCCGGTGACGGCGCACAGCGCAGCCGCGGCAAGTATCGCGACACCGGCACGCCTGCCGACTGGTCTGTACCTCATTGTGCACACCTTTCCATGCGCGGTTGCCCGAATGGGCAACGCGCCGAAATCGCCGGGGTCATTTCACCACGGAACCCGCGTTTTTGGCGCTGTTGAGGGAAAAACCTGTCCTGTTCTGTCACTTGCCGTTGTCCGGCAGCACGGTTAGCGTGCGAACGCAGGATTATCGGTTAAGGAGCGACAAAGTTGTTGCGACCACTTCTCAAAGCCTCGCTTTCCGCGGCGGTGGTGGTCTCGACCGCCGTCGCCGCCACCGTGCTGCCCGCCTCCCCGGTCGTGGCCGCCGCCTCCTGCCCGTGGGTCACCTCGACCGCGCCGATCGACCAGCGCGTCGATCAGTTGCTCGCGCAGATGACCCTCGACGAGAAGCTGCAGGAGCTGCACGGCGACAACAGCCACAGCTACTCCGGCACCGTCCCGGCCCAGCCGCGGCTGTGCATCCCGGCACTGACGCTCAACGACGGTCCCGGCGGCGTCGGGCTCGGCATGAGCGGCATCACCCAGCTGCCGTCACCGGTGTCCCTCGCTTCCACCTTCGACAAGCCGCTCGGCAAGCAGTACGGCCAGGTCATCGGAAGTGAGGAATGGGCGAAGGGCGCCGCGGTGGCGCTCGGTCCGACGGTGAACATCGTGCGGGATCCGCGCTGGGGCCGTGCGTTCGAAAGTTACGGCGAGGACCCGTATCTGGCCGGGCAGATCGGCGTGGCCGACGTGCAGGGCATCCAGAGCACCGGTGAGCTGGCGCAGGTCAAGCACTGGGCGCTCTACAACCAGGAGACCAACCGCGGCAACTCCACCGACGACGTGATCATCGATTCGCGGACCGAGCAGGAGATCTACCTGTCGCAGTTCAAGGCGATCGTGGAGCAGGCCCAGCCCGCATCGCTCATGTGCTCGTACGCCTTCATCAACGGCCAGGCCGCCTGCCAGGACCCGTACATCATGAACCAGGTGCTGCGCGAGCAGTGGCACTATCCGGGGTTCGTCACGACCGACTGGGGTGGCGCGAAATCCACCCTCGGCTCGGTCGAGGCCGGGCTGAACATGGAGATGCCCGACGATGCCCGCTACGGCGCCGCGCTCAAGCAGGCCGTCGAATCCGGACAGGTGCCGCTCGGCACGATCGATTCCCTGCTGCGGCCGACGCTGACCCAGATGTTCCGGTTCAACCTGTTCACGAAGACGCCGGCCGGCACCCCGGACGCGGTCGTCACCACACCGGCGAACCAGGCGGTCGGCTCGCAGGTGGCCAAGGACGGCACCGTGCTGCTGAAGAACGCCGACGGCATCCTGCCGTTGTCGCCGGACAAGAAATCCTCGATCGCGGTCATCGGGGACGCCGCCGGTGCCAACGCGATGACCAGTGGCGGCGGCTCGGCCGCGGTGCGCGCCGACCAGATCGTGACGCCGTACCAAGGGATTTCCGCCCGCGCGGGCAAGGACGTCACGGTCAACTACGCGCAGGGCAACAGCAGCCTCGGCGGGCTGCCGCTGGTGCCGAAAACGGTGCTCACGCCGAGCAGCGGCACCGGTAACGGGCTCACCGGCACCTACTACAACGGCATGACCCTCTCCGGCGCGCCGCTCGCCACCCGCGACACCGACCAGATCGCCTTCGACTGGAAGGGCGGTGCCCCGGTACCGGGTGTGCCGCGCACCCAGTGGTCCGCCAAGTACACCGGCACCCTGAACCCGCCCACGTCGGGGACCTACACGTTCTCCATCACCAGCGACGACGGCAGCCGGTTGTTCGTCGACGGCAAGCAGGTCATCGACAACTGGCACGACCAGGGCGGTGTCACGCAGACCGGGCAGGTCACCCTCACCGCGGGGAAGCCGGTGTCCGTCGAAGTCGACTACTACCAGGACGGCGGCGGGTCGCTCGTGCAGTTCGGCTGGCAGCCACCGGGCGGGACGGCCAGCCCCGAACAGCAGGCCGTCGATCTCGCCAGGTCCTCGGACGTGGCGGTCGTTTTCGCCGCGAAGAACGAAGCGGAAGGCAGCGACCTGAGCGACCTCGAGCTGCCGGCCGATGAGACCTCGCTGATCGAGCACGTCGCCGCGGCCAACCCGAACACGATCGTCGTGCTCAACACCGGCTCGGCCGTGACCATGCCGTGGCTGGACAAGGTGAAGGGCGTGTTCGAGGCGTGGTATCCGGGCCAAGATTACGGAAACGCCATCGCCGCGCTGTTGTTCGGTGACGTCAACCCGTCGGGCAAGCTACCGGTCACGTTCCCGAAGAGCCTGGCCGATGTGCCGGCCTCGACCCCGCAGCAATTCCCGGGTGTCGACGGCAAGGTGAACTACTCCGAAGGCCTCAAGGTCGGCTATCGCTGGTACGACGCGCAGCGCATCGCGCCGCTGTTCCCCTTCGGCTCCGGCCTGTCCTACACCTCGTTCCGCTTCGGCAATCTGCGGGTCGACCCGCCGCAGACCACGTCGCTGGGCACGGTGCACGCGAGCGTCGACGTCACCAACACCGGCAGCCGCGCCGGCGCCGACGTCGCCCAGCTCTACGTCGGGAACCCGGCCGAGAGCGGAGAGCCGCCGCATCAGCTCAAAGGGTTCGAGAAGGTGTTCCTCCAGCCGGGCGAAACGAAGCGGGTCACCTTCACCGTTTCGCCGGACTCGCTGGCCACGTTCGACTCCACCACGCAGGCCTGGCAGGTCGCGAGCGGCACCTACCAGCTGTTCGCCGGCGACTCGTCGGCCAACCTGCCACTGCAGGGCGGCCTCCGGGTGACGCGCAGCTTCGGCCCGCAAGGCGTCACCGTGCAGGCACCGGACATCGTGACACCGGGCAAGCCGAGCCAGGTCACCGCCACCTTCGTCAACAGGGCGGACGTCGCGGTCACGGGGGCGACGGTCAGCCCGGCCGTGCCGCCGGGCTGGACGATCACCCCGGCGACGGCCACGGCCCGGCGGGTCGGCGCACACAGCAGTCAGAGCTTCGCCTTCACGCTCACCCCGCCGGCCACCGCGGCGCCGGGCCACGCGAAGGTCACCGTGAACGGGGTCTTCACCGGGCCCGGGGTGGGCCGGTCCACGGTCAACCCGGCGAGCCAGAACGTGTCCGTGCCGTACGCCGGTTTCGCCGCGGCCCGCAACAACGTCGGGATCAGCGACAACGCCGACCCGGGCGCGGCGGATTTCGACGGCTCCGGCTACAGCTATTCGGCGCAGGAACTGGCGAAGCTCGGCATCACGCCAGGTGGCACCGTGACGGCGGACGGCGCGACGTTCACCTGGCCGGACGTTCCGGCGGGCCGGCCGGACAACGTCGCCACCGCAGGACAGCTGGTCACCATGACCGGCAGCGGGACGTCGCTGCATCTGCTCGGCGCCGGCGCACCGGGCAACCAGAGCGGTGACCTCACCATCCGCTACACCGACGGGACCACGTCGACGGCCACCGTCTCGTTCGCCGACTGGTGGAGCAACACCCCGCTGCCGGCCGACACGCTGGTGGCCACCGCACAGAACTGGAACCAGCCCCCGGACGGCACCGGGCCGCACAAGGTGAGCCTGTACGCCACCAAGGTTCCGCTGACTCCTGGCAAGACGATCGCGTACCTGCTGCTGCCGCAACTGCCGGGTCTGCACGTGTTCGCGACCGCGACCACCGGCTGACAACCGGACAAAAGACCGGACAAGCTCGGCGCGAGCTGTTCATTTCTTGATCGGTGCCGAAGTAGCGTCACCGAGGATTCAGGCGAGGAGGCAAAGGTGGCGACTCGGGCGAGACGGTTGCGGCGGCGCGGTCTGGTGGCGCTGCTCGCGGTAGCGGGCATGGTGGCCGCCCTGCTGACCGCGGTGGCGTCGGTGGACGCGGCGGCGGTGCCGCGTCCTCAGGTGGTGACCGCCGGGCAAGCCCGGTTCGAGGTGCTGTCACCGACGCTGATCCGGACCGAATATGCGGGTGACTCGGCGTTCGTCGACGCCGGCACGCACAACGTGGTCGGTCGTGACAGCTTCGGCCGGACCCCTTACACCACAACGACTCGCGACGGCTGGCTGACGGTCCAGACCAGTGCCGTCCAGCTGCGCTACAAGCTCGGATCGGGCCCCTTCGGCGACAGCAACCTGACCGTTCAGCTGCGCACCGGCGGGCAGACCGTCAACGCCTCGCCGTGGGCCGGGCGAGGGATACCGGTGTGCGCGTTCGGCGTGTTGTGCGAAGCCGAGGACCTGGGGCTGACCGGCCCGGGTGTGGCGAGCGATCACCGCGGCTACACCGGCGGTGGGTTCGCCGCCGGCTTCATCAACACCGGCGACGCGCTGACGTTCCGCACCGAAGCCCCGGCAGCCGGTGCCTACCAGCTGGATCTGCGCTATGCCAACGGGTTCGGCGGCGACGGGCAGCACACCACCCGCTCGCTGACCGTGCGGGTGGACGGCGGCGACGCGCACACCATCTCGTTGCCGCCCACGACCGACTGGGACAACTGGGCAGTGGCAACGGTGCCGGTCACTTTGGGCGCCGGGCAGCACGAGGTGCGGGTCGAGCATGCGGTCACCGACTCCGGCAACGTCAACATCGACAGCCTCGCCGTGGTGCAGCAGGGTGCCGCCTTCCCACAGCCCATCCCGCCCGCGCCGGTGCCCTGCGCGTACGGCGCGATCTGCGAGGCCGAGCTGGGTGCGCAGGCCGGCGGCGCACGGACCGCCGACAACCACGACGGCTACTCCGGCAAGGGTTTCCTCGCCGGCCTGGAGCAGGCGGGCGCATCGGACGCGCTGACCGTCACCGGTGTCCCCGCAGCCGGTAAGTACGACCTGCAGGTGCGCTACGCCAACGCGGCCGCCGACCCGGCACCGATCCAGCCGCGCACCGTCACGGTCGAGGTGGGCAATGCCGCACCGGCCACCGTGACCCTCGCCCCGACGAGCAGCTGGAACTCGTGGCGCACCATCGCCGTGCCGGTCCAGCTGGCCGCGGGCACCAACACCGTGACCCTCGGCTGCCCCGACGCGGCGAGCTGCCACCTCAACGTCGACACGTTCGCGGTCACCGCACCGGGGTCGCCGCTGCTCGCCCCGCACGCGGCGCTCGGTGGCTACCGGCGCGGGCTCGACGGCGTCAACGGCACCGCCGTCACCGTCCCGGGCATCCTGTACCAGGACGGCTGGTCGCTGCTGGACGACACGGCATCGGCGCTGTACGACCCGCGCACCAAGGCGGTGACCCAGCGGCCCGCGCACGGTGGCAAGCCATACCAGGACGGCTACGTGTTCGCCTACGGGCAGAACTACAACCAGGCGTTGCAGGAGCTGTCCACGTTGACCGGACCGCCGATGCTGCTACCGCGCTGGGCCTACGGCGTCTGGTACTCCGAGTACTACGACCGCACCGCGGCGGACTTCCAGCAGAACATCGTGCCCCGCTTCCGGTCCGAGCAGGTGCCGCTGGACGCGCTGGTCGTCGACACCGACTTCAAGTCGCCGAACCAGTGGAACGGCTGGGAAATCGACAAGAACAAGTTCCCCGACCCGGCCGCGTTCTTCTCCTGGGCGCACGATCAGGGTCTGCACACGACACTGAACATCCACCCGAGCATCGTGGGTTCCGACCCGCAGTTCGCGGCGGCGCAGGCCACCGCGAAGGGCAAGCTCAAGGCCGGCGGGTGCGGCACCGACTGCTACGTGTTCGACTTCGGTGACCCGGACCAGTTGCAGGCCTACCTCCAGCTGCACCGCACGATGGCGCCGCAGGGGGTGGACTTCTGGTGGCTGGACTGGTGCTGCGACGGTTCGTATTCGAGCCTGTCCGGAGTCACCCCGGACGCCTGGATCAACCAGCAGTACGCCGCCGAGTCGGCCAACGCCATCGACCGCGGGTTCGCGTTCTCCCGTGCGTACGGTTCGCTGCAGGCCGGTGGTTACAGCTCACCGAACGCCGTGCCGACCGGGCCGTGGGCGGACAAGCGCACGACGTTGCACTTCACCGGTGACGCCATTTCCAACTGGCCGACGCTGGCCTACGAGGTCGGCTACACCCCTGGCGAGTCGGTCGCGACCGGCATGGCGTCGGTGAGCCACGACATCGGCGGCCACACGATGGGGCTGCAGGAACCGGGGACCGAACCGGGCAGCACCAAGCTGCCGGACGATCTGTACGCGCGCTGGGTGCAGCTCGGCACGTTCCAGCCGATCGACCGGCTGCACTCCAACCACAGTGACCGGCTGCCCTGGCAGTACGGTCCGGCCGCGGAGGCTTCGGCGAAGAAGTTCCTGAACCTGCGCGAAGATCTGGTGCCCTACACCTATTCGCTCGCCCAGCAGGCGAGCACCACGGGCCTGCCCATCACGCAGCCGCTGTACCTGCAGTACCCGGGTGAGCAGGAGGCCTACGCGCAGTCGGGTTCGGAGTACCTGTACGGCCCCGACGTCCTGGTGGCGCCGGCGACCAGCCCGGGTACCACCGCGACCACGTCGGTGTGGTTCCCGCCGGGCAGCGACTGGACGGACTACTTCACCGGCCAGACCTACCACGGCGGCAGCACGGCGCAGATCACCACGGGCTGGGACACCATGCCGGTGTTCCTGCGCGCGGGTGCCGTCCTGCCGACCCGGAGCGAGAACGTCAGCGGGGACGTGAAGAACCCGCTGACCGACGTGACGGTCACCGTCGCGGGCGGCCACAACGGCTCGTTCACCCTGTACGAGGACGACGGCCAGTCGGCCCAGCCGAGGAGCACGAGCACCCGGATCAGCTACACCGAGGACGCGCGCTCCGCGACGGTGTCGATCGATTCGCCGCGGGGCACGTATCCGGGGATGCCCGCGCAGCGCACCTGGACCGTCCGGGTCGCGGGCAAATCGGCACCGGCGGGCGTGCTCGTCAACGGCCGTCGCGGGGCGGACGGCACCTGGACCTGGGACCCGGCAACGAAAACCGTCACGGTGAAGGCCCCGGCGCAACCCACCGGGCGCCCGCTCACCGTGCGGTTGCTGGATCGGTAACGGGGCAGACGTGAGCCGCCGCGGCGATCCCGCGGCGGCTCACGTGTCCAGGTATCGCAGGACACCACCGGTCCAGACGGGGAAACCGGCGGCGAGCGTGGAGGCGATGTTCGCATCGGCAGCCGTGATGACGAGCCCGTCCGCGAGCGCCTGCCGCGCGGCTTTGGCGATGGATTCGACATCGCCCGAGGCGTCGAGAAGCGCCTGGGTGAAGGGTCCGGCGCCGCCTCGGCTGACGATCGGGATACCGCCGTCCGCGACGGCATTGTCGTAAGCCGCGGCGATCGCCGCTTCGTCGGCGTCGGCGTCGGCGTGGATCTCGATGACGGGTGCGTTTTCGGCGAAGAACGCGTCGGCCATGCGCAGTTCGCCGCGCCGGGGGAACGCCGTGGACGTCGTGCCGGCGGTCGAATCCGACGCTGCTCCCTCGGGACGCGAAGCGCCGGCGGTGACGGCCTTGATGTCGAAGTAGTTGTGGCGCATGTCCGCCGTCACCGGCGCGGACAGCAGCTCGAGAAATGCTTGTGTCTCAAGGGGAAACGCCTCGTCCACCGGCATCTCGGCGGT
Organism: Amycolatopsis pithecellobii; assembly: GCF_009707865.1. Taxonomy (GTDB): domain Bacteria; phylum Actinomycetota; class Actinomycetes; order Mycobacteriales; family Pseudonocardiaceae; genus Amycolatopsis_E; species Amycolatopsis_E pithecellobii. Next base: position 107,199 of record NZ_WMBA01000012.1, read on the forward strand.
GCGCGCCGACACGTCCAGCACGGCCGGGTAGGTGAGTAGCGGGGTGCCTTCGGTGAGCCGCCGGACCTGCTCGCGCACATCCGCGATGTCCGACCCGGGGATGCGGTATCCGGGCTGTTCCCAGCGCTGCCCGAACGGTTCGCGCTGGGCCAGTACCCAGTCGCGGGCGGCGGTCACGACCGCGTCCCTGGTCGGCGCCACGTCGTCGATGAGCCCGGCCCGCAGCGCCGCCGTGGGCCGGTAGGCGGTGCCCGGACCGACGATGTCGAGCACCGTGGCGGCGACGCCGGCCATGCGCGTCACCCGGACCACACCGCCGCCACCGGGCATGATGCCCATCTGCGTTTCGGCCAGCGCCCATACCACGTCCGGCTGCTCGAGGCCGACACGGTAGTGGCAGGCCAGTGCCAGTTCGAAGCCACCGCCCAGTGCCGATCCGACCAGCGCCGCGGCGACCGGGCGGCCGATCGTCTCCAGCCGCCGCAACTGGTCGCGGAAGCGCTCCAGCACGTCGTAGGTGCCGGCGGCCTCTTCGGCGGGGATCTCGGCGTGCACGACATCCGGACCGGAGAAGAACGAGCGCTTCGCCGACGTCAGGACCACGCCGCGCAGCTCGCCGGGCCGAGCTTCGAGCTCGTCGAGGCAGGCATCCAAGCCGGCGAGATGCCGCGCGTTGGCCATGTTCGAAGTACGCCCGGGATCGTCCAGCGTGATCGTGACGATCCCGTCGCTGTCCCACGACCACCGCACCGCACCGGACTGTTTGATGTTCGTCATACCGTCAAGCTAGATGATAGTTTGAGAACGGTCAAACAGTCCGCGAGAAGCAAGGAGTGGCGTGGTTTCCGCCGAACACCCGGACCTGTCGGAGGTCGAGCTGGTCGACATCCTCCGCGCGATCGCCGACCCCATCCGGTTGCGCATCGTCCAGGTTCTCGCTGACGGCGCGGCGCACTTTAAGAGCGAGGACGAGTGGGGCTGCACCGTGCACAAGTCGACGATGAGCCACCACTTCAAAACCCTCGAACAGGCCGGGCTCACGCGGACCATCACCATCGGCCGGCAGCACACCATCCAGCTGCGCCGTGAGGAGCTCGACGCCCGGTTCCCCGGCCTGATCGACGCACTGGCGCCGCGACACTAGGGGTGTTCAGGAGCGGCTCGCGCCGCGGTGCGGTGCGCGAGTTGCGCGTTCCTGGTGCGCGAGTTGCGCGTTCCCGCTACGCGAGTTGCGCGTTCCCGCCACTCGCAACGCTCAACTCGCGTGCTCGCAACGTTCAACTCGCGCGCACGCAAGGCTCAACTCGCGTGCTCGCAACGCTCAACTCGCGCCTAGCCGTGGAAGTAGGACACCGACTCGGCGCCGATACCGTCGAGTTCGGCGATGGTGTCCGCGTCCAGTTCGAGGTCGCCGGCGGCGATGTTCTCGGCCAGGTGGTCCGGGTTGGCGGTGCCCGCGATGAGCAGCGTGCGCTCGTAGCGGGCGAGTAGCCAGGCGAGGGCGATCTGCGTGGGAGTCACCCCGATGGCGTCGGCCGCGGCACGCACCGCGGGCTGGTCGGCGACGTTGGGCGCGCCTGGAAACGCGGAACCGAGCGGGAAGTACGGCACCCACGCCACATCGTGTTTCCGGCACAGTTCGAGCACCGGCTCGGCGCCGCGATCCAGGACGCTGTAGGCGTTCTGCACGCAGGCGATACCGGCCGGCAGCGCGTGCTCCAGCTGCGCCGCGTTGACCGCGCTCAGCCCGATCGCCCCGATCTTGCCCTCGTCCCGCAGCGCGATGAGCTCCGCCAGCTGGCTGTCGATATCGACGAGCTGGTCGCCCTCGGCAACGACGCCCGGCGGGTTGTCGGCCCGGCGCAGGTTGACCACCGCCAGCTGCTCGGCACCCAGAGTGGCGAGGTTGGCCTCCACGCTCGCGCGCAGCTCTTCCGGCCGCTGGGCGAGGGCGGGCGCGCCGTTCTCGCCGTGCTTCGCGCCGACCTTGCTCACCAGCAGCAGATCGTCCGGATAAGGGTGCAGTGCCGCGCGGATCCGGGCGTTCGCGGTGCCGTCGCCGTAGAACTGAGCGGTGTCGATGTGGTTGATGCCCCGCTCGACCGCGAGGCGCAGGATTCGCACCGCGACCTGTTCGTCGACGGCCTGGCGCCCCGGTGCTTCGGCGAGCTGCATCGCGCCGAAGCCGATGCGGGCGACCGAACGTCCGGCCAGTGTCGTTGTGCTCATTTCGATCCCCTTGGCTGGGCTGGCATAGTGGTCGTACCGGAGGAGCCTCCGGTACGACTCAGTCTAGCAGAATCGGAGGGCCCTCCGTTTTGGTCCGTGCGGATGCGAAACGCAACCGGCAACGCCTCATCGAGGTCGCACGCCGGGCGTTCGGTGCGAGCGAGGGCAAGGTGTCCCTGGAGGCGATCGCGCGGGAAGCCGGAGTGGGCATCGGCACGCTCTACCGGCATTTCCCGACCCGGGAGGCACTCGTCGAAGCCCTGTACGGCGCGGAGCGGGCCCAGCTGTGCGACAGCGCGGACGAGTTGCTGGCCGCGGCGCCGCCGGACCGCGCACTGCGGGCTTGGATGGACCGGTTCGGCGAGTACTTCGCGAGCAAGCGTGAGATGGCCGGTGTCCTGCGGGCGATGGCCGCTTCCGGAGCGGTCGACCCGGACGGCGTACGTGCCGAGCTGGCCGCCGCCGCGGCACGGCTGCTCGACGCCGGGGCTGCCGCCGGCACCCTCCGCGACGACGTCCGCGCCGAGGATGTGGTGGCCGCTCTCGTCGGGACTTTCCTCGTGTGCGACGAGCCGGGCCGGCGGGAGCAGGCGGGTCGCCTGCTCGATCTGCTGATGGACAGCCTGCGCCCCCGCTGACGGTCAGGCGCCGGGAACCGGCACCCGGATCGCCAGCAGTCTCGCCTCGCGCGCGGCCGAACGCGCGTGTTCGTCGAAGTCCGGTGCGGCACAGGCGAACAGCGTCTTCCCATCGGACCCACCGAGCGCGCAAGCGAAAACGGGCGTGCCGGGCCGCACCTCGTCGGTGATCTTGCCGCCCTCGGTGACCCGCACCAGCCGGGCGTGGGCACCGTCCGCGATCCACAGCGCGCCTTCCGCATCGAGGCAGCAGCCGTCGGGCGCGATTTCCAGCTGTGGCAAGGCTTTTCCGACAGCCCGCTCGGTGGGCACCGGGCCGAACTCCGCCCAGATCCGGCGGTTGACGAGCGCGCCGTCACCCGTCACGTCGAAGGCCGTGACCCGGTTGCCGAAGGTCTCGCCGACGAGCAGCGCGCCGTCGTTCGTGAGGACGCTCCCGTTGGGGAACCACAGGTCGGTGGCGACTTCGGTGACAGTGCCGTCGGGATCGACGCGATGTAGCGCGGCCGTTTCCAGTGGAGCCGCGCCCATCAGGTCGAAGCCGAAGTTCCCGACATAGGCCCGGCCTCGTCCGTCGACGACCATGTCGTTGAGATGCCCTGTCGCGTGCCCGTTCAGCTCCGCGTGGGTGACCAGTTCGCCGTCAGGTTCGCGTCGCAGGATCCGGCGGTCACGCATGGACACGATGAGCAGCCGGCCGTCGGGTAGCCAGCCCAGCCCGGAAGGCTGCTGCGGGACGGTCGCTTCGACGCGGAGGTCCGAACCATCCTCGCGGGCGGAAAATACCTGGTACTGATAGAAATCCGCGAACCAGATGCGGCTTTGGCGCCAGCGGGGCGCTTCCAGGAACGAGAAGCCTTCGAGCACCGTGGTCGCGGTCATGGCCGCCATGGTCATATCCGGTCCCGGCGCTGTCAAGGAATCCGGACGCGGCGGCCGGGAAGCGCAGTGCGGTCACCCGCGATGAGGGATGCCGCTGCGGGCCGGGAGCCGCCATGCTGACCAGGCGCCGGCCCCAGGCGCACCGGTGGCCGTGCCGGCCTGAAGCGGCCACCGGTTTCCCGCCCATGGGTCGTGGGGACGGACATGTCGCGGACGGACGAGGAAATCCTGCTGCTGGGCCGGTTGCGGCCGGGTGCGGCCCGGGAGGCGCACAGAACCGTCCACCTGTTCGTGCTGCCGCCCCAGGGCGCTTCGTGCGTCACGACGCTGTGCGGGCTGTGCCTGCGCTGCGCCGACCTCCAGTTGCTCGCCGAACCGGCGGGAATGCCCTGCGAAGGGTGTCTCGTTGGGGCCCCGGGACCACCGCCGCCGCACCGTGACGATTGACGGACGTGTGTCACCGGGTCGGGTGAAGTCACCCGGCTCTCTGTGCTGAGTGGTACCGGCTGTTCTCCTGCGCTCTTAACGTCTCGGAGACGGATCATCGTTTTCCGGGAAGGGGAGCCACGTGACGAGTGCCGGCAATGGGGGTGCGGCGCAGCTTTCCCTGCTCCTGGTGACGGCCGCCGAACTGGTTTCCTCACGTGCGGACGGTGCGCAGTATCGTGGGCGTTTCGCGGAGCTGATCGCGTCCGTGCCCGGGGTACGGTCCGTGCGCCTGGCGGCAGCGGACGAAACACCCGCGGGGCAAGGGATTTTCCGGATCCCCCTGCCACCTCGTGCCGGCCACCCCGGGGAACGGGACGTCCTGCTGGTCCAGCCGGCGGGCATGGGGGACCGGCACTGGATCGGGCGGGCACAGCGGGAGCGGGTGGAATCGGTGCTCGTCTTCCTTTCCCGCGCGCTGGCCGTGCCCACGTTGCTCGGCAGCGTGTCGGGCGCGCCGGTGCTGCTGGTACGCCTCACCGCGGACGGCTGGTTCCCGTGCTCGGCGCACACCGCCGAGCTGATCGGTGGCCCAGGGGACCCCGACCGGGCGGCCGGTCCGCTCACGATGGTCCACCCGCGTGACCGGATCGTCGCGCTCCGGGCCTTCGGAACCGTCCACAGTGGACTGAGCCGGAGCGCGAGCGCGCGGCTGCGGGTGAGCGGCAGGGCCGGCGGTGAGCTGAGTCTCGACGTGCTTTTCCTGGACCTGAGGTCGGTGCCCGGTATCGACGGGATCGTCGTGGCCGGTCACGACGTGACACAGGCGCGAGCGGACCATTCCGCGGTGCGGGAGTTGCTGTTCCGGCTGCCGCAGGCGGCGTTCATCGCCGGGAATGGCGGCACCGTGGCCATCGCGAACGCGGCCCTCGCGCAGCTGACCGGCACGCGTGCCCAGGACTGGACCGGGGCGAGCGAGGAACGAGTACTGCGCACCGTGTCCGCCTCCTGCCTCGATGAGCGGGACGCCTACAACAGGCTGCTTTCCGTGCTCGGTGCGCGCCGGGGCGAGACCGGAGCCGGACTGGGCGGCGGCCGGACGCTGACCGCCGAGCGCAGGCCGCTCGTCGAGTCCGGGGTGGAGACCGGTGCATTGTGGACATTCGACGTGCGCGACAACCGGGCCGCCACCGAGGAACCCGTGCCGAACCGCGACCGGAACAAGGCACTTTCCGCTGTGGCGCACGAAATCCGCACTCCGATGACGGCCCTGCTGAGCTTCGCCGGGCTGCTCGCCGACTCGCGGCTGGGCGCGCTGAGCGTGGAGCAGCGCTCGGCCGCGGAGGTGATCAACCGCAACGCCGGGCAACTGGTGCGGCTTGCCGATGATCTCCAGTTGCTCAACCGGCTCGAGAGCGGCGAGGTACGGGTGCGGTTCGCCGCGACGGACGTGCCCGCTCTGGTGCGCGAACTGGTCGCCGAGCACCGCGGTGACATCACCTATGTCACAGGGCAGGGGCCGCGGGCACATGCCGATCCCGTGCTGGTGCGCCAGATTCTGCGTTACGTGCTCGACAACGCGGTGCGTTACGGCGGCGCGCGGATCCGTGCCGGTGCGTCGTTCGCCCAGGGCTGGTGGACGATCGAGATCGCGGACTCGGGCATCGGCATCCCCAACGGTGAGCTCGACCGGGTACTGCGCCCGTTCGAGCGCGGCACCAACGTCACCGGCAGCGGGCTTGCCGGCGCGGGACTGGGACTGGCGATCGCCGGGGAACTGGTGAAGCTGCACGGCGGGACCCTGCGCCTGGCCAGTGTCGCCGGCACCGGCACGACTGTCTCCATTGGACTCCCGGTCAACGGCGCGAAAACGGGGAACTGGTGAGGATCTCGCCGGATTGGCCCGGAAATCACAGTCGTTCGCGGGCCGCCACGCGGTCGCGAAGCCGGTCCACCGCCTGTGTCGAAAGCTGGAACACGCGCGAATCGCTGATGCCCAGTTCCGCCGCCAGGTCCGCGATGTGCCGGTGCTGCAGGAAGCGGCCGGTGAGGATTTTCCGCAGCCGCACGGGGAGGCGGTCGATCTCGGCCCGTACCGTGCGCAGCCTTTCCCTGCCCAGCACGATTTCCTCCGTGCTGGGCGTGGCATCGGGCAGCCGGTTGTCGATGGCCTGTGAGCTCTGTGGGACAACGTACACTTTGTACGGTGGCGGTGCTTTCGGTCTCGCGTCGGTCATGAACCGCCCGCGTTCGGCTGCCGCCGCGGCGAGAATCGCCTTCTCCAGTCTCGGTTTCGCGAAGCGCCAGAACGAGTACCCGTCGTGTTCTTTGCACGCCTCGGCCGAAACCACGAGGGCGTACACGCCCGCGGCGGTGATCTCGTCGACGTCCACATAGGCGGGGAGCCCGGCCGTGATCCCGCGGACCCTCTCGTGGACCAGCGGAAGGTACGCGCCGATCAGCTCATGCCAGTCGTCCATCCTCGCCGGTCACCTCGCCGTGGACTTCGGCTCCACCGTCAGCAACGGCGCGACCGTCTCCGCATGCGCGATCACCGCCCGCGCCACGTCGTCGAGCCGCTTCCGGCCCTGCCGCGCGAACCGTCGCATCAGCTCGAACGCCTCGTCGGGGGTCCGCTCATGCCGTTCCGCGAGCACACCCTTGGCCTGCTCGATGACGATCCTGGTCCGCAGCGCGGTCTGCAACTGTCCGGTGAGGACTCCGGCCGCGTCCAGTGCGCGCCGGTCCAGGATGAAGCTGGTGACCATTGTGGACAGTGCGACGGCGATCGTGGTGTCCTCCCGGCTCAGCGCGCCCGGCCGGCGCCGGAACAGGGTCAGCGCGCCGAGCCCCTCCGCGTGCCGGCGCAGCGGCAGCGCGTGCACGGCCGAGTATCCGGCCCGCAACGCGGTGGTGCGGAAGCTCTCCCACTGTTTCGCCTCGTGCAGATCCGGTACGTGCACGGGGATCCGGGTGCGGAAGCTGATCACCCCCGGCCCGTCGGAAAAGCGCATCTGCAGAAGTTGCAGCAGCCGCGCGGTTTCGCAGGACGCGGCGACGGCCGACAGTGCGCCGTCCGGGCCCGACAGGAGTATTCCGGCCGCGTCGACGTCGAGCAGGGTGGCCGACTGTGTCGCGAGCAGTTCGAGGCACCGGGCTTCGTCGAGCGTCTGTCCGGGAAGGTCACACAGCGCCAGGAAGGCCCCGGCGAGGTCCGACGCGCGGATCTTCGGGCTTCGCGGATGGTCGTTGGTCATGCGCAATGCCTATCTCCACCGGCCCTCCCGCGAGAACCGCTGGCGCGACGTTCACCTGCAACGGGTGAACAGGCGCGCTCATGCCATCGCCGTGTCGAGGACTTTCAGCACCGCGGTCGTCACATCGTGCATCTCTTCGGCGCCGAGTCCGGGATGGATCGGGAGCGTGAACGAGGTCCGGCCGAGCTGCGCGGCCACCGGGAGAACCGGCGAATTCTCCTCGAGACCGGCGAACGCGCGTTCCCGCGAGATCTCGGCGTCGCCGCCGGAACCGCATGGGACTCCTTCGGCGTTGATCGCGTCGATCACCCGGTCGGTGTCCCAGCCGCTGCCCAGCCGTTCCGGCCGCAGGTGCGCGTAGAAGCGATGATAGGAATGCTCCACATGCGCCGGTGGGTCTTCGGCCCGCACCGCCGGCACCCCGCGTAGCAGGTCCAGCAACAGCGCGGCGTTCGCCTGCCGTTGTTTGACCAGTTCGTCGAGCCGGCCGAGCTGGATCCGCCCGATCGCCGCCTGGAGTTCGGTCATCCTGGCGTTCGTGCCGAAACTGTCGTGCAGCCGCGGCGCGCGTCCCCGTGGCTGGATCCGTTGCACGCTGGCCACATTCTTGCCCTGGTCCTTGAACTCCCAGCAACAGCGCCATAACGACAGGTCCGACGTGGTGATCGCGCCACCCTCCCCGCCGCTGGTGATGATCTTGCCGTGGCCGAACGACCAGGTGGCGACATCCCCGAAACTGCCGACCGGCTGGCCGAAATAACGGGCGCCGTGTGCCTGCGCGCAGTCCTCGATGATCCGCACGTCGCGTTCCCCCGCCAGCCGCAGCAGCGGGTTGAGCTCGGCGGGATGCCCGGCCAGATGCACCACGATGATGGCCTTGGTGCGCGCGGAAAGCAGCGGCTCCACGGTATCGCTGGTGAGGCACTGGCTGTGGATGTCCACGTCGGCCAGTACGGGTCTGGCCCCGCAACGCACGACGGCCGATGCGGTCGCCATCACGGCGATCGCGGGCACGATCACCTCGTCACCGGGGCCGACGCCCAGACCGCGCAGCGCGATCTCGAGCGCCACGGTCCCGTTCGCGACCGCCACCGCGTAGAGCGCACCCGCGCCGGCCGCGAACTCGCGTTCGAAAGCCCGCCCGTGCGGGCCCGTCCAGTAGCTCACCTGCCCGGAGCGGAGCACATCGGAGGCCGCGGCGAGCTCGGCGGGACCGAAGACGGGCCACGAGGGCAGCGGGGTGGTACGGACGGGGAGGCCGCCGTCGACAGCGAGTGCGGGCATCGCTTTCCTTTCTGCGGTGGGACATGCGTCACTGTGCCTCAGGTGGGGACCTCGGGCGGGTTCGTGACGGGTTTGAGAAAACTGACGAAGCGATGCACGGCGGATTCGACGAGAGTCGCCGAAATTGTATAGCTGTAATCGGAAAACCGGGTGGGGTCAGGGATATCGTCGGTCACGGTTGTCTCGTGGGCGCCGTCCTCGCGCAGCTGCCTCCCGGCTTCGGCGGCCGCTCTCGCCCTGATCACCGGATCGCGGGGCAGCCGAAGCGTGTCGATCAAGGGCAGCAGCCGGCCGAGTTCGAGCAGGCAGAACGTTCTGGTGCGGGCGACCGGTTCGAGGGCGACCACGGCGGCGTGTTGCGGGCGTTCCGCGGTCAGCACGAGATCCGCGCCCTTTAGTTGCCGCCCGGTCAGGCCGGCGGTACGAAACGTGCTCGCCTCTTCGGCCAGGCCGCGCGTCCGCAGCGCCAGTGCGGTGCGCGGGTCCATCGCGCTTCCCGGCAGCGCCCGGATGCCCGCGCTGGACACGGCGAACCGGTTCGCCATCGGGCCCAGCGCGGTGCGCAGCAGTTGCCGCGTCAGGAGTTCCGCCAGCGGTGACCGGATCCTGTTCTCCGTGCCGACGAACAGGATCCGGAACGCGCGCGTACTTCCCCGTTGTGCCATGAAAGCCCCTCCGTCGGATTGTCGCTGTCCTTTCGTTACCAATCCGCCGGGACCGTCTCCGCCTACTTTTGGCCGGATTGTCAGCGGCGATGCCCGGCCCCGTTCCTCGGTAGCCCGTTCGGCCGGTCGCGTTTGCGGCCGTTCACGGTCAGCACCGGCGGGCGCTGGAGTGCCGCGAGCGGGGCGGTGACCTGCGGATCCCGTTCGGTGGTACCGGTTTTGGAGCCCGGCACCATCGAAAGGACGGTGCCATATAGCCGCCCGCCTGCCTGGCTCAGCTCGCGGAGCGCGGACCTGGCCCGCGACCGGGTCGTTTTCCCGTGCCTGACCACGAGCAGCGCGCCGTCGCCGGCGGCGGCGAGGACGGCGGCGCCCGTGCCCGGCGCCAGTGGCGGGGCTTCGACCAGCACCATGTCGTAGCGGCAACGTAGTTCGTCAAGCAGGATACGCATCCGCCCGGAGGACAGCAGCCCGGCCGGGTCGGGCGGGATCAGCCCACCGGCGAGCACGTCGAACAGCGAGCCGGCCCACGGCTGCAGCGCGTGGTCCACGGCGATCCGCCCGGCCAGCACCGTGGTCAGCCCGAACCCGTCGTCCAGCCCGAGACAGCCCGCCATCGTCGGCCGCGCCAGATCGGCTTCGACCAGCACGACCCGGTGCCCCGCAGTGGCGAGCACGATCGCGAGGTTGCACAGCAGCGTCGTGGTGCCGGACCCGGGCACGGTCCCGGCGAAAACGATCACCTTGCGCGCGGTGTCCACATCGACGAACTGCAGATTGGCGCGCAGCTCACGGAAAACGTGGGCCTGCGGTGCATGTGGACGTTCCCGTACCGTCAGCGGGTCCCATGGCACGTTCGGGTCGGCGGGCAGGACCGCGAGGTTCGGCGTTTCGGTCAGCCGCACCAGCTCCTCTTCCGATTTCAGGGTGCGGGGCCGGAATTCGCGCACCAGAGCCAGCGCGCACCCGGCGGCGAGCGCGCCGAGCGGGACGTACACCCTCCAATCAGGACTCACCGCTGAGGTCGGCAGCGCCGCGGGCGCCAGCACGACCGCCGGTGCCGGCATGCCCGGTGCCGGCGGCTCCAGCTCGGTGACCAGCTGGGTGAACACGTCGCCCGCCGCGTCCGCGATTCGCTTGGCCTGCAATGGATTCCGGTCGGTCGCGGTGACGGTGAGCAGTGTGGTGCCGGCCGAGAAGGTGAGTTCGCCGGCGATGTCCGCACCGGACATCGCCGGTCCCAGTGCGGCCGCGATGTCCCGGCCCAGCCGGTCAGTCCGCAACAATGCGGCGTAGGAATCGGTCCGCTGTGCGGACGCCGGCACGTAAATCGTGATCCGGGCGGCGTATTCGGGCGGACTGCGCCACAGGAAAGCCGTGGCGCCACAGAGGCCACACAGGAGTCCTGACAGGATGGTGCGCCATCTTTTCCTGGCCAATCGTGGATAGTCGTGCGGGGTCACATTGCCTCCGGCCGGTCGAGGGGGCTGGGGAATCGGCTGGGGCCTGGCCGGAAAACTTTTTTCAAAATCATCGGGACAAGGGGAAACATGGTGTCGCGGGACGAGATCGATTTCCAGGGGGCGAATTCACCCTGTCGCGGAAGAGCGCGCCGGGGACCCGGGCCGCCGGCGCGCTCACCCGGGTGCGGCCGGCGGCCGCACCCGGGTGAGCGCAGCTTTCCCGAGCCGGCTGTGCGTGACCACCTCGCCCGCCTCGACGCAAGTGCTGGGGCCGATCACCAGTCCCGGCAGCACGCGGGCGCCGTGTCCGACCGTCACGTCACCGTGCAACACCACTCGTCCGGCGACGTCGGCGCCCGGCAGCACGGTGACGTAGTCGTGCAGCACGCTGTCGTGCCCGATCGTCGAGCCGGCCTGCACCTGGGTGTGGGCCGAGAGCTGGGCGCCGGTCGCCACATAAGTGTTGGCCAGCACGATGCATCCGCCCGCCAGCGACGTGTCGTGCCCGATCGTCGCGGCCGGATGCACGAGCAGGGAGGGGATCAGCCCGCGCCCCAGCATCCGCTCGGACAGCGACCGGCGTAGCAGCGGATCCGCGACCGCCACCACGTACGCCCCACTGCGCGCCTCTTCCGGCCGCCGCACGGCGACCCCGTGCAGTTTCTTGACCGACAAATGGTCGTCGATGAGGACCAGACCACTAGGCCGGTATCCACATGCGAAAGCCGCGTCCAATGCCTCGCGGCCCAGGCCGCCGGCTCCGACGATGTGCAGGGGAGAGAGCTGGGTGGGGCGTCCGGTCATTTCCGTGCTTCCTCGCCGACTGGTTTCGCAATGGCCGGGAAAAAGCCCGGTGAATTCGTGTGGATGTTGATTCAGCGCGAGTTCGGGCGCTTCACCCACGGCGGGTGAAACTACCACGGATATTCGTCCGTACGCCTCGATCAGACGGTCGCAAGTAGTAGGTGGTGTTGCGCCAAGTGGGTGAATACCGCGAAATCTCTCATCCATTGGAGGGGCAATAGCCAGTTTTGGGTAGAGCTAACCGGTGCCAATGAGAGAAATTCTCTTAGCCTCGTCCATTGTGCAAACTGGGGAGTGGTTCCTCATCGCGCAGACAGTCCCGATGCCCAAGACAACAGCGCCACTTATGCCACGTGCCGTCATCTGCCGCAGCCGCCTCGGAGGCAAGATGCCGGACACGGACAATTCCGCCCCCGTGGTGACTTCGGTGTGCGCCCCGGCCGGCTACGGGAAGACGACGTTGCTGTCGGCCTGGACCCGCCACCTCGGCTCCCGGGTCGGCTGGGTGCGAATCGACGAATCGGACAACGAACCCGTGCTGCTGTGCGGGGCGATCCTCGCCGCGATCCGGCAGGCGGTGGGGCACCGGCCTGGCGACGCCGAACCGCCCCGCCAGGCCGGCAGTGAGCTGGCACTCGTCGCCGCGCTGGCGGACCTCCTGGACCGAGAGGACCGCCCGGTCTTCCTGGTGATCGACGACGTGCACCGGTTGTGTCAACCGGAGGCGCTGCGGGTGCTGGAGTTGCTGATCCAGTGGTTGCCGGCCCCGCTGCGGCTGGTCCTTTCGGGCCGGCGGGAGCTGACGGTGGGGCTGCACCGGTTGCGGTTGGCCGGGCAGCTGTCGGACATCCGGGGCGCCGACCTTGCCCTGCGGGCCGGTGAGGTCGCGAAAGTCCTTGCGCAGGCGGGAATCCAGCTCGACCCCGCCGGTCTCGACCGGGTCGTGGCGCTGACCGCGGGCTGGCCCGCGGCCGTCCGCCTGGTGGTACAGGCGATGACCCGCGCCGGTGCGGAGATTCTCCCCGCCGACGAGGACGTGATGACCGATCCGTCGGTCCGGGACTACCTCGAGGGCGAGGTGCTCGCCGCGCTGTCCACACGCGAACTCGCGCTGCTCAATGCCCTGTGTGTCTTCGACAAGTTCACCGCGGCGGCCGTCACCAGCCTCACCGGGAGCACGGATTCGCTGGGACTGCTGGAAAATCTCCAACGAGCAGGAAATCTGGTCGTCCGTACCGGTGACCACGGTCGCTACCAGGTTCAACCTTTCCTGCGCTCCTATCTGTACACCGCGCTGCGAAGCTCGCAGCCGCCCACGCTGGCTTCGCTGCACGAGGCGGCCGCGCGATGGTCACTGAAGGTGCGCGACTTTCGCGCCGCGGCCGAGCACGCCGTCCGGGGTTGCGATCCGGAGTTGATGGCGGAGGTCGTCAGCACCTACGGACCGTCCCTTGTGCTCCGTGGTGACGACGCCCTCCTGATGGAACTGGCGGCGAAGCTGCCGCCGGAGCTGCAGGCGCGGCCGGGCATCGGTCTCGTCGTCGCGCTGGGCGAAATGGCCAGCGGAGATTTGGGTTCCGCCGAGTTGAGGCTCGCGGAAATGTCCGGGGCGCTACCGGAGGAGAACGGCAGCCGGCTGCGCGATCTGCGGGTGATCGTGCGTACCAAGCGGGCCAGGCTGACGGGGCGGCTGTCCCCGGAGATCGCCGAGCTCGACGAGCGGCTCGGCCGGATGCACGAGCCGGACCTGATCGTGCTGGGACTGCTCAACCGCGGCACGGCGGCGTTGTGGCTTGCCCGGTACGACGACGCGGAGCGCGATCTGGAGCAGGCACTGCGACTGTCCGAACGCCACGGTTTCGACGTGGCGGTGCTGCACTGCCTGAGCACGCTCGCCGGGCTGGCCGGGGCGCGCGCCGAGCTGCGCCGCGCGGCACGCCTGGCGGAGCAGACGATCGAGTTCGCGCGGCATCGCCCCACCCTGTCGAAGGCGTCCTGCTATTACGCCTACATCGTGTGTGCCTGGGTCGGGTACCTGCAGCTCGACGCCCCGATGACCAAGGCCGGTATCGCGGGCGCGATGCGGCTGCGTGGATGCGCCGGCGACCGCACCGTCGAGCTCGGCGGGGAGGTCCTCGCCGCGATCATCGATTTCGACTACGGGGACGATCCCTATGCGGCGCACGTGCGGCTGCGGCAGCTGTGGGCCCGGGTGCGCCCGGACGAACCGGTCCAGTCGGCGCTCGTCGCCTACCTCGTCTCGATCGAACAACGGATGGCTTTGCGCCTCGGCCGTCCCGGCTGGGCGGTCGACGCGGAACGCCGCGCGGCGATGCTGCTGGGCGAATCCGGCGACGTGGAGCTGATGCGCGCCAGGATGTTGTGGCACCAGGGCAGGACGACGGCGGTCCGCGCGCACCTGCAGAAGATCATTGACGGCGAGCTCGGCTGCCGGTCGCTCACCGCGAGAATCGAGGCGTACCTGCTCACCGCTGTGCTCGCGCACCGCGCCGGTGACGAGCGGCGTGCCGACGCGGCGTTGCGTGCCGCCGTGGCGATCACCGGGCCGCACCGGATGATCCGCCCGTTCTGGGATGTCGGCGCCGAGGTGCGGGAGCTTCTCGTGGTCCGGCAGGGACGGTTCGGCAGGCTCGACGAGTTCGTGGCCGATGTCGTGGCGGCGCTGCCGCCGGGGCAGCCGGTGGAACCGGAACTGACCGCACGGGAGGCGCAGTTGTTACGGGAACTCCCTTCGCTGGCAACAGTCGAGGAAATCGCGGCCGCGATGTACGTGTCCGCCAACACCGTGAAGACGCATTTGCGGAATGTGTACCGGAAGCTGGGCGTGACGTCCCGCCGCGAGGCGATCGTCGCGGCACGCCAGCGAGGTCTGTTGTGATCGGAGGATGACGTGGACAGAGTGGGCACAGGGTTGATCCTCGCCTGGGAGGACGCCTATCGCCGGTATTCGGCCGCTGCGGGGCCGAACGTGGTGGAGACTTCACGGGCCGTGGCCTGCGCATGGCGGGAGCTCGAAACGGCGGGCGCCCTGCCGTGGTGGCTGCGGGCGGCGGTGCGGTCGGCGGCGGAGGCGTTCGAGCAGCAAGCCAGGTCCTGGGAAGCCGAATCGGTACGCGTCGCACCGCGGAGCGTGCGGACGAGGATCCGGTGCACCCTCGCGCCGGGCACCGGCGAGCATGCCGGCGTGCGCGTCCCGCACTCTCGAGAACCCGGTGACGCCGCCACCCCGCAGCGACAGTCCACAGTGGACTACGGATAGCGGGACGGCCGTCGCGTCGGCGGCCGCCCGGGTGGCTAGTCTGTCGGCATGAGTGACGCCGAGACGTTGTTCGAGCGGATGATGGCGGGGGAGATCCCCGCCGATGTCGTGTACTCCGACGACACTACGTTCGCCATCCGGGACATCCGGCCGCAGTCGCGGGTGCACGTGCTGGTCGTCCCGCGCACGCGTTACCGCAACGTGGCCGAGCTGGCCGCGGCCGACCCGCAGCTGCTGGCGGACGTCATCGCCACCGCGGCGAAGGTCGCCGAAATCGAGGGAATCAAGGACACCGGCTACCGCGTCGTGTTCAACACGGACAGTGACGCCGGGCAGACCGTCTTCCACGTCCACGCCCACGTCCTGGGCGGCGAGCCACTGGGCCTGTTCGGGCGGTCCGACTAGGCTTTTGTTTAAGCGGCGGAGCCGCTTGCTGTGGGCCGTCAACTGACACCGCCTCAGGTTCCGCCACCCGCACCGCCACGCAAGCCACTTTCACAACACTCCATAACCACCTGCGATGCGGGGGTGTGTGCCGCTAGCATCATGGATGACAACACCGCCGACTAGCGCACGCGCAGAAAGCAGGCCCGAAAGCACGTGGCCGGAACCGCACAGGGTGGAGCCGCCCGATCCGACGTCCACTCGGACGTCCCAGAAGCCAAAACCGAGATCGCCGACCGCATGTCGCGGAGCGCGCAGTCCCGGTTCCCGATCCCCGACACGGCAGCACTGACCCTGCTCGGCTCCCGCGACCAGAACCTGCGAATGGCGGAGGAGCTGCTCGAAGCCGATGTCCACGTGCGCGGCAACGAGGTCACCCTCACCGGCGCGCCCGCCGACGTCGCCTTCGCCGAACGTGTCTTCGCCGAACTGGTCACCCTCGCCGAACGTGGCCAGCAGGTCGGCCCCGACACCGTGCGCCGCACCGTCGGGATGCTCTCGGCCGGCGGCAAGGAATCGCCTGCCGAAGTACTCAGCATGGACATCCTGTCCCGGCGCGGGCGCACGATCCGGCCCAAGACGCTGAACCAGAAGCGTTATGTCGACGCGATCGACAACCACACCATCGTGTTCGGGATCGGCCCCGCGGGTACCGGCAAGACGTACCTGGCGATGGCGAAGGCCGTGCAGGCGTTGCAGGCCAAGCAGGTCACCCGGATCATCCTGACCCGCCCGGCCGTCGAGGCGGGCGAGCGGCTCGGCTTCCTGCCCGGCACGCTGTCGGAGAAGATCGACCCGTACCTGCGCCCGCTCTACGACGCGCTGCACGACATGGTCGACCCGGACTCGATCCCGCGGCTCATCCAGGCCGGCACGATCGAGATCGCGCCGCTGGCGTACATGCGCGGCCGTACCCTGAACGACGCGTTCATCATCCTCGACGAGGCGCAGAACACCACGCCCGAGCAGATGAAGATGTTCCTGACCCGGCTCGGGTTCAACTCGAAGATCGTGGTCACCGGTGACATCACCCAGGTCGACCTGCCGTCCGGCCAGCGCAGCGGCCTGCGGATCGTGCGGGACATCCTCGAAGGCGTGGAAGATCTGCACTTCGCCCAGCTGACCAGCCAGGACGTGGTCCGGCACCGGCTGGTCGGGGACATCGTGGACGCCTACGAGAAGTGGCAGTCCACCCAGGACGCCGCGGAAGGCACCAACGGCTGGAAAGGCCGCCATTAACCCGTCATGAGCATCGAAATCGCCAACGAGTCGGGGATGGCGGTGGACGAGAAGTCCATCGTCTCCGCCGCCCGGTTCGCCCTTGACCGTATGGAGGTCAGCCCGCTCGCCGAGCTTTCGGTGGTGCTGGTGACCCTCGACGTGATGTCGGATCTGCACGTGCGCTGGATGGACCTGCCAGGGCCCACCGACGTGATGGCCTTCCCGATGGACGAGCTGGACTCCGCCCGCCGTCCCGACGCGGGGGACACGTCACCGGCGCTGCTCGGGGACATCGTGCTGTGCCCGGCGTTCGCGAAGGACCAGGCCCGCACGGCCGGTCACTCGCTGATGGACGAACTGCACCTGCTCACCGTGCACGGCGTGCTGCACCTGCTCGGCTACGACCACGCCGAGCCCGCCGAGGAGCGGGAGATGTTCGGGTTGCAGAAGCGCATCCTCGCCGATTTCAAGACCGCGGTGTCGGCGGCCAAACGGCGGGACGCGCAACGGTCCAGTGACGATCGTCTGCTGGGCGCGGCAGGGCTGAATGCCGCGGACGACACCGTGGAGAACACCTAGCCGATGGCGAGTTCGGCTTCCCTGCTGGTGATCGCCGTCGCGCTGGTTCTGCTCGGTGGGGTGTTCGCCGCGGCCGATGCGGCGATCAGCACCGTGTCCCCGGCCAGGGTGGACGGGCTGATCCGGATGGGCGTCCCCGGCGCGCGCGGGCTGGCAGCCGTCGTCGCCGAACGTCGCAGGCACATCAATCTGCTGCTGTTGCTGCGGCTGGGCTGTGAGCTGACCGCGACGGTGCTGGTCACGGTGGTGTTCCTGCGCTGGATTTCGCCGGAGTGGGCGGCGGTCGTGGTCGCCGCGGTCGTCATGGTCGTGGTCTGTTACGTGCTGATCGGGGTGGGCCCGCGCACGATCGGCCGCCAGCACCCATACCGCGTGGGCGCCGCGGTGGCCGGGGTGGTGCGCGCGCTCGGCACCGTGCTCGGCCCGTTGTCACGCCTGCTGATCACGATCGGCAACGCGATCACGCCGGGGCAGGGTTTCCGCGAGGGCCCGTTCAGTTCGGAGATCGAGCTGCGCGAGCTGGTCGATCTGGCGCAGGAACGCGGTGTGGTGGAGCCGGCCGAGCGGGAGATGATCCACTCGGTGTTCGAGCTGGGCGACACCGTGGCCCGCGAGGTCATGGTGCCGCGCACGGAGATCATCTGGATCGAGCGGGACAAGACGGTGCGGCAGGCGCTGGCGCTCTCGCTGCGCACCGGGTTCACCCGCGTCCCGGTGATCGACGAGTCGGTCGATGACATCGTCGGGGTGCTCAACCTCAAGGATCTGGTGCGGGCCGCGCTGGACGACGGTGCGGCGAAGCCCGTCGCGGACCTGATGTACCCGGCGGCATTCGTGCCCGACTCCAAGCGCCTCGGCGATCTCCTGCGGGACATGCAGCGCTCGCACAACCATCTGGCGATCGCGGTCGACGAGTACGGCGGCACCGCCGGGCTGCTGACGATCGAGGACATCCTGGAGGAGATCGTCGGGGAGATCACCGACGAGTCCGACCAGGAGGAACGGCCGCCGGTCGAGCACCTGGAAGGCGGCGCGGTCCGGGTGTCGGCCCGGCTCGGCGTCGACGATCTCGGCGAGCTGTTCGGTATCGAACTGTCCGATCACGACGTCGAGACCGTCGGCGGGCTGCTCGCGCAGCGGCTCGGCCGGGTGCCACTGCCCGGCGCGGAGGCCGAAGTGGACGGGTTGCATCTGCGCGCGGAGGGCGGCAAGGACCGCCGCGGCCGGATGCGGATTACGACGGTCGTGGTGCGTGCCGCCGAGTCCGCGGCCCCACGTAGGGTGCTTCGAGACCAGGATGAGCGGGACGGGAGCGTTGAGGATGTCTGAGCTGGCGCCGGAAGACGAGAAGATCGTGATTCTCGCCCGATCGGCCCGTGCGCGCACGCAGGCCGCCGAGGGCGCCGCGGTGCGGGACACCGACGGCCGTACCTACGCGGCCGTCACCGTCGCGTTGCCGTCGTTGCGGATCACCGCGTTGCAGGCGGCGATCGCCGCCGCGGTGTCCAGCGGTGCCGAGGGACTGGAGGCCGCGGCGGTCGTCACGGACGGTGTGGTGGACGAGGCTTCGGTGCGCGCGGTGCGTGACCTGGCCGCGTCGGCGCCGATCTTCCGCGCGGACGCCAAGGGTGCGGTCCAGGAGGTCCTGCGGTGATCCACCGTTCTGGCTTCGCCTGTTTCGTCGGCCGCCCCAATGCCGGGAAGTCGACGCTGACCAACGCGCTCGTCGGCAGCAAGATCGCGATCACCTCCAGCAAACCGCAGACGACGCGGCACGCGATCCGCGGCATCGTGCACCGCGACGACGCGCAACTGGTCATTGTGGACACTCCCGGTCTGCACCGGCCGCGCACAGTCCTCGGCGAGCGGCTCAACGACATCGTGTACTCGACCTGGTCCGAAGTGGACGTTGTCGGATTTTGCGTGCCGGCCAACGAAAAAGTCGGTCCCGGTGACCGGTTCATCGCGAGCGAGCTGCGCAAGATCGCCAAGCGCACCCCGGTCATCGGGATCGTCACCAAGACCGATCTCGCCGGCCGTCAGCAGATCGCGGACCAGTTGCTCGCGTTGCAGGACGTGCTGGATTTCGCCGAGCTGATCCCGGTGTCCGCGGTCGACGGCTTTCAGGTCAAGCAGCTGGAAGACCTGCTGGTGACGCGGCTTCCCGAAGGCCCGCAGCTGTATCCCGACGGGGACCTCACGGACGAACCCGAGCAGACGCTGGTGGCGGAGCTGATCCGCGAGGCGGCGCTGGAGGGCGTGCGGGACGAGCTGCCGCATTCGATCGCGGTGACGGTCGAGGAGATGCTGCCCCGCGAGGGCCGGGACGATCTGCTCGACGTGCACGCGTTGCTGTATGTCGAGCGGCCCAGCCAGAAGGGCATCATCTTGGGCCACCAGGGGGAACGGCTGCGCACGGTCGGCTCGCGGGCGCGCCGCCACATCGAAGCCCTGCTGGGCACGAAGGTATACCTCGACCTGCACGTCAAAGTCGCCAAAGACTGGCAACGCGACCCGAAACAACTCCGCCGCCTAGGCTTCTAACGCGCGAGTCGAACGTTCCATGCGCGCGAGTTGCGCGTTCCCGGTGCGCGAGTTGCGCGTTGCGTGTGTGCGAGTTGCGCTTACCGGGTTTTGTCGGTGGGGGATGAGAGAATGTCACGGTGACCCTCTATCGCGACACCGGTGTGGTGCTGCGGGTGCACAAGCTCGGTGAGGCCGACCGGATCATCACCCTGCTCACCCGCCGGCACGGCAAGGTGCGTGCCGTCGCCAAGGGCGTGCGCCGCACCACCTCGCGGTTCGGTGCGCGACTGGAGCCCTTCGGCCATGTCGACGTGCAGTTCTACACCGGCCGCACGCTCGACGTGATCACCCAGGTGCAGACCGTGGACGCGTTCGCCCTGCCACTGGTCGGGGACTATCAGCGCTACACCGCGGCCAGCGCGATCGCCGAGACGGCCGACCGGCTCACGGCGGAGGAAGGCGAACCGGCGCTGCGGTTGTATCTGCTGGTCACCGGTGCGCTGCGCGCGCTCGCCGACGGCGGGCGGGACGCTTCGCTCGTGCTCGACGCGTTTTTGTTGCGTGCCATGGCTTTCGCGGGCTGGGCGCCGGCCATCACCGAATGCGCGCGGTGCGGGCTTCCCGGTCCGCACAAGGCGTTCAGCGTGCCGGCGGGCGGATCGCTGTGCGGCACCTGCCGGGCGCCGGGTTCGGTGCATCCGGCGCCAGAGGTGCTGGTGTTGCTGGAGGCGTTGCTGCACGGCGACTGGGATGTCGCGGAGGCCTCCGTCCACGGCACCCGTCGCGACGCGAGCGGCCTCGTCGCGGCGCATCTGCAGTGGCACCTGGAACGCCAGCTGCGGTCGCTGCCCTTGGTGGAGCGGCGGTCCAGGGAAGCGGCCGCGAACTAGCGCTCGCGCACCCGCCCGACGCCGGCCCAGTAGAACGGCCGGACGGCGGCTGGTTCGAGTTCCGGGAACAGGGTGTCCGGGTGGTCCGGGCGCCAGTCGGTCAGGTGCACGACGCCGGGTTCCACCAGGTCGAATTCGCCGAACCAGGACGTGAACTCCGCCCGGTCCCGAAGCCACGCCGGGTTCTGCGTGTTGCGGTACGACTCCGCCAGCGCGCTGATCTGCGCCGCGCCTCCGGCCGGGGCGTCGTCGGTGGTGATGTGGCTCGCGGCGAGCCAGCTGCCGGGGGCGATGCGGCGCCGGTAGCGGTCGATCACGCGCGGCACATTGTCCGCGCCGCCCACGAAATGCAGTACCGACACCATCAGCACACACACGGGTTTGGTGAAGTCCAGCAGCCGCCTGGTTGTTTCGTGCTCGCACACGATGTCGGGCTCACGCAGGTCCGCGCGGACGATCCCGGCCCAGCCGGTGGCGTCCTGCTGTTCCAGCATCAGCTCGGAATGCGCGACCGCGACCCCTTCGTAGTCGACGTACACCACGCGCGCATCGGCGCTCTCGGGCGCGTATCGGCGCACGATTTCGTGCACATTCCCGGCCGTCGGCACGCCGGAACCCAGGTCGAGGAACTGCGTGATGCCGTCGTCCAGCGCCGCCCGCACCACCCGGCCCAGCCACTGCCGGTTCGACATGGCCAGCGGCTTGATCAGCGGGAACTGCTTGTCCGCCAGCTCGCCGAAATGCCGGTCCACCGCGTAGTTGCTGGTACCGCCCAGATACCAGTCGTAGATCCGGGCCGTGCTGGGACGGTCCAGGTCGATGTCGGCAGGGGCCGCCGGTGCGTGTTCGCCATCGGCACTCACAATCGCTCCCTCCAGCCTCACGTTCCTCGTGCCCACGTAGGGTAGCGATGCGGCCGTAGGGCAGGCCTCACGCATGGGTACTGTCGGACGGCGGAACCCCAAGCGACGGGAGGCGAATCAGGTGTTGCGCAGGGGACGCCAGGCGACGGTCACGCAGCGGCGGGCGCCGGATCCGCACCCCTCCGGAGAGCGTCCGCCCGAGATCCCGCCGGAGCTGGTGCCGAACCACGTCGCGCTGGTCATGGACGGCAACGGCCGCTGGGCCAACCAGCGTGGGCTGCCGCGGATCGAGGGGCACAAGCGTGGCGAGGCCGTGATGATCGACGTGGCCAGCGGCGCGGTCGAACTTGGCGTGAAATGGCTGTCGGTGTACGCGTTTTCGACGGAGAACTGGAAACGCAGCCCCGAAGAGGTGCGGTTCCTGATGGGCTTCAACCGCGACACGATCCGCCGGCAGGTGGACTACCTCGGCTCGATCGGGGTGCGCATCCGGTGGGCGGGGCGCACGCCGAAGCTGTGGCGCAGCGTCATCAAGGAGCTGCAGGCGGCCGAGGAGAAGACGCGGGACAACACGGCGCTCAACATGACGATGTGCGTGAACTACGGTGGCCGCGCGGAAATCGGTGACGCCGCACGGAAGATCGCGCAGTTGGCCGCCGAGGGCAAGATCAACCCGGACAAGGTCGACGAGAAGACGCTCGCGAAGTACTTGTACCAGCCGGAAATGCCGGATGTGGATCTGTTCCTGCGGCCTTCGGGTGAGCTGCGCACGTCGAACTTCATGCTGTGGCAGTCGGCGTACGCGGAGTTCGTCTTCCAGGACACCCTGTTCCCCGATTTCGACCGGCGCCAGTTGTGGGCGGCGTGTCTGGAGTATGCCAAGCGGGACCGCCGTTTCGGTGCCGCCGTCGACGCCGCGAAGGGTGCCAAATGACGACCGAAGCCGCGAACACCGCGGAACTGCTGGGCCGCGCGCGCGAGGCGCTGGAGCGGTACCTCGAGGTGCGTGTCGATGACGATGGTGCGCTCACGTTCTCGCATGCCGGGGTGCCCGCTGTCATTCAGTCCACGCAGCTCGCCGAGGGTTTGACAGTGCTGAGCCTGACGTGTGTCGTGGCATGGGACCTGCCGGACACCCCGGGCCTGGCGGCGTCCGCGGCCGAACGCGCCGGGGAGGGTCTGTTCGGCACACTCGGGGTGACCCACACCGAGCGCGGTCTGGACTTGACGCTGCGGTACGCGTTTCCCGCGCAGGGCCTGGACATCGCCGCATTGGGCACGCTGCTGATGCTGGTGGTGTCAACGGCTTCGCAACTACGCGCGGAACTGCTCCCCGCGGGCGGCTGACGCCGGTGCCTGTCGGCGCGTTGCGGACGCTCGACTCGGGCGCTGGGAGCGCGCAACTCGCGCGACGGGAACGCTCAACTCGGGCGCTTGGAACGGTCAACTCGCGCGCAGGGAACGGTCAACTCGCGCGCAGGGAACGGTCAACTCGCGCGCAGGGAACGGTCAACTTGCGCGCTGGGAGCGCGCAACTCGCGCGCTCGGAGCGCTCGACTCGCGCGCTGCGAATGCTCAACTCGCGCAGCGTGGACGCTCAACTTGCGCGCCGCGAGCGCTCAACTTGCGTTCCGTGAACGGTCAACTCGCGCGCTGCCGACGCTCGACTTCGCGCTGCGAACGCTCAACTCGCGGGCCGCGAAGGCTCAACTCGCGCACCGTGAACGCTCAACTCGCGGGGCGTGAGCGCTCAACTCGCGCGTCGGGAACGTTCAACTCGCGGGGCCGGAACGCTC
>NZ_WMBA01000130.1 GCF_009707865.1 Amycolatopsis pithecellobii
ACCATCGACTTCGCCCGGGTCACCACCGGACCGCCGCAAGACGTTGTCATCACCTTGGCACCGGGACTGTCGCGAGCACCCGGTCCAGGACACCGTCCGCCGTGGCGCCTTCCAGTTCCGCCTCCGGGCGCAGGTCCAGCCGGTGCCGCAAAGCCGGGCGCGCCAACGATTTTACGTCATCCGGCGTCGCATAGTCGCGGCCGGCGAGCCACGCCCAAGCCCGCGTCGCCGCCAGCAAAGCCGTTGCGCCGCGCGGAGAAACCCCCAGGCGCACCGAGGGCAAAGACCGTGTCGTCCGGCACAGGTCCACGATGTAGCCCAGCACCTGCTGGTTCACGACCACCATGCCCACCGCCTCCCGCGCCGCCGCCAGGTGCGACGCGCCCGCGACCGGGCGCACACCCGCCGCGCGCAGGTCGCCCGGGTCGAAACCGGCCGCGTGCCGCAACAAAATCCCGATCTCGTCCTCGCGCGACGGCGTCGGCACCGTCAGCTTCACCAGGAACCGGTCCAGCTGCGCCTCCGGCAACGCGTAAGTTCCTTCGTATTCAACAGGATTCTGCGTCGCGATCACGATGAACGGGTCCGGCAGCGCTCGCGCCTTTCCCTCCACCGAAACCTGCCGCTCCTGCATCGCCTCCAGCAAAGCCGACTGCGTCTTCGGCGGCGTCCGGTTGATTTCGTCGGCCAGCAACAGGTTCGTGAACACCGGCCCCTCGCGGAACGCGAACTCCCCCGAGTCGTACACGATCGAACCCGTCACGTCGCCGGGCATCAGGTCCGGCGTGAACTGGATCCGCGCCGTACCGACATCCAGCGCCGCCGCCAAAGCCCGCACCAGCAACGTTTTCGCCACCCCCGGCACGCCTTCGAGCAGCACATGCCCCCGGCACAGCAACGCGATGATCAACCCGGTGACGGCGGCATCATTGCCCACCACCGCTTTGCCGACCTCCGCGCGCAACGCCAGCAACGCCTCACGGGCACCCACGGCCGCCTCAGTGGTCAAGATCCTCGTACCTCCCTCTCCAACCGGTCGAGTTCATCGGCGAGCCGGACCAGCGACGCATCGTCGTCCGGAGCCGGCCCGTACAACAGCGCCCCGGCATCACGGCCGGTCCTGGCGCCGATCGCACTGACTACCGCGGCGGGTTCGGCACCCGCGCCGAGCCCGAGCACCGGCCGCAGCCGCTCGATCGCCGCCGACCGCAACAATCCCCCGGCGTGCGCGGCCGAACCCGAGCGCCGGTACAACCGGGCCCGCCCTTCCGTCGTCTCGGCGGATCGCACCACGACCGGCAATGGTTCAACCACAACGGGCCCCAGTCGCCTCGCCCGCCACAACGCAAACAAAAACCCCGCCACCGCAAGCTGAATCGCGCCGAACAACCAGCCACGCGGCAACAGATCCGTCAGCGACCGCTCCGAAACCCCGGCCGCGGGATCACCCGGCGACGGCACATACCAGACAAGCGTGCCGTGCCGCCCCAGCAACCGCAGCGCGAGCGCCGCGTCACCCTCGTCGGCCAGCCGTTCGTTCGTCAACGGCGCGCCGTCCCCAAGCAGCGTGGTACTTCCGGTGACCTGCACCAAAGAACCGCCATAACACGACCGGCCCCGTTCGTGCGCCTCATATTCGAGACCGCCGAGCACAACGTTTCCCGCGGCCACAGCCGCCGCGACCGTGCACCCCGGCGAACGCACGGTGACGTTGCGCTGCCCGCGCACCACCACGCCGGGCAGCAGCAGATCGAGAATTTCCTGTCCTGGCGCGACGAACACGGCGTCCGCGACCTGCCCGCGCAGCCGGCCGAGCTGCGCGGGGCCGACCAGACCCGGCTCGGTCACGAGCAGTGTCGCGTCATCACTGAGCGCGGCTTCGGTTTCCGCGAGCGTGTGTACCGGCACGACACGAATTCCCTGCTGTGCCAACAGGTTCGCGAGCGCACGCGAGCCGCCCGGGTCCGCCGACCCCGGGTCGAGCGCGCCGTGCGTGCCGCTGTCCCTGGCCAGCATGAGCGCGATCGCACCCAGCACGAGCACCACCGCGATGAACACCGGCGCCCGTGCGGCACGCCAGATCCGCCGCGCGTCAGGAGAAACCGTTGTCACGTAAGGACTCCCGGACGTTCCCGGTGCACCAGATCGTCGAGCGCGACGAGGCGCCGGTAGTCATCGCCGGTCGCGGGCCGGTCGCCGTAGTGCACGTCGTCGAACAACCGTGCCGCCGCGGCCAGCTCTTCGCGGGCGGCCGGCAGCCGGACGGCCGCGTCGCGCGCGGCCTCATCAGCGGTGCGCCCGGAAAGCGCTTCCAGGACCTCGCGCTCCTCCAGGCCACGCACGACCGCCCGGAACCGCTCACGGACAGCCGCGGCGAAATCCCCTGCCACGAAAGCACTTTCGGCTGCCTGCCGGTATTCATGCGCCGTCCGAGCCCGGTCCTCGAACACCATCGCGGGCACCCGCGTGTTACGGGACAGCTTTCCGACCCGCAACCGGACCACGACCGCCACCAGCACGAGCACCGCCAGCAACACCAGCAGGCCCAGCGGACCACCGGGCACGGCGGCGGATGCCGCGTCGAACAGGTCGGACAGCCGCTGCCCGAGCCAGTTCAGGATCCGGTTGACCAGGCCGGGATCGGCCGCGTGGTACTCCGCTTTGGCCAGCTCGGCGGCCGCCGCGCGCTGCGCCGCGTCCCGGTCGATGATGATCGGGACGTCGGCGAGCAGCCAGAAGATCACTGCGCCATGCCGGCGGAACGGGCCAGCTGGATGTCCATGCCCTCCTTGCGCATCCGCTGGTCGATGTACAGCAGCGCGGTCGCCGCGGCGGTGAACGGCCCGACGATGGTGTCCGCGATGACGGTGCCGAGCGAGCCCAGCAGCTGGCTGCCGACGGACTGGTTCGCCACGTCCTCGGCGTTGGACGTGAAGAGTCCGACGCCGAACGGGATTTCGATGACGGTGCTGATGATCAGCGCCGCGATCCCGGCGAGCAGCAGGACGCCGAACACGCGCCACCAGCTGCCCACCACCAGCCGCCACGACCGCCGCATGGCCGCCCCGATACCCGCGCGTTCCAGCACGAGGGCGGGCGCGGCCAGGTTGAGCATCACCCACAGCCAGATCCCGGGAATGACCAGGAACACCGAGGCCACCGCGACGATGAGGGTGACCAGCACGGTCAGTCCCAGCAGCGGTAACAGGCGGGGACGCAGCTCGGCGAGCGAATCGCGGAGGGTGACCGGGCGGCCGAGCACCGCCTGGCCGACGACGACCGTGATGAACCCGGCGAGGAACGTGTGGATCAGCAGGGAGATCACCACGAGGGCGCCGAGGGACGTGGCCAGGCTGCCGAACGCCTGGCGCAGCCACTCCACCTGCTCCTGCTGGGTCGCCGCGGGGCCGAGCTGCGCCGGGATGGGGTTGGCACTGAGCAGCCAGTTCGAGACGGCCAGGTTCAACGCGGCGGCGACCACCGCGACGACCGCGGACACCCCGAAGACGAGCGCCGGGTGCCGTCGCATCGTCTGCACGGAGCCGTCCAGGATCTCGCCGACGGTCAGCGGGCGCAGCGGGATCACACCCGGCTTGCCGTACCCACGGCCGGGCTCCGGGGCGGGTGGCGGC
>NZ_WMBA01000131.1 GCF_009707865.1 Amycolatopsis pithecellobii
GGTGACCAAGCGTGCAACTCATGTCGTACCTACCTGGACTCGGCGTCCGGCGTCCCGGTACGCAGTCCCTAGACGACAAGCCTCCCGCGGCGTGCTGCGCGTGGGTGCCCGAGCTCCGCGCACGGAGATCCTTCGGGGTGGATCGGGGCTTCTCTTCGCCTCGTTCCCTGGCCGACTAGATGTCCGCACTCACTTTCTACCGAGTGACCGCCGTCACTTCAAGGGGTCTAACGGGTGCACCGGTACAGAGACTCGATTTGGTGATGAGGACACACGGAGCGACTATTGTCAGGTGCTCGTTCGCTTGCGCCGAGTGAGCCCGTACCACGTCACGCCCGCTGCGGCCATCGCCCCAATGCCCACGCCGACTGCCACCGCGGTGGTCGACGGCGACGAGATGCGGCTGCGCAGGGAGATGGGGTTGCTGAAAGTCAGCACGGGCCAGCCGCGCTCGCTGGCGATCCGGCGCAGCGCGCGGTCGGGGTTGACCGTGAACGGGTGGCCGACGACTTCCAGCATCGGCACGTCCGTGCTCGAATCGGTGTAGGCGAAGCTCTCCACCAGGTCGTAGCCGTGGTCGGCGGCCAGTTGCTTCGCCGCGACGGCCTTTTGCTCCCCGTAGCAATAAAAATCGACCTGGCCGGAGTAGCGGCCGTCCACGACCTCCATCCGCGTCGCGACGCTGCGCGTGGCGCCCAGCATGGCCGCGATCGGCGAGACGACCTCTTCGCCCGCGGCGGACAGCACGATCACGTCGTGTCCCCGCTCCTTGTGCGAGGCGATCAGGTCGGCTGCCTCCGCGTAAACGAGCGGGTCGACGATGTCGTGCAACGTCTCGTTCACGATCGCACGGACCTGTGCCACGTCCCAGCCCGTGCATAGCGCGGAGATCTCGGCGCGCATCCGCTCCGTGCGCTCCTCGTCGGCGCCGGACAGCGAGAAGACGAGCTGGGCGTAGGCGCTCTTGAGTGCGGCTCGCCTGCTGATCAGGCCCTGGCGCAGCAACGGCTTGCTGAACGCGAGCGCGCTGGACGACGCGATGATCGTCTTGTCGAGATCGAAAAAGGCCGCCACGCGTGCTGTGCTCGCCGGTGAGCTGATCGGTTCTGCCACCTGTCCAGGATAGAAGCTCCCGCCATCGGGGTCCCGCACACGACCGCACACTGGGTATCCGCCGCGAAATCCCTTACCGCGCTGGCAAAAGTCGTTGTCTGACCGACTTGTCCACAACCCCCCGGTTATCCACAGCCGACCCAATTCCATCTTGTCCCCCCAGCAACCCCCAAGCAACGGTGGTACCAGCCCAATCCCGCTTCAAAACCATCCCTGGGGGTCGCGATGACCGAAGTTCGCCCGCTCGTGATCATGTCCGACGAGACGCTCCTCGATGAGGTACTCCGGCTTGCCGCCGCGGCCGACTGCGAGGTCGAACGTGCCCCGGACCTGCTGTCGGCGGGTCGATCGTGGGCCCGCGCCCCGCTGGTGCTGATCGGCGAGGAAGTGATCCAGGGCGAGTTCGAACTGCCGCGGCGGCGCGATGTTCTCCTGCTCACCAAGGGATCCCCTGATCCGGAGACGTGGAAGCGGGCGTTCGCGGCCGGTGTGCAGCAGGTGCTTTCGCTTCCGGACGCGGAAACGGTGGTCGTGGGCGCATTGGCCGATGTCGCCGAAGGCCCGTCTGTGCCTGGCGGATGTGTTGTCGGTGTCCTCGGCGGACGAGGCGGTGCCGGCGCGTCGATTTTCGCCGCAGCGCTCGGGCTGGCCGCAGGTGACAGGAGCGCCTTGCTGGTCGACTGCGATCAGCTGGGTGGTGGTCTGGATCTGTTGCTGGGCGCGGAATCCGCGGAGGGAGCGCGCTGGCCGGGGCTCCGGCTCGACGGCGACCGGATTTCGATGGAAGCCCTTCGCCGCGCGCTGCCCGAATACACGCACCGGCATGGCCGTTTCCCTTTCCTGTCATGCGATCGCGAGGGCCAAGGGCCAACGGCTGCCGCGCTCAGGTCCGTTGTGGACGCCGGCCGCCGCGCGGGCAAGGTCGTGATCTGCGATCTCCCGCGGTACCCGGGGGCGGCCATCCAGCCTGTCGTGAACCGGGCGGACTTGCTCGTCCTGGTGGTACCCGCGGAAGTCCGAGCCTGCGTGTCGGCACGGCGTGTGGTCGAGGCATTAGGTGACTGCGCGGACAAGGTGAAGCTGGTCGTCCGCGGCCCCGCCCCGGGCGGTCTCGCCCCAGACGACGCGGCTGACACCGTCCAGGTCCCGCTGCTGACGTCGATGGCCCCGGAGCGTCACCTGGAGAGGTCCGTGGAAACCGGCGAGTTCATCCTTCGCCCGCGGAGCCCACTGATCGGCGCGGCGAAAATGGTCCTCGCAGAGCTACGCACCGACCTCCCGTCCACCGAGGCGGCCGCATGATGCCGTCGGCGCCCACTCTCGACTTCTTCCTGACCCACCGCAATTCCGTGACAAGCCCGCTACCCCGCACGAGGAGCGGAATAGTCCCCCGCCCACGAGGAGGTCAACGGCTTGCCCACGCCGATTCTGCTAGTTTTCCCCTTCACCCGTCGGCCCCCGTCTTCGCGCCTGACCAACACACGCAACCACCCCGAGCGGGTTCTCCTGGCCTTGCCCCCCAGACCGCTCCGGCATCAGGCCCACCTCTTCCGCCCACAAGCGCACCAGCCGAGCGCGACGCGAATACCGAAGCCGCCCAACCTAAGGCGAGTGCGTCAACCGATCCCGACGCGGGTCACCGAGCGGTGGCCCGTGTCGCGGGCCAGCCTGCGCCAGCCGGACTCTGGCGTCTTCTGCCTTCAGCCATTCCGGAGTTGTACCCACCACCCGCGACCGCTCGGCAAGTTGCCGGCATTTCGGCCGAGCGCGACGCGAATACCGAAGCCGCCCAACCTAAGGCGAGCGCGTCAACCGATCCCGAGGCGCGCCACCCGGCGGAGTCCCGCACCCCACGTCCCGCGCCTACCGTTTCGGCACCCTGCCCGTCATCCGCGCGCACACCTCCTGCGCGCAGAGTTCCAACTTGCGACGGCGAACCAATCCCAGGCGCGCATCCCGAATTGGATGCACCACCCAATTCCGAAACGCGTCAACCTCCAACTGCCAGTGGCCGATGCCTCCCAGCATCGACTGTTCCAACGTCATGCCCGCCACCTGTGACCGCTCCGCCGGCCACTAGCACCTCAACCCAGCCCGACGAAAATACCGAAACCAAACCAAAATCAGGTACACCGACGAATCACACGGCCTACCGCGCTGAGCCCTTCTGCGTCCTGCTCCTTCCCACACCACGCACTCCGACCAATGGCTCCCCACCCGCGGCCACGACTTGCCCGACAGATGTAATCCAAACACGACAGTCCAAAATAGATACAACGAGCCCAGTCATGTGCGCAGGCGCTCACCAC
>NZ_WMBA01000132.1 GCF_009707865.1 Amycolatopsis pithecellobii
ACCCACCCCAAAACGGACAACGCCGCCCCTGACACGATGACGTAATGGCGACACCTGAGAACCAGACCTCCGGCGTAGCGGCGGTGGCCCGCGAGGTGGAGGAGTTCGTGGCCGCCGCGGGCTGGGACCAGCCCGTGCAGCTGTTCGCGCTGGTGCCGACCGAGGAGCTGCTGCGGCAGGAACCAGACCTGGCGGGGCAACTCGACGCGGCGAGCCCGCTGACCCCGGTCGCGCAGGACGAAGTGCCCGAAGGTGACCTGGCCGAGGCGCTCGAGCGGATCGCGTGGCCGGAGGCCGTGGTCGGGTGCGCGGTGGCGCAGGAGATCATCGTGCTGCCGCCGAGCGCCGAGGCTTCGCTGCCGGACAACGAAACCACGGACGCGCAGCGGCTGCGCCAGGCCGCCGCGGACCATCCGGACCGGACCGAGGCACGGCTGGTCGCCGCTGTCGTGCGCGACGGCCCTGCCGCATGCGTGATGCGCCTTCGCGGCTACACGGCGACCGAGGACGGCGAGCCGGTCGACGAGGTCATCGAAAACCCGGAGCTGGCACCGAATCTCGTCGAAGCATTGCGCGCGACGCTCGTCCTCTGAGCGTCAGCAGGACGGGGCCGGACGGCCTGCCTTGATGTCCTCGAGCGCGGTGAGTGCCGAGTCGAGCGTCGTGACCTTCACGAGCTTGAGACCGTCCGGCACGGCGGCGGCCGCTTCGGCGCAGTTTCGTTCTGGGGTCAGGAAAATCGTCGCACCGGCTTCACGTGCGCCGACGACTTTGAACGAGATGCCGCCGATCGGGCCGACGTTGCCCTTCTCGTCGATCTCGCCGGTGCCGGCGATGTGCTGGCCTGCGGCCAAGTCTCCCGGGGTGAGCCGGTCGACGATCGCGAGCGCGAACATCAGCCCTGCCGACGGCCCGCCGACTTCCTGCAGTGACACCTTCACGTCGAAGGGCACGTCGGAACGGTCGATCGCCTGCAGGCCCATGAAACCCTGCTGCTGGTTGGGATCCGGGTTCGCGGCGAGGGTGAGCGGGCTGGTGCGCGGACCGTCGGTGCCGTGCTGGAAAGTGAGCTGCACCGTCTGGCCCGCCTTCGTACCGGCGAGTGCGGCGCGGACGTCGTCTTCCTGTCCGATCGGCTTGCCGTTGACGTTCAGCAGCCGGTCCCCCGCGGCGAGCACCTTGTCGGCCGGGCTGCCTGCCACGACTTCCTGCGCCAGCACCTTGATCGGATAGCCGAGGTGCCGCAGTGCCGCGACTTCGGCGTTGCTCTGGGAGTCCTGGAACTCCTTGACGTTCTCCTGCTGGACCTGTTCTTCGCTCTCGCCGGGTCGGAAGTAGTCCTCGCGGGGCGCGAGCGCGTAGCGACCGCTCGCCCACAGCCCGAGCGCGCCGAACAGCGTGATCTTGTCGTTGAGGGAGACGGTGGTCATCCGCAGTTCGCCCGAGGTGGGGAAGGTCTGCCGACCGTTGATTTCGATGACCGGGTTGCCGCCGGCCTGGCCGAGTGTGTCGTACGTGGGGCCGGGGCCGATGGCGACGTAGGGCACCTGCGCGAGTGCGCCCGTGAGCCCGAACGCGATCACGAGGAAAGCGCTCAGCACGACCGTCCAGCCTCGGCGGGTGAGCCGCCTCGGCTTGCGTGCGCGCTCGGTGCGCCGCACCTCGGTCGCGCGGTCGCCATCATCGGTCGTGTTGGGACCAGGAGCTGCGGTTTGCTCACGGGACTCGCTCACGCGGGACAGCGTACGGTGACGGGTGTTGTGCTCACGATGAGGACTCCCTCGCCGGGCGCTGGCTGACCAGGTCGAGCGGGCCGTCGCCGCGTACGGTGGACATATGAGCAATATCCCGTTCGGATTTGGACCTTCCGATCCTGACAAGCGTGGCGAAAACGAGCCGGAGGGCGGCGGGCAGTCCGGCGCGGAGGCCTTCAATCAGCTTGGCCAGATGCTCAGCCAGCTGGGTCAGATGCTCAGCCAGGCGGGCAGCTCGTCCGGGCCCGTCAATTACGACCTCGCGAAGCAGATCGCGCTGCAGAAGTTGAGTGGGTCCAGCGGCGGGCAGATCGGTTTCGCCGCAAGTGGTGACTCGGACTCGGCGGTGCGGGATGCCGCGCACCTTGCGGAACTCTGGCTCGATGCGGCGACGATCTTGCCCGCGGGCGCCAAGGTGACGGTGGCCTGGTCGGCGCGGGACTGGGTGCAGAAGACGCTGCCGACGTGGCAGCGGCTGTGTGATCCGGTGGCGCGGCAGGTGTCGGGCGCCTGGGTCGAGGCGATGCCGGCCGAAGCCAAGCAGGCGGCGGGGCCGCTGTTGCAGATGGTCAGTCAGATGGGCGGCATGGCGTTCGGCTCGCAGCTGGGCAACGCGCTCGCGCAGCTGGCGTCGGAGGTGCTGACGTCGACCGAGGTGGGTCTCCCGCTGGGTCCGGACGCCACTTCCGCTCTGCTACCGGCGAACATCGAGAAGTTCACCGAGGGGCTGGAGCTGCCGCACAGTGAGGTGCTGGTGTTCCTCGCCGCGCGGGAGGCCGCGCATCAGCGGCTGTTCACGCATGTGCCGTGGCTGCGGCAGCGGTTGCTGGCCACGGTGGAGGAGTTCGCGCAGGGCATCACGGTGGACACTTCGGCGCTGGAGCAGCTGGCCGGCCAGGTTGATCCGAGTAACCCGGCGAGCATCGAAGAGGCGATGTCGTCGGGCCTGTTCGAACCGAAGACGACGCCGGAGCAGCAGGCGGCGCTGAGCAGGTTGGAGACGCTGCTCGCCCTGGTCGAGGGCTGGGTCGACGTCGTTGTCGCCGACGCGGTCGGTGATCGCCTGCCGGGTGCCGGTGCACTGCGCGAAACGCTGCGCCGCCGCCGGGCGACGGGCGGGCCGGCCGAGCAGACGTTCGCCACACTGGTCGGCTTGGAGCTACGCCCCCGCCGCATGCGGGCGGCTTCGGCCCTGTGGAAGCTGGTGGGTGAGCAGCACGGCACCGAGAAGCGCGATGGCCTGTGGTCGCACCCGGACCTGATGCCGAATGCCGAGGACCTCGACGACCCGATGGAGTTCAGCGAGCGCCTCGGCGGCCAGGCCAGCATCGACGACCTCGACCCCATCGCCGAACTGGAACGCACCCAGCAGCCGGAAGACAAGCCCACCCCCGCCGCCGACGACAACCCCAGCGACGGCGACGAAGGCAAGCCAAGCTGACCCTCCCGGGCCAGCCCGTCAGCAGCAGGGTTCCCCTGGGCAG
Source organism: Amycolatopsis pithecellobii (assembly GCF_009707865.1). Lineage (GTDB taxonomy): Bacteria > Actinomycetota > Actinomycetes > Mycobacteriales > Pseudonocardiaceae > Amycolatopsis_E > Amycolatopsis_E pithecellobii. The sequence goes on from NZ_WMBA01000132.1 coordinate 3,239, forward strand.
GCGGCCTTGCCCGGTCGCCCTGCCGGGGCAGGCTTGCGCACCCTGAGCAGCCCGGACCCGCACAGTTGCCCCTCCCGGGCCGTCTCGCCCTGCACGGCGCCTGTCTTTTATACACATCT
>NZ_WMBA01000133.1 GCF_009707865.1 Amycolatopsis pithecellobii
ATCCCGAGCCACCCCCAACTCCTCCACCCGCCGCGGCAACGGGTTCTCAGGATCCGTGTACACCTCCGGACCGAACAACCCCACCTCAGGACGCTGCCCCTCCACACCGATCTGCACGACGCCCTCCGCGTCCATATCGCTCTCGCGAGCGGACAGGGTCACCTGCGCCAACGCCCGCGCCAGCATCTGCTCCAGCGGCTCGGGCAGCGCGTCCGCCGGATACTGCGCCAACCGCCGTCGCAGCGCGGACTCCACGACCTGCCGCAGCGGCGGGAGGCCCCGGTCCGTGGCGGCTCCCGGTATCCGCAGCGCGTACGCCGTCCCCTTCAACTGGGGCAGGTGTTGTTGACCGGGCTTCGCCTGTACCAGGGCATCGACGAAACCCTCGGTCATCCACTCGATGTGAGCGCGGGCGACCGCGGAGAACTCCCCTGCGTTGATGAACCGTGTCTCGTACGCGCGCCGCGAACGATACGAGGCGACCGTCTGCCGGCGCCCGTCGCCGGTTCCCAGCTCCCAGGTCCCATGGGTCGTCTTGTCACCCCGCTCCCGGGTGACCGTCACGAACCACTGGGAAGGCCGGTTCGGATACTCGTGCGCCGGATACAGCTCATCCAGCGCCGCGTTCAGGATCCCGGGCAGCTCCCTCTCGAACGAGGCCTTCATCGCGCGGAATATGTCGTCGGACCACCTGGTCCGGTTCAGCGTGATCTTGACCCGCAGATCGAGCCCCTCGTACTTGTGGTACTCACCCTTCATCGCCTGCCGCACGATGTCCGGCGCCGCGCGCACCACCTCGGCCCGGTCCACATCGGACAAGGCCCGCGCACCCGGGTCGGTGTTGTTCCCTCGTGCGTACACCGCCGGCCCTGACGGGACCGCCGCGTCGGGCTCCACCTTCACCTGCACAAGGCCATGCCGGTCGTGGTCCTGGCTCTCCTCCAGGAACACCCTCGCCCGGTCGAGCACCTGTTCCGCCGGCACCTTCAGCGCGCCGGCCGGATACTGCCCCAGCCGGCGCCGCACCGCCGCCGTTACCAGCTTCTCGAACGGCTCGAGCAGCCGCAGGTTCGCATCGCCATAGGCCGCGGGAAGCTCCATCAAGTGCAGGCCGAGCTCGAAGCGGGGCAACCGGTTCGCCGGCGCGCGCACCGCGGCATCCGCGAAGCCTTCGGCCATCCACTCGATCCGGCGACGGTCGATCTCCGGAAGCCGGTCCCCCAGCAGCTGGGACCTGAACGCGTCCTTAGCCCGATACGACGCGATCGTCTCCCTCGGCCCGTCCTGGACCGCCAGCTCCCACTTTCCATTGTTCGCCTGGTCACCAGGCACGTGCTGGTACGTCACGGGCCATTCCGTGACGCGGTTCGGATAGTCCTTCTTCGGGTAGAGCTCGTCCAGCGCCTCGTCCAGATAACGAGGCAGCTCCGCGCGGAACAAGTCCTCCAGCGCCGCGTAGCGATCCTTGGCGACCCGGCTCGGGCTGACCCACGCGGTGAGCCGGATGTTCAGACCCTCACGGCCCTCGTGGGGCTCCGACATCGCACGCCGCACGATCGCTCGGGCGCCCTCTCGCAGCTGGGCCTTCTCGTCGTCGGACAACTGCGGTTCGGGCCCCAGCTGATTGTCACCGGCGGCGTGCACGGTCGACGGCGCGTCCTGGACCGTCGGTAGCGACCGGATGGGCCGCGACAGCATCGGTTGCACCGTGGCCGGCCCCAAGCCGACCGGACCCGGCGCCACCGTCCCCGGTTCCGGCGGGCGCGCCGCGAGCGGCCGGGCCGCCAGCCGCCGCTGCTCCGCCGTCGGGTACTCACGACGGGTTCGCTTGCCCGTGCCCGCCTGGTCCCCGGCTGCCGCCGGACGCTTCCGCTTCCCGGTGCCCGCCTGGTCTGCCGCGCGCTTTTGCCTCCCGGTCCCGGCCGGACGCTGCGCGGTCTCGGATGGGCGCTGCTGTTCCAGGCGCTGCTGTTCCTGGGCCTGCTCCCCGGCTTCCGTCGCGCGCTGCCGGGCCTCCGCTTCGGCCTCACGCCACCGCTGCTCCAGGGCTTGCTGCCGCGCCCGCTCCTGCGCTACTCGCTCCTGCTGCTCTCGAAGCCGAGCCTGCGCCTCGGCCGCACGCTCCGGCTGCCGGGATTCCAACCGTGCCCGAAGCTGCGCCGCGAGCCGATCAGCGTCCGCACGCGCAAGCTGCTCCGCCTGCACCCGCGCCTGCTCGGCCTCACGCCACCGCTGCTCCCGCTCCTCCCGCATCCGGGCTCGCGCCTCGGCCTCGCGCGCCCGGGATTCCAGCCTTGCCTGGTGCTCAGCCGCGAGCCGGTCGGCCTCCGCGCGCGCGGGCTGCTCGGCCTGTGCCTGAGGCTGCTCCACTTCCCTGTGCTCAGGGAAGGTGTCACCGACCATCCAGTCGAACATCCCGGTGTCGAACAGAGCCGGATCGGTATAGGGGTCGAATTGCTGCTCCCACACCGTTGCCCAGTCGACGTCAGGACCGGACTGATCGGGGGCGTCCTGCGGGGATTCCGGCTCCTCCCGATCCACCGCGTCGAAGTCGAACATTTCCCGCATCATCGCGTCGATCCCGGCTTCGTCCACAGAGGACTCAGGCGCCGGGGAGCCGGGCTCCTCCACTGGCTGCGGCGAGAAGTCGTCTTGCCGGGGAAGCGCGGGCGAATCCACCCACACCTGCTCGGCGAACGGATACATCGGCTCGTCGAACACCGGCTGCGGCTCCTCCGACACCGGCTGCGGCTCTTCCGATACGGGCGGCGGCTCCTCCGATACGGGCTGCGGCTCCTCCGACACCGGCCGCGGCTCCTCCGATACGGGCTGCGGCGCGATGGGGGGCGACTGCCGCCCTGGTGCGAGCTCGGAGTTCCCCTCGTCCAGGCCGGACGCCGCACTGACGGGGCGGGGTGCCGGGGGC
>NZ_WMBA01000134.1 GCF_009707865.1 Amycolatopsis pithecellobii
CCCCGGGCCCCCGCCGAAACCAGACCGCAGGACACCCGGTCCCCGCAGCCGCCGGGGCCGCCGGGGCCGCCGGGTTCGCTGTCGCCGGACCGGCCGCAGCTGCCCCGGCGGCGGCGTCAGCAGAACCTGGCGCCCCAGCTGCGGACGGACGAAACACCCGTCGCGGACATTTCGATGGAGCCCAAGGAGGACCCGGACCAAGCACGGAACCGGCTCGCCGCGTTCCAGCAGGGAACCCGCCGTGCCCGCAGCCATGACCCCGCCGCCACCGATTTCTTTGGGGAGCAGAGACGATGACCAATCCGGGGATGAACGAGCTGGACTGGTTGCTGGACGACCTGTTGCAGCAGATCGCCGGCGCGGACCGGGCCGTGGTGCTGTCCGCCGACGGGCTGCTCATCGGCCGCTCCAGCAACCTCACCGAGGAGGACGGCGAGCACCTGTCGGCGGTCGCCTCGGCGTTCCAGAGCCTGGCCAAGGGCACCGGCCGCCACTTCGGCGGCGGTCAGGTGCGCCAGACCGTGGTGGAGATGGACCACGCGTTCCTCTTCGTCACCGCGGCCGGGTACGGGGCCTGCCTTGCGCTGCTCACCAGCGAAGAGGCCGACATGGGGCTGGTGGCGTACGCGATGAACATGATGGTCAAGCGCGTCGGCGCGGTGCTCAGCGCGGCGCCACGCGTCGAGCACGCCGGCGGGCACGGATGACCGGCCGGGGCCGCTTCGACGGTAGCGGGTGCACGGTGCCATGACCGCCGAGGAGGAGACCTGGTTCGATGCCGACGCCGGCCCGCTGGCGCGGCCCTACACGGTGACAGGTGGCCGTACCCGCACCGACGCCGTCGGCCTCGACCTGCTCACCCTGGTGGTCGCGGTGACCACGATCCTGGAAGCGGCGATGCTGCCGCAGGAGTACGCGCGTGTCGTGCGCCTGTGCCAGCAGCCGCTGTCGGTGGCCGAGGTCGCCGCGTACCTGGAGTTGCCGTTGCCGGTGGTGAAGGTGCTGCTGGCGGACCTGATCGCGCAGAACCACGTCATCTTCCGCAGTGCGACCCCGATGGCCGCGGCCCCCGACGAACGCATCCTCCAGGCAGTGCTCGATGGCATCCGCAGACTCTGATTGGGCGGCAACGACAGTGGACTCCCCCGTTCGAGGACAGCTCTCGAACCCCGGCGGCGCGATGCCGCGGTACCGGCGCAACCTGAACGCGATGACGTTGAAACTGCTCGTCGCGGGCGGGTTCGGCGTCGGGAAGACGACGATGGTCGGTTCGGTCAGCGAGGTCCCCCCGCTGCACACCGAGGAGGCGATCACGGCCGCGTCCACCGGTGTCGACGACCTGACGGGTGTGGAGCGCAAGACCACCACCACGGTCGCGCTGGACTTCGGGCGCATCACGATCAACCCCGAGCTGATCCTGTACCTGTTCGGCACGCCGGGGCAGGACCGGTTCTGGTTCATGTGGGACGAGCTCGCGGTCGGTGCCCTGGGCGCGGTGGTGCTGGCGGACACGCGGCGGCTGGAAAGCTGTTTCCCCGCCGTCGACTTCTTCGAGCGGCGCGGGGTTCCGTTCGTGGTGGGCGTGAACTGTTTCGACAACGCCTACCGGTACGGCACGGAAGAGGTCCGCGACGCGCTGGAACTGGACCACGGCGTCCCGGTCCTGTTGTGCGACGCGCGGGAGCGGGAGTCGACGAAGCAGGTCCTGGTCACCTTGATCGAACACGTGATGGGGACGAGGAAAAGTCTCGCCCCGAGTTACCGGATGTCCTGACTCTGGCAGGCTGTCCGGGTGACGTTAGCGCTGCTGGACTCCGCGAGCCTGTATTTCCGGTCGTTCTACGCACTGCCGGACTCGATGACCGCGCCGGACGGGACGGCGGTCAATGCCGTGCGCGGGTTCGCCGACACCGTCGCGCGCATCCTCACCGACAGGAAACCCGCGCGGCTGGTGGCGTGCCTGGACGCCGACTGGCGGCCGCGGTTCCGGGTCGATCTGCTGCCGAGCTACAAGGCGCATCGCGTCGCGGACGAGGCCGCGAATGTGGAGGAAGTGCCGGATCTGCTGACCCCGCAGGTGCCGATCATCCTGGAGTTGCTCGACGCGGTCGGTCTCGCCACGGCCGAGGCCCCCGGATACGAGGCGGACGACGTCATCGGTGCGCTCACCGCCCGCGAGCGGACCGATCCGGTCGAGGTGATCACCGGGGACCGTGACCTGTTCCAGCTGGTCCGCACCTCGCCGACGCCGGCGTCGGTGATCTACGTCGGCAAGGGCTGGGCGAAGGCCGAACTGCTGGGCCCGGCGGAGGTGGCGGCGCGCTACGGCGTGCCGGAAGCGGACGCCGGCCCGGGCTACGCGGCGATGGCGGCCCTGCGCGGTGACCCGTCCGACGGGCTGCCCGGGGTCGCCGGCGTCGGCGAGAAGACGGCGGCGAAGCTGATCACGCAGTTCGGTTCGGTGGAAGCCCTGCTGGCGGCGGCCAAGTCGGGCAGCAAGGACCTGCCGTTGAAGATGCGGCTCAAGATCATCGCCGCCGAGGAGTACCTGAGCGTGGCGCCGACGGTGGTGAACGTGGCCGTCGATGCCCCGGTGACGATCTCCGGCCCGGACGCGGTGCCGTCCGCACCGAAAGACCCGGGCCGCGTCGCGGAACTGGCCACCCGCTGGAACCTCGGCGGTTCGGTACAACGGCTCGTGGCGGCGCTGACCCGCTGAGCGCGGCGGCCACTCCCCGGCCCGGCGTCGCGGGAGCCATCGGCGGGCGGCCCGTTCTCGCCCCCGGTGGGCATCGCGACCGGTCACCCGGACTTCCTGCAGCGCCGCCATTCGCCTTGCCACGCCAACAAGATCGGCGCGCCGGCCACAGCACGCACCACTGGCGGCCGCCCTCGCCACAACGGCCCCGGCGCACCGAATC
>NZ_WMBA01000135.1 GCF_009707865.1 Amycolatopsis pithecellobii
GGGGTGGTCGAGCAGTCGGCACCGTTGATGTGGCAGGACGTGGGGTCGGCCTTTCCCGCGCTCACCACGAAACCGATGTCGAGCGACTGCCCGTCGGCGATCGTGGGCTGCCAGGCCGGCGCGGTGACCGTGACCTGCTGACCGTCCACTGTGTACGCGGCGTTCCACAGCGAGGTGACCTTCGCGCCCGCGGGCAGGGTGAAGCTGAGCCGCCAGCCGCTCATCGGCTGACCGGTCGCGTTGCTCAGCTTGTACTCCGCCGTGTAGCCGGTGCTCCAGTCGGTGGTTTTGGTATAGACCGCGCTCAGCCCGGCGGCGCTGGCCGTGCCGGGGATCGCGACGGCGGCCACCGTGGCGCCCGCGATCGCGAGTGCCGCCGCACCGCCGGAAATCAGCCGGCGGCGGTGCCGGCCATGTGGGGACGACATCGGGGTTTTCCCTCCTCGAGTGGTTTGGACCCGCGGGACGCTAGTGCGCGGCCGGGCCGGCGCGAACCGTGCTCAGGAAGGACGAAAGGTCTCTTAAGACGCCCTTAAGGCAGCGGGTGCGGTCCGTAGCCGCAACCGGATGTCGGCGCCACCGCGGGCCGCACGGCCGATGGTCAGCTCGCCACCGGCCGCCTCCGCGACACGGCGGGCGATGTCCAGGCCCAGCCCCGTCGAGCCCGCGCCACCCGCGCCGGCGCCGCGCCGCAACGCCGCCGCCGGGTCGGGGATGCCGGGACCGGCGTCGTAGACCCGGATCGTCACGGCGTAGTCGGTGGTCCGGACGTCCACCCCGAACGAGACACCTTCGTCGGTGTGCCGGAAAACGTTGCCCAGCACCGCATCCAGTGCCGCCGCGAGGTCCGCGCGCGACACCGGGACGGGTGCCGACCGGTGCATGCCGTCGACCCGCCAGCGCCGGCCCTGGTCTTCGGCGAGCGCCGACCAGAAGTCCGTGCGGTCACGCACCACATCGGCGGCGTCACAGCCGAGCACGACGGTCTCCTCCCCGCCACGGCCACGTGCGGCGCGGATGAGCTGGTCCACTTCGTGTTCGAGCCGGGCCACCGCATGCCGGGTCTGCTCGGCGCTTTCCGACTCCTCCAGCGCGGCGGTGTTGAGCCGCAACACGGTCAGCGGAGTGCGCAGCCGATGTGACAGGTCGGCGGCCAGTTCCCGTTCTCCCGCAACGAGTTGCCGCACCCGCTCCGCCATCGCGTTGAACGCGGACGCGGCCTCGCGCAGCTCCGGCGGCGCCTGCCGATCGGTGTCGGGAGCACGCGCATCGAGGTCACCGGAACCGAGCTCGCGCGCCGCGTCGGCCAGCCTTCGGGCCGCGCCGACGATGCGGGTGCCGAGCCGGTCGGCGACCAGCACCGAGATCAGCACCAGCGCCGCCGCGACCCCGGTGAGTACCAGCCACGCGGCCGGTACCCCCGCCGAAAGTGCCGCCTCCGGCACGAAAACCTCGACGACCGCGATCCGCGCGTTGTCTACCGCGACCGGCTGCAGCAGCGCGTAACCACCGGGCACACTCAGCGTCGCGGAGCTGCCGCTCGTGGTGACCCCGGCCAGCTGCGCGGCGTCCGCGCGCGACGTGCCGAGTGTCGTCGATGCCCCGCCGCCGTCCGGTACGTGTACCGCGACCATGCCGTCAGCCCCGGCTTTCGTGCTGACCAGCGCCCGTTGCAGGGCGGTGTGATCGGTGGTGATCGCCAATGCCGGGCCGAACTGGGCGGCCTGCCTTTCGGCGCCGGCGAACGCGCGGTCGTGCGCGGTCTCGGCGACCAGCAGGCCAAGCGGGACAAGGAAAGCCAGCGCCACCATCGTGGTCACCGCGACCGCGACCCTGACCAGCGCCCACCTCATGGCGCCTCGATCTTCACGCCCACCCCGCGAACCGTGTGCAGGTACCGGGGTTTCGCGGCGGTCTCCCCGAGTTTGCGGCGCAGCCAGGACAGGTGCACGTCGATGGTCTGGTCCCCACCATAGGCCTGCTGCCAGACCGCGCTGAGAAGTTCCTTGCGCTGCACCACAACCCCGGGGCGCGCGGCGAGGAACGCGAGCAGATCGAACTCACGCCGGGTGAGATCGAGCGCCGCCCCGTCGAGGGTCGCCTCGCGCCGGAGCGGGTCGACGACGAGGCCGCCGACGCGCAACAACGGGGTTGCGCCCGCGTTTCCGGCGCGCCGCAGCACCGCGGTGATCCGCGCGTTGAGATGCTCGGGCGAGAACGGTTTCACCAGGTAGTCGTCGGCGCCGCTGTTGAGCAGCCGGACGATGCCCGCCTCGTCGTCGCGCGCGGTGGCCACCACGACCGGCACTTCGGTGACGCCGCGCAACATCCGCAGCGCCTCGGCCCCGTCGAGATCCGGCAGGCCCAGGTCGAGCACCACGAGATCACAGCCGACCTGCGTCACCTCACGCAACGCGTCGAGCGCCGCGCCGACGCTGCGTACCGCGTGCCCGGCGTCGGACAGGTGCCGCACGAGCGCGGCGCGGACGAACGCGTCGTCTTCGACCACGAGAACAGTCGCCATACCGCGCTACCGTACGCACAGCGATGAGGCAGGATGACGGCCGATGAGACGAACCTTGCTGCGCGTGGCCGCCTGGGCGGCCGCCACCGTCGCCGCGATGCTGGTGTCGTGGTTCGGCGTGCACAGTGTGCTGGCCACCGATGTGACGGCGCCGCAAGCAATACCGATCACGGCGGTGGTCGCGCCGCCGGCTTCCTCGCCGGTTTCCTTGTCCCCCAAGCTGTCCCCCACAGC
>NZ_WMBA01000136.1 GCF_009707865.1 Amycolatopsis pithecellobii
TCGCTTTTCTTCTCTCCCGGTGTCTTCTGGGGGTTCGACCCCCAGAAGACACCGGGAGAGAAGAAAAGCGAAACGCCCCTGCGTGAGCAGGGGCGTTCCACTTCTCGGACCTGGACTATCAGAAGTCCATGCCGCCCATGCCACCGGTCGGGTCGCCGGCCGGAGCGGCCGGAGCCTTCTCCGGCTTGTCGGCGACGACAGCCTCGGTGGTCAGGAACAGCGCCGCGATCGAAGCGGCGTTCTGCAGCGCGGAGCGGGTGACCTTCGTCGGGTCCGGCACGCCGGCCGCGAGCAGGTCCTCGTACTCGCCGGTCGCGGCGTTGAGGCCGTGACCCGCGGGCAGGTTCCGCACCTTCTCCACGACGACGCCGCCCTCAAGGCCGGCGTTGATCGCGATCTGCTTGAGCGGAGCCTCGACCGCCACCTTGACGATGTTGGCGCCGGTCGCCTCGTCGCCCGAGAGCTTGAGGCCCTCGAACGCGAGCTGAGCAGCCTGCAGCAGGGCCACGCCACCACCGGCGACGATGCCCTCCTCGACGGCGGCCTTGGCGTTGCGCACCGCGTCCTCGATGCGGTGCTTGCGCTCCTTCAGCTCGACCTCGGTCGCGGCACCGGCCTTGATGACGGCCACGCCGCCGGCCAGCTTCGCGAGCCGCTCCTGCAGCTTCTCGCGGTCGTAGTCGGAGTCCGAGTTCTCGATCTCCGCGCGGATCTGGTTGACCCGGCCCTGGATCTGGTCCGCGTCGCCGGCACCCTCGACGATGGTCGTCTCGTCCTTGGTGATGACGGCCTTGCGGGCACGGCCCAGCAGGGTGATGTCGGCGTTCTCCAGCTTGAGGCCCACGTCCTCGCTGATCACCTGGCCACCGGTCAGGATCGCGATGTCCTGCAGGATGGCCTTGCGGCGGTCACCGAAGCCCGGCGCCTTGACGGCGACGGACTTGAAGGTGCCGCGGATCTTGTTGACGACCAGCGTGGCCAGGGCCTCGCCCTCGACGTCCTCGGCGATGATCAGCAGCGGCTTGCCCGACTGCATGACCTTCTCCAGCACCGGGAGCAGGTCCTTGACGTTCGAGACCTTCGAGCCGAACAGGAGGATGTACGGGTCCTCCAGGACGGCTTCCTGGCGCTCGGCGTCGGTGACGAAGTAACCCGAGATGTAGCCCTTGTCGAAGCGCATACCCTCGGTGAGCTCGAGCTCGAGGCCGAAGGTGTTCGACTCCTCGACGGTGACGACGCCTTCCTTGCCGACCTTGTCGAGCGCCTCGGCGATCAGCTCACCGATGGTGCGGTCCGCGGCCGAGATCGAGGCGGTGGCAGCGATCTGCTCCTTCGTCTCGACCTCCTTCGCGGCCTTGTGCAGCTGCTCGACGACCGCTTCGACAGCCGTCTCGATGCCGCGCTTGAGGCTGATGGGGTCGGCGCCGGCGGCGACGTTGCGCAGGCCCTCGCGCACGAGCGCCTGGGCGAGCACGGTGGCGGTGGTGGTGCCGTCACCCGCGACGTCATCGGTCTTCTTGGCAACTTCCTTGACGAGCTCGGCCCCGATCTTCTCCCACGGGTCCTCGAGCTCGATCTCCTTGGCGATGGAGACGCCGTCATTGGTGATGGTCGGCGCGCCCCACTTCTTTTCGAGCACGACGTTGCGGCCCCGGGGGCCGAGCGTCACCTTGACGGCTTCGGCGAGGGTGTTGAGGCCGCGCTCGAGACCACGGCGGGCGTCCTCGTCGAACGCGATCAATTTGGCCATTGCGGTGTTGTCCTCCGGTATTGGGCGCTGCGTGGCCAGTCCTGGTTTCGGTGCCAGCAGCAGGACACGTCCTTCGGCCAGGCTCGGTGCCCGCGACGGACGACCTTCCCCGGTTACACCCCGGTTCCGGCCTCACCGTCCCGACCTTTCAGGCGAGCGGTCGGCGACCGCCCGTCTAGCACTCGACGGTGCCGAGTGCCAACTCGTGTTTAGCACTCTCGCCCTCGGAGTGCAAGAAGCGGGCCCCGTCGTTCACGATGGGCGGATCGGGATCGTCGGCGGTGGGTTGTTCGCGGACTGCCCGCCGCCGGCCGGCCCGACGGGGATGTCCGGCGAGGTGGTGCCCGGTCCGCTGCCGTTGCCACCACCGAGAAGTACGACCGCGGCAACCACTCCACCAGCGACGACTAGGGAACCGAGGAGCAACCACAGCCACAGCAGGCCCTGTTTCCGCGGCGGCGGGGGAAACCCCTGCGGCGGCGGGTAAACCGGCTGCGTCGGGCCCGGCGGCGGAGCCCCGAACGGCGGGCTGTGATACCCGGATTGGTGATAGCCGGACGGCGGACCGTACTGCTGTGGCGGCGGAACTTGCCGTCCCCAGCCCTGCTGTTGCCCCCAGGCGGGTGGCGGCGGGACGGGCTGGCGCGCGTAGGGCTGCTGTTCGGTCC
>NZ_WMBA01000137.1 GCF_009707865.1 Amycolatopsis pithecellobii
TTCAAGGTCGTACTCGCCGCCCGGACTCATGACGCGCGAACTCCGTGGGGTCAGAGGGTGGCTGTGGGTGGGAAGGTGTCGACGGCGTCGGCGAGGGTTTGGGCGAGTTGGGTGTAGTAGGTGTTGTTGGGGTGCCCGCCGGTGAGGTAGGCGGGGTTGATTTGGTTGTGGTTGGTGGTGTCTGCGACGGCGGTGTCGAGGTCGACGATTTCGTCGGCGCCGTATTGGGTGTAGTTGGCTCGGATGTCGTTGTCGAGTGCGGTGCGGAGGGTTTCGCGGGGGTCTGTTGTGGACAGTCCGAGTGGCGGGATGGTGGTCAGGATGACGTGCTGGGGTGTGCCGTCGGGGCGGAACGCTCGGTGGAGTGCGTAGCCGCCTGGGGTTGCGGTTTTCATGATGTTCGTGAGGTTGGTTTCGATCAGGCTTTTGCTGGTGTTGTTGAGGATGTCGTTGGTGCCGGCGGCGATGATGACGGTGCGGAGGTTGGGTTCGGCGAGCAGGGTTTGGTTGAGGGTGGTGTCGGGGCTGGCGGAGACGAGTGGGCCGCCGGTGTTGCTGGTGTTGCCGAGGTTGGTGGCGCTGGGGGCTCCTGGGGTGGGCATGGGTTGTTGTGGGGCTGGGGAGTCGTAGAGCTGGGGGATGTCGATGTCGGTGAGGGTGTTGTGGTAGACGCGGACGTCGGAGACGGAGCCGGTGAGGTAGTCCGCGGGAGTGCCGTTGGTTTTGCCACGGCCGATGGTGAGGTTGCCGGTGATGTCGGGTGAGGTGGTGGTGGCGACGGTGTTTTGGGCGGCGCTGTTGATGTAGAGGGTCATGTTTTCGTTGCTGGCGTCGAATACCCCGGTGAGCTGGGTCCAGGTTCCGGTTTGGGGTGCGGCGGTGGACAGCGCCCGGGTGAGGGTGGGGTTGGTGGTGTCGGCGCTGGCGCGGGTGAAGGACCAGCGGTTGCTGGTTTTGTCGTATTCCAGGCGGAAACTGCTGGTCTGGGTGCCGTCTTGGGCGACCACGGTTTGTGATGTGTTGGTGTTGGTGATCTTGGCCCAGGCGGAGATGGTGAAGCTGCGGGCGGTGTTGACGGCGGCGCCGTTGGTGGTGATGGTGCCGGCGCCGTCGAAGGCGGCGCTGCCGGCGAGGTCGCCGGCCCAGGCGGTGTTCCAGGTGACGCCGCCGGTGACGGTGCCGGGGTGGGTGCCGGTGGTGTCGGCGGCGGTGGTGCCGGTGCCGTCGGCGAGTTTCCACCAGTCATCGGCCGGTTGGCCGGCGCGGCTGACGTTGACGACGCTGCCCGGCAGGTTGCCGGCGAGGGCGTCGGGGAGGTGGTCGACCCAGGTTTGCTGGTCGCTGCGCCCGGCGCTGGAGGCGCCGGCGGCGGAGGTCTGGTCGCCGAGGATCGCGATGGTGCCGGTGGTGGGGTCGGTGGTGGTGACGTCGACGGCGGTGAGGTAGTAGTCGCCGGGCAGTGTCGTGGTGTATGGGCTGCCGCTGGTGTCCGCGGTGTTGTTACCCGTCGCGAGATAGGTGGGGGTGACGGGCGCGGTATGGACGGGAGCGCGGGTGACGGCGCTCGGCAGGTGGAGGCTGACGACGAGGTTCCCGCTGCCCCCGCTGGTGGTGGGGAAGGTGATCGGGTCGCTGAGGATCTCACCGCCGGCGGGCAGCGTGACGCTGCTGGTGCCGCCGAAGGTCAGCGCGGCGGGGTTGGTGAGGGTGGCAGCGCCGGTGCCGGTGGTGCCGGCTTGTGCGGCGAGGGTGGCGGCGTCGATGGTGGTGGTGGAGGCGGTGGATTGTGGGGGTGAGGCGAGTCCGGCGGCGGTGTTGGACAGCCGGATCC
>NZ_WMBA01000138.1 GCF_009707865.1 Amycolatopsis pithecellobii
GGGCTGGGCTCGGTCGCGGCCACCGAGAAGGACCTCGCCACGATCGCCGCGGCCGGCACGAAGCTCGTCGGCGTCCGGGCCATGCACCGGTGGCGGCCGGACGGCGAGGTGCTCGCCGACCCGCGCGTCGCCGACTCGTTCCGGGTGCTGGCCGAGCGGGAGCTGGCCGTGGACCTGTTCGTCAACGACCACACCGAGCTGCCGCTGCTGCCGGCGCTCGTGGAGCGGGCCCCGGGCCGGTACGTCGTCGACCATCTGGGTCGCCCGCCCGTCGAGGGGGACCGGACCGCGTGGCGGCTCTGGGCCGACGCGATGACACGGCTGGCCGCGCTGCCCGGCGTGTACGTGAAGTTCTCCGGGTGGGCCACCGTAATCGGCCGGACCACGGCCGAGGACGTCGCGCCCTTCCTCACCCATGTGCTCGACACCTTCGGTCCGCGGCGGACGATGTACGCCGGCAACTGGCCGGTCGCGCTCTGCGCGGCGGACGACTATGCGCAGATCTGGGCGGCCTCGTCGGAGGTGCTCGCCGCGCTGGGCGCGGCGGACCTCGATGCCGTGCTCGGTGGCACGGCCCGTGACTGCTATCGGTTCGGCTCGTGACGGCGCCGGAGCTGGTCGAGACCGCGCTGGGAACGGTGCGGGGCGAGATCGACCACGACGCGAAGGCGCGGGTTTTTCGCGGCATCCCCTACGCCGCGCCGCCCGTCGGCCGGCTGCGCTGGCGGCCGCCGCATCCGCCGGCGCCGTGGCGCGGGATCCGCCCGGCCGTGCGGTTCGGTCCGGTCGCGGTGCAGAACCCGCCCCCCGAGACCTCGCTGTTCGCGTTCCCAGGCCGGACCCAGAGCGAGGACTGCCTGTCGCTGAACGTGTGGACCCCACTGGACGCGGCGCCGGCGACCCGCCCGGTCATGGTCTGGTTCCACCTCGGCGCCTTCCAGTTCGGCGCCGGTTCCGCCCCGCTGTTCGACGGCAGGCGCTGGGCCCGCGACGGGATCGTCCTCGTGACGGTCAACCATCGGCTCTCCCGGACCGGTTTCCTCGTCCACCCCGAGCTGGTCGAGGAGGGCGGGGGCAGCGCCGGGAACTACGGGCTGCAGGACCAGGTCGCCGCCCTGTGCTGGGTGCGCGACAACATCGCGGGCTTCGGCGGTGACCCCGGCTGCGTGACCGTGTGCGGGATATCGTCCGGCGCGTCCAGCGTGGCACTGTTGATGGCGGCCCCGGCCGCGCGGGGTTTGTTCCACCGTGCCGTCGCCGAGAGCGGCGGGGCGTTCGGCCCCCTGGCGACGACGACCGGGGTGGGCGACGCGTGGCAGGACCTCGGTTCGGCGGCGGCGTCCGGACACGCGTGGGCCGTCGCCGCGGGGGCGCCCCGGCTCGTCGACCTCCGGCGCGCGAGCGCCGCCACCCTGCGTGCCGCGAGCCTGCCCCCGCCGGGGGCGACCACCGGGATCTTCGACGCCTCCCGGCCGGTGATCGACGGGACGTTCCTGCCCGAGACGCCGCACACGGCGTTCGGCCGCGGGGCGCAGGCGTCGGTCCCGCTGCTGGTCGGCTCGGCGGCCGACGAGGACCTCTCGATGTTCAACCACCCCCGGGACCTCGCCAGTTACCGCCGACAGGCCGTCGCCGACCACGGCGCGTCGAGCGCGGAGTTCCTCGAGCTGTACCCGGCGGCGACCGACGACCAGGCGGTCGCGGCCGGCCTCCGGTCCAACGGCCACCGGCTCTTCACCTGGCAGAACTGGCGATGGGCGCAGCTGCATCGCGCGGCCGGGCACCCCGTGTACC
>NZ_WMBA01000139.1 GCF_009707865.1 Amycolatopsis pithecellobii
TCGTCGAACAGCGGGCGGATGCCGCGCGCCGCCATCACCTCGTCGTTGCTCGCCCCGGCCGCGACCATGGGCCACACCTGGGCATCCTTGCCGACCACGAAATCGATCACGACGGGACGGTCGTTGATCTCCATCGCCCGCCGGATCACCTGGTCGACCTCTTCCTTCGTCTCACAACGAAGCCCAGCACATCCCAGCGCCTCGGCCAAGAGGGTGAAGTCCGGTATCCGGTGCTTGTGGGTGCCCAGGTCGCTTTGGGAGTACCGCTGGTCGTAGAACAGGTTCTGCCACTGGCGGATCATGCCGAGGTTGCCGTTGTTGATCACCGCCACCTTGATCGGCGCACCCTCGATCGCGCACGTGGCCAGCTCCTGGTTGGTCATCTGGAAACAGCCGTCCCCGTCGATGGCCCAGACCTGCTTGTCCGGTGCGCCGAACTTCGCGCCCATCGCCGCCGGCACGGCGAAGCCCATCGTGCCCAGCCCGCCCGAGTTGATCCAGGTGCGCGGGTTCTCATAACGCACGAACTGCGCCGCCCACATCTGGTGCTGACCGACCCCCGCGGCGTAGATCGCCTCCGGCCCCACCAGCGCACCGATCCGCTCGATCACGTACTGCGGCGACAGCGTGCCATCCGGCGGCCACTCATACCCCACCGGGAACGTGTCACGCCACGAGTCGACCTGGGTCCACCACGCCGACAACTCCGGCTCCCCCGACCGCTCGGTCTCGGCCTTGACCGCGTCGATGAGCTCATAGATGATCTCCGCACAATCCCCCACGATCGGCACGTCCGCCTTGCGGTTCTTGGAGATCTCCGCCGGATCGATATCGGCATGCACGATCTTCGCGTCCGGCGCGAACGAGTCCAGCCGCCCGGTGACCCGGTCATCGAACCGCGCACCCAATGCGATCAGCAGGTCCGACCGCTGCATCGCGGCGACCGCGGCGACCGACCCGTGCATCCCCGGCATACCCAGATGCTGCCGATGCGAGTCCGGGAACGCGCCACGCGCCATCAGCGTCGTGACCACCGGGATACCCGTCAGCTCCGCCAGCTCCAGCAACTGCGCCGACGCCTGCGCCTTGATCACCCCACCACCGACATACAACACCGGACGACGCGCCTCCGCGATAAGCCGCGCCGCCTCACGCACCTGCTTGCCATGCGGACGCAACGTCGGCCGATACCCCGGCAACCGCATCTCCGGCGGCCACGAGAACGACGTCTGCTCCTGCAACACATCCTTCGGGATATCCACCAGCACCGGACCCGGACGCCCCGTGGACGCCAGGTGGAACGCCTCCGCGATCACCCTCGGAATATCCGCCGGGTCCTTGACCAGGAAGTTGTGCTTCGTGATCGGCATCGTGATACCGCAGATGTCGGCTTCCTGAAAGGCATCCGTACCGATCAACGGCCGGGTCTGCTGCCCCGTGATCGCCACCACCGGCACCGAATCCATGTTCGCATCCGCCAACGGCGTCACCAGGTTCGTCGCACCCGGCCCCGACGTCGCCATGCACACCCCGACCTTCCCGGTCGCCTGCGCATAACCCGTCGCCGCATGCCCCGCACCCTGCTCATGCCGGACCAGCACATGCCGCACCTTGGCCGAATCCAACAGCGGGTCATAAGCAGGCAGAATCGTGCCACCCGGAATACCGAACACCACCTCGGCCCCGACCGCCTCCAACGACCGCACGAGCGACTGCGCGCCCGTCACCCGTACCGGAGTACCAACAGGCGGGGTGGGCTTG
>NZ_WMBA01000013.1 GCF_009707865.1 Amycolatopsis pithecellobii
GGGTGGCCGCGCATACCGGGGGGCTCGGTGGCTATGCGGCGCGGGTGGTGGTTGCGGCCGACGCGTTGATCCCCGTCCCGGACGAGCTGGCAATGCCCGACGCGGTGTCGCTGCTCAACGACGGCCCGACGGCGCTGACCCTGTTCGGGACAGCGCAGGTCGAACCGGCCGACCAGGTGCTGGTCCTGGGGGCAGCAGGCGGGATGGGCAGCCTGCTGGTGCAGCTCGTCCACGCGGCGGGAGCCCGGGTGATCGGCGGTGCGCGTGGTGAGCGCAAGCAGGCCCTCGTCCGTGGGCGGGGAGCCGATGTCGTGGTGGACTACTCCGAGCCCGGCTGGCCCGCCTCGGTACAGGACGCCACGGACGGCAAGGGCGCCGATGTCGTCTTCGACGGCGTCGGCGGAGAGGTCGGCCGCGCTGCATTCGCGGTGATCGCACGGGGAGGCCGGTTCTCCGCCCACGGGGCTGCCAGCGGCGGCTTCGCTGAGATCGATCGGGCCGAAGCGGAACGCCGCCGAGTTGTGCTGCGGGGTATCCAGGACGTCCAGCTCACCGCTGAGGACAAGCGGTCGCTGAGCGTAAAAGCGCTCGCCGAGGCGGCGGCAGGACGGCTCCGTCCGCTGGTCGGGCAGACTTTTGCGCTGCGACAGGCTGCCGAGGCGCACGCCGCGATCGAAGCGCGCGAGGTTGTCGGCAAGACGGTGCTGCTGGTCTGACCCGAGGGCTGGGGACAGCCCAGCGGAACGGGGCGAGTCAGGAAGCCCGGGCCGGTATACCGATCCGTGCGGCCACCGAGCACACGAGGTACTCCGGGGCGGCGGTCTCCAGGCGGGCGATCTCCTGCTGTCCCTCGGAGATCCGCGGATCGGCCATCCAGGCCCGGTACGCGGCCTCGTCTGTCCACATCGGATAGTTCACGAAGGTCCGCCCGTCCTGACTGACGTAGGGCGTTGCCGAGATGAACCCGGGGAAGGCGCGTTTCCAGTCGCCGCTGCGGGCCAGCAGCTCCAGCACCGCCACGGCCGAGTCGCGACCGCCAAGGTGCCGCGTGGCCACCGCGACGATACCGGGTGGCTCGCCGGCGGCGGGCCCGCTGAGCCCGGGAGCCGCCAGCCCGCTGCGCGCCGTCGCCGCCAATACCTGCGGCCCCTTCGTGAGTTCGGCCAGCACCTGGCTCGCCGCGCTGCCGAAGTACCACATGCGGTAAGCCTCTTCGGTCTCCCACAGCAGGTGGTGCACCACCGTGGTGCCGTCCAGGGAGATGTGCACGTGCCCGGCGGCAAAACCGGGAAGGTGCCGGATCCACGTGGTCGTCTCGCCGGCGATCCGGTCGGCCAGTGCCGTGGCGGCGGCAGCGCCGTCCACCCGGAGGATCTCGAAGGTGGCGAACTGCGCGGGCCCGGTGGCCCACGGGTCAGCGGAAAGCATTGATGTGCTCCTCGGCCCACTCCCGGAAGGTGTGCGCCGGCCTGCCGATGATCTTCTCGACGGCCTTCGAACCGACCTCCGGCTCCTTGGTCAGCATGGCGAAGTAGTCCAGCGCGCCGTCGGCGTAGGAAGGTGGCCACCCGGTCGCCACCATCTGCGCACGGGCCTGTTCCGCATGCACGTCCTCCCAGCCCAGCTCACGCCCGAGCACCTCGCCGATGATGTTCACCTGCTCCCGCTGCGTCAAGACCTCAGGACCGGTGATGAGGTAGGCCTGCCGCGCGTGGCCCTCGCCGGTCAGGGTACGGGCGGCGACGGCGCCGAGGTCCGCCTCGTGCACGGCGGTGCGTGCGGCCTCGCCGTAGGGGAAGTGGACCACGCCGCCTTTCTTGATCTGGCCGGCGAAACCGAGTGCGTTCGCCATGAAGCCGGTGGTGCGCAAGAAAGTCCACTCGACTCCCGAGTCCCTCAGTAGCTCCTCGAGGTAGGCGTGGCAGTTGTTGTCCCGCCGTTCGAGTCCGATGTGGACACCGACGGAGGAGACCAGCGCCACCCGGCGCACGTGCTTCTCGAACTTTTCCAGCACCGCCGGCGCGGTCTCGACGCCGAGCGTGAAGAACGGCCACATCCACAGCACGCCGTCGACCCCGTCGAGCGCGGCCTCCACACCGGCCGGGTCCTTGAGATCGCCTTCGCAGAGCTGGACGCCTGCGGGGAGCCTGCCGACGTCCGGGTCGCCGGGCAGCACCAGCGCACGCACCTCGGCGCCTTCCTCGAGTAAACAGGCGGCGGCGTGGATGCCGACGTTGCCCGTGGCGGCGGTGATCAGAACTGTGTTACCGGAACTCATGAGTGGTTCCTTTCCGTGGCAGGGAAAATCCGCGTCACACCGCGATCCGGGCTACGCCGCGGGACCGGTCTGTGATGCGCCAGCTGCGCGGGCCCCACTGCGCTGTGGCGGGTTCGGGGCGCCGCCAGGTTGCCGGCGCGCGGTCGAGCGGGGCGGGCCGGCCCGCTCGGCCGGTCAGCACCACGACGAGCGCGGCGAGCTCCACCGGATCGGGACGGCCGCGAACGACCCGGATGACGGCTTCGGTGTGCGTCGTTGTCATCGTTTCTCCTTTGCCCAGAGGGAAATTCGTCACTGCGGCGGATTTCCGTGCTTGCGGGAGGGCAGGTCGGCGTGCTTGCTGCGCAGCATGGCGAGCGAGTCGACCAGGACGGCCCTGGTGTCGCGCGGGTCGATGATGTCGTCCACGAGGCCGCGTTCGGCCGCGTAGTAGGGGTGCATGAGCTGCGTGCGGTAATCCTGGATCTTCTGCCTGCGCACGACGGCAGGATCCTCGGCGGCGGCGATCTCGCGGCGGAAGATGACGTTGGCGGCCCCCTCCGCGCCCATCACCGCGATCTCGTTTCCCGGCCAGGCGAAAGTCAGGTCGGCCCCGATCGAGCACGAGTCCATGACGATCCACGCGCCGCCGTATGCCTTGCGCAGCACCACCGAGATCCGCGGCACCGTGGCGTTGCAGTACGCGTACAGCAGCTTGGCGCCGTGCCGGATGATGCCGTTGTGTTCCTGGTCCACCCCGGGCAGGAACCCCGGCACATCGACCAGTGTGACCAGCGGGATGTTGAAGGCGTCGCAGAACTGCACGAACCGCGCGGCCTTCTCGCTGGCCTTGATGTCCAGGACGCCGGCCTGGACGCTGGGCTGGTTGGCGACGATGCCGGCCACCTCGCCGCCCAGCCGCGCAAGGGCGCACACGACGTTGCCCGCCCAGGCGGGGTGCACCTCGAAGAACTCGCCGTCGTCGACGATCTCCCCGATCACGTGCCGGATGTCGTAGACCCGGCTGGGATCGTCCGGCACGATGTCGAGCAGGGCGCCGGTGCGCCGGTCCGCGAGGTCGGCGCTCGGCGCCGCGGGCGGGAGCTCGCGGTTGTTGGATGGCAGCAGCGACAGCAGGTATCGCACGTCCTGAAGGCACGATTGCTCGTCGTCGTAGGCGAAGTGTGCGACTCCCGACATCGTGGCGTGCACATCCGCGCCGCCGAGACCGTTGTGGCTCATCTGTTCGCCGGTGACCGCCTGTACGACGTCGGGCCCGGTGATGAACATCTGGGCGGTGTCCCGGACCATGAAGACGAAGTCGGTGAGGGCGGGGGAGTAGGCCGCGCCGCCCGCGCATGGCCCGAGCATCACGCTGATCTGCGGGATGACGCCCGAAGCGCGGGTGTTGTGCCGGAAGATGGTGCCGTAGCCGGCCAATGCGGAGACGCCCTCCTGGATCCGTGCCCCGGCGCCGTCGTTCAGCGAGACAAGGGGGACGCCGGCGGAAAGCGCTTTCTCCATGATCTTGTGGATCTTGGCGGCATGTGCCTCGCCCAGCGCGCCGCCGAAAATGCGGAAGTCGTGTGCGTAGACACAGACCGTCCGGCCGTGCACCGTTCCCCAGCCCGTGACCACCCCGTCGGTGTAGGGCTTTTTGTCCTCCAGGCCGAACCCCGATGCCCGGTGCCGCCGCAGCGGCTCCACCTCGTGGAACGAACCGGGATCCAGCAGCAGCTCGATGCGTTCGTGTGCGGTCAGCTTGCCCCTGGCGTGCTGGCGCTCGGTGGCGGCCGGATCGGTGCCGGCGCGGGCCTCGTCCTTGATCAGGGCGAGCTCCTCCAGGCGCTCGCGCAGGGTCCAGTCCGCACGCCGCTCGTCGCGCGCGGCCGGGGTCGTTTCAGCAGTCATCTGGTTCCTCACGCTCCCGCATCGGATTCAGGAAGGTTGCTCGCCGCGTGCGGCCGCAGACCGGAAAGGCCGGCGACCATGCCCACGCAGGCGACGGCGGTCACCAGCCACAGCGCCGCGCGGGTCCCGGCGGTGGCGAGCAGCGCGGCGGTCAGCGCCGGCACCACGGCGGCGGCCACCTGCACCGCGCTCTGGTACAGACCAATCGCCATCCCCTTGTCCGCCGTGGAAACCCGGGCGGCGGCCTGGATGTTGAGTGCGGCGAAGGCCAGTACGAAGGCGGCGCCCAGCAGCAGCATCGGGGGAAGGAGGCCGGTGGTGTAGTCCGCGGGTACGGGCCGCCACAGCATCAGCAGACAGGCGGCCGGCGGGCCCAGCGAGCCCAGCGCCACCAACCGCGAGGTGCCGAACCGCGCGGCGATCCGCGCCGCCAGCGGCGTTGTCATCACCAGCGGAATGCCGGCGGGCAGGAACGCCAGCGCGGTCTGCAGTGGTGACCAGCCCAGCCGGTTTTGCAACAGCACCGTCGCGGTCAGCAGCAGACCGATATTGCACCCGTTGAGAGCCGCGGCGCCGAGCATCGAGCGGATCAGCGTGCCGTCGCGTACCACACCAAGGCGGACCAGCGGCCGGGACGCGACCCGTTCCACCCGCGCGAAGCACGCCATCAGCAGCACCGCCAGCGCCAGCGCGCCGAAGGCTCGCGGATCGGCCCAGCCGTGGTCGGCGACCGACACGATGCCGTACACCAGTGCGGCCAGTGCGGCGCACCAGGAGGCGGCTCCCGGCAGGTCGAACCGGCGTAGTCCACCCGGCGGCCCGGCCGGCCCCCCGGGGATGAGCCGCACGCCGAACGCGAAGAGCACCAGCGCGACCGGTGCCGGGAACAGGAACGTCCACTGCCAGCTCACCTCCGTGAGCAGCCCCGACAGCACCAGACCGGTGGTGAACCCGGCCGCGCCGAAGAGGCTGTAGACCGACACGGCGCGGTTGCGGTCGCGGCCATCCCGGAAGGTGGTCTGGATGATGGCCATCCCGGTGGGCGCGGTGAGCGCGGCGCAGAAGCCCTTGACGAAGCGGGTCGCGATCAGCACGCCCGGGTCGCGGGTGACGGCGCTCAGCACCGAGGCCGCCGCGAACCCGGCCAGCGCGGCGAGGTACACCCTGCGCCGCCCCAGCAGCTCCACGACCCGCGCGCCGAACAGGAGGAGCCCGCCGAATCCCAGCGCGAAGCCACTCACGAGCCACTGCGCGGTGGTCAGCGTCAGTCCGAGCCGTGCGCTCACCGAAGGCAGCGCCACGAGCATCACCGAGACCTCGAGCGCGTCGATCAGCATCGTCGCCGCCAGTACGGCCAGCAAGCCCCGTGATGCCGAGGTCGTGGGCATCGCGCCGGCCTCGCCGGTGCGGGCCTGTGCGGAGCGATCCATGTCCTGTCCCCGATCCCCGGTCTCAGCCGAGCAGCGTGCCGCCGCTGGCGTCGACGAAGGATCCGGTTATCCAGCGGGCGTTGTCCGAGGCGAGGAAGGCCACCACGTCGGCCACGTCGTCCGGTTCGCCGACCCGGCCGAACGCGGACAACTGTGCCATCTGCTCGACCGCCTCCGGTATGTCGAAGACCGGGCTGCCGTTGCGCGTGATACCGGGCGCCACGCTGTTGATGGTGATGTTCCGTGGCGCGAGGTACTTGGCGAAATGCAAGGCCAGCTGCTCGACCGCGCCCTTCGTCATCGCGTAGGCGATCTCCTCGGGATTGGCGAACCGGGTGAGTCCTGACGAGATGTTCACGATCCGTGCGCCGGGCGCCAGGTTTGTCAGCGCTCGCTGGATGATGAAGAACGGCGCCTTCGCGTTGACCGTGAACAGCCGGTCGAACTGCTCCGGCGTGAGGTCCTCGGCAGCCACCCCGCCCATCACGCCCGCGTTGTTGACCAGGATGTTCAGCTCGGTGGAGCCCGTGCGCTCCTTCAGCCCTCGCTCCAGGCCGAGGAACAGCTCATGGACGTCCCCGGCGCGGCCGAGCTCCGCCTGCACCGCGAAGGCGCGCCCGCCGTCCTTCTCGATCGACGCGACGACCTCCTCGGCCGCGTCCTGGCGGCTGGCGTAGTGCACGGCGACCAGCGCGCCGTCCCTGGCCAGTCGACGGGCGATCGCGCGGCCGATGCCCCGGCTCGCACCGGTGACGAGCGCGGTCTTTCCCTCGAGGTTGCTCATTTCGTCTCTCCTGTCGGCGAGTGTCGTGACGGTGTCGGGGATGGGAGGGCCGAACCAGCGGCGCAGCGCGGCGGGCAGCCCGGCGCGCCCGCTGGAGTCCGCCCAGGCCACATAGCCGTCCGGGCGGATGAGAACGGCGTCGCCGGGTGCGCCGGCCGGCGGCCGGTCGGCGGCCAGGATGTCCACGCGGTCCGCCCACGGGCGGGCCGCGTCGCGCAGCAGCTCGAGGCGGCTGGGGTCACCCGAGAAGTCCGCCAGCAGTCCCCGGCCGCCGGTCGGCTGCGGCCCGTGTGCCAGCCGCGTCCCCGCCGCCGCGTCGCCGTCCTGGCCGGTGCCGTAGCGGATCCCGAGTCCCGAGATCATGCCTGCCAGGTGCCGCCGGGCGGGCTCGTAACCGATGAGCTCGGCCAGCACGGTGCGCGTGGCCTCCACCTCGGGACCGCCGAGCAGCAGCCCGGCCTGGGCCTCGATGTTGCCGAGCACCTGAGCACCCGCCGCGTGCCGCTCCGTGTGGTAGGTGTCCAGGAGCGTGCCGGGCGCCCGGCCGGTCACCACCAGCGCCAGCTTCCAGCCGAGATTCACCGCGTCCTGCAGACCGAGGTTGAGCGCCTGACCGCCGATCGGCATCTGCTGATGTGCCGCGTCGCCTGCCAGCAGTACCCGGCCCTCGCGGTACCGCGCCGCCTGGCGGGAGGCGTCGCCGAAGGAGTTGACCCACACCGGCGTGCCGTGGCCGATGTCCTCCCCGGTGACACGGAGCCAGGCCTCCCGGATATCCGCGAAACCCGGCTCGCCGGTACGACCACCGGCGACGGCACCGAACTCGTGCACCATCACCCGTGTCACCCCGGCGGGGTTGCGGGCCGCGATGGCCAGGCCGTGGGGCAGGCGCTGGAAGCGCCGGGCGGGAATCTCGATGCCGGCCACGTCGGCACGCAGGAGCTCCCGCACCGCGCCGTGCCCGGGGAAGGGGATGCCGGCGAGACGGCGCACCGTGCTGTCCTCCCCATCACAGCCGACCAGGTACCGCCCCAGAACGCGGCCCGGCCCATCCGGACCGTCCACCCGCGCTTCGACATGGCCCGGGTGGACCGTCAGCTCTCGCAGCTCATGGCCGCGGCGCACGTCCGCGCCGAGGGAGACCGCCCATTGCTGCAGGACGGCCTCGGTTCGCACCTGGGGGACCTTCCACTGACCCGGGTACGGGCTCGGCAGGGTCAGGTCGAGTGGGATGCCGCCGAAGTGGCCCATCACGTCGTTCGGCAGCTCTCCGAAGCGCCGGAGCAGGTCGCGGCTGTGGAAGAGCTCCATCGTCCGGGCGTGCAGCGTCGAGGCCCGCGATTCGGTGGTCGGCTCCTGCCTGCGCTCGAGGACCACCACGTCGGCGCCGCCGAGTCGCAGCTCGCCCGCGAGCATCAGGCCGACCGGGCCGGCCCCGGCCACGACGACCTGGGTCCGGATCTCCGCCGCCATGCTCAGCGCCTGCTCTCGGCGTATTCCCGCGCGTGGCCCAGCGTGGCGCGGCTGTTCGCGCCCAGCGCGCCGCGGACGTACTCCCGGGCCTGTGGCACGCCGGCGTCCGGACCCAGGATGGCCGCGATGGCCTCGGGTTTGAGCACCACCGTGTGTTGTGAGGAGGCGGTACTCGTGCCGTCCTCCTCGTCGGTGAAGGTCCAGCAGCCGGTGTGCAGTGTCATCAGCGCGGGCAGCGTGATCTGCTTGTAGACGATCTTCTGGTGCGGGAAGCACACGCGAATCGACTTCGTGGTGTGGGTGGCGCCCTCCTGGGTTCGCGTGTCCATCTCCAGGGTCTGCAGGCCCGGGGTCTCCTCGGTGAGCCGTACCCGGGCGACATGAGGCAGCCGCTCGGCCCAGCGGTCCGCCTCGTTGACGAAGTCGTAGGCGGCTTTGGCCGGTCCGGCGATCCGCACGGAGTCCACAAAGGACATGAGCAGGTCGCCGCCCGCGGTGACGGCCTCCACATTGGACTTCAGCGCCGCGAGCTCGGTGCGGGAGTTGCGGTCCACGGCCCGGTCGATCCACGCCAGATTCTCGGGGTCGTCGTCGACAGCCCGGTAGTCGTGCAGCAGCCGGATCGTGGACTCGGTGGCCGAGCGCGGTTCGATGACCCAGGCGCCACCCATCGCCGCGACCGGCGGGGTGGACACCTCCTGGCGGAACTCCACTCGCCGGCCGCCGGGGTCGAGCGTGCGGCGCGAGGTCCAGGTCTTCACCTCGTCGTTGGCGGTGGCCCAGATCTGGATGCGCTCGGAGGTGGTGCCTCGCTCGACGTGTTCGACGTGGACGGTCGGCGGGAAGATCCGGGGCCAGTTCTCCACCTCGGCGATCAACCGGTAGATGTCGTCGGCGGGGGCGAGCACGGTGATCTCGTGCTGGACCTCGCGCAGGAGCTGCTGGGGCATGCTGTCGTCTCTCCTTGTCCGGTGTGGGAGCTCAGAAGTTCCCGAGACCGCCACAGACGTTGAGTGCCTGCGCGGTGATCGACGCGGCGGTGTCGGAGACCAGGTAGCCGACGAGCCCGGCCACCTCCTCCGGGGTGGAGTAACGCCCGAGCGGGATCTTGGCCTCGAACCGCTGCAGGACCGCCTCCTCGGTGGTGTCCCACGCGGCGGCGTACCCCGCCCGCACCCGTGAGGCCATCGGCGTTTCGACGTAGCCGGGGCACACGGCGTTGACGGTGATGCCGGTCGGTGCCAGCTCGTTGCCCAGCGCCTTCGTGAAGCCGACGACGCCGTGTTTGGAGGCCGAGTAGGGGGCGCCGAGCACGACGCCCTGCTTACCCGCGGTCGAGGCGATGTTGACGATCCGGCCGCGGTCCTTGTGCCGCATTCCCCCGGTGTTGAGCACCTCCCGGGTCATCCGGAACACGCTGTTGAGGTTGGTGTCGATGACGTCGTGCCACAGCTCGTCCGCGATGTCGGCGGTGACCCCGCCGCCCGAGCGGCCCGCGTTGTTCACCAGCACGTCGACCGGGCCGAACCGCTTGACGGCCCGGTCGACGAAGCTCCGCACGTCCTCGTCGGATCGAACGTCCACAGTGGACCCATCGACCTCGAGGCCGTCGGAGCGCAGTTGCTTGACCGTCGCCGCCACGTTCTCCGCGGTGCGCGCGCCCAGGTACACCCGGTAGCCCCCGGCGCCCAGCAGCCTGGCCACCGCCAGGCCGATCCCGCTGGTGGCCCCGGTGACCAGGGCGAACCCCTTGCCGTTGTCCGTCATCACTTCGCTCCCTTTCCCCGGGGGTGTGTCAGGCCGTCGCGGAGGCGGCGAGATGGCTGTTGACAAGGTCGATGAGGGCGCGCGGAGTGCCGGCGTCGGCCAGTGCCGCTTCGTCGAGGCTGATGCCGTATTCCCGCTCGATGCGGCTCCCGGTTTCCAGCAGCGCCAGCGACTCGTAACCCAGCACCGCGAATTCGGTGTCGAGGATGTCCCCGTCGAGGTCGACGCCCTCGTCCGCGCCGGCGCCCTCCAGCAGAATGCGCTTGAGCTCGTCGAGGGTGAACTGCTTGGTACTCACGTGTTGCCTCCTGTTTCGTGGATATCCGGACCGCGTACGACGACCGCCGAGTTGAACCCGCCCTGGCCGCGCGCCAGCACCAGCGCGGTGCGCAGCCGTGCCGGGCGCCCCTGCCCGGTCACCAGGTCGAGCTCGTATTCGGGCGCCGCCGTGGCGTTCGTGGTCGGCGGGATCACGCCGTCGGCGATGCCCAGCAGCGCGGCCGACAAGTCCAACGGCGCCGCGCCGGAATACAGCCGGCCGGTCATCGTTTTGGGCGCGGTGACCGGCACCCCGTGCGCGCCGAAGACCGCACCGATCGCGTCCGCCTCGATCCGGTCCAGCTCGGGGACGGCCGCCGCATCGGCGAACACCACGTCGACGTCGCCGGGCGCGACGCCGGCGTCGGCCATGGCGAGCTCGATCGCCTTGCGCAGCGCGGGTTCCCGCCCGCTGCCGGGCCGCGGGTCGAACGTGGATCCGTATCCGGAGACCTCGCCGTAGACCCGGGCGCCGCGCTCACGGGCGGACTCGCCGTCCTCCAGCACGAGGATCGCGCCGCCCTCACCGGGGACGTGACCGCAGGCGCCCGCATCGAACGGCAGATAGGCGCGCGCGGGATCGTCCTCGGTGCTGAGCCTGCCGCTGGCCAGCAGCGCCACCCAGCCCCACGGGCAGATCGAGGCGTCGATGCTGCCCGACACGACCAGCCGGGTGCCCTTGCGGATCTGCCGGCGTGCCTGGGCTATCGCGTCCAGGCCGCCGGCCTGGTCGCTGACCACGACGCCGCTGGGGCCCTTCATGCCCTGGTTGATCGAGATCTGCCCGCTGTTGACCGCGTAGAACCAGGCGAAGGACTGGTAGGCGCTGACGTACTTGCTGCCTTGGCTCCACAGTTTGCGCAGCTCGTCCTGGCCGAATTCGAACCCACCCGACGAGCTGGCGGTGACGACGCCCATGTCGAACTCGGGCAGCTCGCCGGGGCGCACCCCGGCGTCGGCCAATGCCCAGCCGGCCGCCGCGAGTGCCATCCTCGTCATCCGGTCGGTCTGCGGAATGAGCCTGCTCGGCAGGTGCTCCCCGGCCACGAACCCCGGTACCTCGCCGGCGAGCCGGGCCGGATATTGCGCGGGGTCGAACCGGGTGACGCGCTCGATGCCGCTCCGGCCGGTTTTGGTCGCGGCCCAGTACTCGTCCGTGCCCAGGCCGTTGGGTGCGGCCACGCCCAGGCCGGTGACCACGACGCCGGCCGTCATGCGGACCTCTTCCCGGGGACGGTGAGCACCATCGCGCTCTGGAAGCCACCGAACCCGCTGCCGACCGTCAGCACCGTGTCGGTGCGCCACTCCCGGGCGGTGACCGGCACGTAGTCGAGGTCGCATTCCGGGTCCGCGGTGTGCAGATTCGCCGTCGGCGGCACCAGGTCGTGTTCCATGGCCAGCGCGGAGGCCGCGATCTCGATGGAGCCGATGGCGCCGAGGGAGTGGCCCACCATGGACTTGATGGAGCTGACCGGCGTCCGGTAGGCGTGCTCGCCGAGGCTCTTCTTGAACGCGGCTGTCTCGTGCCGGTCGTTCTGCTTGGTGCCCGAGCCGTGCGCGTTGATGTAGTCGACCTCGTCGGGTGCGACCCGCGCCTCCGCGAGCGCCACCGTGATCGCCTCGGCCATCTCCGCGCCGTCGGGCCGCAAGCCCGTCATGTGGAAGGCATTGCAGCGCGACGCATAGCCGGCGATCTCCGCGTAGCAGTGGGCCCCGCGGCGCCGGGCGGTCGTCAGCTCCTCGAGGACGAACACCGCCGAGCCCTCACCGAGCACGAACCCGTTGCGGGTCCCGTCGAACGGCCGCGACGCGTGCTCAGGGTCGTCGTTGCGCGGGGTCGTGGCCTTGATCGCGTCGAAGCAGGCCAAGGTGATCGGCGAGATCGGCGCGTCGGTGGCGCCGGCGATCATCACGTCGGCGGAGCCTTCGCGGATCAACTCCGCGGCATGCCCGACCGCGTCGATACCGGAGGTGCACCCGGTGGACACGACCGTGCTCGGCCCCTGCGCGCCCGCCGTCCAGGCGATCTCGGCGGCGAAGGAGCTCGGGACGAAGTAGTTGTACAGGTGGGGGACCGCATAGTCGTGGTCGACGAGTGCCAGCCTGCCGCTGTCGCTGACCACGCGGTATTCCTGGTCCAGACCGGTGGTGGCGCCCACCGCGCTGCCGATGGTGACGCCGAGCCGGTATGGGTCCAGACCACCCGTCTCCAGGCCGCTGTCCTCAATGGACTCGCGGGCCGCGACAACGGCGAGCTGTGCCGCGCGGTCCATCCGCCGGATTTCCTGCGGGCTCAGCCCGCTCGCCTCGGCGTCGAAGTCGATCTCCGCCGCGACCCGGGAACGGAAGGGGGACGGGTCGAAGAAGGTGATGCCCCTGGTCGCCGTCCGCCCCTCGCTGAGCAGGCTCCAGAGGTTCTTGACCCCGATGCCGCCCGGCGCCACGACGCCGATGCCGGTGACGACCACCCGCCTGGCGCTCACGCGGAGGCCTCCCAGTCGTAGAAGCGGCTCGCCATCGCGTCGGCGGGGGAGCGCCAGGTCTTCGGGTCGTAGGCTTCGATGAAGGGTTTGAGGTCCTCGCTGATGGCGATGAACCGGGGGTCGGTCTTGGCCTGCTCGATGAGCTCGCCACCGTTGTCGTCGTCGAAGTCCTGCAAATGGAAGTACAGGCCGCGGTAGGAGAACAGCTGCCGGCGCCGGGTGCCCATGCGGTGGGGCATCTCCGTCCCGTCGAACGCGCCGAACAGCCGCGCGACCTCCGTGCTCGAACCCGGGTCCATCCGGGCCACGATCAACGTGCTGTGCATGGTCACTCCTCGCTCGTGGAAGATCGCCGGGACCGGCGATCGGCGCCGAACCAGCGGTGCAGCGCGGTGGGCAGGTCGTCGTGGCAGCCCGGGGCGGCCCAGGCCACGTAGCCGTCGGGACGGATGAGAATCGCGCCGGTATCCGCCAGCGGGCTGTCGCCGGGCAGGCCGTGCGGTCCGGCGGTCACGATGTCCACCCGGTCCCGCCAGCCATCGGCCCGGCGCCGCAGCTCGGCGTTGCCGGCGAGGTCGAGCAACACCCCGCGGCCCGCGTGCAGGGCCTGGGTGCTGCTGGTCTTGCCGCCGGCGTCGTCCACCAGCTCCAGGTGTGGCATGCGCCTGCCGAGCAGCGGATGGGTGCCCGCGGCGATCGCATAGCGGATCTCCAGGCCGCTCACCATCCCGGCGAGGTGGCGGGCGACCGGGTCATACGCGATCAATTCGCGGAAAACGTCTCGCAGCGGCTGCATCTCCGAGCCGCTGAGGAACAGCAGTCCCTGCGCGCGGGTGTTCAGCATCAGCCGCTCGCCTACCGGGTGCCGCTCGTCGTGGTAGCTGTCGAGCAGGGTTTCCGGCGCATGGCCGCGCACGACCGCGCCCAGCTTCCAGCCGAGGTTCACCGCGTCCTGGATGCTGGCGTTCATGCCCTGGCCGCCCGCCGGCAGGTGGACGTGCGCCGAGTCGCCGGCGAGGAAGATCCGGCCGCGCCGGTATTCGGTCACCTGGCGGGTCGCGTCCCCGAAGGAGCTCACCCACACCGGGTCGCCCTGCGAGATGTCAGTCCCGGTGAGCCGTTTCCAGGCGGCGGCCACCTCGTCGTAGGACGGCGCCTCGGTGCGCCGCTGCGGCGGCGTGCCCCGTTCGCACACGATGAGCCGGGTGACCCCACCGGGTAGTGGCCCGACCATGACCATGCCGCCGGGCAGGGTTTCGCCGATCATCCGTGGCTCGAGGTCGAGCCCCTTGACGTCGGCGAGGAACATCTCCATGGTCGCCGGGGTGCCGGGGAAGTCGAAGCCCCCGAGCTTGCGTACCGCGCTGCGGCCGCCGTCGCACCCGACCAGGTAGCGGGCGGTCAGCTCGTACTCGCCGCCGGGTCCGCGGACCCCTGCGGTCACCCGCGTGCCGTCATCGTCGACGGACACGACCTCGTGCCCCCGCCGCAGGTCGGTGCCCAGGTCGCCGGCCCATGCCTCCAGCACCGCTTCGGTCTGCGACTGGGGGATCGTCTTCGCGGCCTGGTGGGCGCCATCAAGCAGGCCGAAGTCGACGGGCAGGCCACCGAAGTGACCCACGTTGCTGATTTCGACGTCCCCGAACCGGGACAGCAGGCCGCGCTGGTCGAAGATTTCCATGGTGCGCGCGGTGAATCCCAGGCCGCGAGACTCCCCGGTCGGTCGCGAAAGCTTCTCCAGGAGGATGACGTCGGCCCCGGCCAGGCGCAGTTCTCCGGCGAGCGTCAGGCCGGCCGGCCCAGCGCCGACGACGATCACTTCGGCGTCCATAGCTGTCTCCCTCATCAGTCGGTGATCTCGCAGATGACGGCACCGGCGGCGACCGGCGTACCGGGCTCGGCCCGGAGTCCGCTGACCGTGCCGGCGCGGTGGGCGGTGAGGGGTTGCTCCATCTTCATCGCCTCGATGACCACGACAAGGTCTCCCTCGTGGACCTCGTCGCCGTCCGCGACGGCCACCTTGACGACGGTGCCCTGCATCGGTGAGCTGAGCGCGGCACCGGACGCTGCGGGGCCACTGCTCGCGCTGGCCGTGCGGCGGGGCCGGGTGGCGACGGCCGCGCCGACGGTCGCCGGTGCGCCCAGCCAAGCGGGCACCGAGACCTCGAGCCGCTTGCCGGCGACCTCGACGACAACACCGGCCCGCGGGGGTTCCGCCTCGCCGGTTCCGGGGGCGGCGGCGGGAGCGAACGGCGGGATGGTGTTGTCGAACTCGCTCTCGATCCACCGCGTATGGACCGTGAACCCGTCGCGGTCCCCGGCGAACGCCGGGTCGGTGACGACCGCCCGGTGGAACGGCAGGGCGGTGGCCATACCCTCCACCGTGAACTCGGCCAGCGCCCGCCGTGCCCGCGCCAATGCCTGGTCACGGGTGGCGCCGTGCACGATGAGTTTGGCGAGCAGCGAGTCCCACGCCGGCCCGATCACCGAGCCGGACTCCACGCCCGAGTCCAGCCGCACCCCGGGGCCGCTGGGTGGGACGAACCGGGTGACCGTACCGGGGGCGGGCAGGAAGTCGCGGCCCGGATCTTCGCCGTTGATCCGGAACTCGATGGCGTGCCCGCGTGGTTGCGGGTCGTCGTAGCCGAGCGGTTCGCCGTCGGCGATCCGGAACATCTCGCGGACCAGGTCGATGCCGGTGACCTCTTCGGTGACCGGGTGCTCCACCTGGAGGCGGGTGTTCACCTCCAGGAAGGAGATCGTGCCGTCCGCGCCCACCAGGAACTCCACGGTGCCCGCCCCGGCGTAGCCCACCTCGGACAGAATCGCCTTCGACGCCGTGCGGAGCCGGTTTTCCTGCTCCACGGACAGGAACGGCGCGGGCGCCTCCTCGACCAGCTTCTGGTGGCGCCGCTGCAGGGAGCAGTCCCGGGTCGAGACCACGACGACGTGGCCATGTGCGTCGGCGAGGCATTGCGTCTCCACATGCCGTGGCCGGTCGAGGTAGCGCTCCACGAAGCATTCGCCGCGGCCGAACGCAGCCACGGCCTCGCGGACCGCGGACTCGTAGAGAGCCGGTATCTCCGCCAGAGTGCGCGCGACCTTCAGGCCCCTTCCGCCCCCGCCGAATACAGCCTTGATGGCGACCGGCAGACCGTGGGTGCGAGCGAACTCCTCGACCTCACCGGCCCCGGCCACCGGACCGGCTGTGCCCGGTACGAGCGGAGCCCCGGCACGTCGCGCGATGCGACGAGCTGCGACCTTGTCGCCGAGCGCGCGGATGGCCTCGGCGGGCGGGCCGATCCAGGTCAGCCCGGCTTTCGTGACGGCGTCGGCGAAATCGGCGTTCTCGGAGAGAAAGCCGTACCCGGGGTGCACCGCGTCGGCGCCCGATTTCCTCGCTGCCGCAAGGATTTTGCCGACATCCAGGTAACTGCCGGACGGTGTCTGCCCACCCAGCGCGTAGGCCTCGTCGGCCAGGCGCACGTGCACTGCGTCCCGGTCTGGCTCGGCGTAGACGGCCACCGAGGCCAGTCCTGCGTCGCGGCAGGCACGGGCGACGCGGACCGCGATCTCGCCACGGTTGGCGATGAGGACTTTGCGCAGCATGGACGTTGTACCTCCACCGAGTTCGGCTGGGTTCGAGGCGGGGATCAGCGATGATGCGCGGTATTCGAAAGCAGTGATCTTCGATCGGAAAGTGCATGTCCGGAGAAGGCCTGGTGGGTGCGACCCCGAACACCGCGTAGAGCAAAGACTGTTGGCTCACCCAAGCCGCGGTCAAGACGCTTCTGCCACGTCCCGGTGCGGCTTCGTCAAAGAAATGTCAGGCGCCGCGCGTAGTTCGAGGGAGAGGTCAGATCAGCGCAAAATCGGTTGTCCAGCAGGGGTGCCGGTGCGCGTGACTCCGGGGCGGCGCGGTCCGTGAAACGGCTGTGCGGCAGCAGAATCGCGCCCGTCCATGGAATTGCCCTTTTGTTTAACGGCCTTGACCCGAAGGGGATTTGAGGCGTGAATTCCAGGACCTACGCAGATCTGCTCGCGGGTGAACACCGCCGAACGGTCGACTCGGCCGAATAGTGGCGAGAACCAGCTATTTTCCAATTGCTGGACCGGTGTTTAAGGCAACATTGTCCTGTGTGAAATTGTCGACTAACATATCTGGCGCGATGCGGTGCGGAGTACACGTGGTCTGGGGTGAGACTGCACGGGATGTCATGTGAAGCTCTTGATGCCGGAGGTCCGTCTTGCGTGTGTTATCGGTCACGGCTGATGCTGAGTTCGTCCGTGATCTGGCGAACGAGTTGAGGAAGCACGGCTACGAGGTGGACAACGTGACCACCGGGGACTCGGCGCTACCGCGGCTGCCTGGTGCCAATACCGTGTTGCTGGACCTGGACATCGCCGATCGCGATGGTCTGTCGTTGTGCAGCGAGCTGCGGATGGAGACAAGCGTTCCGATCATCTGCTACACGAGCAACACGGCGGAACTGGACCGTGTGCTGGCACTCCAGGCAGGTTCGGACGACTGCCTCGTGGTGCCCTTCGGGTGGCGCGAGCTCGTCGTCCGCATGCAGGCGATCGCACGTCGCCGGTCCGGTCTGGGCTCACGCCGGCAGACCGCCTTGATCAACGACGGCCTGACGATCGATCCCCGCAGCCGTGAGGTGCGGATCTGCGGGCATGCGGTCGACCTGACCCGCAAGGAGTTCGACCTCCTTTTGTTGCTCGCCAGCCGGCCGGACAAGGTGGTTTCCCGCGAGGAAATCGTCCAAAAAGTGTGGGGGAACGGCCTGTCCCGTCCCGGCCGGACCATCGACACGCACGTCAGCAGTATTCGCGGCAAATTGGGGTCGAAAGCCTGGATCGTCACTGTTCGCGGCGTCGGGTTTCAATTGGGTTCGGCCGACTCGGTGGCGCTCGGCTCGTGAATTCCTTGTCGTCCTCCCTGCTCGGGGGAACATGTCCGGGAATGTCAACGGTGGCGCCACCTCGAGTCCGATCGGGAAGCCGGGGCCGTTCCCTGCGTATCATGCTTGTGCAAGGAGATCCTTCGACGGCGCGATCGCTCGCCGCCGGCCTGCCCCGGCACGGTTACCGCCTTGACGAGGCAGGCACCTGCTCCGATGCGCTGGCCGCGCGGTATGCCCCTGATCTCGTGATCGTGGACCTCGACCAGTCAGTCCACAATGGACTTGAGGTGTGCCGGCAGATGAGCGTCGGCGAGGTCCCCATCATCGCCCTCAGCGGCCGCCGGACCGAGACCACGCGAGTGCTCGGCCTGCAGGCCGGTGCGGACGACTGCATGGACAAGCCGTTCGGCATCCGCGAACTGATCGCGCGGATCGAGGCAGTGCTGCGCCGGTGCCACTCGCGATCTCCGGATCGGAGAATGACGCTGCCGGGGGCGCTCAGCATGGACCGTCATATGCGCGAGGTCCGGCTGGGCGGCCGGATACTCGATCTCACCGGCAAGGAATTCGAGCTGCTCTGGCTGCTCGCTTCGCGTTCGGGTGCGGTCGTGTCGCGGGAGGAGATCATGGCCAAGGTGTGGGATGACACCTGGAACAGGCGGGGTCGCGTCATCGACACCTACGTCAGCAGTGTGCGAGGCAAGCTCGGCCATCGTGCGTGGATCACGACAGTCCGCGGTGTGGGGTTCAGGTTCGGGCTGTGACCCAGCGCGTGCCGAACAGGCCGCCAGGACCGGGTCATCTCCTGGAGCGAGTCCTGGTTGTCGACCACGACGCCGCCCGGGGCGAGTGCCTCACGAGCGGCCTGCGGCGCTGCCGATACGAGGCGGAATGCGTCCGGACCGGACACGAGGCGCTGGCCAGGCACGCGAACGCGGACTTGATCGTCCTCGAGGTGGAGCTGCCCGACATGGACGGCGTCGAGGTATGCGAGGAGATCCGCGAGGTGTCCGACGTGCCCATCATCGCCTTCACCGCAAGGAAAGCAGAGCTGGACCGCGTGCTGGTGCTGCTGGCCGGCGCGGATGACTGCATGACCACCCCATGCGGATTCCGGGAGTTGCTGGCCCGGATCGAGGCCGTCGCGCGGCGTTCGGGACCGCCGGCTCGCGGTGCGCCCCCCATCTCCCTGGAGGCACTGCGTATCGACACCGATGCCCGTGAGGTCTTCAAGGACGGCGTCCCGGTTCGCCTGACCCGCAAGGAATTCGACCTCTTCTGCCTCTTCGCGTCGCAGCCGGACGCGGTTTTTTCGAGGAGGCAGCTGATGATGGAGGTGTGGGGACGGCCCAGTACCGAGAGCGGTCGCACTCGCACGCTCGACACCCATATCAACAGCCTGCGCCAGAAACTCGGCTCCAGCACCTGGATCGTGACCGTCCGAGGGGTGGGATTCCGGCTCGGCCGCGGCTGAATGCCTTGCCTCACAACGAAAACGGCGCTGGACGGCACTCGCGGTCCAGCGCCGTTTTCGTGCGCAGGGCGCCGGGCTTCACCGTCCGATGACCTCCCCCTGACGTTCGCGCGGCTATTTGGCATTCCCCTGAAAAAGCTTCGCACAGACCGAACCCGGTGATCTTGACGGTCATTCGCCGGATCGAACACGCTTTTCTCCGGAGTACGACGTTCTCCTCCCCCCGACGGACGGCGGTTGCGATGACGGACAATGTGACGGAAGCCGGTTCGTACAGCACCGGTTCGCTGACCCGGGACCAGCTCTCGCCGCTGGACCAGTTGAGGTTGTTCGAGCGCAAGTACGATCCGCAGACCCGGGACATCATCGAGCGGTTACCGCTCACACCCGCCGCGCGGTGTCTGGAGCTCGGGGCCGGCGCGGGGTCGATGGCACGCTGGCTCGCCGCGCGCACGCCCGAGGGCGGCGTGCTGGCAGTCGACGTCGACACGCGCCACCTCGAAGATTCGGCCGCACCGAATTTGACGGTCCAGCAGGCCGACATCACGCAGACGCAGTTCCCACCGGACACCTACGATCTCGTGCTGGCCCGCGCGGTTCTGGAGCATCTGGCCGAGCCCGACGACCTGCTCGCCAAGGCGAAGCGGTGGCTGGCTCCCGGCGGCTGGCTGATCGTCGAGGACTTCTACTACCTGCCTGCCTCCGACGCGCCCACCGCGGTCGGACGCGTGCTCGTCGAGGCGTACGTGCGGCGCATGCTGGCGCAGGGAGCGGACCTGCGGTGGGCGCGCCGGATGCCGGCCGCGCTCGCCAGAGCCGGCCTGGAATCGGTGGAAATGCGGATCATGCCCGCGGGACCGGGCCAGAGCGCCGCGGACACCGAGCTGATCGGCACCCGCATGCGGCAGGAGGGCCACACCCTCGTCGACAGTGGGCTGGTCACCGCCGATCAGCTCGCGGAGTTCCTCGACCTGCTCGGCCGGCCCGAAGGGCGGGACATGACGACGCTGGCCGTCTCCGCCTGGGGCCGCCGTCCCGAGCAGCCCTGACTTCCAAGGAGAATCGTGAGAGTTCTGTTCCTG
The DNA here is from genome assembly GCF_009707865.1 of Amycolatopsis pithecellobii. Lineage (GTDB taxonomy): Bacteria > Actinomycetota > Actinomycetes > Mycobacteriales > Pseudonocardiaceae > Amycolatopsis_E > Amycolatopsis_E pithecellobii. The sequence goes on from NZ_WMBA01000013.1 coordinate 19,893, forward strand.
GCCGGACCGAGTCCGGCCACGATCTTCGCCCTGTCCCCCCTGGCGACGGCGATCCGCAACGCCGGGCACGAGGTCTTCATGGCCACGACCGAGGAGATGGCATCCGGCGTCGCGGACGCCGGCTTCCCCGCCGTCGCGGTCACCGCGGTCACGTTGCACAGGCTCATCACCACCGACCGCGCCGGTGAAACCGTGCCCATGCCCGAGGGATTGGCTCAGGAATGGCGGCATTCCGGGGGATGGTGGGGGAGGCTGGCGGCCGCCGGTCTCGGCGGGCTGCTCGAACTCGCCGCCGACTGGCGTCCCGATCTCGTGGTCGGTGGCACGCTTTGCTACGCCGCTCCTTTGCTTGCGGCACACCTCGGCGTGCCGTATGTGCGGCACGCGTGGGACGGGGTCGATCCGCGCCCCGTGGATGCGCATGCCGAGCACGAACTGCGCCCGGAGCTGGCGCAGTTCGGGCTCGACCAGCTACCGGAACCCGACCTGTTCGTCGAGACGTGGCCGGCGAGTGTGCGCGGGCCGGTCTCGGCACACACGCAGCCGATGCGCTGGGTTCCCGGGAACCGGCAGCGGCGGCTGGAACGTTGGATGTACACCCGCGGCGACTCGCGCCGGGTCTGCGTGACGGCGGGCAACAGGGTTTCGCTTACCCAGAGCCAAAACTTCCTCCGGACTCTGGTGCGGGACATCGCTGAACTCGGCGTCGAGGTCGTGGTGGCGGCGCCGGAGGACGCAGCCGCCGAGATCGGCGGCGACCTGCCCGGTGTGCACGTCGGCTGGCTGCCTCTCGATGTGGTGGCACCCACCTGCGACGTCGTCGTCCACCACGGCGGCGGGGTCACCAGCATGACGGCGTTCAACGCCGGTGTCCCGCAGCTGTGTCTGCCCCAGTGGGCCATCACCTTCGACTCGGTGCGGGAGGTCGCCGGGTCCGGGGCCGGGCTCACCCTCCTGCCCCACGAAGCCACGCACGATGCCGTCACGAAGGCGTGCGGAGAACTGCTGACCGACCCCGCTTACGGCGAGCGGGCGCGCGACGTGGCGCGGGAGATCGCCCGGATGCCGGCACCCGCCGACGTGGTCGGCGTGCTGGAACGGCTGGTGGCCGCGTGAAGGTCCTCGTCACCGGAGGCGCGGGCTTCATCGGCTCCGCCTACGTCCGCGCCCTGCTCGCCGGTGTCTACCCGGGTACCGAGGGCATCCAGGTCACGGTGCTGGACAAGCTGACGTATGCGGGAAACCGCGCCAACCTCCCCGAACACGCGCCAGGAATGGAGTTCGTGCACGGGAACGTCCTCGACCAGACATTGCTGCGCGAGCTGCTGCCGGGGCATGACGCGGTGGTCCACTTTGCCGCGGAGTCGCATGTGGACCGTTCGCTCGACGGTCCCGCGGAGTTCTTCCGCACCAACGTGAGCGGCACCCAGAGTCTCCTCGAGGCGTGCCTGCGCGCGGACGTGGGACGCGTCGTGCACGTCTCGACCGACGAGGTGTACGGCTCGATCGACGAGGGCTCGTGGACGGAGGAGTCGCCGTTGCTGCCCAACTCCCCGTACGCCGCGTCCAAGGCAGGGGCCGACCTGGCGGCGCGCGCCTACTGGCGCACCTTCGGCCTCGACGTGTCGATCACCCGCTGTTCGAACAACTACGGTCCCTACCAGCACCCCGAGAAGCTGATTCCGCTGTTCGTCACCAACCTGCTCGAAGGCAGGCAGGTCCCGCTGTACGGGGCCGGGCGCAACATCCGCGAATGGCTGCACGTGGATGACCACTGCCGGGCCGTGCACCTCGTGCTGACCCGGGGAAGGGCCGGCGAGGTCTACAACGTCGGAGGCGGTGACGAGCGGACCAACCTGGCCATCACCGAGCGGCTGCTCGAGTTGTGCGGTGCCGGCCGCGGCATGATCCGGCGCGTCGCCGACAGGCAGGGGCACGACCTGCGCTACGCGCTGGACGACACCAAGATCCGCACCGAGCTGGGGTACGCCCCGCGCGTCGGCTTCGATGACGGGCTCGGCCGCACGGTGTCGTGGTACCGGGACAACCCTGACTGGTGGAAAGCGGCCAAATACCCGGGGGAGCACTCATGACCTCCGCTGCCCCGACCGCGCTCCGCCCGCGCTCGGACGCCGACGTGGCCGAACGGTTCGCCCGCTCGGCAGCCGCCACCGAAGGAGCGTGGCTGCGCACGGAGGACTTCGGCCCATGGCTGGCCGAGCGCGGCCGGGCCACGTTCTTCCAGGTCGACCGGATCCCCTTGGCGGAGCTGGACGGCTGGTCGTTCGACGAGCGCACCGGGAACCTCGCGCACCGCACCGGCCGGTTCTTCTCCGTGGAGGGCCTGCACATCGACATCGACGGCGGCGCCGGCAGGGACTGGTGGCAGCCGATCATCAACCAGCCGGAGATCGGCATCCTCGGCATCGTGGTCAAGGAATTCGGCGGCGTACTGCACTTTCTGATGCAGGCCAAGATGGAACCCGGCAACCCCGGCCTCCTGCAGCTTTCGCCGACCGTGCAGGCCACCCGCAGCAACTACACCAGGATGCACGGCGGCTCCGCCGTGCGGTACCTGGAGTACTTCCGAGACCCCGGCCGCGGGAAGCCTCTCGTCGACGTCCTCCAGTCCGAGCACGGCGCGTGGTTCCACCACAAGCGCAACCGCAACATGGTCATCGAGGTGACGGAGGAGGTGCCGCCACACGAGGACTTCTGCTGGCTGACCCTGGGCCAGCTCGCGGAGCTGCTGCACCAGGACAACGTCGTCAACATGGACTCCCGCACGGTGCTGGCATGCCTGCCTGCTCCCGCGCAGCAGACGTCCGCGCTGGCGTCGGACGCGCAGCTACGCTCGTGGATCACCTGTGAGCGGTCCCGGCACGACGTCCGCGCCGAGCTGGTGCCGCTGGCCGGGCTCCCCGGCTGGGTACGCCGCGACAGGGCCATCACCCACGCCGAAGAGCGGTACTTCCGCGTCGCCGCGGTGGCGGTGCGGGCGGGCAACCGTGAGGTCCACGGCTGGACTCAGCCGATGTTCGAGCCGGCCGGCACCGGGGTGAACGCGTTCCTGCGCCGCACCATCGGCGGCGTACCCCACGTGCTGGCGCAGGCCAGGGTCGAAGCCGGTCTTGTGGACGTGGTGGAGCTGGCGCCCACAGTCCAGTGCACCCCGGCCAACTATGCGCACCTGCCGGCTTCGCAGCACCCGCGATTCCTCGACGTGGTGCTGGGCGCCGATCCGGCGGCCATCCGGTACGAGGCCCTGCACTCCGAGGAGGGGGGCCGTTTCCTCGACGCGGTCTGCCGGTATCTCGTGATCGACTGCGACGAGAGTCAGGCGCCGTTGCGCCCGCCCGCCGGTTACCACTGGGTGACCCCGGCTCAGCTCTCCTCGCTGGTACGGCACGGGCACTACCTGAATGTGCAGGCCCGCACTCTGCTGGCGTGCCTCAACGCGATGGCCGCACGACCTCGATGAAGCCCGTGCGGATGGGAGTACTCGGCTGCGCGGACATCGCCCTGCGCAGAATGTTGCCTGCGATGGCGGCGTCACCCCATACCGAAGTGACCGCGGTCGCCAGCCGCGACGGCGTCACGGCGACCGCGGTGGCCCGGGAGTACGGCTGCCGCGCGGTCCGCGGGTATGCCGGAATTCTTGAGCGGGAGGACGTCGATGCGGTGTATGTGCCGCTGCCTGCCGCGTTGCACGCGGACTGGGTCGAGGCCGCGTTGCGCGCCGGTAAGCACGTGCTCGCGGAGAAGCCGCTGACGACGGACGCCGCGCGCACCGCCGAGCTGGTCGAACTTGCCCGCGGCCAAGGCCTGGCACTGATGGAGAACCTCCTGTTCCTTCACCACCACCAGCACGCCCGGGTCGACCGGCTGCTTGCCGAGGGCGCCGTCGGCCGGCTGACGTCGCTGCACGCTGCGTTCTGCGTGCCGGGGTTCCGCGCGAACGACATCCGGTACCGTCCGGACCTCGGCGGCGGGGCGTTGTGGGACGTCGGGGTGTACCCGCTGCGTGTCGCGGTGCGGTTTCTCGGCCCCGACCTCGAAGTGGCCGGCGCGATCCTCACTCGCGGTCCGGACCGCGAGGTGGACACGGCGGGCGCGGTCCTGCTGCGTGCCGCGGACGGAGTGGCGGTTCAGCTGACGTTCGGGGTGGAGCACACCTACCGGTCGGCCTACGAGCTGCGCGGCGGGAATGGTGAGCTCGCCCTCGACCGGGCCTTCACCCCGCCCGCGGACCACCGGCCGGTCCTGCGGCTGCGCCCGCAGGGCGGCGCGGGCCAGGACATCCTGCTGGAGCCGGACGACCAGGTGGCCAATACCGTCACTGCCTTCGTCGAGGCCGTCCGAACCAGGGCGGCACCGGCGAAGGAGATCCTGGTGCTCGCCCGGTTACTCGAAGAAGTGCGTCATGCCGCCGGATGACGGTGGGGCCGCGGCGTCACAGCGTGGCGGCGAGCTCCTCGCCGGTCAGCGCCGGTTCGGGCAGCGGCTTGTCCTGGCCCGGGCACCGGCGCAGGCCGTCGAGGAAAACGGCAAGGTAGCGGCGCCACAGCTCGGGCCGCACGGGCTGGGAGAAGTCCACCAGAGCGCCGAGCATGACCGTGAAGGCCTGGACATCGGAGCCGCTGACGCCTGGACGCAGCAGCCCTTCGGCCTCGCCTCGTTCGATCAGTTTGCCCACGTGGCGGCACATCTCCTCGCGTGCGGCGGCGACGCGATCGTGACCGTGAGTGGCGCTGACCGAGACCTGGTAGAGACCCCTGTCCCTGGCCAGCATTCCGGCCATCTCCTCCATGAACCGCACCAGCGCGCTCCACGTGGCGGGCTCGGCGAGCGCCTCCTCGGCGAGCCCGCGGATGCGGTCGAGCTTCGCTACGAACATGATCTCCACGAGGCAGTCCTTGTTCGGGAAGCGCCGGTACACCGTGCCCACGCCGAGGCCGGCGTGATGGGCGATGTCGTTGAGCGTGGCCTCCAGGCCCCGTGCGGCGAAGACCTCGTGGGCGGCGTCGAGCACTCGCTCGCGGTTGCGCTCGGCGTCGCGGCGCAAGGGGCGTTCGGCGGCGGAGCCCCGGCCGCGTTCGCGCGTGGTGCTGCGTGACATGCACTCATCTTAGGCCGGAGCCCAGCTAAGTGGATATCCGACGTCCGGTTTCGTGCTACGCTTTCGCGCGAAGTTGATACGCCATATCCGGTTACAAAATTGATGGGCATCATGACTACTCCTGACACGACCGACACCCCGGCGGGTGCGGCACCCCCCGAGGGGACGCGAGCCCACCGGCTCCGTTGGTGGACGCTGGCGGTGATCGCGATCGCCCAGCTCATGGTCATCCTGGACACCTCGATCGTGAACATCGCGCTGCCTTCGGCGCAGCAGGGGCTCGGCTTCTCCGACGCCAGCAGGCAATGGATCGTCACCGCATACGCGCTGGCGTTCGGCAGCCTGCTGCTGCTCGGCGGCAGGCTCGCCGACCTCTTCGGCCGGAAGGTCACGTTCCTGGTGGGCCTCGCCGGGTTCGCACTCGCGTCCGCGGTGGGCGGGGCGGCCGTGAACTTCGCCATGCTGGTTACCGCCCGCACCGTTCAGGGGTTGTTCGCCGCCTTGCTCGCGCCGACCGCGCTGGCCCTGGTGGCGACCACGTTCCGGGACCCGGCGGAGCGCGGCAAGGCGTTCGGTATCTTCGGCGCGCTCGGCGCGGCCGGCGGGGCCATCGGCCTGCTGCTGGGCGGGCTGCTCACCCAGTCGCTGGATTGGCGCTGGTGCTTATACGTCAACCTGGTTTTCGTGGTGGTCGCCTTCGTGGGCGGGCTGGTGCTGCTCGAGCGGAACGAGACCGGCGAGCGGCCGAAACTCGACCTGACCGGTACGGTGCTGGTCTCGCTCGGCCTGTTCGCTGTGGTGCTGGGTTTCGCCGACGCCGAGAGCGAAGGCTGGGGCTCACCGGCCACCTGGGGTGTCCTGGTCGCCGGCGCGGTCCTGCTGGTGGCTTTCGTGCTGTGGCAGCGCAGGGCCCCGAGTCCCCTGCTGCCGTTGCGGGTGCTGCTCGACCGCAACCGCGGGGCCTCCTTCCTCGCGCTGCTCATCGCCGGCGTGGGAATGTTCGGCGCCACCCTTTTCCTGACCTACTACCTGCAGCTGAACCTCGGCTATTCGCCGATCATGACGGGCGTGGCGTTCTTGCCGATGGTCGTGGCCATCGTGATCGCCTCGACGCTGGCCGCCGGGATACTGGCGCCCCGGTTCGGGCCGAAGCCGGTCGTCCCGGTGGGCATGGCGCTGGCCGCGCTTGCCTTCGGATGGCTGACAACCCTGGACCTCGACAGCGGCTATCTCGCGCTGCTGCCGGGCCTGGTGGTGCTCGGACTGGGGCTCGGTGCGGTCATGTCGACCGCGATCAGTATGGCGACCGGCGGCGTCGCCGAAACGGACGCGGGGGCGGCTTCGGCCGCGGTCAACACCGTGCAGCAGATCGGAGGTTCGATCGGCACCGCGCTGCTCAACACCATCGCCCTGAGCGCGGCGGCGAGTTACCTGGCCACGCACGACGGTGCGGGCGAGGGCCCGCGGGCGGCCGTCCACAGCTACGCCGCCGCCTACAGCTGGTCCGCGGGCCTGTTCGTGATCGGTGTCGTGGTCACCGCGTTGTTGTACCGGCGCGAGCGGCGCACTGTTTCCGCGCCCGACGCCGCTGACTCGGTCGCCGCATGACCGGGGCGGACGAGGGCCCCTTCAACCGGCTCACCCCGATCGGGCTGCTGCTCAACGGGCTCAGCGCGGCGCTGACCGACTACGTCGACCGCACGCTGCGGCTGCGCAACGGGATCGGCCGGCTTCATTGGCAGATCCTCAGCACCGTGCACGACACGCCGGGCATCGAGGCCAGGAGCATCAGCGAGCGCGGCCGGGCCATGTTCGACGAGGAGACCTTCGACGCGATCGTCGCGGACCTGACTTCGGCGGGCTGGGTCCATGCGGACGACTCGGCCGGCCGGGTCCGGCTCACGCTCACCGGCGACGGCCTGGAGACGTACCGGAAAGCCCGCCGGACCCAGGCGGAAACCCGGGAACTCGTGACCGAGGGACTGTCCGAAGAGGACTACGAGTTCATCATCCACGGTCTGGAAACCATGCTCGCCAACACCGAGCGCGCCATCGCGGGGCTCGAACCCCCCACCCCGTCCCCGGAGGACAACCGATGACTTCCGCTTCCCCTGTCGACCACGGCAAGCTCGCCTACGACCGGCAGGAGGTCGCCGACGCCCTGTACCGCTGGGCGCTCGGCCTGGACACCGGCGACGCCGAGATGTTCGCCTCCGCACTCACCGAAGACGTCGTCGTCGATTTCACCCGGGCCGGCGCCAAGCTCGGCCTGACTTATCCGGCGATCCACGGGCGTGAGATCGCCGTGCACGCGCTGATCTCCTCCATCGGTCCGCTCGACACCACCCACTCGGCGACCAATGTGCGGGTGGCCATGGACGGCGACCGCGCCACGCTCCAAGCACATGTGCTGGCGCAGCACTTCCCACCGGGCGAGGGCTCGGCTCCGGACCGTACGCGGCACGGACTGGCCATGAACCGCTACTCCGGTGAGCTGGTGCGCTCGGGGGAGACCTGGCGGTTCACTCGTCTGTCGGCGGACAACCTCTGGTTCGAAGGCGACCCCAAGATCACATCCGGCGAGCTCTGAACGCGGAGGAAGCATGCTGAGTCCGATCGACGGAACCACTTTTTTCCACATCGGGATCGGGGTTATCGACCTGGAGGCCGCGACGGAGGAGCTGGGGGCCGGGCTCAACCTCACCTGGACGCCGCCGGTGCGCGCCGTCGTGAACGGGTGGCCGCTGCGGATCGCGCTGTCGTACGAGGGCCGGCCCTACTACGAGGTGATCGAAGCCCCGGTGGGCAGCCCATGGTGCCCGCGCGACGGCGAGCAGGCCGTTCACTTCGGATTCTGGTCCGACGACCTCACTGCGCACCGAAACCTGTTGGAGCAGAAGGGTTTCAAGGTCGAGGTCGACGGCCTCGCCCAGGGCAGGGAGTTTGTCTATCTGCGGGCTCCGCACGTCGGCGTGGTAGTCGAGCTCGCCGGAACGGGTGAGGATTCGCTCTGGGAGCGGCACGAGCGCAACCTCGAGAACCGGCGATGACGCCCGTTCATTGACTGCGTTGCCGAGGTGGAGGGATGGTGAGTATCGACCGGTGGCACCACCGGGGCGCCACCGCGACGATCGAGGAGGTCGACCGTGCACGCGCGATCTACAACCATCCAAGCCACATCGTCGGCTATCGAGGCCGGACTCCGGTACATGCGCGACGACGCGTTGCGGACGCTTACCGACATTGACGGATTCACGGGAATTTCCGCGTTGGTCGACCGCGAGTCGGGCCGGTGCATCGTGACCACCGCCTGGCGGTCCGAGGAAGCGATGCGCGCCAGTGCGAACGAGGTCGGGCCGATCCGGGACCGGGCGGTGCGGGAATTCGGCGCGGGCGCTCCCGAGGTTGAGGAGTGGGAAATCGCGGTGCTGCACCGTGATCACGCTGCCGGCGACGGCGCTTGGTGCCGGGTGGCCTGGGTGCGGGCCGATCCGGCGAATGCTGATCGGGCGGTGGATTCGTTCAGGATGATTGCCTTGCCGGAAATCGAGCAGAGCGAGGGATTCTGTAGCGCCAGCATGATGATCAACCGCGGCTCGGGGCTGGCTGTGTCGTCGGTGGCCTTCGAGAGCCTGGAGGCGATGCGCGCGGCCCGGGAGCGGGCCGACGAGGTGCGGGCGAGAGTTACTTCGCAAGCCGGGGCGGAAGTGCTTGAGGTGCGCGAGTTCGAGTTGGCGCTGGCCCACCTGCGAGTGCCTGAGTTGGCTTGAGGACCACTTGTCGGCGGCGGCGCCTGAGACTTCTCGGGGCGTCGCCGTGGGACAGCGAACGCTGCGGTCTCTCAGGTCCCGCGCAGCGCCGCGTCCGGGGTAGGGGCGCGCGTCGCGTGCCGGGGGAGCAGGAGCGCAGGGATGATCAACGCCGCGGTCATGCCGAACGCGATCCAGAACGCGAAACCGAACGCCTCGGCGAGGATCGGGCCTACAGTGCCTCTGGCTTCCGGCGGCAAGGACACTATCTGGCTGGCGCCGGTGCCGGTGGCCGGAATTCCGCGGCCGGCGAGCAGGTGGGTGAGTTGCTGGGTCAGGGCCGTCACGAGCAACGCGCTGCCGAGTGACGCGCCGATCTGCTGGATGGCCGTGAGCGTGGGGGCCGCGCGGGACACGGCGCGCTTTTCGAGGCCGGCATATGCGGCGGCGAAGGTCGGCATCATCACGGCACCGAGACCCATACCGCGCACGAACAGCGCTCCGCCCAGCCACGCGTAGGACGTGGCGGGACCGACGTGTGTCAGCGGCGCGGTGCCCAGCAGTGCGAGCACGAGGCCTACCGGCACGACGTAGCCTGCGCCCACCCGGTCGGTAAGCCTGCCGGCGAGCGGCATCGCGACAACGGCGCCGAGGCCTTGCGGGGCGAGCAACAGGCCGGCGTAAAGGGCTCCTTGACCGCGCACCGCCTGGTAATAGAGCGGCAGTAGCAACAGGCTCCCGAACAGCGCGATGGCCACCAGGAAGATCATCACCGAGCCGCTGGCGAAGTAGCGGTTGGTGAACAGCCGCACGTCGATGAGGGAGGAAGGGCCTCGGCCCAGGCTGTGCCACGTGTACAACGCGAGGCCTGCCACGCCGGCCACGAGCCAGGCGAGCACACTCCACGAGCCGAATCCGCCGTGCGAGCTGGCCTGCGAGAGGCCGTAGAGCAGCACGACAAGGCTGCCCGAAAGGAGGATGAGACCGCGCGCATCGATGCGGCCCGGGTTGGTGAGGGCGGCTCCGCTGGGCAGCTTCCACACCGCAAGCCCGATGGCGACGGCGGCGACGGGCACGTTGACAAGGAAGATCCAGTGCCAGCTGGTGTACTCGACGAGCAGTCCGCCGAGCACCGGGCCGAAGACCGGGCCGAGGAGCATCGGCACGCCGAGGATGGCCATCGCGCGCCCCAGCCGTTGTGGCCCGGCGGCCCTGGTGATGATCGTCTGCCCACCCGGCAGCAGCATTCCGCCACCGAGCCCTTGGACGATGCGGAAGGCGATCAGGCTGTCCATCGACCAAGCGGTCGCGCACAGGGCCGACCCCGCGGCGAACAGCGCCACAGACACGATCCAGACCGGTTTGGTGCCGAAGCGATCCATGGCCCACCCGGTGACCGGGACGACCAGGCCCACCGCCAGCAGGTATCCGGTCACCACCCACTGTGCCGTGGACAGCGGCGCGCCGAGCTGCCGGGCCACCGTTTCGAGGGCGACGTTCACGATGGTGGTGTCGAGCACCACCATGATGAGGCCGCACACGACGACGAGCCCGGTGATGATGACGTCGCGGTCGAGCTTGTCGACCCGCGCAGTGCTGGATGTATCCATCCCTGCTCCCGCAATGGCGTTCCCGACAGTGCGTGTCTCCAAGCTACGCCGGCTGAGCGCCTCGGCGACCTGGCGTTGATTCAGGCGGCTCTTGATGGTCTAAAGTGGCCGTCGTGACGATCGGGCTGGTCGCCGCTGTCACCGGCCGCTACGAGGGTACGCAGACATGAAGTTGGGCCAGCTCCGCTCGTTTCTCAGCGTGGCGGAACACGGGAGCATCCGTGGCGCCGCGCGTGCCCTCGGTGTCACTCAACCCGCGGTGACCCAGGCGATGCGCGAGCTGGAAACCTCGCTGGGCGTACCCCTCCTGCACCGCGGGCCCGCCGGCGTGGAGCTGACTGTCTACGGCAAAGCCCTCGCGCGCAGGGCCGGCCTGATCCACCGCGAGATCGAGCAGGCGGTCTCGGAGATCGACCAGATCCGCGACGGGAGCACCGGCCATGTCTCCGTCGCGCTGTCGACGGCGGTGGCCCTGCAACTGCTGCCAGGCGCGTTCGGGTCGTTCCGGGCGCAGTTCCCCTCCGTGGAACTGCGACTGAACGAGGCTTCCGTCCCCAACACCCTGCCCCGGCTCCTGGACGGGTCGGTCGACTTCGCGGTGTCGCACCTCCTGCCGGGTTCCTTGTCCGGGTGGAAGGTCGAGCGCCTGTTCACCATGTCGATGGTTGTGGCGGCCAGGACGGGTCACCCGGTCCTCGCCGCCACCGACACCCGCCAGTTCACCGACTGGGAGTGGCTGCTTCCCTACGATGACGACAGCGCTCCCGATCTGGTGCAGCAGCTGTTCGCGCAGATGCGTATCCCACTCCCGCGCCAGGTCGTGCGCTGCACCTCGTCCGCGATGGGGCTGAAGCTGGTCGGTACGTCCGACTTGATCGGGGTCTTCGCGGACACGATGGTCGACGTGGAGTTCCCGCACTACGGCATCATCCAGGTGCCACTCAACGGTCCACTTGCCGCGCTCGACGTCAGCATCATCACGCGGCCCGGCGCCATCCTGAGCCCGGCGGCGCAGAACTTCCTCGACTTCCTGCGCGCCCAGGTGCAGCGGGCCTGAACAGCATCGCTTGTCGCCGCCCAGGAAATCTTGTCTGCCGCACCGGGCCGCGCGCCTCTTATCGTTGCCGTCCAGCAGACGAGGCCGGATGCCCCGGGAGGCAGCGTTGGACAGCAGTGCGAGCAGGACCTCACCGCCACCGATGTCGAAGCGCAAGGCGGTGACTGCGATAACCGTGGGCAACGCCCTCGAGTTCTACGACTTCACGGTGTACGGCTTCATGACGAGCGTCATCGGACGCATCTTCTTCCCGGCCCTGACGTCCTACGCGCAGCTCCTGCTGGCCATCGCGAGCTTCGGCGTGGGTTTCCTGGCGCGGCCGCTCGGCGGCCTTGTCATCGGCGCCTATGCCGACCGCCACGGCCGCAAGAAGGCCATGAACCTGACCATCGGGCTGATGATGCTGGGCTGCGCGATGATCGCGTTCGCCCCGACCCCGTCGCTGATCGGCTTCGCCGCGCCCGCCCTCATCGTGCTGGGCCGGCTCGTGCAGGGCTTCTCGGCCGGCGGTGAACTGGGCGCGTCGACGACCATGCTCGTCGAATACGCCGACCGCGGGGACCGGGTCTACATGTCAAGCTGGCAGGTCGCGAGCCAGGGGCTGGGCGTGATGTTCGGCGCGATTGTCTCCAACGTCGTCGTCTCCCTGCTGCCCGCGTCCGACCTCGACAGCTGGGGGTGGCGCCTGCCCTTCGTACTCGGAATGTTGATTGCGCCGATCGGTCTCTACATCCGCTCGCAGCTGCACGAAACGCTCGGTGATGTGCCCGCGGCCGAGGGTGCCGCACATGCCACGCTCGGCACCCTCCTGCGCGACCACTGGGCCGATCTGCTCAAGGCGAGCCTGCTGTTCCTCTCCTGCACCGTCGGCATCTACGTGGTGGCGTTCTACCTTCCGACCTTCGCCGCCAAGGAACTAGGGCTGCCGGTACAGGTGGGCATTTGGGTGGGCGTCGTATTCGGCGTCATCAACTTCATCCTTGCCCCGCTCTCCGGCCGGCTGGCCGACCGGTGGCGGCGCAAGCCCGTCATCTTCTGGTCGCGCGTGGCGCTGCTGGTGCTGGTTCCTCCGTGCTTCCTGTGGCTCGTTGACGCACCGTCTGCGGCCAGGCTGTACCTCGTCGTGGCCATCTTGAGCGTCTTCTTGACGTCGCAGTTCCCGGCCCTGCTGGTGATGCTGACCGAACTTTTCCCGCGCCACCTGAGGGCCAGCGGCCTCAGCATCGTCTACAGCGTCGTGGTCGCCGTGTTCAGCGGGTTTTCCCCGTTCGTGCTGACCTGGCTCGTCCACGCCTCCGGCGACAAGCTGGCGCCCGCGTGGTACCTCCTGGTGGTCACGGCGGTGTCGACCGTGGCGTTGCTGTGGTTGACCGACCGCACCGGAGAGGAACTGGACGGGCCGGCGCCGGACGGGAGTCTCAAGGCTGCACCGTGACGCGGATCGGTGAGCACCGCCGGACGTACCCGACGCCAGAGAAAGGCCGCAGTGACTGTCCAGTTCCTTCACGCGATGACCTCCCCGGAAGTGGAGACAGCGCTGGCTGCGGGGAAGCGCTCCGCGTTGATCGCCGTCGGCGCGATCGAGCAGCACGGCCCGCACCTTCCCCTCGCCACGGACACGCTCATCGCAACCGAGACTGCCCGGCGTGTCGCGGAGCGGATGCCGGATCTGTTGCTCGGCCCGACGCTGCCGGTCGGCGTATCCACGCACCACCTCACATTTCCCGGAACCCTTTCCGTTTCGGAACGTTGCTTCCAAGAGCAGGTGGCGGCGTGCGTGGCAAGTCTCGGCGCGCACGGGGTGGAGCGGGTCTTTGCACTGTCCGGGCATGGCGGCAACCTTGGCCCCCTCGCCCGGCTCGCGCTGGAGGTCGACGGCAGGATAGGCGCGACGGAGTTCGTCCCCTTCTCCGATCTCGCCGCTTTTCTGGAGGTATTTCACTCCGTCTCCGCACAGGACGGGATCTCGCCACAGCTAAGCGGAGTACACGCCGGCGAATGGGAGACCTCCATCATGCTCGCCATCCATCCCGAACTCGTGCGAATGCACACGGCCGACGCCGGCTTCGTCGGCGCCTTCGACTCCGCCACCGCCGAACGGCTCTTCAGGGAAGGCACCGCAAGCCTTGCCGCGAACGGCGTCCTCGGCGACCCGAGACCGGCCAGTTTCGAACGTGGCGAACGACATCTGACTGCCTGGGTCGACACCCTGGTCGACTACTTCACGGACAGAGATTCATAACCGCGCCGGCGCGTGCCTTTGATGGCGGTGGCCCAAATGTATCCATGTATGTCTCGTCGGCCAGTGCCCGGTCGTGCTCCGGGTCGTGGTGCACCCGGATCCGGCCGAGCAGGTTCCAGAGGACCTGACCCGCGCCGGGTGCGGGTCACGACTGCGGATGGACGGCGAACCGAGCTCGAGCTGGCCGGGCCGAAGGGCGGCGTGAAGGACCCATTGAGCAACGACGACATCGTCGCGAAGGCCCGTGCCCTCGCCGCCGATCTGCCGGTCGCGGAAACACCCGACCTCGCGCGGGAGAGCTCCCGCGCGTAGGCGGACCAGGCACCGTCGTCGTCCACCCTGAACAGAAGGAGTAAAGCCATCATGCGCATCACCCACTACGGGCACGCCTGCGTCCTCGTGGAGACCGCCGCCGGGAGCCGGGTTCTGATCGACCCTGGTACCGACTCTCCCGGGACCACCTCGATCCGGACCGGCTGCGGCTCGTGCTGGAGCACAGTCCGAACGCGACGGTCGTGCCGAGCGCCGGTGCCGCATCGGCCTTAGCCCGCGCTTCGGTGACTGTGGCGCGTCCTGGGGACAAGCTTGCGATCGGCGGCGTGGAGATCGTGGTCACCGGCGGCGTGCACGCGTGCCTGCATCCGGATCTGCCCGAGTCGGACAACAACCCGCGCATCGCCATTCCGATTCACCAAGCCGGGCTTGTGCCGGCGCACCAGGGATTCCACCACCAGCTGTTGACGGCGCTGGCCCCGGCCGGTGCGAGGAGGCTCGCGCCTGTCGCCGCTCAATGCTTGAGCGTGCCGGTGTGTGGCGGATAATCGAGCGATGGCCTTCGACCGCGATCTCGCCGAGCGCATCCGCGAACTCCTCGCCGGTGCGCCGGACGTCACCGAGCAGCGAATGTTCGGCGGCCTGGCCTTTCTGATCAACGGGAACATGGCCGTGGCTGCCAGTGGCCAGGGTGGCCTGCTGGTCCGGGTAGCCCCCGAGGACACCGACACCTACGTCGACGACGAGCGGGTGCGGCCGATGGTGATGCGTGGGCGCGAGATGCGCGGCTGGCTACACATTGACCCGGCGGCCACGCGCACCACGAACGAAGTCGACCAGTGGGTGACTCGCGGCGCCGCCTACGTCCGTTCGTTGCCCGCCAAAAGCCCGGGCCGGCGCCGCCGATCCCGTTCCACAGGCTGAACCGATGCCGGGGAGCAAGGTAAAGCTGCGTCTGGTCGAGTTGCTGGGTGCGGTCTCTTTGGCCACCGATCTGGGCACCGGTCAGGCGCATTTGCATGGTGTGCGGACGTCGGTGCTGGCGGTGGCTCTCGGCCGGCAATTGGGCCTCGACGATGCGTCCGTGGCCGCTGCTCAGCAGGTCGCATTGCTGCGGTTCTTGGGGTGCACGGCGGATGCGGGGGAGACGGCGCGGATGACCGGTGGGGATGATCGGGCGTTTCTGGCCGGGATGGCGCCGGTGGCGATGGGCGGCAAGGGGGAGATGGGCCGGCAGCTGGTGCGCACGGTCGGCGTGGGGCTTCTGCCGCTGCGGCGGGCGGCGCTGGTGGCGGGTGCGCTCGCCGACCCCGCAGGGGCCAAGCGATCGCTGTCGGCGCATTGCGAGGTGGCGGCGATGCTCGCCGAACGCCTCGGCACGGCCCCGATGGTGCGCGAGGCGCTTGGCCACGGCTATGAGCGCTGGGACGGTGCCGGGTTCCCCGACGGCCTGGCCGGCGATGCCGTCCCGCTGGCGGTGCGGGTGGCGGTGGTCGCCGGGGACGCCGCTCTGTGGTGGGGGATCAGCCCGGCGCAGCTGGGCGAGGTGCTGAATGCTCGCCGGGGCCGGGCCTACGATCCCGCGGTGGTCGACGCGTGTGTGGCGGTGGGGTCCGCCGTGCTCGGCTCGCTGGACGAGTCGGATGTGTGGGAGGCAATGCTGGCCGCCGACGCCGGCGGTGACGAGATCGACGGGCCGGGCCTGGATGCGGCTCTGGAGGCGGTGGCCGACTTCACCGACTTGAAATCGCCGTCGATGCGCGGGCACTCGCCGCGGGTGGCCGGGCTGGCCGGCGCCGCCGCCCGCCACCTGGGGATGACGCCCGAGGCCATCACCATCGTGCGGCGTGCGGCGCTGGTGCACGACCTCGGCCGGGTGGGGGTGCCCAACGGGATCTGGGACCGGCCGGGACCGCTCGGGGTGGCGGACTGGGAGCGGGTCCGGCAGCACCCGTACTTGACCGAGTCGATCCTGGCCTGCTGTCCCGCGTTGGCGGACCTGGGGCGGCTCGCCGGTGCCCACCATGAGCGGCTCGACGGCTCCGGCTACTACCGCGGCACCCGGGAGCTGGGCCCATGCGAGCGGGTGCTGGCGGCGGCGGACGTGGTCGCGGCCCTGGGCGCGGATCGTCCCCACCGCCCGGCTCTCGCCGCCCGGGGGATCGCCGATGCGGTCATGGCCGAGGTAGCGGCCGGCCGGCTCGACCGTGCGGCGGCGGAGGCCGTGCTGGCGGCCACCGGCCGGCCCGCGGCGTGGGCACGACGGCCCGGGTGGCCGGCGGGCCTGACCGACCGGGAGGTCGAGGTGCTGCGGCTGATCGCGCGGGGGCGCACCAATAAGGAGGTCGCGTCGGGACTTCAGCTGTCGGTCAAGACCGTCGGCCGGCATATCGAGAACCTCTACGCCAAGACTGGCGTCAACTCCCGGGCCGCCGTGGCGGTGTTCGCGATGCGGCATCGCCTCCTCGACACCTGATTCCCGGGAATGGGGTGTTCGCCCGATGCGGCCGGCACGCCCGCGCGCGCATCGTTTCCTTGACCAGTCCTGAGCGAGGAGGAACCGATGCCCACCATCGCGGTGCGCGACACCACCATCTACTACGAGCAGGCCGGCAGCGGTCCCGCGCTGCTGTTCATCCACGGCATGTGCGGAGACGCCGACGTGTGGGCGAGCCAGGTCGAGCGGCTGTCCACCCGGTACACGTGCATCACCTATGACCGTCGCGGCCACACCCGCAGCGGCCGGGGCAGCGAGCCCGAGTCCGTGCCGGCCCACGCCACCGACGCCGCGGTGTTGATCGAAACTCTCGGTCTGCGCCGGCCGGTCGTGGTCGGCTCCTCCGGGGGTGCCCGGATCGCCGTGGAGCTCGCCCGCACCCGCCCCGGCCTGTTGACCGGTGCGGTGTTTTCCGAACCGCCGATCTTGAGCCTCGAACCCGAGGCCGGACAGGCCTTCATGGCCGAGATCGCCGCGGCGGTGCGTCCGGCCGCGGACGCCGGTGGGCCGGCCGCGGCGGTCGATGCGTTCTTCCCGCTCGTCTGCCCCGGCCTGTGGTCTCAGCTCGACGAGACGGCCAAGGACCGCTACCGCACCAACGGGCCGATGATGCTGGCCGAGTTCGCGGGTCAGCCATACCAGTTCGGCCGCGACGACGCGGCGACCATCCCGCTGCCTTGCCTGGTGCTCGCCGGCACGGACAGCCACCCCGCTCTGCGAGCCATCGCCGGCACGCTGGCCCGTGCTCTGCCCGACACTCGCTTCGTCGAACTGGACGGCTCCGGGCACGTTACCTACGCCGAAAGGCCCGACGAATTCGCCGGCGTGGTCGCCGCCTTCGCCGCCGAGGTCACGACCGGCACCATTGCCACCGCCTGACGGGGTTCCCGGTGGCGCCTCCCGCGCAGGGCCCGCATGCTGGACATGGATACCGACGACTCGCCGCGCACCCGGGCGGCCGAGGACTCTGGGAGGATCGCGTGAGCTCGCCCGCCACCGATGCACCGCCGGCCCGGTATGACGATCTGCGCGCCATGGTGTTCAACTGCACCCTCAAACGGTCGCCGGCGACGAGCAACACGCAAGGGCTGATCGATCGCAGCACCGCCATCATGGGCGCGCAAGGAGTCCACCTCGATGTCGTCCGTGCGGTGGACCACGACATCGCCACCGGCGTGTGGCCCGACATGACCGAGCACGGCTGGGAAACCGACGCATGGCCGAACCTGTACCAGCAGGTCCTGGCGGCCGACATTCTCGTGCTGGCCGGCCCCATCTGGCTGGGCGACAACAGCTCCGTGATGAAGCAGGTGATCGAACGTCTCTACGCCTGCTCCAGCCTGCTCAACGAGAACGGCCAGTACGCCTACTACGGCCGCGTCGGCGGCTGCCTGATCACCGGCAACGAGGACGGCATCAAGCACTGCGCCATGAACGTCCTCTACAGCTTGCAACACCTCGGCTACACCATCCCACCCCAGGCGGATGCCGGCTGGATCGGCGAGGCCGGTCCCGGCCCCTCCTACCTCGACCCCGGATCAGGCGGCCCGGAAAACGACTTCACCAACCGCAACACCACCTTCATGACCTGGAACCTGCTGCACCTGGCCCGGACGTTGAAGGACCTCGGCGGCATCCCCGCGTACGGCAACCAGCGCACCGCATGGGACGCCGGCTGCCGCCGCGACTACGAAAACCCTGAACATCGGTGAAGACATCAACGGCATGGCTTGTCGGCGGCTATCGGCGTAGTTCGTAGAGCGCGTTGAACGGGTTGTCCATGAGGACGCGTTCGACGGTGGTGAAGCCGGCGCGAGTAGCGAGTTCGCGGAGTTTCGGTTCGGGCAGGCCGAGGGTGCCGAGCCCTTCGCCGTCCTCGGCCAGTGAGGTGGTCATGCAGTACAGCAGGCTGAACCCGTAGAGCAGTGTGGCGATCGGACCGACGTTGTCGCTGGGATCGGCGGAGCAGTTGATGTCCAGGCACAGGTAGCGGCCGCCTGCACGGAGGCCTTCCCGGATCGAGCGGAGCATGCCGAGCGGGTCGACCGCGTCGTGTACCACGTCGAATGTGGTGATCACGTCGAAGTGTTCGGGCAGGCCGTCCGCCGCGTCGCGCACCTCGAAGCGGACACGGTCGCCGACGCCGGCTTCTTCGGCATTGGTGCGGGCCGTCTCGATGGCGGCGGGGGAGACGTCGTAGCCCGCGCACGAAGCCGTGGGGAAGGCGCCCGCGAGCGTGATCAGCGCGAGCCCGGCCCCGCAGCCGATGTCGGCTATCCGTGCGCCGTCGCGGAGCTTCGCCAGCGTGCCGGGCACGCGTGGCAGCCAGTCCTGCACGAGCAGGTTCCGGTGCCATTGGGCAGTGAACCGTCCGGTGCCGGCGGCGACGTCGGGGTGCAGGTGCTCCGCGTGCACGCCGCCTCCGGTGTGGAACGAGCCGAGCACGTCGTCGTAGCGCTGGAGCGCGCCGAGCAGTTCCTGGTGCACGCCGCCGAAGAAGGCGGGACCGGGTTCGGTCGCCAGTGCGGGGGCGTGTTCGGCCGGCAGGGGGTAGCGCTGGTCGGCGTCGGCGTACGTGAGGTATCCCGCGGCGTACATGCCGCTCAGCCACTCACGCACATACCGTTCATTGAGGCCGGTGCGCCGCGCGAGCTGGGCGCTGGTGGCCGGGCCTTGTGCGGCGAGATCCTTGAACAGGCCGAGGCGATCGCCGAACGCGGCCAGCACGGTGGTCGCGGCGGCGGCGGTGTCGGTCAGTACCCGGCCGGTGAATTCGGTGGCGCGCTGCTCGTCCATGGTGGTGCCTCCTCTGCTTGTCACGCTGATTTCAAAGGCGTTCCGTTACGATGAACGCGCTGTTCAGCCGCGATGTACACCGGAACGGCGGGTTCGCTGTGAGCAGGGTTGTGGTCGGCCGCGGGCGGGAGCTCTCGGCGTTGCGCTCCGCGCTTGATCGAGTCCGGCGTGGGGCCGGTGAGCTGGTGCTGGTGCGAGGCGAGGCCGGCATCGGGAAGAGCACGCTGGTCGAGGCGTTCTGCGGCGAGGCGCGTGAGGAGGGCGCCGCGGTTCTGGTGGGCGCGGGCTGGGACGAGGGCGGCGCACCGACGTACTGGCCGTGGGTGCAGGTCCTGCGTCGTGCGACGGCTGCGGGTGCGGGCCCGGTGATCGACGCATTCGGTGACGCGCTGTCGGCGCTGCGGCCGGGTGCAGCGGGCGGGGAGACCTCGGATCGGTTCGCGTTGTACGAGGCGGTGACCGTGGTTCTGGAGTCGGTCGCGGACACCCGGCCGGTGGTCGTGGTCCTCGAGGACTTGCACGCGGCGGGGTGCGCGAGTGCGCTGATGCTGGAGTTCGTCGCCCGGCACAGCCGGCACATCCCGCTGCTGCTGGTCGCGACGTGCCGGGACGCGGAGGTGCGGCTCGACGCCGAGCTGTCCGCGGCGGTGGACCGGCTGGCCGCGTTCGCCGTCACGGTTGCGCCGCAGCCGTTCGGCCACGCCGAGATCGAGACCCTGATGTCCGGCGCGGACGCCGATCTGGTCCGTCGCGTGCTGGAGCGGACGCTGGGAAACCCCCTGTTCGTCGCCCACGTGCTGCAACAGCTCGACCGGAGCTCCCCGGCCGACGCGGACATCCCGGCCGGGTTACGGCAGGCGATCCGTCGCCGCGCGCAGCGTGTCACGGACTCCAGTGGTGTGCCGAAGGCCCTTGCACTCGCCGCTGTGCTCGGCGGGGAGATCCGGGTCGCGCAGGTGGCCGACGTGCTCGACGCGCCGGCCGGCACTGTGCGCCGGACGTTCGACGAAGCCTGCCGAGCCGACCTGCTCACGCAGGACCCGGTCGAGCCTGGCCGGTACGCGTTCACGCATTCCCTGGTGCGCGAGGCACTCTACGACGACTTGCGCACCACCGACCGCGCGTCCCTGCACCTCGCGGCAGGGCGGGCGCTGGCCGGTGATCCCGCAGTGGCCGCACCCACGCTGGCTCGGCACTTTCTCGCGGCCTGGCCGGTCGCGGGCGGCGCGGAAGCCGTCCGCTACGCCACTGAGGCGGGTGACGAGGCCGTCGCGGCGATGGCCTACGAGGACGCGGTCGTGTTTTACCGGCAGGCGACTGTCGCGTTAGGACGGTCTACTGAGGACACTTCTGAGCGGCGGATCGACCTGCTGCTGGCGCTGGTGTCGGCGTTACAGCGGTCTGGCCGGCTGGCCCAGGCGCGGCACCAGCTTGATCTCGCCGCGAAGATGGCCGCGCGCCTGGACGATCCCGAGCGGCGCAGCGCGGTGGCGTTGCTGCGCGCCGAGCATCTGGATTTCAACACCATCGACGACACGACCATCGGCCTGCTCCGCCGAGCCG
This sequence comes from Amycolatopsis pithecellobii, assembly GCF_009707865.1. Taxonomy (GTDB): domain Bacteria; phylum Actinomycetota; class Actinomycetes; order Mycobacteriales; family Pseudonocardiaceae; genus Amycolatopsis_E; species Amycolatopsis_E pithecellobii. The sequence goes on from NZ_WMBA01000013.1 coordinate 40,799, forward strand.
ACGAGGCGTGGGCCGGCGCCGCGACACCGACCAGGAGCCGGGTGCTGGCGCGGCTCGCGGTCGCGTCCGTGCACGGCGACCGGCCCGCTGCCCGCGAGTACGCCCGGAAAGCGGTGTCGGTGGCCGGCCTGTGCGCCGACCCGGGGGTGCTGGGACTGGCCTTGTCCGCGCAGCTGTATGTCAGCTGGGGTGAGCATGATCCACGCCCTGCCCTGGTGGTGGCGGCCCGGATCGCTGAGCTGGGCAGGGTGTGCGGCGACGGCGCGCTGATGCTGGACGGCGTCATGTGGCGGCTGGTGTTCGCCCTCGAGTGCGGCGACCTCGAGCAGGCCGGCATCGTATCGGCGGACCTGGACCGGCTCGCCGCCGATCTGCACCAGCCCACGGTGCTGCACCTCGCGGTGTCGCGGCGCTCCACACTCGCCGCGCTTCGCGGGCGTCTCGCCGACGCCCGCGACCTCGCCAGGCAGGCCTGGGAGCTGGGGCAACGCTGCGAGCTGCCGGACACCGACGCCGTCTACTGGGGGCAACTGTTCTCGGTGTGGCTGTTCGGTGGCCTCGACGAGCGCGACGCCGAGGACATGGAGCGCATCCTGCGCGAGCTGGTCGAGCACTCCCGGCTGCGCGCCGCGCACGAGGCGGCGCTCGTGCTGATCCTGAGTGGGCGTGGCGAGCACGACGACGCTCGCGCGCGTTTCGCGCGGATGATGACCGAGGTCGCCGATCTGCCGCACGACATGCTCTACGTGTGGACGCTGTGTCTGCTCGCGGCCGGCAGTGTCGTGCTTGACGATCGGGACGCCGCGGCCGTGCTGTATGCGGCCATCGCGCCGTTCCGTGCCCGGTTCGTCGTGCCCGCCGGCGCGGTCAGCTGCCTGGGGTCGGTCGAGCTGTACCTGGCGCGCCTGGCGAGGCTGACCGGTCACGACGATGCCGCGCGCGAGCATTTCGAGGCTGCGGTTGCCGCCCATCGGCGCGCCGCGGCGCCCGCTTGGCTCGCCTTGTGCTGCCTGGAGTACGCCCGGTTTCTCGGCGGTGACGCACGGGCCCGGTCGCTGCGCGATGAAGGGGAGCGGCTGGCCCGCGTGCACCGGTTGAGCGCACTGCTGCCCCGATCCGGCACGGCCGCCGCGATCACCGTGGAGCACGACGGCGACGTCTGCACGGTGCGGCAGGACAAGACGGTCGTGCGGCTGCCGCGCAGCCGCGGGCTGACCTACCTCGCCGAGCTGGTCCGCAGCCCCGGCCGGGACATCTCCGCCGCGCAGCTGGCGGCCCTGCTCTCCGCTTCGGGCGGAGCCGAACCTGCCCCCGAGGACGGCCTGCACCTCGGGGGAACTTCGGACGTCGTGCTCGACGCGACCGCACGGGCCGCCTATCGGCGTCGGCTGCGCGAGCTCGATGAGGACATCGACGAGGCGGCGTCGTGGCACGACCCCGAGCGCAGGGCCGGCCTCGAGGTCGAACGCGACTTCCTGATCCGCGAGCTGGCGGCGGCGACGGGGCTCGGCGGCCGCCCGCGCCGGCTGGGGTCGGACGCCGAACGAGCCCGGGTCAACGTCACCCGGGCGATCCGCACCGCGATCCGGCGCATCGCCGACCGGGCGCCCGAGCTCGGCGCCAACCTCGACGCCACCGTGCGAACCGGCGCGCACTGCCGCTACGACCCGAGTTGACGCGGGCCGGGCCGCCACCCCATGCGGTCGACGTGTGACGCGTGTCCGGGCTACCGGTCGATGATCATCTGGTCGTCAGCCGATCGCGTTGATCGCCGCTTCGGCGACCTTGGTGTCGTCGGTCCAGTGGCCGCCGGAGACGCCGATGCCGCCGACGGCGTGACCGTCGATGATGATCGGTAGCCCTCCGCCGAAGGGGATCAGGCGAGCGATGCCGCCGGGGGCGCCCATGGCGAGCGGGCTGTCGTTCGTCATGAAGTCGTGCCATTGGCCGGTGGGCATACCGAACCCGGCGGCGGTGTAGGCCTTGTCCTGGGCAATCTGGATGGCTTGCGGGGGAGCACCGTCCATGCGGGTGAAAGCGCTCAGCTGCCCGGCGGCATCGACGACCGCGATCGCGGACCGCTGGCCGGCAGCTGCGGCGGCGGTGACGGCGGCGTCGACGATCTGGCGGGCGGCGGCGTTGGTGATGGTGGGGACCTGGCGGATGGGTGCCATTGATGCTGCCTCCTTATTCGATGGCTGATAGTCAACAGTATGCAGGCTGATTGTGCAACGTGTGCTACGTGGAGCCAGTAGGCTTGTCGCATGGGTCACTACTCGGAGCGGCTGCTGACCTTCGTCAAGCGTGCGGAACAGGCCACTCAACAGGCCAAGGAGCAGGTGCTGCGGGAGTTCGGTCTCACGCCCGCTCAGCAGGCCGCACTGACCATCTTGAGTTACCACGACGGCATCACCTCCGCCGAACTAGCCCGGCAATGTCAGGTCACGCCGCAGACCATGAACAGCACGGTGGGGCGCTTGCTGAGCCGTGGCCTGGTCCAGCGCGCCGCCCATCCCGTGCATCGCACCCTGCTCGAGATCCGGCTCACCGACCAGGGGCGTGAGGTGTTCGACCGCGCCGACGCGCGCGTCACAGCACTGGACAACGACCTCGCCGCGAACCTCACGTCCGGCGAACTCAAGACGCTCAAAGCACTGCTGGCCCAGGTGACCGAAGCCGCACAACGCGCCGGCCACGCGCTGCCGTTCTGACGGTCATTTGTCCCAGCCGAAGGGGATAGCGGGCCTGGTTGCCGCCGAGTAGAAAAAACACCGGCTCGCTGAATTCAAGCTCTCGGTTGGAGATGGCAATGGCTCGACCAGGTACGGCAACTCTGCGCGATAACGCGATCGGCTCGCCCGAAAATGGGAAACTGACGCCGGTCATGCTCAATCACGCGGCATGGGTCACGCATGACGTGGAGAGCACGGCCGCTTTCTACACCAAAATCATGGGTATGGAGCTCGCAAGCACCATTTATGACGACAAGGTTCCGTCGACGGGTGACAGTTTTCCGTACTTTCACATCTTCTTCCGGATGCAGGACGGGTCGACGATCGCCTTTTTCGAGGCGCCCGGCCTGCCGGATCGTCCCGAGAGCACCCATCCCGCCTACGAGGTCTTCGACCATCTTGCCCTGCAGGCGGCCGATCGCGGCGACGTCGACCGGTGGCTCGCGTGGCTCCGCGAAAACGACATCGAGGTGATCGGACCGATCGATCACAAGGGTTTTGTCTACAGCATCTACTTCCATGACCCCAACGGCATCCGCCTCGAGATCACGACACCACTGGATCCCGAATGGAACCGGCACACCGAGCAGGGCGAAATCGACCTCGCCAAGTGGTGTGGGACGAAGAAGAAGGCACAGGCGGAAGGACGCGACGTTGCGGAGGCACTGCTCGAACTCATCCGCGAAGAGCGCAAGCGCTACGGGCATTCCTGAGTCGGAAGGGCATCAGCGGATGTCGTCGGACAACTCGCTCGATTTCGACTGGGTGCACCTGGCCTACGATGAATCGGCAGCGTTCACCGAAACCTACGGCTTCGCGGGAAACCAGGGCGCGGTCAACCTCGAGGGGATACTGATACGTCCGCACGGCGTGCCGTCCCGCACGCTCTACGTGATGATGCACCCCGCGTCGACTCTCCAGCTGCTGCCTGTTCCACGGGCGATGGCGGCTGCCGGCGCACACGTTCTGTGCGCCGGCAGCCGCTACGCCCGCAACGACACCGCGTGTGTGCTGGAGAAGGTTCTGCTCGATCTCGGAGCCTATATCTCGCATGCGAAAAACGTGTGGGAATACGAGCAAATCGTGCTCCTTGGCTGGAGTGGTGGTGGCTCGCTCGCGCTCTTCTACCAGTCACAGGCCGAACATCCCAGCATCACGCACACTCCGGCAGGCGACCCGGTGGACATCACGAGTGCCGGCCTGATGCCCGCGGACGCCGTCGTTTTCCAGGCCGCACATATCTCACGTGCGCGGATGCTTTCCGAGATGATCGACCCCTCGGTCCGCAACGAGCTCGATCCCGATGACCGGGACCCTGAGCTCGACATCTATGCCCCCGGCAATCCGAACCGCCCGCCATACCCGGCCGAGTTCGTGTCCCGATATCGGGCCGCCCAGCTGGACCGGGTGCGGCGGATCACGGCGGGGGTGAAGCAGCAGCTCAACCAGCTGAGGCAGCTCGGTACCGGGGAAGTGGAACGCGGCTTCGTCACACACCGGACGCTGGCCGACCCACGGTTCCTCGATGCGACACTCGATCCGAATGGCAGGCGGCCTGACTGGTGTTACCTCGGCAAGCCGGAAACGGTGAACAACGGGCCTGTGGGGCTGGCACGTTTTTCGACACTGCGCGCCTGGCTGTCGCAATGGTCGATCGACGACACCAACGCTGATGGTCTGCGTAGCGCTTCCCGGATCAGTGTCCCATTCCTTGCCATCGAGAACAGCGCTGACGACGCGGTTCCCGAGCCGCATATCCGGTCCGTGTTCGAGGCGGCGGCATCGCGGGACAAACAGTTCGTGACCATCGAGGGGGCCACGCACTATTACGCCGGTCAGGCCGGCAAGCTCGAGGAGGTGACCCGAATCTCGATGGATTGGGCCCGCGAGCAGGCAAATCGCGGCAGGCAAGGTCCTCGAGGGTGAACTACGACGTGGCGCGGCTGCCGCCGAGTCCGGCATGTCCGCGGAGGTAGCGCTCCTCCCAGAGGTCGAGATACCACAGGAGCAGTTCGCGTTGCGTCGTGATCTCCAGCCGCTGGTAGGCGCGCTTGCGGTAGGTGGTCGCCGTCTCGTCACCGATATGGAGATCGATCGCGATGTCGTTCGACGACATACCGTAGAGAATGCGTGCGCAGACCTGCTTCTCGCGGGGGCTCAGGGGAATCCGGCTGTTCGTAAGGCAGTTCTCGATCTGATCCAGGGAAGTCAGTGCCCGGCGAAGGTTCAGGTCCTGGCGAAGTACGCCGACATGTTTGTCGATGATCGCCAGCAGCACCGACGAGACCTCGTGTACCTGCCGGAGATCCTCGCCGCCGAATATGCCGGCCTTCGAGGTGCGTAACACGCTCAGGCCGATGACCCCCGTCGCCGAGCGGCCGCACAACAGAACCCGGTCGCAGACGCCGGCCCTCGTGTACAACCGGTCACGGTAGGCCACATCGGGAAGCTCCCGGACCGCCATGTGTACCACACTGGACGTGTGCCGCCCGGTGAGTTGCTTGCGGGACTGGAGGATCATCGGGTCACTCTTCCACCGCTGGCCCTCGAGATAGAGCCGAGCCTGCCGCTGCGCGACATCGATGCTGTTCAGGCCGGCCGTGGTGACCATCTGCCCACCGAGGGAGTTCAGGTGGAATACCGTGCAATAGTCGGCGCCGCACACGTCGTGCAGCAGCGCGAGAAGCCGGTTACCGAAGTCCCGCTCACCGATGCCGTCGACAAGGCCGGCCAAGCCGGCCGGCGAGGAACTGATGGGCGGCTCGGCAGAAACCACGAATGTCATGGGCCACCAGCCTTCCTGATCTCCGTTGACCTGCTGGGACGGGCATCCGACGTTAACAAGGAGGGCGTGCCTGGTGCTGTCCCCTGCCAGGGGGACAGCACCAGGCTTCAGTCTTCCGGAGCGATGGTGACGTTGAGGCCATCGAGGTCCTCGGAGAACGGGATCTGGCAGGCGAGGCGGGAGGTGGGGCGACGGTGATCGCTGCTTTCGAGCAGGTCGGATTCGTCCTCGCTCTGCGGCGGAAGGAGGTTCGAGCATTCCGGGTCCACATAGACGTGGCACGTGGCGCAGGAGAGGCAACCACCGCAGAGCGCGAGAAGCTCGTCGATCCCGTTGTCGCGAATCAACTCCATGACCGAAAGGCCGTCCACCCCCACCACGGTGTGCTCGTGGCCGTCGCGATCGGTCACCACAATCTTGCTCATGTGTCATCCATTCCCACGTGTTTCGAGCATCTGCTTGAGCGGTTCGCCGACGTCGGCAAGCCGCTCCGGTGCCACTTCGGCCCCGTGGAGCACGAGGGCGCGTCCCTGGACGTAGTCCTTGACGGCATTGACGCAGTCGAGTGCGATCACCCGGCCTCGTCTCAGATATACAACCGAGAAACTCCGGGTTTCCGGGTCGCCGCGGAGCACCTCCTGGTCGTATCCGGCCGACAGCCCTACCGTCTGGAGCTTGAGATCGAACTGGTTCGACCAGAACCAGGGCACCGCGCGGTATGCGACCTCTTCACCCATGGCGGCTTTCGCGGAGACGAGGGCCATCTCATGGGCGTTCTGCACCGATTCCAGCCGGATCTCCCGCCCGTCGGCGAACGGGTTGACGTGCAGTGCGCAGTCCCCGATCGCGAAGATCGAGGGAAGTGACGTGCGGCAGAACTCGTCGACCGCGACACCGTCGCCGCCTCGGGCGCCCGCCGCGAGCAAAGGCTCGACCGCGGGCACGATTCCGATCCCGACGATGACCACGTCGGCCGGGAGCACCTCGCCCGAGGTCAGCCGGACACCACACACACGGCCCGCGGTGCCGTCGATCCGGTCGACGCTGGAGTGGAGCCGGACGTCGACGCCGTGCGCCCGATGCTGCTCTTCGTAGAAACGCGACAGTTCGCACCCCGCGACACGGGCGAGCACCCGCTCCTGCGTTTCGACCACGGTCACCTGTTTTCCGGTTTTCGCCAGCACCGCCGCGGCTTCCAGGCCGATGTAGCCGCCACCGATCACCACGACACGGCCGGCCCGCCCCAGGTCGCTCAACAGCCGGTCGACGTCCTTGTAGGACCGCACATAGTGCACGCCGGCGAGATCATGCCCAGGACACCTGACCCTTCGCGGGCGGCCCCCGGCGCACCAGATCAACTGCCCATAGCCGATTGTCCGGTCGTCGTCCATGCGGACGGTCCTGCGGACCGGATCCACCGCGCCCACCCGATGCCCCAGGTAGATCTCGACGTGGCGATTGTGCCAGTACGAAGGTGCGCGGATCAGAAGCCGGGTGACGTCCTTCTGCCCGGCTAGGTACTCCTTCGACAGTGGTGGCCGCTCATAGGGGAGCACGTCCTCGTCACCGACGATCGCCAGGGTGCCGTTGAATCCTCGCTGCCGAAGCGTGGTGGCCGCATGCGCTCCGCCATGCCCGCCGCCGACGATCAGGATGTCGAAGCAAGCGTTCGAGGTCACCAAAACCGTTGCCCGCCTTATCGAACTGAATACTGTGCCGTTCGGTTCAGGCGGGAAGTCTAAAGCGGCCTCGCGGCGGGTGAAGACCCCTGCGACGGGGACGGGACAGCGCGGCCGACCTGCGCCGTCCCGACGCGGGGGGACTCCCGCCGGCGCCTTTTGTGGTTAGCCTCCCGTATCGGTTCTGGTCATCGAATCCCAGGCCTTGATTCCCAGCCTCATCGAGGAGGATGACGATGCTGAAGAACACCTGGTATGCCGCGGCGTGGTCGGACGAACTGGTCCACGGCCGGCCTTTGGGGCGGCGATTTCTGAACGAGCCAGTGGTCATGTTCCGGCAAGCGGACGGCACACCTGTGGCGTTGAGCGACCTTTGCCCACACCGGTTCGCACCGCTGCATCGGGGCAAGCAGGTGGGCGATGTCATCCAGTGCGGTTACCACGGCCTGGAGTTCGGCGCTGACGGCCGGTGCGTACGCAATCCTCATGGCAAGGGCGTGCCTTCGGGTGCCCGCGTGCGCCGTTATCCCATGGTCGAGCGGTACAACCTGCTGTGGATCTGGCCGGGTGCGGGAGAACCAGACGACACCCTGATTCCCGGCGAATTCGCGTTCCTCACCGAAAGCGGGCGCGCGCACAATCGTGGATACATCAATGCGAATGCCAACTATCTGCTCATGCTCGACAATTTGATGGACGTCTCGCACGCGCTGTATCTGCATTCGGGCAGCCTCACCACCGAGGACATGCGGCAGAACTACGAACCCAAGGTCGGCATCGAGGACGGTGTGACGAAGCTGGTCATCAACCAGTACGAGGTCGTTCCGCCGCCGTTCTGGGCGGCCGCGCTTCCGCCCGGGACCGAGCGCGTCGACGTGCGTGAGACCTCGCACGGGCACATGCCGTCCTTGGTGATGCACGAGATGGTGTACAGCCAGGTTGGCCGGCCCCCGTACAGCGAAGGCGGGGTTTCCTCCCGATCGGCGCATTTGTACACGCCCGAGACCGACGGCACGACGCACTATTTCTACTGCCTTTCCCGGGACTTCCACCGCGACGATGCCGAAGTCCACGAAAAGATCAGTGCGGAGCTCCACCGGATCTTCACGACCGAGGACGTGCCGATGATCGAGGCACAACAACGTCTCATCGGCGACCGGGACCTGATGTCGATGAAACCGGCGCTGATCCACACCGACAAGGCATCGGTGTTGATGCGCAGGCACCTCGCCGGGCTCATCGAAAAGGAGAAGGCCGCTGCCGGCGAGCTGGCCGGTGCGAACCATTGAGGTCAGCGGAGGGAACGCGAAGCGAGACATGCACCATGGACGATCGCACGCACACGCCGGTTCTGATCGCCGGAGGCGGGCCGGTCGGCCTCGCACTGGCGCTCGACCTCGGCCGGCGGGGAATTGCTTCCACGCTCGTCGAGCGCGATCCTGGCACCGGGACCGAGCTGCTGGCCAAGGCGGACCTGCTCAACGAGCGCAGCATGGAATTCTGCCGGCTTCTCGGAATCGCCGACGAGGTCGCCAATTCCGGCTTTCCCGATGATGTGCCACGCGACACCGTGTACTGCACTTCGCTGAACGGCTATCTCATCGGCCGCGAACCGCTCCCGTCCACAAAGGAGAGGCCACTGCCGCCGCAGACGCCCGAGATGCACCGGCGATGCCCGCAGTTCCTGTTCGATCCGTTGCTGGCGCGTGCCGTCGCTCGGCGAGGCATGACCGATCTGCGGTACAGCACCGAACTCGAGTCGTTCGTCCAGGACGATGACGGCGTGACCTGCGTGGTGCGGAGGACGGATGACCGGTCGCGCCAGGAAGTTCGGGCGCGGTATCTGGTGGGATGTGACGGCTTGACCTCCGGGGTGCGCAAGGCACTGGGAATCTCGTTCGGCGGTGTCCAGCTGGACTATTCGGTCAGTGTGGTGGTGCGGGCTGAGCAACTGACGCGCTTCCACCCCTTCGGTATGGCGGAACGGTACATGTTCATCGGTCCGGAGGGCACCTGGGCGAACCTGACCTCCGTCGACGGGCGGTCGCTGTTCAGGTTCACGATGGTCGGATCCGAGGAGAAGCTGGACCCCGACCACCTCGACATGCACGCACTGCTGCGGCGCGCCTTCGGCCGGCCCGATATCCCCTACGAGCTCATGCGGGTCATGCCGTTCCGGCGTAGCCAGTTCACCGCGGAGCGATTCCACTGTGGACGGGTGTTCCTCGCTGGCGACGCGGCCCACACCATGTCGCCGACCGGTGGGCACGGCCTGAACACCGGGCTGGGGGATGTGACGGATCTGGGCTGGATCCTTGAGGCATCGGTGCGTGGCTGGGGCGGCCCGGCGCTGGCCGGTGCCTACACCGCGGAGCGCAGGCCGGTCGCCTTACGCAACGGCTCCAGTTCGACCCGGAACTACGCCGCGTGGGTCGATCGCGAAGGACGGGAACTGGTACTGGAGCCCGGGCCGGAGGCCGATGCCCAGCGCGAGGCACTGGGCCGGACACTCACCGAGAAACTGAAGCAGGAATGGCATTCATTCGGTATCGCCATGGGCTACGACTACGCCGGCTCACCGGTCATAGTCCCGGACGGCTCGTCCGCGCCGCCGGACGAACCCAGCAGCTATGTCCAGACTGCACGCCCCGGCCACCGCGCGCCCCACGCCTGGCTACCGGACGGCAGGTCGATCATCGACCTCTTCGGCGGGGGGTTCGTCCTTCTGCGCTTCGGCACGGATGCCGCGGCGACCGGCGCGATCGAGAGCGCGGCGCGGAGCGCGGGGATGCCGCTCGAGTGCCTGACGATGACCGACCCTCATCTCGCGGCTCTCTACGAACGCAGGCTGGTGCTGGTTCGCCCGGACGGAATGGTCGCCTGGCGCGGAGACACGGCACCGGAAGATGCACAAGCCCTTGTGGACCACGTCCGCGGCGCGGCGAAGACACCCGCTGGGGCTGATCGAGAAGGAGAAACGCATGGCACAGCGCACTTTCGCGGTGGCACCGGGAATCCCGTCGGCTCGGCACAGCGTCACTGAAGCCGAACTCCGTGCGGCCGGAGTCGATCTGCTCCGCGACTTTCCCGGATCATCGCCGTCGGACTTCCGGAAATACCCGGTCCTTTCCGAAGGGGGCTGGTTTCTGACCATCAAACACCAGCCAACCCTCCGTGTTGTCGACCGTGTGTGCTGGCGCCTGCTCGGGCCGCTCGAACTGACATCCGAGGGACTCGACATATGAAACCGGTCGAGGATGGAGACGAGGCGGACATGACCAAGATGATCGGTGTGGACGTCGGTGGCACGTTCACCGATGTCGTCGCGATCTCCGGCGGCGAGATCGTCACGGTGAAGGTGCCCACGGTCGTCGGCCGCACCGAGGAGGGAGTGCTGGCCGGCGCGCGGGAAGCGGGCGTGGGGGACGCCGGCATCTTCAATCACGCCAGTACCCAAGGACTGAACGCGATCATTACCCGGCGATTGCCGAAGATCGGGTTTCTGACCACTCTGGGCCATCGGGACATGCTCGACGGCGGTCGTGTGTACCGTCCGGCCGCCGGGCTCACCGATCCGCACTGGCGCAGGTCTTTCGGCGACGCCGGCCGGCCACTCGTGCCACGCTATCTGCGCCGCGGCATCCGTGAACGCGTTTCCGCTGACGGCACCGTCGTCATACCGCTCGACGAGGACCATGCCCGGACGCAGCTGCGTGTGCTGAAGCGATGCGGTGTGCAGGGAATCGCGGTCTGCCTGGTGAACTCTTATGTCGACGGCAAGCACGAAAGCCGGCTTCGTGAACTCGTCGCGGAAGAGCTCGGTACCGTCCCCTGCTCGATCTCGAGCGACGTATCACCGCTTGCGAAGGAATACGCGCGAGCATCGACGACGGTGATCGACGCGTGCATGCGCATCATTTACGGCCACTACACGGAGCGTCTTCAGGACGGACTTCATGAAAGCGGTTTCCGCGGATCGATCAATTACGCCAATTGCGCGGCGCAACTCGCGCCGGTCGAAGCGGCCATGGAACGACCGTTCGAGATCGTGTTCGCCGGGCCGGCCGCCGGCACCATGGCGAGCAGGCATTTCGGCGGCGGCATCGGAGTCGCACAAATCATCTGCGCCGACGTCGGGGGCACATCCTGCGATTTCAGCGTTATCACGGACGGGCGTTCGACGACCAACACCACGTTCGAACTGGAGCACGACCTGTCCGTCAACGCGTTGTCGACCGAGATCAGGAGTATCGGGGCCGGCGGCGGAAGTGTCGTGGGTGTGGACGCGGGCGGTGCGATCACGGTCGGCCCGGCGAGCGCCGGTTCCGATCCGGGCCCGGCGAGCTACGGCCGCGGCGGCACGGTCCCGACCACCACCGACACCTTCCTGCTGATGGGCGTTCTCGATCCCGGCGACTTCGCGGCCGGACGGCTGAAACTGGACCGTGCCCTCGCCAGAGAGGCGTTCGATCGCCTCGACACAGCGCTGCCTTTCGAGCAGCGCGTTCGGTTCGCCTTCCGGATGGCTGTCAACAACATTGCCGAAGGAGTGGTCAATACCGGCGTCCGTCATGGAATCGACACGCGCGATTTCGCCCTGATGGCCTTCGGCGCGGCCGGCCCGATGCTGCTGCCCGCGGTCCTCGACATCGTCAACTGTGCCGAGTGCATCGTGCCGCCGCATCCCGGGCTGTTCTCCGCGCTCGGGCTGGTGAGCTCCGACCAGGTTTTCTCCGCCAGCCGTACCGCCTACATCGAGCTGGCCCCGGCGGCCACCGAGACGATCGGTGATCTGTTCGCGGAAATGGAGACCAAACTCCGTGAGCGGCTCGGATTCGCACAGCACGAGGTGAGGATCACCCGCAGCTTCGACGGCTATCTCGCCGGGCAGTCGTGGGAAACGCCGTTCGTCCCGGCGCCTCCGGGGCCGATCGACACCGCGGCAGTCGAGGAGATGGTGTGGAACTTCCACGACACCTACCAGGCTCGCACCGGAAACCGGTTCGAGGCGCTGGGCGTCGAGGCGGTGACCTTCCGGGTTCAGGCGATCGTCCCGGTCTCGAAGGTGAGCTACCCCATGGCGCCGGCGGCCAGGACACGACCACCGGTCCCGCGCCGGCGCCGCGAGGTGCGGTACCTCGCCGAGCGACCGATCGAAGCACCGGAATACGAGCGCTCCGATCTGCACCAGGACGACGAGATCCGCGGCCCGGCGATTGTCCGGGAGTCGCTGTCGACGACGTTCATCGTTCCCGGCCAGGTGATGAAGGTCGGACGGTACGGAGAACTGCGCATCCGCAACACCGCATGAGAGCAAGGAAACCTGGCAATGGACATCAACAACACGGCTCCGGTCGCGGTTCGCGATCTCGACGAGCCGGCATTCGCCGGCCGTTACCAGGCGGACCGCTTCACCATCTCGGTCATCGCCAACCGTATGCGCTACGTCATGCAGCACGTCTGTACCGGGCTCCTACGCGAGTCGTTCTCACCGATCATGCGTGAATGGTTCGATTTCGGTGCCGCGCTGAACGGGCCGCCGGAGCTGAACTACGCGTTGAGCGCGTTCGGTGACAGTCTGATCATTTTCGCCGGCGCCATGGAACCAGCGGTCCGCAATACCGTGGAGGAGTACCGGCCCCGGCACCTCCGGCCTGGCGATCTGCTGATCTGCAACGACCCGTACCGGTGCGGCACACACGTCAACGACATCGCGTTCATCCGGCCGATTTACCACGGCGAACGGCTCATGGGGTTCGCGACGATCCGGGCGCACCAGCTGGATATCGGTGGCACGGTCCCGGCCGGATTCAGTGCGGGCAAGCGCAATGTCTACGAAAACGGTCTTGTCATCCCGCCGATGCTGTTGTATCGCGACGACGAGCCGATCGCTTCGGTGTTCACATTGATCTTCGACAATTCGCGCTTTCCTCAGGTACTGCTGCCCGATATCAAATCGATCTTCCAGTCGCTGCGGCTGGCGGAACGGCTGCTGGGCGAGACGATCGACCGGTACGGAGAGGACGCGTTTTTCGGCGCGATGCGCTACAACACCGACGTTTCGGCCGACGCGATGCGGGAAGCGATCCGGACCAAGATTCCCGACGGCGTCTACGAAGGTGAGGAGATCATCGACGCCGACGCGGTCGATGACAGCCTGGAGTACCGGATCAAGATCACCATCTCCAAGTACGGCGACGCCGTGGAAGTCGATCTCGGCGGCACTTCCGGGCAGGCACGAAGCAGTATCAACTGCTCGGCGTTCGACACCATGACCGCGGTGTCGGTCGCGCTGAAACTGCTGATCGAACCGCACGTGCCGTTCTCCTCCGGCTACGCCCGCAATATCGATGTCGTGGTGCCACCCGGCACGATTCTGAGTGCCACCCCACCCGACGGTGCGATCATGATGTACTTCGAGTGCTCCCACCTCGTGGTGGCGGCGGTCTGCAAGGCACTGAACAAGGTCCTGGGTGCGGATGCCATCGGCGGTGCGCACGGGTCGGGCATGGTCCACGTGGCCACCGGCCGCCGTGCCGATGGAACCCCGTGGGTGTCGGCCGCGGAGTGTGGCGGCGAAAAGGGGCCGTGGGGCGCGTCCAAAGCCGGCGACGGTGACAGCTATACGGTCGAGCGCCTGATCAATGCGATGGATGTGCCGGTGGAGTCGACCGAGCAAGGCTCACCGGTCCTGATGATGCGCCGTGAGTACGTGACCGACTCCGGAGGGCCCGGTTTGTATCGCGGTGGCGCGTCGGTCCGCCGGGACACCTGCTGGCTCACGCCCGCTGATCATGTCAGCACGCCCTTGCATTCCAAGGCGACGGCCGGGTTCGGGGCGAATGACGGTGGTGCCGGTGCGGTGGCGGCAACGTGGATTTTCCCGCGCGAGGTGTTCGACGTCGAGGCGGAGGCGGACCTGTTGCCGACAGATCCCGGGATCTACCGCGAATCGATACCGGTGAGCGGGATGCTTCACCCGGACACGAAAGTGCCCGATCCCGGCGGCGAGTATTTCTATTTCGGACGTGTGCCGTTGTGGCATACCGCACCCGGCGCGCATTTCCGCTATCAGACCGGCGGCGGTGGCGGATGGGGACACCCGTGGAAACGTGACCCGGAACGGGTCCGTGCGGACGTACGTGACGAATACGTCTCGATATCGGGCGCCCTGCGCGACTACGGAGTCGTGATCACAGGAGACCCGGCGCTCGACCCGGAGGGGCTCCGGATCGATGTGGAGGCCACCCGGCGCGCCCGCGAGCAAATGTGCGATCAGGCAGGCCAGGAGGGAAAAGAATGACACCGACGATCCATGACGCCATCGATGTCCACGCGCATTCGATGCTGCCGAGCTGGTACCAGATGCTGGCGAAGAAATTCGGCACGCCCGATCCGCGGATAGAGGGGGTCGCCATTCCTGAGTGGAGCCCCGAATTGGCCATCGAGGTGATGGACCGGTACGGCATCCAGGCGATGGTCCTGTCCAACCCCATCGGGACGAAGGACCTGTCGGGCGACGAGGCGGTGTCGTTGGCGCGCCGCATGAACGACGAATCGGCCGAGATTCTGGCCCGGTATCCGACCCGCTTCGGCGCCTTTGCGGCCCTGCCCCTGCAGGATATCGACGCGACGCTCGCGGAGCTGGACTACGCCTTGGACACGCTCGGCTTCGACGGCGTCTGCCTGCAGACGAGCTTCGAGGGTGCCTACCCGGGACATCCGCGGTTCGAGCCCATGTTCGCCGAGCTGAACCGCAGGCAGGCCACCGCCTTCGTGCATCCGGTGAGTCCGGTCTATTCGGCTCAGGTCGACGTTCCGGTGATCACGGGGATGCTCGAATTCGTTTTCGACAGCACGCGCGCGGTGGTGAGCCTGGTCTGCTCGGGGCTGCGGCAGAAGTACCCCGATTTCCATTACATCGCCACACATGGCGGTGGGACGCTACCGTACCTGGCCGACCGGATTTCCTTCGTCACCGAGGAACGGGGCACCGGCTACGAAAAGCAGCTCAGCTACGACGAGGTGGTGGCGGGCCTGCGGACCATCCATTTCGACCTGGCGATGACAACCTCCCGGGAAGCGCTGGTGTCGTTGCGCGAGCTGGTGCCGGCGAGTCAGCTGCTGATCGGATTCGATTATCCGATGGTGCCGGAAAAGTACATCCGGCCGGCGATGGACAAGCTGCTTTCCTCCGGTGTCTTCAGTGAAGCCGAACTGGCTGCCATCGCGAACGAGAACAGCCTGCGGTTGATGCCGAGCCTGGCGAAGCGGCTGGGCAAGTAGATAACCGAACTGGGGCCTCAACGGTGAGGAGAACGATGATGTCCGCTACGACGCCTCGTGATGCCGATTCGATTCGAGACGTGATCGACAGCTCGCCCATCAGCCGGTTCCAAGCACTGGTGGTGGGAATCAGTGTCGGGCTCAGCTTGGTCGACGGGTTCGACCTGTTCGTGATGTCATTCGCGGCGTCTCCGATCGCGAAGGAGTGGTCGCTCAACGGATCCCAGGTCGGTTTGCTGCTCAGCAGCGGCCTGCTGGGAATGGCGCTCGGCTCGGCCTTCGTCGCGCCCCTGGCGGACCGGGTCGGCCGGCGGCCGTTGAGCATCGCATGCCTTTCGCTGTCGGTCGCCGGCATGGGTCTCGCGATTCTCACCACCGGGTTCGCCGGGCTCGCGCTGTGTCGCATCTTGACCGGTTTGGGCATCGGCGGGCTCGTCGCGAGCCTGCCCGTGATCATCGCCGAATACTCGCCACGGCGCCGGCGCGGTGCGCTGATCGCGCTGTACGCGGCGGGACTGCCGTTCGGGGGGATCATAGGCGGGTTCGTGGCGACCTTCGTCACGACGGAACTGGGCTGGAGGGCGAGTTTCGCCGTCGGTGCCGGGCTGACGTTGCTGCTCCTGCTGGTCGCGGTGGCGGCGCTGCCGGAATCGCTCGATTTTCTCCTCGTCCGGCGGCCGAAGCGGGCGCTCGAGCGAGTGAACGCGCTGCTCGCACGGATGGGCCGGAACCTCGTCGAGGAGTTGCCGGTGGCGGTCCGGGTCCGTGAGGACCGGGTCGGGGCGGCGGTGCTGAGCGGGCGGAACGGGATTCGCTCCGTGCTGCTCTGGATCAGCTATTTCGTGGCGTACGGGTGTTACTTGTTCGCGGCGAGCTGGATGCCGCTGCTGCTGCAGCGGAGTGGATTCAGCTCGCACCAGAGCATCAACGGCGGCACGCTGATGAGCGCCGGGGGAGTGGCCGGCATCCTGTTGTTCGGCGGGCTCGCGCTGGTTTGGTCGGCCCGGATGCTGACGGTCGCGTGTTTCGTCGGTCTGGGATTGACGTTCGTGGCCATCTCGATATCGGCCGGCAGCCCGGTGCTGATTCTCCTCGTCGCGGCGGCGATGGGCATTTTCGGCAACGCGGTCGCCGCCGGGTTGTTCGCGATCGCGCCCGATCTCTATCCGGCGGCCGTCCGGAGTACCGCGGTCGGATGGGCCGTCGCGATCGGCAGGATCGGGGCGATCGTTTCGCCGGTGCTCGCGGGCTTGCTCGTCGACCAGAAGTGGTCGACCCAGCAGATTTTCGGTGTGTTCGCACCCCCGATGGCCGTGGCGGCACTGGCGACCCTCGGTCTTGGCGGGAGGCGGCTCGCACGTTCCCGCAAACCGGCGCTCGACCCGGACAAGGCGACCGATGTTGTGTCGTAGGTCCGGATTGTCCCCTGTTCGTGAATACCAAGGTGTTGTGAGGTTTTATGACCGGGAGCATTGAAATCGTGGAGGTCGCGCCGCGCGACGGCCTGCAGAACGAAGAGGTCGTGCTGTCCACATCGGACAAACTGAAGCTGATCGAGCGCGCGATCGAAGCAGGCGCGAAGCGCATCGAAGCGACCAGCTTCGTCAATCCGGCACGAATTCCCCAGATGGCCGATGCGGAGGCCGTGGCGGCAGCACTGCCTCGCGAACGAGGCGTCACGTTCGTCGGTCTGGTCCTCAACAAGCGCGGCGCGATCCGCGCGGTGGATGCGGGAATGGACGAGCTGGGTGCCGTCGCCGTGGCATCCGACGGGCTGGGCCGCCGTAACCAAGGCCAGAGCAGCGCCGAGTCGGTTGCCGTGGCCGGTGAAATCGTCGAATTCGCCCACGCCCAGGGCCGTGCAGCGCAAATCACCATCGCGGCGGCTTTCGGTTGTCCCTTCGAGGGAAACGTCGCGCCCGGTCGCGTTATCGCTATCGCGCGACAGGTTGCGGAGAGCAAGCCGCGTGAAGTGGCGCTCGCCGATACGATCGGCGTCGCGGCACCGGGCCAGGTCGGGAAACTCGTTCGCGCGGTGCGCGAGGCTATCGCGCCGATCCCGCTGCGCGTGCATTTCCACAACACGCGTAACACCGGCCTGGCGAATGTCTGGGCCGCCGTCATGGCCGGTGCGCAGACCGTCGACGCCGCCGTCGGTGGCATCGGCGGCTGCCCGTTCTCTCCCGGCGCGGCCGGCAACGTCGCGACGGAGGACGTTGTCTATCTGCTCGAGAGGTCCGGTATCGGAACGTCGATGTCGCTCGATCAGCTCATCGAGACGGCGCACTGGCTGGGTGACGTCGTCGGGCATCGAACCCCGGGAATGGTGGCCCGTGCCGCGTCGTTTCCCCCGGTGGACTCCGTATGACTGTGCACAGCGTGTCGTCGGCAGGCCCGCTCCACGGATTGCGTGTTGTCGAGATGGGGCAGTTGATCGCCGGCCCCTTTTGCGGGCAGTTACTGGGTGACCTTGGCGCGGACGTCATCAAGATCGAGCCGCCTGGCGCCGGTGATCCGATGCGACGGTGGGGCCGCGGCGATCCTCCGGTGTGGTGGGAGGTCATCGCCCGCAACAAGCGCTCGGTGTCGATCGACTTGCGGAGGCCAGAGGGACAGGAGCTCGCCCGCCGGCTCATCATGACCGCTGATGTTCTGATCGAGAACTTCAGGCCGGGCACCTTGGAGAAATGGGATTTGGCGCCGGAGAAGCTCAGGACCGGCAACCCCCGGCTGATCGTGGCTCGCCTGTCCGGCTACGGCCAGGACGGACCCTACGCGCAGCGCACGGGATTCGGTCTGGTCGGCGAGGCCATGGGCGGGCTCCGCCACATCGTGGGTTCTCCTGACCGGCCGCCGTCGCGGGTCGGCATCTCGATCGGTGATTCGCTGTGCGGCACATACACGGCACTCGGCATACTCGCGGCGGTTACCGAAAGGCAGTGCTCCGGCCGGGGGCAAGTGATCGACAGCTCCCTCTACGAGTCGGTTCTCCAAGTCATGGAAAGCCTCGTCGCCGACTATTCCGTGCACGGGATCGTGCGGGAGAGAAGCGGAGCCATACTTCCTGGCATCGCCCCGTCCAATGGCTATCCGTGCCGCGACGGTCAGTACCTGATCGGCGCCAACCAGGACGCCGTCTTCGCGCGGCTTTGCGCGGCGATGGACCAGCCCGAACTGGCCCGCGATCCCCGTTTCGGTGACCACGTGGCCAGGGGCCGGCATCAGGCGGAACTGGACGAACTCATCTCGGCGTGGACGCGCGGGCACACGGTCGGCGAAATCGATGAACTGATGGTGTCGCACCGCGTGCCCGGCGGGCGTTCCTACACCGCGCGCGAGATGGTCAGCGACCCGCATTTCGCCGCACGCCAGTCGATCGTCACCCTCGATCACCCCAAACTGGGCCCGATCATGATGCAGAATGTGGCGCCGCGTTTCTCCCGCACCCCAGCCGTGGTGCGGCGCCTCGCGCCTGCTCATCCGGGGGAGCACAACCAGGAAATCCTGGGTGAGTTGCTCCGGTTGCCCGACGACCGGATCGCCGCTCTCCAGGAAACAGGGGTGATCTGAACGCGTGCCGGGTAGAGATGCCGCGGCGGCGTAGCGGCACTCACAATCCGGAGCAAGCGAGCGTGAGACGGTTGTCAGGCGAAATCGCACCTCTCGGTGGCACGCGTCCCTCGGTTAATGATCTGATGATGCGCTGTGACCGAAACGTGGCAGGTGCCGGGGTTTGCCGAGGTGGACGTACTCGGTGCGGGTGGGTTCGGCCGGGTCGTGCTCGCGAAGCACGAGGCTTCGGGGCAGTTTGTCGCGATCAAGTACCTGCGCGGTGAGCTCGGGAGCGAACCGGGGGTCGCCGACGGGTTCCGGCGGGAGGCGTGGCTGCTGCGCGGTGTCCACAGCCCGCACGTGGTACGCCTGTTCGAGTTCGTCGAGTCGCCGCGGGGCGCGGCACTGGTGATGGAGGCCGTCCCTGGGGTGTCGCTGCGGGCTCTGCTGGCCGCCGAGAAGACGCTCGCGCCGGAGTCGGCGCTGGCCATCCTGAAGGGTTCGCTCCTCGGGCTCGCCGCGGCGCACGCGGCCGGTGTCGTGCACCGCGACTACAAACCGGGCAACGTGCTGGTCTCCCGCGAGGGCAAGTCGAAGCTGGTGGACTTCGGGCTGGCCACATTGGACGGACACAGTGGACTGGTGGCGGGATCACCGTCCTACATGGCCCCGGAGCAGTGGGCAGGCAGGCCGGGTATTCCCGCAACCGATGTGTATGCGGCGACGGCCGTGTTCTTCCGGTGTATCACCGGCCACCGCCCCTTCGAAGCCGACACCACCGAGCAGCTCCGGTCCCTGCACGAGCGTGCTTCCGTGCCGCTCGACGCTGTGCCCGGGAAACTGCGCGCGCTGATCGCACGGGGCATGGCCAAGGATCCGGCGTGGCGGCCGGCGAGCGCCGAGGCGTTCGTGGCCGAACTCGAGGTGGTCGCCCGCGCGGCCTACGGCAAGAACTGGGAGCGGCGCGGCTGGAAACGGCTCGCCACCTCCGTCGCCGCGCTGACCGCCCTGACCCCGCTCGCGTTGCTGGCAACAGGGGGCGTCGCCGCCGCACCGGTCACCGCGGCGGGCGGCGCGGGAACGGGCGTGGTTGCGGCGACGGTGGGCAAGATCGTCGTCGCAGTCCTCGCGGTCGGAGCGCTCGTCGCCGGCGGGGTGTGGATCTACTCCCGCCTCGGCGACGCGCCGCGGCAGGCGGCGCTGTCCGTGACGGTGCAAACCGCGACCGGGCAGGATTCCGCGCTGCCCATCATGTATTCGCTGCAGTATCCCCAGGTGTCCGGGCACGCGGATGCCGCCATGCAGCAGCGCATCAACGACGCACTGCGCGCGCCCATCGACGAGCGGCTGCGGAGCCTGCGTCAGGAACTGGCGGACCCGGACATCCTGAACATGGTGCGGGCACGCGGTGACGTGCTCAAGGCGCACACGACGGCGAAGGTGCTGCTCCAGACCGCGGGCCTGTTGTCCGTCCGCTATGACCACACGCTCGACTCGGACGTGCTCGCCCATTCGAGCTGGCAGTTCCCCGAGACAGTCAACCTCGACCTGACCACCGGCCAGGTGACCGGGCCGCGGGACATGTTCCGGTCCGAGATCCTCACCGCGGCCGGGATGGACACGCTGACCGCCCGGCTGAGCCCACACACCAGGAACGGCTTCTGCCGCACTCCGGAAATCGGCGACTACGGGGGCGAGCAGGTGTCCATCGACGCGGCAGACAGGCCGGGCGGCGGTGACCATGTGCCGGCCGCGGACATCGGGTTCACCGCGACCGGGGTCGATTTCCTGCTCAAGTGGTACGACCTGGGATGCGACATGGCCACCGGGCAGGAAACGCTCACGTTGCCCTACGCCGAAGCCGAGGACCTCCTGCGACCGCAACTGCTGACGATGCTCGGCCGGCAGCCGCCGCCCTCGGCCCGGCCGAGCGGGAAGATGTATACCAATGCCCGATTCGGTTTCAGCACGATCGTGCCCGAGGACTACGCCGCGAGCCCGTACGAACCGGCGAACGGCGACGGAATGCAGTACACCAACGCTTCCTTGGGTGCGACGCTCACCGTGTGGGGCGCCAACGACGCCCGGGCCGCTCAGGAAATCCTGAGCGAGCGGGCCAAGGAGACGGTGGCCGAGGGCGGCCAGGTGACACATCAGCAGGCCGACGGCACCGCGTACACCATCTCCGGCTACGACGCCGACGGTCAGATCTTCTACGAACGCGGTTACACCGGGCCGGCTTCACTCGCCGCCATCCGCTGGGGCTATCCACGAGCGCACAAGGCCGACCTCGACACGCCGGTCGAAACCACCGTCAACGCCTTCCACCCGGGAGACCTCACCCGGCCCCATTGACCGGTATCCGGGCCGCGACGACCGTGGCCGCCCGCACGGCGAGGTCGCACGCCCTGGACGGATCGTCGTGCGGCGTGACCCCGACCCGCACATACTCGTCGGCGGTCACGTCCATGGACACCAAACAGCTCGTCTCGCTGGAGACCTGCATGCGCGCGGCCGCCGCATGGTGCCCGGCGATATCGGGCACCGGCTGCGCCTGCGAGCCCTCGAAGTCCATCTCGTGGCCGAGCTGGTCGTTGTCGATGATCGTGACGGCGAAGCCGTAGCCCGCGCACGACGGGTGTTCGCTCGAGCCCCTCTCCGGGTAGACGTCGTAGCGCTGCTCGAGTTCCGGCACGTCGGCGGGTTCGAGCAGGGTGCACGGGTCGGTGGCGGCGAGCGGCGTCCCGGTCTTGCCCGACCCACCCTTGGGTGCCGCCGTGTCGCCGCTGCCCCCGGTCTTCGGGTTGCCGGAGCCCGGCGGGTCGTCGTTGCAGGCCGACAGCCCCAGTACGCAGGCCAAGATCGCGGCGGTCAGCATCGCGCGTCGCATTGAGTTTCCCTCGATTCCAGTTACTTCTTGACCGGGTATGCCATGGGGGTGCGGCCGTCCTCGCCGACGCCGATGGCCGCGTACTTGCTCACCCAGTACGGTTCGACGCCGACCTCGGTGGAGAGGTCCTTGCCGGTCTTGGCGTCGAGCGCTATCGGCTTGCCGCCCTGGGTGTCGCCGTAGAGGACGCCATGCCAGGCGACGAGGACGCCGGGCGCGACACGGTTGGCGGTCTTGTCGGGCAGGCTCCAGAGCTTCTGTGCGGTCGCTGCGTCGTAGCCGGTCAGCACGCCGTCCGAGCTGCAGATCAGCACGGACTGCTGGTCGTAATAGCAGTCACCGTAGTCAGGGGCGGAACCGAAGACGCTCTCCGGGCCGACGAGTTTGGCTTTCTCAGTGCCGGTGGCGGGGTCGAGGAACAGCAGGAACGCGTCGCCATGGTTGTTGTCGTTCTGGTCGAGCACGACCAGGGCGGGGTTGGAGGCGACGAAGGCGAGCGAGCGGGAGGACTCGGCGACCCATTTCTGCTGCCCAGTCGCGATGTCGAGGGCGCCGGCCTGGACCTTGTAACTGCTGATCGTGGTGTAGTCGATGCCGACCAGGGTGTCTCCGTGAACGCTGCCGCCGCTGTACTCCTGGTGTGTCCAGAGTGTCTTGCCGGTGGCCGGGTCCAGCGCGACGGTGATGTGCTCCCCGCTGGCCCCGGGGTACCCGCCGTTCTTGTCGTAGCTGGCGATGACGGCCTTGTCGGTGACGCCGACGACCTTGGTGATGGCGTCACTGGCATCGGCGTACTCGTCAGAAGAGACGATCTTGGTGTCGGTCTGCCACGCCTTCTTGCCGGTGGTGACGTCGGCGGCGAGCACCGTGAGCGCGATGTAGCCGGGTGTGGTGCCCTGTTCGGGCACCTTGACCGGGACGGCCGCGACGGCGAGCTTGTCGGTGACGACCGGTGGCCGCGGCCCGGTGGTGTTGACGAACGGGCCGCTCTGGTTGTTCGGGTCGCCGGGTTTGCCCTCGATCGGCGCCACCCACTGCTGCTTCCCGGTGAGCACGTCCACCGCGGTCATCCCGGTGGGCGCGACGATGTACGCAGTGCGATCGCGCAGGGTGAGGAACTTCGTGGTAATGCTGCCGCCGACATTGGTGCTGAACGCCCCGGTGGGCAGCGGAACGCCCGCTTCGGCGTCGAACGCGGTGGGCGGGTCGGCTGTCTTGGCCGCCGGGGTCGTGGCGGTCGTGGTGCTCTGTGTCCCGGCACCGGTGTCCACACCGGACTGTGCTGACTGCGGGGTGGACCCGCCGCTGCAGCCACCGACTGTGATCGCTGCCACCAAGCAGGCCATGGTGGCCAGTACTCGCCGCATCTGTGTTCTCTCCCCTGGTGTTGCTCCGACGACGCCTGTGCGGGTCCTATCGGGACGGATCGCACAGATCGACATCACGGTACGTAGCGGGGTCAAACAGGTTTCTAACACTCGGCCGCCGGATCGGCCTGCCGGTTTCGTACCGTCGCGTAAGGTACGACCCGGTTATGGACTTCTCACTGCTCGGGCCGGTACGAGCGTTCTTGGACGGGCGCCCCGTCGACATCGGCGTTCGCAAGCAGCGGTTCGTCCTCGCGGTGCTGCTGCTGGAAGCCAACAAGCACGTGCCGGCGGACCGGCTGATCGGGCTGGCCTGGCCGGAGGGCGAGGCACCGGACACCGCCCGGGCCGTGATCCACACCCAGATCAGCCGCCTGCGCGCGACTTTCGCCGGGAGCGAGGACGTCACGCTGGTGCGCGAGGGATCCGGCTATCAGCTGCGCCTCGACCCCATGCGGGTTGACGTGTTCCGGTTTCACGCCCTGTGCGCGCGGGCACGGGCCGCCACTGACGAACGCCGGATCGAGCTTCTGGAGGAGGCGCTGGCGCTGTGGGAGGGACCGGCGCTCAGTTCGGTGGCCACCGAGGAAATCCGGCTCCGGGTGGCCGCGCCACTGGAAGAGGCGCGGCTGGGCGCGCTGGACGACCGGTTCGAGGCGTACCTCCGGCGCGGCCGCGAGATCGAGATCATCCACGAGCTCGCCGAGGCAGCCACCGAGCACCCGCTGCGCCAGCAGCTGGTGGCCAAGCTGATGCTCGCCCTGCACCGCCTGGATCGCACGCCCGAGGCGCTGGCGACGTACCAGCGGCTCTACCAGCACCTCGACGAGGAACTGGGCATCGAACCGGCGCCCGCGGTGCGCCAGCTCCAGTTGCGGATCCTGCGCGACGACCCGTCGCTCATGCCGTTCACCGGACCCCGCCAGCTGCCGCCGGACGTCGACCACTACACCGGCCGCCACGAGCACCTGGACACCCTCGCCGGGCTGTTCGGCACCGGCGACCGGGTGCCGGCCGTGGTCGCGATCACGGGCAAGCCCGGGCTCGGCAAGACCGCGCTCGCGATCCGCGCGGCCCACCGCCTGGCTTCGCGGTTCCCGGACGGGCAACTGTTCGTCGACCTGCACGGCGCCGGTGCCCGGCCGCGTGACCCGGCCGAGGTCCTGGCCCGGTTCCTCCGCGACCTCGGGGTCGCGAGCACCGACCTTCCGGCATCTCTGGAGGAACGGATCGGGATGTTCCGGGACCGCTCCGCGACCCGCCACATCCTCGTCGTCCTGGACAATGCGGCCGACGAGGAGCAGCTGCGCCCGCTGATTCCGGGGAACCCTGAGTGCGGTGTGCTGATCACCAGCCGTCGCCGCCTGACCGGGCTGGACCTGCGTGGCCTGATCGATCTCGACGGCTTGGCCGACGCCGACGCCCTCGCGTTGCTGACCGGCCTGGCGCCCTGGGTCGCTGACGCGCCGCGCGAGGCCGCCGGGGAGATCGTCCGGCTCTGCGGCGGTTTGCCCTTGGCTCTGCGGATCGTGGGCGCGAAGCTGCGGTCCCGCCCGCACCAGACGGTTGCCGACCTGGCCGCGCGCATGGCAGACGAACGCGATCGTCTGGACGAGCTCGTCGGCGGCGACCGGGAGGTCCGGGCCAGCTTCCTGCTCAGCTACGCCGGCCTGGAAGCCGACCAGCAGCGTGCTTTCCGGCTGCTGGCGGCCTTGCCGGACACCGGTTTCGCGGCCTGGGCGGCGGCCGTGGCGCTTGGCGGGGACCTCCGTACCACGGAACGGCTGCTGGAAAGCCTCGTGGACGTGAACCTGCTGGAGTGCGGGCGCGGTGAGTTCACCGCGACCAGGTACCACTTCCATGACCTGATCCGCTTGTACGCCAGGGAAAAGCTCTCGCCGCCGGATCGCGCGGCGGTCTGGTCGAGGCTCACTGACGTCTACCTGTACCTGGGGAAACGCGCGGACGCCCGGCTGGAGTTCGGCGGCCTGCACCGGTTCACCCCGCCGCCGCTGGCGCTGGACGCGCCCCGGCTGCTGGCGGACGTGGACCGGAATGCGCCGGCGTGGCTGGCGGACGAGCACGCCTCGATCGTCCACGCCGTGGAACTGTCGGCGGCGGCCGGCGACGATGCGACGACCTGCCGGCTCTCGGCGACCGTGGCGGCCTTCCTGGAACTGCGCGCCCAGTGGAGCGACCTGAAGCGCGTGGCGGAACTCAGCCACGCCGCGGCAACCAGAATGGACAGTCCATACTGGACTGCCTACGCCCTGTTCGCGCTCGGCCTGGCGGCCAGGGAAACGCGGGATTTCGTGACTTCGGAGCGTTCCTTCAAAGATGGGCTGGCGGTCCTGCCGCGCGCGGGCGACCCCTTGCTGGAGGTCGTCATCCTGTTGTCGGTGGGCGTATCCCACCGGTTGCAGGGGCGGTGGGACGAGGCGGCGTCACATTTCGCCGGGTGCCTGTCCAGATTGGACTCCCTGGCCGCGCCACGGTGGCGAGCCTATACCCTGCGGGAGTACGGCGTGCTGCACCGTTACCGGGGCCAGTGGGCGAAGGCGAAGGAGTTTTTGACCGAAGCCATCGCGACGTACCGCGCGCTCGGCGATGTGAGGTGGGAGGCGGCCAGTGGGCGCGAGCTCGGGATTGTCCATCAGGACGAAGGGAATCACGCGGCGGCGGTCGAACAGTTGACGGCCAGCCGCGAAGCTCTCCGGGGCGTCGGCGACGGCAGGCGAGAAGCCGCCACGCTCCGTTGCCTCGGCTGGGTGGCGCTGGAAGCGGGCAACCTTCCCGAAGCCCTCGCGTATGCCGGGCAAGCCCGGGAAACTCTCAGTCGAACGCGGGACACTCACGGCCTGGCCTGCGCGGAGGTACTGCTGGGCGACATCCATCTCGCACTGGGCGATGCGGAGACCGGGCGTGCCCATCTGGACCGGGGAGTGGCCTACCTCGACACCTCCGGCGATCCCCGGTGGCGTGGAAAGTCCATGCTCAGCCTGGGCCGCCACCTGGCCGCGGCCGGCGACCATCCGGGCGCCCGCGTGGCGTGGGAAAAGGCGTGGGCGGACCTGTCCCGGATCGGCGCTCACGAAAGTGCGACGGTACGTGCCTTGCTGGACAAGTGAGCAGGACGCTTCTCGCACAGGTGGAAGTGGTCCGGGCACCGAGGCCGTTGTATAACGACATATACGCGACGGCTTTGTTGGCTGCGGCCTCCACACGATAACCAGGCACCTCGCCAAGCACTTGGCAGTGGACGGAATCACGGGCCTGGACGTTCTGCGACCTGGAGCAGTTCCACCGCCACCTCTCAACGCCGCGGCATCTTTCGCCGTGAACTCCTCGAAGCTGCTGGCCGGGGACGCGTCGGTCCTCCGGCTTGACCTGGAGCGCGCTCCAGGTCCTAGTGTCGGCGGCGTTCGTCAGCCCTCGAGGTACCGCCCGGGTCCGCCGGGCAGGAGGAGTATCCGCGCATGATCACCGGAACCACGCTCGGCTCGCCCGGTCTCACCGTCAGCGCAATGGGCCTGGGGTGCATGGGGATGAGCGAGAGCTACGGCGCCGCCGACTGGGAGGGCGGCCTGGCCACCATCGACCGGGCTCTGGAGCTGGGCATCACGTTCCTGGACACCGCCGACGCCTACGGCACCGGGCACAACGAGGTGCTGGTGGGCCGGGCCATCCACGGCCGCCGGGACCAGGTGCAGCTGGCCACCAAGTTCGGCGTCGACCGCAGCGCCGGCGACCGGGCACGCCGCATCCGCGGTGCCCGGGACTACGTGCTGCGCGCCTGCGACGCCTCGCTGCTGCGGCTGGGAGTCGAGGTGATCGACCTGTACTACGCCCACCGCCCACCCCAGGACGTGGAGATCGAGGAGACTGTCGGGGCGATGGCCGAGCTGGTCGAGGCGGGCAAGGTCCGCCATCTGGGCCTGTCCGAGGTCGACGGCGAGCTGCTGCGCCGGGCGCACGCGGTGCACCCGATCACCGCGGTGCAGAGCGAGTACTCGCTGTGGACCCGCGACGTCGAGGCGGTCACCCCGGTGATGGCCGAGCTGGGGGTCGGGCTGGTGCCGTACTCGCCACTGGGGCGGGGGTTCCTGACCGGCACCCTGGACCGCTCCACGCTGGGCGAGAAGGACTTCCGGCGCACCAACCCCCGCTTCGCCGGCGAGGCAGGCGAGGCCAACGAGAAGATCGCGCAGACCGTGCGCCAGGTGGCCGACCGGCTGGGCGCGACCCCGGCCCAGGTGGCGCTGGCCTGGGTGTACGCCCAGGCCGAGCGGCTCGGGGTGGCGGTGGCGACTATTCCGGGCACCCGCAGCCCGGCCCGGCTGGAGCAGAACGCGGCCGCCCTGGAGCTCACCCTGGACGCCGAGGCGCTGGCCGCGCTGGACCCGCTGAGCGACCAGGTGATCGGCGAGCGCTACACCCCCGTGTACGCCGCTGAGGTCGCTCGGGGTTAGCCGGCCGGGACGGTGGTCTGGCGCTCAAGGACGCCGATACTGGTGTGGCCATGGGGTCGGGCAGCCCGGCTTATCTGCTGACCTACCAAGGAAATCCTGCCGACCTGGTGCCGGGGACCGAATGCTCTCGGGTTGGGGACCTTCGTGTCTTTGCGGGTAGCGAGGCGAATAGGAAGAGTCGAAGTCACGACAAAACTCCGACGCGCACGAGCGCACCCGGTGTGCACATCAGTCCTCGCGCCGGGTTGCGGCCGATCGCCAGGAGGCTGTCATGGGAGAGGCACCGGGTTCCGCGCGTCAGGCACCGCTGCCGATCGGTACCGCGTGGTTGTCGGTTGTGCGGTGCGTCATGGCGAGTTTCGTGATGCTGCTGCGGCGGGAGGTTCAGCTGCCGAGGGGCAACGTGGGCAGGGTGATCCGGTTCGCCGACGGCACCGAGGCGCGGGTGTACCGGGAGACCGTCGCGGACCGGGTGCCTCGTGACCCCTGCTTCCTGGCTGTCTCGTTCCGGCTCATCGGAGTGCGCGGGCAAGGACATGCGCTGTTCCGATGGGAGAGCTTGCTCAACACGCCACTGTTCATTGGTTTTCCGGGATTCGTCTCGAAGCTGTGGCTCGCCCACGACAGCAACGGCACCTACCGCGGCCTTTACGAGTGGGACGGCGCCGGCGCCGCGGAGCGGTATGCCCGCTCGCTGTGGCGAGTGCTGGAACTGGTCTGCGTCCGCGGCTCGATCGACTACCGGGTGGTCCCGGGCGTGCGACGCGACGACATGCTCGCTGGCCCGGACGCGCTGACCGGACACGCGCAGCCCGGGGAGCGGGCATGGTGGCGGGTGGGTGGCACGCGGTGAGCGCGGGGCCGGATGTCCTCGTTGTCGGGGCAGGGCCCACCGGGCTGACGACCGCATTGCAGGCACACGAGAACGGAGCCACGGTGCGCATCGTGGAGCGCAGGCCGGTGGCGTTCCGCCCATCACGGGCAATGATCATGCACTCGCGCGCCCTGGAGAGCCTGCGCCCCTTGGGCGTCACCGCCGGCCTGCTCGACCGAGGCGACCGGGCTCCGCGAGCTGAGCTGCACCTGGGGCCAAGGCGGGTGTCCGCTCGGCTCGCCGATGTGGGGCTGCGGGACACCGCGTTTCCGCACCTCACGCTGCTGCGGCAGATGGATGTCGAGGAAGTCCTGACCGACGCGCTCAAGGCGCGAGGCGTCGAGGTGGAGCGCGGTGTCGAGTTCGTCGACCTGAGCCAGGACGCCGCGGCAGCACATGTGGTACTCCGCCATGGCGGCCAGTCCGAGCAGACGACCTGCCGCTTCGTCGCCGCCTGCGATGGCGCCGGCAGCACCGGCCGCCGTATCGCCGGCATCGGCTGGCAGGGCGCACCCTACCGCGAGCAGGTCATCCTCGCTGACGCGGAACTCGACGGCGAACTGACGCCGGGTGTCATGCATGTCGTCGCGGCACGGCAGGGACTGGTCTTCGTCTTCGCCCTCGGCGAGGGTGCGACCTGGCGGATCCTCGCGACTCGCCCGCGGCAGCACGACGTGCCGTCCGGGCAGCCTGGGGAGGAGGTCCCGGCCGCCGACGTACAACGAATTCTCGATGACGCACAGTTGCCTGTCCTCGTCCGGCACCTGCGCTGGTCCAGCCAGGTGCGCCTCCAGCACCGGCTGGCACAGTCGTTTCGCGACGGTCGGCTTTTCCTCGCCGGCGACGCCGCACACACGCATTCCCCGGCGGCGGCCCAAGGAATGAACACCGGAATCCTGGACGCGGTGAACCTGGGCTGGAAACTGGCGTTCGCCAATGACGACGGGCAACACACCGCCCTGCTCGATTCCTACCAGGCCGAGCGGCGCCCCGTCGCCCGGCAGGTACTCGCGCTCACTCACCTGGTGTTCTTCGCCGAGGCGTCAACCCACCCACTACCCGCGCTCGTACGGGGGACGCTGGTCCCGCTGTTGGCCCCGGCGCTCCCGCCGTTGCTCAACGAGCCGCACCTGATGGCGCAGGTGGTCCGGTTTCTGTCGCAAAGTTGGGTGCGCTACCGGCACAGCACCCTGTCAACGGCCGGCAGACCAGGTGGTCCTGGCCCGCGGCCCGGTGATCGCCTGCCTGACGCCGAGGTGGAGTGCGACGGCCGAACGGCGCGGCTGCATGACCTGACCGCCCGCCCGGGCGTGCAGCTCTTGCTCGAGCGCGGCAGCCTGGTCCTCGACGACGCCCCGCTCGGCAGGCATGTCACCGTGCACCGGGTCAGCAGCTGGACCGGCCACGGACTGGTCGCCGTCCGGCCGGACGGTTACGTCGGGTTCCGCTGCGGCGCCAGTGACATCCGCCGGCTCACTTCGTGGCTCGATGTGATCGCCGCCCGCTGACATTTCGCGGGCCTCCGGTATGGGATCGCCGGTGTTTCACATCGGGTATGGGCTCACTCCGGCTGTTCGGCGTGGCGGGCGGCGGCCCGCAGTGTTGCCGCTTGCACGGCGCCGACGAACGGGGCGACGACGGTCCAGTAGGCGCGGAACTTGGCACGGCTGGCGCGGTCGGTGAGTGTGACGCGGATGTCGTATGTGGACAGTGATCGTGATTCACCGTAAGGCGCGGCGGAAAGGGAGAAGACGATTTTGCCGTAGCCCGGCTCGTCGAAGGCAGTGAATTCTCCTGGTTCGACGTGTCGCCATTCGATGACGGGTTGCCAGAATTTGCCGACCACGCCGGCTGTGATTTCCGCGCCGGGTCGTTCGCCCAGGATGAGCCATTCCGAGCCGGCGGCCAGGTCTTGGAACGTCAGCCTGGTCGGCATGCGTGGTGGCTTGTGATGGCGGTTGTGCCAGCGCTCGGGAAGCTCCCGTACCCAGAAGGCGGCGTTCACGACGCCACCGCCGACTTCCGTGAAATCGATCTCTCGCAGCGCGCGGTAGGCGCGTGCGACCGGCGCGGCCACCACGAGGTGCCGGGTTTGCATGACGTTGTGGTGCGGGGCGAGCTGGTCGATGAGCAACTCGCCGCGGGTTTCGGTGGTGGTCATGTGCAGCACCGCCTTCCTGTCGCGTTTCCCCGTTTCTCCGACCGTCGCTCGTGGCGACCGTGAGGGAAAGAGCCGAAGGTCCCCGGACTCCGGCTGACATTCGGCTCTGTCGCCACGCCCGGGTGAGGCGGGAGGCTGGAGGGGCTTGATGATCCACAATGGACAGGAGAGTGCCATGAACGATCGGGAGAACGCCCGGGCGGCACGGGAGGCGCGTGAGTCGGCGGCAGAGCGCGTTTCGTCGCACACCGCAGAGCAGCTCGCTGAGCGTGCCATCAAGCAGTACCTGTTGTCCCGGGCACGCGACGATCAACGGGTCGAGGACGACAAAGACAAGTGAGCGATCTGCGGCCCTTTCGCGAACAGGGCTTCACATCCGGCTGGGAACGATGACGGCGCGACCGGTGAGGTCGCCCGCTTCCAGCCTGTGGTAGGCCTCGATCGCCTCATCGAGGGGGAACGTGGTGGTGGCGGCGCGGAGGTGTCCGCGGG
Source organism: Amycolatopsis pithecellobii (assembly GCF_009707865.1). Classification (GTDB taxonomy): domain Bacteria; phylum Actinomycetota; class Actinomycetes; order Mycobacteriales; family Pseudonocardiaceae; genus Amycolatopsis_E; species Amycolatopsis_E pithecellobii. The sequence continues at coordinate 72,086 of NZ_WMBA01000013.1, forward strand.
CGGCGAGGTCGAGGACCTCGATCAGCTCCGGGCGACTGCCCCAGTAGGTGGTCTGGACCGACAATTCGTAGGGCAGCGTGAAGAATCCGATGGGGAGGGTGCCGCCACCGAGGCCGATGATGGTGAGATCCCCGAGCGTGCGGGCGCTTTCCGCGGCGAGGGCCAGCGTGCGGTCGTTGCCGACGCAATCGAATATGGCGTCGGCGCCCTTGCCCCCGGTGAGGTCGCGGATCTTCTGGCTGGTCTCGGCCTCGGCAGGCAAAGCATGGTCGGCGCCCGATTCCTCGGCGAGGGTGAGCGCGTCTTTGCGGGTGTCGACCGCGACGATGCGGGTCGCGGTGGTGGCGCGCAGGATCTGCACGGCGAGGTGGCCGAGGCCGCCGATGCCGATGACGACGGCTGTGGTGCCGGGGGCGAGTTTGGGCCAGGAGCGACGGATGGCGTGATACGGCGTGAGGGCCGCGTCTGTCAGCGGCGCCGCCGTCGCGGGGTCCAGGCCGTCGGGCAGCGGGACCAGGTGGCGGGTGCTCGGCACGAGCATCAGTTCGGCCGCGCCACCGTCGAGGCCGAGCCCGCCACCCCCGCTGGGCACCGGCGCCTGGGCGGGGTTTTCGCAGTAGGTTTCGATGCCGAGCCGGCAGCGGGCGCAGGTGCCACAACCCCACGGACCGTAGACGGCCACGGCCTGGCCGATCTCGAGGCCGCTTGTGCCGGGGCCGAGTTCGTGGATCCAGCCCGCGTTTTCGTGGCCGAGCGTGAACGGCGGTCCCCACGGGAGCTGACCCGGGCCGAAATCGTGCATCAGATGCAGATCGGAGTGACAGGCACCGGCGCCACCGATCCGCACGACGGCTTCGCCGGGTCCGGGGTGTGGTTCCGGCACGTCGGTGAGCACCGGCTCGCTTTTCCACTGGGTCAGGCGCAGGGCTTTCATCGGTGTCCTTCCGTCGTTGGCCACCTCCATGTTCGCGGCTACCGCGACGGGTCGGTCAGGGGCCAAAGGCCATTGTCGTCGAGGCGGAAGTCAGTACTCGTTCATAACGCTCAGAGCAGCCAGGGGTTGTGGCGCACCAGCCGGGCCCACTGCCTGCCCAGGCCCCAGGTGTCACCGGCGAAGACGAAGGCCAGCACGATCAGCACAAGTGCGTACATGAAGTGGTAGTCGACGATCGGGTTGGTCGAATGCGTCGCCTGTCCGGCGTCGTTCGCCTTGGCCAGCGGCCATTCCGCGATCCACATCAACGCCATCATGAGCGTCCCGGCGACAGCCGAAATCCGCAGGACCACGCCCAGCAGCACGGCGAGCCCGATGGCGACGAGACCGATCATGAACAGCCAGTCCGCCCAGGGTGCGCCGGCCCAGGAGCGCAGGGTGGCGGCCATCGGCCCGGCGTGCACGGTGCTGAGGAACCCCTGGGTCGGTGAACCGCCGTTGATCCACGCGGCCTGGCTGGTGGTCGAGTAGCCGAGTCCGAACGTCTTGTCCAGAAACGCCCACAGGAACAGGAAAGCGGTAGCGATGCGCAGGATGGCGACCGCCCTGGCGCCGGAGGTGGTCATGTGGGCCCCGTGCGCGACGGGGATCTGTGCCGGCGTGGCCAGTCTCGGTTCTTGACGGATGGACATGGCGTCTCCTTTTCCCAGTGGTTCCTGATTCGGTCTTGAGTCTGTTGTCCTGCAACGCGAAGCGTCTGGGGGACAAAGTCCTCTGCCCTGGGGACGTATGCCCGCCGTGAGCACGAAGCATGACCGTGGAAGGCCGTTGGTCACCGGATCAGGGGTCGGATTACCGCGTCGAAACTATGAGTGCCGGCGGTTTGCTGGGTGTTGTCAGCATTTTCCACACGAGAGGAGAGTGGCTATGTCGTCCTTGATTCCTCGTACCAGGAGCATGTTTCCGGGTCTGACGGAGTGGCTGGATGCGGCGTGGCCCTTTGCCGAGCACAACCTGGTCCGCATCGAGGAGTCCGCGGAAGGCGGCAAGTACACGGTGCGTGCGGAGCTCCCCGGGTTCGACCCCGAGAAGAACATCCATGTCATGGCCGAGGGTGGGCTGCTCACCATCTCGGCACAACGCGAGGGAAAGACAGAAGAGAAGGGCCGCAGTGAGTTCCACTACGGCTCGTTCCGCCGGACCGTGTCGCTGCCTGCGGGCGCCGACACCGAGAAGATCACCGCGAACTACCGCGACGGGATCCTCGAGGTCACCGTGCCTTATCGGGAGACCAAGCCCGGCAAGCACGTCGAGATCGAAATCGGCAAGAAGTAGCGCCGGACAGTGACCCGGTCGAGGCGGCGGCCTCGGCCGGTGGTGACTTCAGGCTCTCGAAACGGGGGTGTGACGTCGAAAGACTGGGCGCCGGAACGAGGGAGTGCATGATGGCAACGGTTTCGGTCACCCATCGGGCGGGCGACGAGTTCCGGGTCGAGACCCGCGATCATGTCGTGCTGGTAGACCAGCCCGGCGACGACGGCGGCATCGGCCCCACGCCGGTCGAGTTACTAATCCGGCCAAAAGTAGGCAGACCCCGAGCAGCACGTAACCGTTGCCACGCACGCCGTTGCGCCGTGCACAACACGCTGCGCGTTCCACCACTCGTCGAAGTCGCCGTCGCCGCGACGAACCTCGCACCCACGGGAGGCACAGCATGACCGTCGTCAAGGACCTGACGGAGATCCAAGCGGCCGACGAGGTCGCCGCTGGGGGCAAGGGTGCGAACCTGGGGGAGATGACGGCCGCCGGGTTTCCGGTGCCGCCGGGTTTTGTCGTCCTTCGCGATGCCTACTGGGCAGGTATGGACTTCGCGGGGGTGCGGGAGCAACTCGCGCGGTTGCATGCCGAGACTCTGGCCGCCGCGGACGACCCGGACACGCTCGCCGGGAATTGCGCGCGAATGCGGGATTTGGTACGGACGGCGAAGCTCGCCCCGGAGGTCCGGGCGGAGGTGCTGGCCGCCTACCGCCGCCTGGGCCCGGACACCCGGGTTGCCGTGCGCTCGTCGGCTACGGGCGAGGACAGCGCGGACGCGTCTTTCGCCGGGATGAATGCCACGTTCACCAACATTCGGGGCGACGACGCGGTGGTGGAGGCACTGCTCGGTTGCTGGGCTTCGGCGTTTTCCCCGCGGGTGGTCGCCTACCGCGCGGAGCGGGGTTTCACGGGCGAGCCGGCGATCGCGGTGGTGGTGCAGCGGATGGTCGAGGCCGACCGGGCCGGTGTGATCTTCACCGCCGATCCGCGTACCGCGGACCGGGCACGCCTGGTCGTGGAGGCGGTGTTCGGGCAGGGGGAAACGCTGGTGTCCGGCGCGGTGGAGCCGGATTCCTATGTGGTGGACAAGAAAAGCCTCCACGTGGAGTCGGCGCGGATCGGCGAGCAGAAGTACAAGATCGTGCGCGGCGAGGGCGGGGATGAGCGGATCGAGCTGCCGCCGCAGGCTGCGCGGCGCCGCGTGCTGGACACCACAACCGTGCGGGAGCTGGCGCTGCTGGCAGTGCGAGTTGAGGAGCATTATGGGCGCCCGCAGGACATGGAATGGGCGATCGACCCGGACGGTGCGATCTTCCTGGTGCAGACCCGGCCTGTCACCACCCTGACCGAGTCCACTTCGGACAAGAAGTCGCTCCTGCAGGGCCTCGCCGCTTCTCCGGGAACAGCGAGCGGTGCCGTGCGCGTGCTGACCGCACCGCAGCAGGGCAAGCAGCTGCGGCCCGGCGAGGTACTGGTCGCGCCGATGACCAACCCTGACTGGGTGCCCACGATCCGGCGTGCCGCGGCGCTGGTCACCGACGGCGGCGGGATGACCTGCCACGCCGCGATCGTCGCGCGTGAGCTGGGCGTGCCGTGCGTCGTCGGGACCGAGCACGCCACCAGTGTCCTGCGCAACGGTCAAATCGTCACCGTTGACGGGGGCGCTGGTGAGATCACGCTCGGCGCCAAGGCCACGGCGACCCGCACCGAGCCGATCGCCACGCCGGGCCAGGTCGCGCTGGAGCCGATCGCGACGCGGCTTTACGTCAACCTCGCGATGCCCGAGCAGGCCGAGCACGCGGCCGCCCTGCCGGTCGATGGCGTGGGGCTGCTGCGGGCGGAGTTCATGCTGACCGAGGCGCTGGGCGGGCGGCACCCGCGGGACCTGCTTGCTCATGGCGAGCAGAAGTCCTTTGTAGACGCGATGACGGAGAATCTGTTACGCATCACCGGGCCATTCGCGCCGCGGCCCGTGGTCTACCGGGCGACCGACTTGCGCAGCAACGAGTTCCGCGGCCTGACCGGCGGCGCGGACTATGAGCCGCACGAGGACAACCCGATGATCGGCTACCGCGGCTGCTACCGGTACATCCGGCAGCCCGACCTGTTCGCGCTCGAGCTCGAGGTGCTGGCGCGGGTGCGGGAGCAGACGCCGAACCTGCATCTGATGATCCCGTTTGTGCGCACGAAGTGGGAGCTGGAGGAGTGCCTGCGGTTGGTCGAGCAGAGCCCGCTCGGGCGGCAGCGCGGACTGCACCGGTGGGTCATGGCCGAGGTGCCGTCGGTGATGTACTGGCTGCCCGAGTATGTGGGGCTGGGTATCGACGGGGTTTCCATCGGCAGTAACGACCTCACCCAATTGATGCTCGGCGTCGACCGGGACTCGGCCGAGTGCGCGGAGTTGTTCGATGAGGCCGATCCGGCCGTCCTTGACGCGATCGGCACGATCGTGCGCAAGGCACGGTCGCTGGGCATCCCGTCGTCGCTGTGCGGGCAGGCGCCGTCCAACCGGCCGGAGTTCGCCGATCACCTGGTGCGCCTGGGCATCACCTCGATCTCGGTCAACCCCGACGCCGTCGGCCCCGCTCGCGCGGTCATCGCCTCCTCCGAACGTCGCCTGCTGCTCGAACACGCGCACCAGCACACGTGACAGCGTTGGGGTGCGGGCCGGAAGTCCTCGAACCTCGGGACGCTCGGCTGCTGTCTTCCCGGTGGGACTTCTCCAGCGTTCCCTGCGGTGGGAAGAGAGGCATCATGACGGACTTCCCTGGCTATGACGCGGCCTTCGGCTTCCATGGTCCCGGGCTGCCCTTTCCGGCCGACGCGTTCGAGGTGCTCGAGGCGGCAGCGCACGAAGATCTGGCGCGGGCCGCGGGGGTGGCGCAGGAGGTTGTTGCCGCAGGGGCCGGGGTGCAGACCGTGCGCGAGCGGTTTCCGCCGATCCCGTTGCTGGTCGAGGAATCGAGGCGGGCGCGCATGATCGTGCTCGGCCCCTCCGGACGTGGCGGCGGTGTCCGTCAGGTCATGGCCGGAACCCGGCAACGACACCACCACTGGATCCGCGAACACGGCGAAGACCTTCCCGAAGTCCGCAACTGGACCTGGGCCTGAGCCGGGAAGACCGAGAGAGGCCCCATGGAACGTACTCAGCCCGGTTCGAGCGTGGTACTGGCCGACGGTGAGGTCGTCCTCGTCCGGCCATTGCGTCCATCGGACACCGCCGCCGTGCTCGCCCTGCATCAGGGCCTGGACGAACACGATCGCTACCTGCGTTTCTTTGGCGCACCGGGCCGGCTCGACCAGCTCAGCGCGCGCATCGCGGGCGAGCCGGGGCCGCGGCACGGGGCCGTCGGCGCTTTCCGCCAGAACCGTCTGGTCGGGGTGGCGCATTTCGAGGTGTCCGCGGATCCGACCGAGGCGGAGGTGGCGCTTGCGGTGGACGGTCGTGCCCAGGCGCACGGCGTCGGGACGGTGTTGCTGGAGCACCTCGTGTCGCTGGCGCGCGCCCAGGGCATCCGCCGGTTCACCGGGGAGGTGCTGGCCGGGAACAGCAAGATGGTCCGCGTCTTCGCCGACCTGGGGTTGCCATACCGGATGACGCCGGATGGGCCGGAGCGGCAGTTCGTGCTGGTGCTGGAACCGGGAGAGGATTACTGGTCGGCGCTCGCCGAGCGGGAACGGGTTGCGGATGTGGCGAGCCTGCGGGCGGTGTTGCGGCCGGCCTCGGTCGCGGTGATCGGGGCAAGCCGCCGAGCCGGCTCGGTCGGGCATGCGGTGTTGCGCAATCTGCTCGACGGCGGGTTTGCCGGGCCGTTGTTCGCGGTGAATCCGCACGCCACCGAGATTTCTGGGGTGCCTTGTGCCGCTTCGGTGCTGGAGTTACCGCAGTGTCCCGAGCTGGCGGTCGTGTGCGTGCCCGCCGGGGCGGTGCCCGAGACGGTCGAGGAGTGCGGGAAACGCGGTGTGCGCGCGGTGGTGGTGATCTCGGCCGGGCTGACCGGCAGCGAGCTTGGCCCGCGTGTCGTGGCCGCCGCCCGGACCTACGGGATGCGGCTGGTCGGGCCGAACTGCGTCGGCGTGGCGAATCCGGGCGCGGCACTGAACGCGACGTTCGTGCCCGGTACGGTTCCGGCGGGGCCGGTGGGCGTGGTGACTCAGTCCGGCGGGTTCGGCATCGCGTTGCTGGAATCGTTGCGGCGGCTGGGGATCGGCGTGTCGAGTCTGGTGTCCACCGGCGACAAGTACGACGTCAGTGGCAACGACCTGCTGCTGTGGTGGCAGCGTGATACGGCGACCGAAATCGCGGTGCTGTACCTGGAGTCGTTCGGCAACCCGCGCAAGTTCGGGCGGCTGGCCCGCTCGCTGGCGCGGACCAAGCCGGTTGTCGCGATCCGCACCGGCGGCACCGAAGTGGCCCAGCGCGCGGCCGCGTCGCACACCTCGGCCGCGGCCACGCCGGCGGTCACCAGGGACGCGCTCTACGAGCAGGCCGGGGTCATCGCCGTCGACACCGTCAGCGAGTTGGTCGAGACGGTGGCGGCGCTGTCCTGGCAGCCGCTGCCCGCCGGCAACCGGGTTGCCGTCGTCAGCAACGCGGGTGGCGCTGGGGTCCTTGCCGCGGATGCCTGCGCCCGCCACGGATTGACCCTGCCCGACGTGCGAGACGAAACCGAGGCCGCGCTGCGTGCGCTGCTGCCCGGCCAGGCCTCGCTGCGCAACCCCATCGACACCACTGCCGGCGTGGACGCGGAGACGTTCGGCGCCTGCCTCGACGCCGTCCTCGCCGACCCGGGCGTGGACGCCGTGCTCGCCGCGACGGTGCCGACAGCGCTCGGCGACCCGACGGTCGCCGTGCCGCGGCGGGCTCGCGGCTCGGGCAAACCGGTGCTGGCCGTCCGCCTCGGGCAGCTCGGCCACGTCGAACCGCTCCCGGACGAGCAGGGACCTGCGACGGCAAGCTATGCGGATCCGGCCGACGCCGCAGCGGCGCTCGGCAACGTGACCCGGTACGCCCGGTGGCGGGCGGCGCCGGACGATCCGGCTCCGGAGCCGGCCACTGTGGACGCATCTCGTGCGGAGGCGCTGGTGCGCCGGTGCCTCGCACGCGGTCGCCGCTGGCTCGCGCCCCTGGAGGTCGCGGAACTGTTGCGCTGCTTCGGTGTTCCAACCGTCGAGACCCGGTACGCGGTGGACGAGGACGAGGCTGTCGCCGTCCTCGGGACCCTGCAGCCGCCGGTGGTACTGAAGGCCGATGTCGAGGGCGTGGTGCACAAGAGCGCCCAGGGCGGCGTTGTCCTCGACGTCACCGACGAGGCCACGGTGCGGGAGGTCGTCCGCGAGTGGCGTCGGAAGTTCGGCGCCGCGTGGCATGGCGCGGTCCTGCAACCGATGGCCGCGCGCGGCCGGGAGCTGCTCGTGGGCATCAGCTCCGACGCGGTGTTCGGCTCGCTGGTCGTGTTCGGGCTCGGCGGCACGGACACGGATCTGGTCGCCGACCGGGCAGCTCGGCTCGCCCCGCTGACCGGCACCGACGCCGACCGGTTGCTGGATGGGTTGCGGTCGTCGGCGATGCTGTTCGGAGATCTCGACCGGACCGCGGTGCGGGAGGTGCTCCTGCGGGTGAGCCGGCTCGCGGAGCTGTTGCCGGAGGTCGCGGAACTGGACCTCAACCCGCTCGTGGTGACTGGGAGCGGATGCCTTGCGCTCGACGCGCGCATCCGCATCGAACCCCGCACACCCGCCGACCCGTTTCTGCGGCGACTGCGGACCTGAGGAGGTTCACCAAGTACGAATGCGCCGAGGACCGAAGTCCCGTGGGGCGGGGACGTCATCCTCTCTGGGGAGTGTGGCCGTGGCGGGAATCGTGCACTGGTGAACCGTGAGGAGTGTTGCGATGTCCGGTACTGGTCTCGCCCGGGGTCCCCTTGTGACGGCGCTGGAAGCGGCGGTATGGGCGCCGTCGCCGCACAACACTCAGCCGTGGTATTTCGAGGTCGACGGGGATCGGGTCGCGGTGTTCCTCGATCCCCGGCGGGTGCTCGCGATCGTCGACCCGGAGGGCCGGGAAGCGCGCCTGTCGTGCGGCGCGGCGATCCTGAACATGCGGGTCGCGTTGCGCGCCGCCGGACGGCGACCGGTCGTTCATCTGCTTCCGGATCGGGCGGCGCCGGAGTGTCTCGCGGTCGTGCAGGCCGGCGCCCTGTACCGGCCGACGCCGGTTGATGCGGAGTTGGCCCGCGCGATCGTCCGGCGGCGCAGCAACCGCCGCCCCTTCGCCGACCAGGCGGTTCCGCCTGGAGTGCGGGAAGCGCTGATCCAGGCGGCGCGGAAGGAGGGCGCCGACTTGGTCCTGCTGAACGAACCCGCATCGCTCGACGAGGCGGCGGCGCTGCTGCGGCGGGCCGAGCACCTGCAGAGCGAGGACCCGGCCTTTCAAGACGAGTTGAGCAGTTGGACCACCGACAGCCACGAAAGCGACGAGGGAGTGCCGGTGCATGCCGGTGGTCCGCGGCCGCCGGCCGGAACGTTGCTGTCGCTGCGCCAGTACGGGAATCCGCGGCAACGCATGGAGCGGCCGTACGAGCCCGAGCCGCTGGTGGTGGTCCTCGGGTCCTTCACGGACACACCGCTGGCGCACGTGCGGACCGGCCAGGCGCTGCAGCGGGTTCTGCTGACGGCCGCGTCCATGGGCGTGAGCGCCTCGTTCCTGTCACAGCCGATCGAGATGCCCGCGACCAGAACAGCCCTGCGCGAGCTGGTGGGCGGGCACACCTACCCGCAGGCCATGCTGCGCCTGGGGTACGGCTATCCCAGTCCGCCGACCGGGCGCAGGCCCGCGGAGGCCGTGACGCGCCGGACCGAGTGCGGGTCGGTGCCCACGTCCGGGATGGACGGAGGCGAGGATCGATGACCGTGATCTGGCTGATTGTCTGGCTGATCTACCACACGCCCGACGTCGCGGCGTGGGGTCCGTGGAACAACTGGGGTGTCGCGTTGTTCGTGTGCCTCGCCATCGACCTGATCGGCGCGATCGCCTCGCGCGGCCGCCGGAGGGTGAAACAGTAGGCGGGTCAAGTCCCCAGCTCGGTGTCCGCGGACACCACGGGGCGCGGCCATCGAGGCGAAGGCCGTGGGAAACCCCGACCAGAACGGGGCCTCGGGCATTCCCGGAAAGGCCGAAGGACCCTTCGCCCGGTGCGCGTCGCGGGGAAGGCTCGAAACCGGAAGGGGGCGGTGACGTGAACGGACAGCGATGGTGGCGGCTGGCTCAGCTGGGCCGGAATCCGCTCGTGCGGTCGGTCGATCGGCTGGAGAACGCCCTGCTCGTCCTGGCGGTGCTGTTGATCGTCCTGGCGGTTCCCTTCGCCTGGGCGCTGGGTTCCCACACCTATCAGGCGCAGCGTGCGGTCGCCGACTCAGCGGTCGCCGAGCGGCACCCCGCGACCGCCGTGCTGCTGGCGGACGCGCCTCCGCAAATCGTGACACCGCAAGGCGTTCCGACGAACAGCCTGGCGGCTGCCGAGGCGACCTGGTGGCTCCCCGACGGCACCGAACGCACGGGCCTGGCGCCAACCGACCGCGGCGCCGCGAAGGGCACCCGGGTCCCGATCTGGCTGGACCGGGCGGGCAACGCGGTGGCGCCGCCACCGCAGCCAGGCGATGCGCTCACGGTGGGCGTCTCGACCGGAGTGGTGACCTGGCTGGGTTTCGCCGCGCTTGCCGGCGGTGCTTTCGGTGTGGCGCGGGCGTTGCTGGATCGCCGAAGGCGGCAGCAGTGGGAGCGCGAGTGGATGGCGCTGCGCATCGGGCACAGCCATTCCTGACCAAAGACGAGGAGGACATCGTGAGGGCGCGCGACATCATGAGCTCACCGGCGGTGGTCACGCATCCCGGTGAGCCGGTCAAGGCCGTTGAGCACACGTTGGCACAGCGTGGGTTCACCGCGCTGCCGGTGGTGGACGAGGATGACCGGGTGGTGGGGATCGTGACCGAGGCCGATTTCGTGGCCGACCGCTTCCCCGGCGAGCCGCACCGAGTGGCCCGCACGGTCGACGAAGTCATGACGGCCCCGGCGAGGTCGGTCGATGTCAACGACAACGCGGCAGTGCTGGCTCGGCTGATGATCGATGAGCACCTCCGCTGCCTCCCCGTGATCGACCGGGGCCGGCTCGCCGGCGTGGTGACACGGCGGGATTTCCTGCGGGTGCTCGCAAGGCCGGACCAGGTGCTCGCCTACGACGTGCAAACCCGGCTCGCCGTGTTCGGCAGCAAAGACCGGTGGCTGGTGGATGTGCACGACGGTGCGGTGACGATCGTGGACCGGTTCGACAGCGAAGCCGACCGTGAGGCCGCGGTCCTGCTTGCGGAAGGGGTGCCGGGCGTGATCAGTGCGCGGTGCTACGTCGGCGAGATCGAACACCAGGAAGAGCAGGCATGAACACCCCGATCGTGGTCGGCGTCGACGGGAGCAGGCAGTCGCTCCGGGCCGCCGCATGGGCGGCCGCTGAAGCCGCACTGCGGCACGCCCCTCTGCACATCGTGAACGCATTCGGTATTCCCGGGGCCTTCGACGGCGAGACGAAGCCGCCCGGCGACTGGCTGGATCCGCACCGCCGCGAGTCGGAGAGCATCGTGCGGGCGGCCGTCGAGGGCGCCGAGCGCCGGCATCCGCGGCTGGTGACCGAGCAGGAGTCCGTTTACGAGGCTGCGGTGCCGCTGCTGCTGCGCCGGTCCGAAGGCACGCGGATGATGGTCGTCGGTTCGGCAGGGCGCGGTGTGCTCGGCGACCTTGTCGTCGGGTCTGTCGTCACGGCGCTCGCCACGCATGCCCGGTGTCCGGTCGCCGTGATCCGCGGCGAGGAGCGCGGCGGCGAGGCGCCGGTCGTGGCCGGAGTGGACGGTGGGCCCGCCTCGGAAGCGGTGCTGGCGCTGGCTTTCGAGGAGGCGTCGGTGCACGGCGCACCCCTGGTCGCGTTGCACGTGTGGGCGGATCTGAATGCGGCGCGGATTTTCGCCGGGGCGTTGGCGCCGTTCGACGTCGAGCCGGTACGGCAGGCGGAGACCCGCGTGCTGGCCGAGGCGCTCGCGGGCTGGCAGGAGAAGTTCCCCGACGTCGAGGTCCGGCCCGTGGTGGAGCAGGACAGCCCGCGACAGCGCTTGCTCGAGTGGAGCAGACGGGCCCGGATGGTCGTCGTCGGCAGCCGGGGCCGCGGCGGATTCACCGGCCTGCTGCTGGGTTCGACGAGCCAGGCACTCATCCAGCACGCGGGCTGCCCCGTGCTGGTCATCCGCCGGTAGGCAAAGGAGCGCGCGATGCGGGCACATGCAGGCGACTGGATCGTCGTCAAGAGTCGTACGGTCGGCGGTGCCGAACAACGAGGCCGGATCATGGAAGTGGGTTCGCCCGAGGGCGCGCCACCTTACGTCGTCCACTGGATGCAGGACGACCGTGTTTCGACCTTCTTCCCGGGCACCGACGCCCAGGTGCTCACCCCGGACGAACTCGCCGCCGCCGAGGCGCGGCAGCGCATCCGGTTCCAGGCCATCCAGCACGAAATCGTGGGGTCGAGGAGGAAACCCTGAAGACCACGAAGAGCCTCGTCGTCGGGGTGCACGCCGGCCGGGGCCGGCTTCCGGTGGCCGTGACCACGAAGACCGTGCCGTTCGTTACCAATCCGGGACCGCGCCCGATGACGAGGTCCTTGGTCCCTGCCGGTGGGGGACGCGAGGCCCTGCCCGAACGCCGCGGCTTCGCAGCATGCTCGTTTCATGGTTGATACGGGGGCGCGGCACCTGATTCTGGTGGGCGTTGTGGGTTGGGCGGCCCGGGAGGCTGCCGCCGGGGTAGAGGTCGAGACCGATTTGCGGGTGGGGACGCAAACCCTGTGACACCAGAGGAGGCAGATCATGCGTGAGAAGCAGTGGCGAGTCGAGATTTTCATCGACGAACACGAGAATCGCACCCGTGCGCAGGCCCGGTTGCACAACCCGGACGAGACGGGGTTCGTCGGCACCGGCGTCGCGCGCTTGAACCCGCGCGACGCCGACGTACCCGAGATCGGCGACGAACTTGCCGTGTCACGCGCGCTGGCCGACTTGGCGCACCGGCTGCTCGACGCGACAGCCGAAGACATCGAGGCCATCACCCACCGGGAAGCCCACTTGGAACGGTGAAGCGATGAAACCCTTACAGATCCAGGATGTGATGACCACCGATGTCCGTTCCGTGCACCGGACGACGCCGGTCAAGGAGGTCGCGACCATTCTGGCCGAACATCGGGTCAGCGCCGTTCCGGTCGTGGATGACGAGTGCACCGTGGTCGGCGTGGTATCCGAGGCCGACCTCCTGCCGAAGGAGGTCCCGCCCGGCCGTTGGTCGCGCCGGGATAAGGCGCGTTACGCCGCGCGGACGGCTGAGCAGGTCATGACCAAGCCTGCGCGCACTATCGAGGCCGGCAAATCCATTGTGGAGGGCGCACGCCGGATGACGAACGAACGTGTGAAGCGCTTTCCCGTGATCGATCGCCACGGCAAGCTCGTCGGCATCGTCAGCCGCGCGGACCTCGTCGCCTTGTTCGCCCGCGGGGACGAGGCGCTGCGCGCGGAGATCGTGCTGGACGTGTTCGAGGAGATACTGCTGGTATCCGGGAAGCAGGCGGAGGCGGCGGTCTCGGTCGAGAACGGCGTGGTGACGCTGACCGGCGAGCTGGACCGCAAAAGCTCTGTGCGCCTGGCCGTCTCGCTGACGCGCCGAGTCCCCGGTGTCGTCGACGTGGTCGACCGTTTGACGTTCGCGTTCGACGACACGCACCTCAAGCCCGCCGAGGCGGACAACCGCGGCATTCTGGGCTGGTGACCCCGCGGTGCCGGAGCTGACCGGCGCCGCGCGGCGTAGTGCGCAACGCCCGCATGCGGGTGGCCTTTGGCCACTCGGATGAATGCCCTCGTGCCCTGTCGGCGATATCCCCGCTTGCCCACGATCAGCACCGAGACAACCAAGGGAGGCAATGGTGAGCAGTCTTGGCGTGGCGATCGTTCGCCAGTACCAGCGTGGCGTGGTGTTTCGGTTCGGGCAGATCCGTCCGGTGCGGGAGCCCGGTATCCAGTTCATGATCCCGTTGGCCGACCGGATGCGGAAGGTGAGCCTGCGGACGGTGACCATGCCGATCCCGTCCCAGCAGGTCATCACCAAGGACAACGTGTCGATCGGAGTGGCCGCGGTGGCGTATTTCCGCCGGGTGGACCCGATCCAGTCGATCGTCGCGATCGAGAACGTGGAGGACGCAATCAGCCAGATCGCGCAGACCACCGTGCGCAACGTCGTGGGCAGGTCGAATCTCGACGATGTGCTGTCGGAGACGGAAAAGCTGAACGAGTCGATCAAGGATATCCTCGACATCACCACCGAACGGTGGGGAGTGCTCGTCGAGTTGGTGGAGCTGAAGGACATCGAGCTGCCGCAGTCGATGCAGCGGGCGATGGCACGGGAGGCCGAGGCTGAGCGGGAGAAGCGCGGCAAGATCATCGCGGCGGAGGGTGAGGCGTTGTCGGCCGGGAAGCTCGCCGAGGCGGCCGACGTCATCCAGCGGCACCCGGTTGCGTTGCAGCTGCGGAATTTGCAGGTGCTGGGGGAGATCGCCATCGAGCGGAACTCGACGATCGTGTTCCCCGCACAGCTGATGGACAGTTTCCGCGCCTTGAACTCCTTCGTGGACCGGGAGACGGGCGCGCGGGCGGATGGGATCGTGCCGGCGGCGTATGCGGCTGAATGAGCACCAAGGCGCCACCGGCTGTCAGGTCGGTGAGCGAGCCGTCGTTGATCCCCATGACGATGGTCGCGTCCACGTCTTTGCCCGGCGCCGGGCGTGGTGCGCGGGCGAAGGTGACTGTGCCCTCGGCGAGGCCGTGCCTCAGACACTGAGGTCCTCTTGTGGCGCGCCAGTCAGATAGGCGACGCGTGTGGCGAGCGCGACCGTGTGGTCGGCGAATCGCTCATAGAACCGGCCGAGGAGGGCGAGGTCCATCGCTTCGGTGAGGGTCACCGGCGGCTCGCACGCAAGGATCAATGGCTCGAGTGCGGTCGTGAGGCGGTCCATCGCATTGTCCTGCGCATCGAGTTTGCGGGCGGCGGCCGGGTCCTGGTTCGCCAACGCCTCGCGGGTCTTCGCTGCCATTCGTTGCGCCAGTTCGCCCATCTCGGCGATGGTGGAGCGCAGGGCTTCCGGCACCGCGGGGGTGGGATGGCGCCGTTCGACGATTTCCGCGATGTGCCGGGCCAGCGCGCCCATGCGGTCCAGGTCCCCGCTCATGCGCAGGCCCGCGACGATCATGCGCAGGTCGGAGGCGACCGGTTGCTGCCGCGCGATCAGTGTCACGGCGTCGGCGTCGACGAGGCGGTGCAGCCGGGCGATCGTCTCGCCTTGCGCGGTCAGTCCCCGTGCCGCCTCGATGTCGTTGTCCAGCAGGGCTTTCGTCGCCTCCTGGATCGCGGTCTCCGCGAGCTGGGCGAGATCGCCGAGCCGGTCCTGGAAATATGCGAGTTCCTGGTGGTATGCGGTGCGCATGGCCCATCTCCTCGTCCTCGGATCGAGCACAACGTAGGACGGGCCTTGCGCTCCACCACAGGGACTTTGGTCACCGGAGCCGGTGCCGCAAACGTCGTACCCGGTGGGGACATCGTGCCCTGTCTTTGCTCGTGGGAGAGCGCAAAAGTGGGATCATGAGCAGGATCGACTGGCGTGGTGCGCATGTCGTGGCCCGGCGCCGTCCGGTGCTGGCGGGCGCGGTCGGGCTGATGACCGGGGTGATCGACGTCGGCGACGTGCGCGTCCGCGCATCATGAGGTGGCCGCGGGAGTCGCTGCTGCTGGTGGCGGTGACGCTGTTGCTGGCGGCGGGCGGGGCAGCGTGGCCATTTGCGGCGTTCGCCGCTCACGTCCTGTGGGCCGTCGCGGACGTCACGGCCCTGGTGCCGACCCTGGTGTGGGTTGTCGCGGATTTGCGTCGTCACCGCTGGGGTGCCGATCTGCTGGCGGTCCTTGCCCTGGCGAGCACGCTTGCGGTGGGCGAGTTCCTCGCGGGCGCGATCATCGCGGTCATGGTCGCGACCGGGCGGCTGCTGGAGGCGGCCGCGCAGCGTCGCGCCGGACGCGACTTGTCGGCGCTGCTCGAACGGGCGCCCAGCAAGGCCCACGTGTACAGCGACGGCCGGATCGAGGCCGTCGAGGTGGGGCAGGTGGGCGCGGGTGACCGGATTGTGGTGCTGCCCGGCGAGATCGTGCCCGTGGACGGGCTGTTGATCGGCGAGGGCCAGTTCGACGAATCGGCGCTGACCGGGGAGTCCGCGGCCGTCGAACGGCATGCGGGGGAACGGGTGCGCAGCGGCGTGGTCAACATGGGAGCCGCGCTGGATGTGGAAGCCACTGCCACGGCCGAGGCCAGCACGTACGCCGGTGTGGTGCGTCTGGCTGAGCAGGCCGCCGCGGGCAGTGCGCCGGTCGCGCGGCTGGCCGACCGCATCGCGGCCTGGTTCTTGCCCGCCGCACTCCTGATCGCGGGCGTCGCCTGGGCCTTGACGGGCGACCCGGACCGGGCCGTCGCCGTGCTGGTGACCGCCACCCCCTGCCCGCTGCTGCTTGCCGTCCCGGTCGCGGTGACCGGCGGGATGTCCCGTACCTCGCGCTCGGGCGTCGTCGTCAAGGGCGGTGCCGCACTCGAACTGCTGGGCCGCGCCCGCACCCTGGCGATGGACAAGACCGGCACCGTCACCGAGGGCAGGCCGGAGGTCTTCGACGTGCTGTGCGCACCGGGAACGACGGTGGAAGACGCGCTCGCCGCGGCCGCCGCCGTGGAGCAGTATTCGCCGCATGTGCTCGCCGGCGCTGTCCTGCGCGCGGCACGCCGGGCCCGGATCACTCTGCCTGGTGCCGGGTCGGTCGGTGAGGAACCGGGGCGCGGCGCGACGGGTGTTGTCGACGGCCGCGAGGTGCGCGTGGGCCGGCTGTCTGCCGGCGCTGTCGTGCCGGACTGGGTCGCCGGCGCCACGCGGCGGGGCCGGCTGGATCTCGCGTCGATCGTCTGGGTACAGCGCGAGGGCAGGCCGATCGCGGCGTTGCTGGTGCGGGACCGGATCCGTGCGGACGCCTCCCGCACGATGCGGCGCCTGCGTGCCTCCGGGCTTCGCAAGGTGGTGCTGCTGACCGGCGACCGGGTCGACAACGCCACCGAGGTCGCGGACCTGATCGGGGTCGACGAGGTGCAGGCCGAGGCCACCCCGGCGGACAAGATCGAACGGGTGCGCGCTGAACAGCGGAGTGACGTCACGGTGATGGTGGGCGACGGGGTCAACGACGCGCCGGCCCTCGCGGCCGCCGACGTGGGTATCGCGCTGGGATCGCGGGGGTCGACCGCGGCGGCACAGGCGGGTGACGCGGTGATCCTGGACGACCGGATCGACCGGCTCGCCGATGCGGTCGAGATCGCCCGCCGTGCGCACCGCATCGCCGTGCAGAGCGCCGGGATCGGCACGGTGCTGTCGCTGTGCGCGATGACGGCTGCGGCGCTGGGGTGGCTGGTTCCGGTGATCGGCGCGGTGGTGCAGGAGGCGATCGATGTCGCGGTGATCCTCAACGCGCTGCGTGCGCTCCGTCGCCACCGGCCATCGTCGAGCGTGGATCCGCTCCTGCGGCGTTTCTCTCGCGAGCATGAGGAACTCATGCCCGCGCGTGCCGCGGTGCGGCAGGCCGCTGACGCGCTCACGGGTGGGGCGAGCCTGGCCGCCGACGCCGCGGTCCGGCGCGCGTACCGGCTGCTGACCGAACGCGTGCTGCCCCACGAACTGGCGGAAGAGACCGAACTGTACCCGGCGCTCGGTGTCGTGCTGGGCAGTGCGGAAGGGACGGTCACGATGAGCCGGGAACATGCCGAGATCCAGCGACTGATCCGCCGTCTCGGCAGGCATCTGAGCGAGTCCCCGGACACCATCCAGCCGGACCAGGTCGACGATCTCCGGGCGACCCTCTACGGTCTCGACGCGATCCTGACCCTGCATTTCGCGCAGGAGGAAGAGGCGTACTTCACCCTCGCCACCGGCTAAGAGTCCGGGACTGCTGACGGCACCGAGTTCCGCTTGACCGCCTGCAACCTGACCTGCTCGGCGAGCCACGCGATGTCGCGTTCGATGGTGTCGGCGAGCAGGTGCGCCTGCGGCGCGCTGTCGAGATCCGCGGTCACGCCGAACGACATGCGCTCGCCGTAGCTGAGCACGGCGACGCCGGTGCGAAGCCGCAATGCGATCGGCACGTAGGGGTAGAGTTCCTCGATCTCCCGGCTCAGCACGGCGAGCCGGTGCCGCGGTCCGGGCACGTTCGTGGCGACGGTGACAATGCTGCGCTGTGGCAGCTTCGCCCCGGCCCGCACCGCCCACGCGATCGGCGCGAACGGCCCGTGCTGCGCCGACGTGGTGACCGCGAGCCCCGCCTGCGCCTCCTTGCGCCCCTTGAGCTCGGCGACCCGCTCGTGCACCGCCACCAGCCGCCGCATCGGATCGGCAAGGTCCACCGGCAGCAGCGGCAGCATCAGCGATATCTGGTTGTCCATTGTGGTCGCTCCGGCGCCGGCCCGGACCGACACCGGCACGAGGGCCCGGAGCGTGTCGGGTGCGGGTTTCTCCCCACGGGTGAGCAGCACCTCGCGGAACGCGCCGCTCATGGCCGCGAGCACGACATCGTTCACCGTCACACCGAAGGTCTTGGCGATCGCGACGATCTCCGGAAGGGACACGTGCGCGAGCTCGTATCGCCGTTGCCTGCCGATCGGGCCGGACAGGGACGATGGGGTGACCGGGATGAGCGCCGGCGCCAGCGCACCGAGGCCACGCACCGCCTCGGCGGCACGCCGGGCCAGTTTGCGGGGCGCGAGCAGACCGCCCGCCATGAGCCCCAGCTCGCTAAGCGGACCGGTCACCAGCCCGCGCAGTGACCGCATCAGCAGCTGTGCGGCGCTGGGCTCGGGTTCGGGTTCGCCGGGTGGCGGCGCGGTCTCGTGCTCCCGGAAGAACACGTCGTGCAGGCGATTACCCGAGACGCCATCCGTCATGCAGTGGTGCACTTTCGACACGATCGCCCAGCGGCCGCCCTCGAGCCCCTCGACCACCCAGCATTCCCAGAGCGGCCGGCTGCGGTCCAGACGTTCGGACATGATCAGCGCGATCAGGTCGCACAACGCGTCCTCGTCACCTGGTGCAGGCAACGCGAGGCGGTGGAAATGACGGGCGGGATCGAATGTCGTGGCGTCGACCCAGACGGGCGGGCCGAGGTCGAAGGGCACGTGCCGGACCTTCTGCCGCCAGCGGGGAACCAACGGCAGCAGCGCGGTGAACGCGGCGACCAACTCGTCGTGCGCGGGCACGGGACCACGGACGACCGCGATCGAGCCGATCGCGAGCGCGGCAGCCGGATCCTCGTCCTCGATCTCCAGGAACGCGGCATCGAGTGGACTCAGCCGTTCCATCGGTCCTCCTCAGTGCGCGATGTCGACCACGCCGCCCGGCACCGGGAGCGGCCGGCCGGACGCCTCGGCGGCGCCCGGGCTAAGCACGACGGCCGCGGTGGCGACTCTCAACGCGATACGCATGGCGGGTCTCCTTGCCGGCGTCTTCAGTGGGCCGGGACGTGCACGATTTCGGCGCGGAGGGCGGCCTTGACGAGGCTCCCGTCGACGGTTTCGAGCTCCATCAGCTGGCCGGCCAGCCGGTCCAGTGCGTCGCGGTGCTCGCCGAGTGTCCGCACCGCGTGTTCCTCGGCCTCCCGCAGCAGACGGGCAACCTCCTGGTCCACCAGCCGCTGTGTCGCCTCGGAGTAGCGGTGTGCCGCGGCGGCGGGTGTTCCCGGCAGGTAGGCGGGCTCGGCCGCCGGGTAGCCGACCGGGCCGAGCGCGGGGGAGAGCCCGAACTCGGTGACCATCTTGGTGGCGACTTCGGTGGCGCCGGAGAGGTCGTTGGCGGCGCCGGTGGATCCTTGGCCGAACACGACGAGTTCGGCGGCGCGGCCGCCGAGCCGGACGGCGAGCATGTCGCGCAGGTATGCCTCGCTGTAGAGGTGCCGCTCGGCTTCGGGTAATTGTTCGGTGGCGCCGAGCGCCAGGCCGGCGGGAAGGATGGTGACCCGGTCCACGGGGTCGGCGTGCTCGCACAGTGCGGCCATGAGCGCGTGCCCGGATTCGTGCACCGCCACCGAGTGGCGTTCCTCGGGCAGCAGTGCGTTGGAGGTTTCGCGGCGGCCGAGCAGTATTCGGTCCCTGGCGGCGTCGAGGTCGGCGGCGGTGATCGTGGTGCGGTCGTCGCGGACGGCGTTGATCGCGCCCTCGTTGCCGAGGTTGGCCAGGTCCGCGCCCGAGAATCCAGGCGTGGCACGGGAAATCCGCACCAGGTCGACGTCTGGTGCGAGGTGTTTGCCCGCCGTGTGGACCTCGAGGATCGCCTCGCGTTCGGCCTGGTTCGGCAGGGGCACCGTAACCTGGCGGTCGAAGCGACCGGGCCGCAGCAGTGCGGCGTCGAGTGTCTCGGGCCGGTTCGTGGCGGCGAGCACGACGATCCCGCTGCTCTGGTCGAAGCCGTCCAGTTCGGACAACAACTGGTTCAGCGTCTGCTCGCGCTCGTCGTTGCCACCGGCGTTACCCGGCCCGCGGCGGCTGCCCACCGCGTCGATCTCGTCGATGAAAATGATCGACGGCGCGCGGTCGCGGGCCTCGGTGAACAGGTCCCGCACGCGCGAGGCGCCGACACCGACGAACATCTCGACGAACGCCGATCCGGTCACCGACAGGAACGGCACACTGGCCTCTCCGGCCACTGCGCGGGCCAGCAGTGTCTTTCCGGTGCCCGGCGGGCCGACCATGATGACCCCGCGCGGCCCCTTCGCGCCGGCGGCGGCATAGCGGCCCGGGTCGCGCAGGAAGTCCACGACCTCCATGACCTCGCGCTTGACGCCTTCGTAGCCGGCCACATCGGCGAACCGGGTGGTCGGTCGTTCGGCTTCGATGATCTTGGCTTTCGAGCGCCCGAACCCGCCGAGGCCGCCGGCCAGTGAGCGCTGGGCGTTGCGGCCGGTCCAGGCGAGGAATCCGATGATCAGCACCACGGGGAGCAGGAAGATCAGGATGCTCGACCACGACGTGCCCGACGAGCTGACTTTCCCGGTGATCTGCACGTTCTTGGCGCGCAGCTGCTGGTCCAGCTGGGCGTCGCCCAGCGCCGTGGGGACCTGGCTGGTGAACTCGGAGCCGTCCCGCAAGGTGCCGGTCAGCGAGCCCTTGTCATCGATCTCCACCGACTTGACCTGTCCGGCGTCCACTTTGGTCAGGAGGTCGCTGTAGGACACCGCCGCGGTGCTGGTCGTGCCGGACAGGATGGTGGGCAGGAACAGCAGCGCCATCGTGGCCAGCAGCGCCAGCGGCATGAGCCAGGCACGCCAGCCCGGCGGTTTCGGCGGCTCGGGCTTGGGCACCGGATCCGGCGGCGGCCCTGGTTTCGCCGTACGTGACATGACGAGCGTCCTTCCCGCACCTGGGCAACTGGCTACAGACAACTGTGCGCGCGACGGTGGTCGCGACCGTCAAAAGTCCTCAGCGGCGATGCCCGAAGGCCCTGCTCGACCGGCCGTGCCCGCTCTAGCGTCGGCCGGGACGAAACTCAGGAGGTGGTTATGCGCACGCTCACCGTCGGTGCCGTGATGACCCGGGACTTGTGCACGGTCGCGCCGGTCACGGAGTTCAAGGACATCGCCGCGCTGCTGACTCGCGAAGCGATCAGTGCCGTGCCGGTCGTGGACGCCGAGGGGACGCTTCGGGGCGTCGTATCGGAGGCCGATCTGCTCCCCAAAGAGGAATACGTCGGTGCTCCGCACCGGCCGTCCCGGTTCTCCCGGAAACGGGCACACAAGGCAGACGCTTTGCGGGCCCGGGACCTGATGACGGCGCCGGTCTGGACCGTCGACATCGGCACGCCGCTTCCGGACGTTGCGCGCGAGCTCGTGCGCGGGGGCATGCGCCGGCTGTTCGTCCTGGACGAGGGAAAGCTCGTTGGCGTCGTCGCGCGCCGAGACCTGCTCGGTGTGTTTCTGCGCCCGGACCAAGACCTGTGCGAGGAGATCCGCAGCGAGGTGTTCGAACGCGCGCTGCTCGCGGATCCCGGCTGCTACAGCGTCACCGTCGCGAGCGGCGTGGTGACCTTGCTCGGCCGGCTCGAACGCCGCAGTGCGGTGACCGCCGCCGGTGAGCTGGCCGCACTCGTGCCCGGCGTCGTCGATATCTGCAACCGCCTCGACTACGTCTGGGACGACGAGCGCGCCTAGGTTCAGGAAAGGCCGAGTGGTTCCAGCACATCGGCCAGGTCGCGGCGCGGGGTCGCCGGCAGCGGGTCGGCGTTGATCGGTGCCCACCCGATGCGCAGCACCATCTGTGGATACGTGCCCTCGCTGACCTTGTCGCGCACGGTCTCCCGCGTACCGGCGATCTCGAGTGGTTCGGTGAGCGGGCAGCTGGCCAGGCCGAGTGCGGTCGCGGTGAGCAGAGCGGCGCTGGTCGCCTCCCCGGCGCGCAGGCGGGACATCCGGTCGTCCGATGTGGTGCCGAGGACGATCAGCACGGTCTCGTCGTCCTCGCCGCGGGCACCCTCGGGCTGCGTCAGTCGGGGGTCGGCGAACGGGCGGCCGGGTAGTGCGCCCGGGGTGGGATCGGGTGCCGGAGCGTTACGGCTGGGCACCCCTTCGGACGAGGCACGCCTGCCGCTCCAAGCCGCCAGTTCGGTGCGGTAGGCCGGGTCGGCGGCGTGCTGGCGGGCGGCTTCGAAGATCGCGCGAGCGAGGTGGTAGCGCGCTGTCCCGTCGGCGCGGCGCAGCAGGGTTCCCTCGTGCGCCGCCCGGCGAGCCATCAGCTCGATGTGCTCGGCCGGTACGGGCCACGAGCTGTGCCGTCGCCGGTCGGTCCGGCGCCGCGGAATCGCCGCGGCGAGCTCGATCTCCTCCGGCGCCGGCTCATGCCGGTGCAGTTCGACCGCCGCCAGATGATCCGGCTCGGCCGGGTTGGGCAGCCGGTGTACCTGCGCCCGCCAGCCCAGTGCGGCGAACCCGACGCGCAGGTGGTGCAGTGCCGCGCCGCAGCTCATCAGCAGATCCCGCCCGTCAGGATCGGTTTCGGTCAGGTGGCGGCCCGGATCGGCGTAGAGGTGCACCGTGCGATCACCGATGCGCCACCGCCATGGCTGCGAGTTGTGCACCGACGGCGCCCGGACGGCGAGCGCGACCGCCGCATCGACGGTGAGGTCGTCGGGGAGTCCACGGTCCATGGCAAACCTGCCTTGCGAAGCGTTGGTTGACGACCCCGAATCTGGCACTCGGGTGGTCACCGTGAGCAGAGCCGGAATACCCGAACACCAGGGACCTTCGTTCTAGTGCGGTTGCGCGACCAGCGCCCACGCCAGCATTAGCCCGCCCGAATTGGTGGCCAGGTGCACCAGCATCGGTGCGAGGAGGCCGCGACCGGTGTAGCGCCACCAGCACAGGAACACGCCGGCGCCGGCGGCGGCAAGCATCGCCAGCAGCGACACGACCGGCAGTGGGAAGCCGCCGAATGTCGCGCCCACGGCCGCGTTCTCGGTCAGGGCGAGCGACGGCAGCAGATGCCACAGCCCGAACAACGCGGACGCGCCGAGCACGGGCCACCAGCGCCAGCGCTCGCCCGCGCCCAGCAGCGCCGGAAGCACGCCCCGGAACGCGATCTCCTCCAGCAGCACGGTGCCCAACGGAATCCGCACGAGAGCGAGCAGGAGCAGCTGACCGAATCCGGGCGAGCCGATCCGGCCGTCGTGGAACAGCACGCGCAGCGGCGGAATCGCAATAGCCGCACCGAAAGCGATCAGCACCACCGCGAAACCGCCGAGTCCGAACCGCAGTGCGCGGCGGGCGTGCCGGCGGTCCAGACCGATTTCGGCCCAGCGCAGGCCGGAGAGCCGCGCGAGGGTCAGCAATGCGACGGCGGTGACGGTGCCGCAGACGGGATAGGCCCAGCCGGGAAGAACCCGGTTGGCCAGCACGGTCGCCGCGGCGAGCAGCAGCACCGCAGCGAGCACAGCGAGGGCACGACGCCGGAAACTGAGGACTTCCGGCCGTGGCAGAGCAATGGTGGCGAGGGACATCGTGACGCCATTGTGCCCGCGGAAAGGGAAAGCGGCGATGACGATCACCGAGCGCGAACCGTATGTGGACTTCCTGCGCGCGGTGAGCCTGCTTGTCGTCGTGGTGTGGCACTGGGCGTTCACCATCCTGTATTGGACGCCGGCCGGCCCGCAGCCCACGAACCCGCTGGGTTTCTTCAGTGGACTGTGGATCTTCACGTGGTTGCTGCAGGTGCTGCCGGTGTTCTTCTATGTCGGCGGATACGTGCATCTGGCGTCCTGGCACCAGGCCCGTGCGCGTGGTGACCGGATGCGGCACTACGTCTGGCGTCACGTGAAACAGCTGCTGTTGCCTGCCTGCGGGCTGATCCTGACCTGGGCCGTGCTGGGGCTTGTGCTTGCGACGGTCTTCGATCCGCGCTGGATCCGCAGCACCGTGTTGCTGATCATCAGTCCACTGTGGTTCCTCGCGGTCTATCTCGGTTTGCTGGTCCTGCTGCCGGTGATGTCGTGGCTGCACGAACGATTCGACGTGCTCGTGCTGGTATGGCTCGGCGGGATCGCGATGCTCGTCGACGTGCTGCGGCTGCGTTACGGCTACGAGTGGGTGGGCTGGATCAACATGGCGGCTGTGTGGGGCCTGGCGTATCAGGCCGGGTTCTTCTACCGCCGGATCGTTGACGCGCCGCGGCGGGTGGACCTCGCGTTGCTGTGGGCGGGCCTGTTCGCATTGATGGGCCTGGTGTTCTCCGGGCTGTATCCCGGCTCGATGGTGGGAGTACCGGGTCAGCGCCTGTCGAACATGGCGCCGCCGACGTTCGTCATCGTGGCGCTGCTGACCTTCCAGATCGGCGTCGCCGAAGTCCTGCGCCCGGCGGTCGAGCGCAGGTTGACCCGGCCGCGCTGGCAGCGCGCGACCGGCGTGCTCACCCGGTTCGCCCTGCCGCTGTTCCTGTTTCACACCACCGGCATGGCTCTCGCGCGGGCGGTCGTGTACTTCGCGTACGACCGGCACATCTCCGACGACCGGGCGCCGGACTGGATCTGGTGGGCCGAACGCCCGCTGGCGGTACTGGGGCCGCTGCTGTTCACCATCCCGGTAATCGCGATCTTCGGACGGCGGTGGACCCGGCGCACCGGGGCACCGAAATAGCCGCACTCGGTCCACCGCCGAATCTGCTGAGGCAGCGTGGCGGCCCGCCTCCACGGCATCCAAGGTCTGATCGACTTCCCGGCTTCAGGAGCCGAGCATGTCCAACGCCTTGCGCAGCCGGGCGGCTGCCTCCTCGGCGACCGGAGCAAATCCAGGTTCGCCGGTGGCCTCCACCATGATCTCCGGGTCGAGCGCCTCCACCAATGTGGCGTCGTCGTCTTCACGCACGACGACGTTGCATGGCAGGAGCAGCCCGATCCGGCGGTCGACGCCGAGGGCACGGTGCGCGAGCGGCGGGCTGCACGCGCCGAGGATGAGGTAGCGCTCCATCTGCTCGCCGAGTTTTTCGCGCAACGTGGCCTGCACGTCGATCTCGGTCAGCACACCGAATCCCTGCTCCTTGAGTGCCGCGCGGATGCGCCCGACCGTCTCCTCGAAGGGCAGGTTCAAGCGCACCGTGATACCGATATTCATCGAATAATCCCTTCCTCTGGCGGGAATCTGCTGGTGACAACCCGAACTTCGCACATGATGGACGAAAGTCCATCTTGAAGGGCCGTTGCTCCCCTGTCCGCGGAGCCCGTCCGCGGGGACCCTCGTGGTGGTAATGATCGCTCGGACAGCGGCGGACGAGTAGGTGGCATATCGATGCTGACACGGCCAGCGGCTGAGGTGGCTGCGACTCGGGAGCGTGCGCGGCAGCGTGGCGTGATGCTGGCGCTGGCGACGGTGGGGTTCGCGGTGAATTTCTGGGCGTGGGCGCTGCTGAGCCCGCTGGGGCCGCTGTTGAAGGATGCGCTGGCACTTGACGCGTTTTCCCAGGCTTTGGTGGTCGCGGTTCCCGTCGTGGTCGGCTCGGTGGGGCGGATCCCGGTGGGCGCATTGAGCGACCGGTACGGGGGACGCGTGATGTTCCCGGTGATCTCGGCAACGACGATCGTGCCGGTGCTCTATCTCGGTCTGGTAGGCCATTCGTCGCTGGCGTCGTTGCTGGTCGGTGGGTTCGTGCTGGGCATGGGTGGTACGGCGTTCGCGGTCGGGGTGCCGTTCGTGTCCGCGTGGTTCCCGCCGCGGCGTCGTGGGCTGGCGATCGGGATCTTCGGCGCGGGCATGGGAGGTACCGCGATCAGTGCCTTGACCACGGTGAACCTGGTCAAGGCATGGACCTTCGCGGCGCCCTTCGTGGTGACAGCGGTAGTGCTCGCGCTGTATGCGGTCGTGGCGGCGCTCGTGTTGCGGGACGCGCCCGGTCGCGCGGTTCCCCGGTATTCACTGGGCCGGCGTCTGCGCGCTGTGGCGCAGTTGCCGATTACCTGGCAGGCGTCGGCGTTATATGCCGTCGCATTCGGTGGATACGTCGCGTTTTCGGTGTACCTGCCGGCATACCTGAAGACGGCCTATGGGCTGGCACAGACGGATGCGGCGAACCGGATGGCCGGGTTCGTGCTGTTGGCGGTGCTGCTGCGGCCAGTAGGTGGCTGGCTTTCGGACCGGTTCGGGCCCGTCCGGGTACTGGCCGGGGCATTGGCCGTGGTTACTGCCGGAGCCGCGGTGCAGGCGGGCACACCCGCGTTGATGCCATGGGCGACGGTGGCGTTCCTGGCAATGGCGGCGGCGCTGGGCGCGGCCAGCGGTGCCGTGTTCGCGCTGGTGGCGCTGCTTGCGCCGGCGGACAAGGTCGGTTCGGTCACGGGGGTCGTGGGCGCGGCCGGCGGGCTCGGCGGGTTTGTGCCGCCGCTGGTCATGGGCGCCCTCTACAGCGCGTTCTCGTCCTACGCGCTTGGCCTGGCGGCGCTCGCGCTCGTGGCTGCGGCGGCGATGCTGTTCACGGTGACCGGTGTCCGGCACGTGACCCGGGTGCGCGAGGGAGTCGTGTGATGTGCGAGTACTGCGGCTGCCAGTCGTGAGCCGTAGGGCCCTGCGGGTGCCGGCCTGGGCTGTTAACGTCGTAGCCGCTCTCGCGATCACATCTGGTGGCGGAGGGACAGCGCGATGGCTGACATGACGCGACAGCCGGGGATGGACTCTCCCCTGGCGGACGCCCTCGTGGGCACGCGAAGATTCTTCACCCGGGATGAGGTATCGCCGGATCGGCGGGCGTTGCACCGGAAGGGCGGGCGGCAGGCGGACGAGTTCTACCGGGATCGCTGGAGCCATGACAAGGTCGTCCGCTCGACTCACGGGGTGAACTGCACCGGATCCTGCTCGTGGAAGGTCTACGTCAAAGACGGGATCATTACCTGGGAGTCCCAGCAGACGGACTATCCGTCGGTAGGGCCGGATCGGCCGGAGTACGAGCCGCGTGGCTGTCCTCGTGGCGCGGCCTTTTCGTGGTACACGTACTCGCCCACCAGGGTGCGCTACCCCTATGTGCGAGGTGTGCTGCTGGAGATGTTCCGGGAGGCGCGGCGGCGCACCGGGGATCCGGTGGCGGCGTGGGCGCAGATCGTGTCGGACCCGGAGCGCGCACGGCGATACAAGACTGCGCGCGGCAAGGGCGGCCTGGTCCGGGCCGGCTGGGACGAGGCGGTGGAGATGATCGCCGCCGCGCATGTGCACACCATTCGCGAGTACGGCCCGGATCGGCTGGCCGGGTTCTCGCCGATCCCGGCGATGTCGATGGTGTCGCACGCCGCGGGTGCGCGCTTCTACTCGCTGCTGGGAGGCGCCATGCTGTCGTTCTACGACTGGTATGCCGATCTTCCGGTCGCCTCGCCGCAAGTGTTCGGCGACCAGACCGATGTTCCCGAGTCGGGCGACTGGTGGGACGCCGGATACCTGATCATGTGGGGTTCGAACCTGCCGGTGACCCGCACCCCGGATGCCCACTGGATGGTCGAGGCGCGCTACCGCGGGCAGAAGGTCGTCGCGGTATCGCCGGACTACGCCGACAACGTGAAGTTCGCGGACGAATGGCTTGCGGCGCAGCCCGGTACCGACGGTGCGCTGGCGATGGCGATGGGCCACGTCGTCCTGACCGAGTTCTTCGTGCGCCGCCAGGTGCCCTACTTCCTCGATTACGTGAAGCGCTTCACGGACCTGCCGTTCCTGGTGCACGTCGAGCGCCACGGAGACCGCTGTGTACCGGGGAAGTTCGTCACGGCGGAGGATCTGGGGGAGGAGGCCGAGAACGCCGCGTTCAAGCCGGTGCTTTTCGATGCGGTGACCGATCAGCCGGTGGTGCCTGGTGGTTCCGTGGGCTTCCGATACGGCGAGCAGGGCGCGGGCCGATGGAACCTCGACCTGGGCGGCGTCGACCCGCTGCTGTCGGCGACGGGTGGCGATGCGGTCGAGGTGGAGCTGCCGCGTTTCGACACCCCGGACGGCTCGGCCGCGGTGCTGCGTCGCGGGGTGCCGGTGCGCAGGCTCGGCGACCACCTGGTGACGACGGTGTTCGACCTGGTGCTGGCCCAGTACGGGGTATGGCGTGAGGGGCTTCCCGGGTCGTGGCCCACGGATTACGACGATGCCGCCGAGCCGTATACCCCTGCGTGGCAGGAAGCGATCACCGGTGTCCCGGCGGCCGCGGCGGCCCGGATCGGGCGTGAGTTCGCCGCCAACGCCGAAGAATCCCAGGGCCGGTCGATGATCATCATGGGGGCCGGTACCAACCACTGGTTTCACTCGGACACGATCTACCGCGCTTTCCTCGTGCTGACGACATTGACGGGCTGCCAGGGGGTCAACGGGGGTGGCTGGGCGCATTACGTGGGGCAGGAGAAGGTGCGCCCCCTCGCCGGATACTCGCTGCTGGCCACCGCGGCGGACTGGCAGCGGCCCGCGCGGCAGATGATCCAGACGGCCTATTGGTATCTGCACACCGACCAGTTCCGCTACGACCCTCCCCCGGCCTCCAGCCGGGGGGACCCCCATCTCGCTCCGCTCGATGCGGACCGTTTCGCCGCGGCGACGGGACGCATGGCGGGTAAGACCACCGCCGACCTGCTCGCGCTGTCGTCGCGGCTGGGCTGGATGCCGTCCTACCCGACCTTCGATCGCAACCCGCTGGACCTCGCGGACGAGGCCGGCGAAACGCCGGTCGGCGACCACGTGGTGTCCGAGCTGCGGGCCGGGCGGCTGCGGTTCGCCGGGGAGGACCCGGACGCGCCGGAGAACTTCCCCCGGGTGCTGACCGTGTGGCGGGCGAATCTGCTTGGTTCCTCGGCCAAGGGCAACGAATACTTCCTCAAGCACCTGCTCGGGACCGACTCGTCGGTGCGCGCCCAGGAGGCGCCGCCCGGCGCCCGGCCGCGAGAAGTCGTGTGGCGGGAGGAGGCGCCGACCGGGAAGCTGGATCTGTTACTGACGATGGACTTCCGGATGACCAGCACCACGATCTACTCCGACATCGTGCTGCCGGCGGCGACCTGGTACGAGAAGTACGACTTGTCGAGCACCGACATGCACCCCTTCGTGCATTCGTTCAATCCGGCCATCGCTCCGCCGTGGCAGACCCGCACGGACTGGGACGCCTTCCACACCATCGCGCATGCTTTCAGCCGCCTGGCCGAAACCCACCTCGGCGTCCGCAAGGACGTGGTCGCGGCGCCGTTGCTGCACGACAGCCCGGACGAACTGGCCACCCCGCACGGCCGGGTCGCCGACTGGAAGGCCGGGGAGTGCGAGCCGGTGCCGGGCAAGACGATGCCCAAGCTCGTCGTCGTGGAGCGCGACTATCCGGCTGTGGCCGCGAAGATGGCCGCGCTCGGCCCGCTGGCCGATTCGCTGGGCGCCACCACCAAAGGCGTCACGTTCGACCTGAGTCCGGGTGTGGAGTACCTGCGCCACAAGAACGGCATCGTTCGCGGTGGACCCGCGGCCGGCCGTCCATCGCTGGTCAGCGATCGCCACGCGTGCGAAGCGATTCTGGCGCTGTCCGGCACCACGAACGGACATCTGGCCACGCAAGGTTTCCGTACGCTGGAACAGCGCACCGGCCTGCCGCTGGCGGACTTGGCCGCCGAACACGAAGGAAAGCAGATCACCTTCGCCGACACGCAGGCGGCGCCGACCCCGGTCATCACCTCACCCGAATGGTCCGGATCGGAGGCCGGGGGCCGCCGCTACTCGCCGTTCGTCATCAACGTCGAACGGCGTAAGCCCTGGCACACGCTGACCGGCAGGCAGCACTTCTTCCTGGACCACGACTGGATGGCCGAACTGGGGGAGACGTTGCCGGTGTTCCGCCCGCCGCTGCGGATGGATGAGCTCTTCGGTGAACCGGCGGTCGGCGACCGGGGCGAACTCGGGGTGACGGTCCGTTATCTGACTCCGCACTCGAAGTGGTCGATCCATTCCGAGTACCAGGACAACCTGTTCATGCTCAGCCTGTCCCGGGGCGGCCCCACGATCTGGATGTCCAAACAGGACGCATTGAAGGTCGGGGTTTCGGACAACGACTGGATCGAGGCGGTCAACCGCAACGGTGTAGTCGTGGCGCGGGCCGTGGTCTCCCACCGGATGCCCGAAGGCACGGTGTACATGTACCACGCGCAAGACCGGCTCATCGACGTCCCGCGTAGTGAGACCTCCGGCCGGCGTGGGGGGATCCACAACTCGCTGACCCGGCTGCTCATCAAACCCAGCCACCTGATCGGCGCCTACGCCCAGCTTTCGTTCGCGTTCAACTACCTCGGCCCGACGGGCAACCAGCGCGACGAGGTCACCGTCATCCGCCGCCGCTCGCAGGAGGTTGAGTACTGATGGAAAGAATCTCATCAAGTACCCGGCACCCCACCGCACCCAAGGGGACCGTGACGGTACTGAACCACGGAGCGCTCCGAACCGCAGATTACTCGTTACGCAACGACGGAAAAAACGCGGAGAGGCGGGGGAGTGAGGCGGCACAGTGCGGGTGATGGCGCAGATGGCGATGGTGATGAACCTCGACAAGTGCATCGGCTGCCACACCTGTTCGGTCACGTGCAAACAGGCCTGGACCAACCGCAGCGGCGTCGAGTACGTGTGGTTCAACAACGTCGAAACCCGTCCCGGACAAGGATATCCGCGCAGGTATGAGGATCAGCAACGGTGGCGCGGCGGCTGGATACTGAACAAGCGTGGACGGCTGGCGCTGAGGGCCGGCGGGCGGCTGCGCAAGTTGCTGACCATTTTCGCCAACCCCAAGATGCCCGGCATCGACGACTACTACGAACCCTGGACCTACGACTACGAGACGCTCACCAGCGCCCCCGTGCAGGAGCACACGCCAGTCGCCAGGCCCCGCTCGCTGATCTCCGGCAAGGACACGAAGATATCCTGGTCGGCCAACTGGGACGACGACCTCGGTGGTGCCCCGGACCACGGCGAGAAGGACCCGCTGCTGCGTGACATCGCCGACAAGGTGCGGTTCGAGTTCGAGCGCACCTTCATGTTCTACCTCCCGCGGATTTGCGAGCATTGCCTCAACCCCTCCTGCGTCGCCTCGTGCCCGTCCGGCGCGCTGTACAAGCGCAGTGAGGACGGCATCGTGCTGGTCGACCAGGACCGCTGCCGCGGCTGGCGCATGTGCGTGACCGGCTGCCCCTACAAGAAGGTGTACTTCAACCACCGCACCGGCAAGGCCGAGAAGTGCACGTTCTGCTTCCCGCGCGTCGAGGTCGGCATCCCGACGGTGTGCGCGGAAACCTGTGTGGGCCGTCTGCGCTACATCGGGCTCATGCTCTACGACGCGGACAAGGTCCTCGCGGCGGCGTCCACAAGAGACGAAAGGGACCTGTATGAAGCACAGCGGCAGGTCTTTCTCGACCCGCACGATCCGGCGGTCATCCGCGAAGCCGAACATGCCGGGATCCCGCGCGACTGGATCGACGCGGCCCAGCGCTCGCCGGTGTACGCACTGATCAACACCTACCGCGTGGCGCTGCCCCTGCATCCGGAATACCGCACGATGCCGATGGTCTGGTATATCCCGCCGCTCTCGCCTGTCGTGGACGTGGTGCGGGACACCGGGCACGACGCCGAGGACCACGGCAATCTCTTCGCCGCGATCGAGGCGCTGCGTATTCCCGTCGAGTACCTGGCCCAACTGTTCACCGCCGGCGACGTCGCACCGGTCGAGGCCGTCCTGCGGCGGCTGGCGGCGATGCGGTCCTTCATGCGGGACATCAACCTCGGCCGGGAGCCATGCGAGGAGATTCCCGCCAGGGCCGGCCTGAGCAGTGAAGCGGTCTATAACATGTACCGGCTGCTGGCGCTGGCCAAGTACGACGAGCGGTACGTCATCCCGCCAGCACATGCGGAACAGGCCCACGGCCTGGAGGAACTGGCCACCGAATGCAGCCTCGACTACGAGGGCGGGCCCGGCATGGTCGGCTCCGGCCCCTTCGGCGAAGCGTCGGGTGGCATCCCGCCGCTCGCCGTCGAGAACTACCGTATGCTGCGCGACCGGCAGACCGCGGACACCATCGCCGCCCCCGTGGACAAGGGCAGCCGCGTCAACCTGCTCAACTGGGATGGCAAAGGCAGGCCCGACGGCCTCTTCCCACCACCGCGCGACTCCGGCGAGCACGGCACGGAGCCCAAGCCATGACCGCTTCCGAGCACACGATGGCCTGGCAGGCTCAGTCGCTGCTGCTGGACTATCCGAGCGCCGCACTTCTCGACAGGCTTTCGCTGCTGCGCGAGGTCACCCGCGCCGTGCCCGGCCCGGTCGGCGATCCGCTGGCGCAGATTCTCGACCACGTCGAGCGCACCCCGCTGCCCGATCTGGCCGCCGATTACGTCGCCACGTTCGACCACCGCAAGCGCGGCAGCCTGTACCTCACCTACTACACCTACGGCGACACGCGCAAACGCGGCATGGCGCTGCTGCGGTTCACCCATGCCTACCGGGCCGAAGGGCTCGTTCTGTCCTCGGAGGAGTTGCCCGACCACCTCGCCGTCGTGCTCGAATTCGCGGCCGGACACCCGGGCCTGGGGCTGCGCCTGCTGAGCGAGCACCGCGCCGGGCTCGAACTGCTGCGGCTCGGTCTGCACGAGACGAACTCACCGTGGGCCTCGGTGCTCGACTCGATCTCCGCCACGTTGCCGCGGTTGCGCGGCAGCGACGAGGACGTCCTCGCTCGCCTGATCGCGCAGGGGCCGCCCGAGGAAGAAGTGGGGCTCCAGCCGTTCGGAGGACTGCGATGACCATCGTGGACGCCCTGCTGTGGGTCGCCGTGCCGTATGTGTCGATCGCGATCTTCATCGCCGGCCACTTCTGGCGATACCGCTACGACAAGTTCGGCTGGACCACCCGCTCCTCGCAGCTGTACGAAAGCCGGCTGCTGCGGCTGGGCAGCCCGCTGTTCCACTTCGGCATCCTCGTCGTCGCCCTCGGGCACATCGGTGGCCTGCTGATCCCGAAATCGTGGACCGGGGCCATCGGCATCAGCGAAACCGCCTACCACATCGGTGCCGTCACGCTCGGCACGATCGCGGGAGTAGGCACGCTGGGCGGCGCGGCGATCCTGATTTACCGCCGCCGCACCGTCGGCCCTGTCTTCTCCGCCACCACCCGCAACGACAAGATCATGTATGTGCTGTTGATCGGCACCATCGCTCTCGGACTGGGCACGACGGTCCTCGGAAACCTCACCGGCCATCCCCATGACTACCGGGAAACCGTCGCGCCGTGGTTCCGTTCGATCTTCTATTTCCAGCCCGACAGTGCGCTGATCAAGGCCGCCCCGTGGGGCTTCCAGGCCCATGTCCTCGCCGCCTGGGTGCTGTTCGCGTTCTGGCCGTTCAGCCGGCTCGTCCATGTGTTCTCGATGCCGCTGGGCTACCTGACCCGGCCCTACATCGTGTACCGCACCCGCGACACCCGGCTCGGTGCGCGAGCGCCCCGGCGCGGATGGGAGCAAGTGCCATGAAGGAAACCGGTCACCACGCGGTTATGCCACTGAGTGCCCTGGCCGCGGAACTGCTCGAACAAGCCCGCGACCACCACTCACAGCGCGCTGCCCGGACGATCGCCTCCAGCACGTCGATGCGCGCCACGGTCATCGCCCTCGCGGCGGGTGCCCAGGTCGCCGAGCACGACGCCCCTGCCGCCGCGACGCTGCACGTGTTGACCGGCCGGGTCCGCGTGCACACCGACGACCGTGAATGGCTCCTGGATACCGGCGAGCTTCTGCCGCTCCCACCGCAACGGCACGGCCTGGACGCGGTCGTCGACAGCGCGGTCCTGCTCACCGTCGCCCTGAGGTGATCAGGGCAGGGCCTTTCTTTGCTCAGATCCACAACGAAGAACCGGCGATGTCCGCTTTGCCGGGGTGGCCGAAAGACCTCCGAAGCGGGGACGCCGTTCTCTACCCGCCGCTTGGTAGCCGGCCGATTGTGGGAAGCACGCTATCGAGGAAAAGGGCGTGCGATGATCTGGTCACATGGTGAGGTGGACGTACTTGCCCGCGCGGTCAGCCGCGCCCCCTCCGTTCACAACACGCAACCGTGGGTCCTGCAAGCGGAGCGGGACGCCGCGGATCTCTACGAGCGGTTCGAGTCCTGGCTGCCGAAGCACGATCCGGCCGGCCGCGACCGGGTGATCTCCTGCGGTGCCGCGCTGGCCAACCTCGACCTGGCGGTCCGAACCCTGGGCTGGGACGCGCAGACCACGCTGCTGCCCGACCCCGATCGTCCTGACCTGGTCGCCCGTGTCCTCGCGGACGGCCGCCGCAGAGCCACTGCCGCCGACGTCGACCTGTATTCCGCAATCTTCCGGCGCCGCAGCTACCGCGCGCCGTTCAGCCTGCACCGAATCGGGGAGCACAATCTGGCGATGCTGGCTGCGAGCGCAGCTGCCGACGGCGCCGAGGTGCGTGTCGTGCATGGTGCGGCTCAAGCCACCGCGCTCGCCGAACTGCTCGGCTATGCCGCGCGGGTACTGCGTGCCGACCATGCCTACCAGCGCGAACTGCAAGCCTGGTCAGCGCAGTTCCGCGAACCGCTGCCTGCGGTGACCACGCTGCCCTGGAGCGGCCTGGTGCGCGCCGACAGCCACCTGCCCGACACCGTCACGCTGACCGAGCGGCTCCTCGCGGAGGGCCTGCTGGTGGTGTTCACTCCGGATGACACGCGCCGCGACCAGCTGCGTGCCGGGACTGCGCTGCAACAAGTCTGGCTCAACGCCGTCAACCACGGCCTGGCGGGCTCGGTGCTGACCCAGCCCCTGCACCTGAACGAGGTCCGCGCCGGGCTGATCGAACACCTGGACCTGCCCGGCCACCCGCAGGCAATCCTCCGGCTCGGCTACCCCGTCACCGCCACGCCGCCGGTGCCGACCGTGGCTGGACTGTCCGAAAAGGACGGTTGGTGGGGCGCGACCGTGAACGTGGGGGGAGCTCATGACAAGCGCTGACGACGCGATCGTGGTGGGCGTGGACGGATCGGAGCAGGCCACCCGCGCGCTTCGATGGGCCGCGGGGGAAGCGGCGCTGCGCAACCTCCGACTGCATGTCGTTTTCGCTTTCGCGCCCCCGGGAGGCGTCTGCGGTGCCGGGCTGTCCGTGCCCCGGCAGGTCTACGCCGACTTTGTGCATGCCGGCCACGAGCTGCTGCGTGACGCCGCCGAGACGGCGCACGCCGTGGCAGGCGATGTGGTGGTGACCTCGGAAATGCCGAACGAACTGCCGTCCCCGATGCTGATCGAGCTGTCGCGCACCGCGCGGACGGTCGTTGTCGGTGCCTCGGGCAGCGGTGGTTTCGCCGGCATGCTCGCGGGATCGACCGCCGTCGCCGTCGCCGGTCACGCACACTGCCCCGTGCTGGTGGTTCGCGGCCGCGAGATGGATGCGGCGTCGCCAGTGGTGGCCGGTGTGGATGGCAGCCCGGACAGCGAAAGCGCGCTCGGCGTCGCGTTCGAGGAGGCGTCTTGGCGGAACGTGCCGCTGGTGGCGGTGCACGCCTGGCGCGACACGGGCGACGAGCCGTGGCGGATGCTCGCCGAATGCCTGGCGGGCTGGGCGGAAAAGTACCCCGACGTGCCGGTCGACCGGGTCGTGGCGCGGGACCGGCCACGGCAGCAGTTGCTGCACTGGACGGAGCAGGCCCAGCTCATCGTGATCGGCAGCCGCGGGCGTGGCGGATTCCCCGGGCTGATGCTGGGCTCCGTCGGTCACGCACTGGTTCACCACGCGCAGTGCCCGCTGCTGATCGTCCGGCCCCGGATCGCCTGAACCCTCGCCAGTACTCCAACGTGCGCGTCGTCGCTCCGCGAGGAGAAGGCCCTCAACGATGGGGCCCGGCCCAGCGTGGCCCGAGAACGCGAGGGGCGACCCACCATACGATCTCCAGTAGCACGATGCCCGCCGCGGAGACCGCGAAGGCAGTCAGCGTGTGGCCTACCTGAGACGGGTCGAGCAGGAACAGCCGCTGGGGCAGCGGGAGCACGAACATCAGCACCGACGTGGCGGTCATCACCGTGATCAGGCCGGCCTTCCACCAGGTGTACGGGCGCGCCACGATGCCGAGCACCCACAGGGCCATGCTGATCAGGGTGATCAGGGCGGTGGTGCTGGCTTGTACCTGCGCAGTCTGGCCGCCGGTGCCGGGGTAGACGAGAACGTAGGAGGTGAAGCACGCCGCGGCGATGACGATTCCTGCCGGCACGGACAGGCGCAGGACCCGGCCGACGAATCCCGGGCGGGCGCGCTCGGCGTTGGGGGCCAGGGAGAGCACGAACGCGGGCAGCCCGATGGTGAACCAGCCGGTGATCGTGACGTGCCGGGGCAGGAAAGGGTAGGGCAGCGCGTCGAAGCCGATCAGCCCGGGTACGCCGACCATCAGCGCAAGCAGGACGGAGTAGACGGTCTTGGTGAGGAACAGGGTGGCGACCCGTTCGATGTTGCCGATCACCCGCCTGCCTTCGGCCACGACCTGGGGGAGCGTGGCGAACGCGTTGTCGAGCAACACAATCTGCGCGACGGAGCGGCTCGCGGGACTGCCCGATCCCATCGCGACCCCGATATCGGCGTCCTTGAGCGCGAGCACGTCGTTGACCCCGTCCCCGGTCATCGCCACGGTGTGCCCGCGCGACCGCAGCGCGGCAACCATGGTGCGCTTCTGGTCCGGCGTGACGCGCCCGAAGACCGTCGCTTTTTCCATGACCGTGGCCAGTTCTTCGCGGTCCTCGGGCAGCGTGCGCGCGTCCAGCGGGGTGCCCGCTCCCGGCAGCGTGAGGGAGCGGGCGACGGCGCCGACCGACGCGGCGTTGTCGCCGGAGATCACCTTCACCGCTACCTGCTCGCTGCCGAAGTAGTCCACAGTGGATTGTGCGTCGTCGCGGATCCGCTGTTCGAGCACGATGAGCGCGGCCGGGGCGACGGCGCGCAGAGGTTCGAGTGCCCGGGCACGGCCCAGCAGGAGTACCCGCAGCCCGGCGTCGGCGAGACCTTCGGCCTCGGCGCGTTCCGGCCTGCCTTCGGCGAGTAGCACGTCGGGAGCGCCAAGCACCCAGCTGCCGTGTTCGGCGAAATGCGCGCCGCTCCACTTGCGTGCTGAGGAGAACGGGACGACCTGGTCGGCGTGCCAGGCCGGGTTTTCGGGGGTGCCGCGGGCGATGGCCTGGAGGCTGGGGTTCGGGCGTGGATCCGTGGCCGCGAGCGCGGCCAGCGCCAGGCCGGACTCGGCGGCGTCGCCGAAAGGGCGGATCGTGGACAGCCGGAGGGTGTTCTCGGTCAGCGTGCCGGTCTTGTCGGCGCACACCACGTCGACCCGGGCGAGTCCCTCGATCGCGGGCAGTTCGTTGACCAGGCACTGGCGCCTGCCCAACCTGATGACCCCGACCGCGAAGGCGATCGAGGTCATCAGGATCAGGCCCTCCGGCACCATCGGCACCAGCGCAGCGACCATGCCACGCAACGCATCCGGCAGCGGCTGGTCGCCGGAGAGCTGGTTGTAGATCGACAGCGCCCCGGCCGGGACCATGAGGTAGGTGATGACCTTGAGGATGGTGTTGATCCCGTTGCGCAGCTCCGAGTTGACCAGCGTGAACCGGCTGGCTTCTTGGGCCAGCCGGGCCGCGTACGCTTCGCGCCCGACCCTGGTCGCCCGGTACGTGCCCGCGCCGGCGACCACGAAACTGCCGGACAGCATCGGGTCCCCGGGGTGCTTCAGGACGGAGTCCGACTCGCCGGTCAGCAGTGATTCGTCCACCTCCAGCGAGCCCACGGTCAGCACCTGTCCATCGACGATGATCTGGTCGCCTTGACCTATCTCGATCACGTCGTCGGCGACGATTTTGGCGGGGTCCAGCTCGGCGGTCCTGCCGTCGCGGCGAACCCGCGGGCGGGCCTGGCTGACGATCGCAAGCCGGTCCAGTGTGCGCTTCGCGCGCAGCTCCTGCACGATGCCGACGACGCTGTTCGCCACGATCAACACCGCGAACAGCCCGTCAAGCAGGTAGCCGGTGCTGAAGATGATCACGGCGAGTACCGCGAAGATCGCGTTGATCCGGGTGAACACGTTCGAGCGCACGATCTCCCACGCGCTGCGGCTCGCGCGCGCCGGGACATCGTTGACGCGGCCCTGCTCGACTCGTGCGGCGACTTCGGCCGTGCTCAGCCCGCGCTGATCGTCCGCGGCAATGCGTTCGTCGTCGGTCGCGGCCTCGACATACTCAGCCATACGGTTGCCGATTCACCGAATGCGCTCCTCCTGCGATTTCCCGATCGAGCTCATCGAGCCAGGCGGTGGCGGTTCGCGTTTCGGGGACCAGTACACAGACACGGTTCGGTATCCGATGCGGCCGGATGTCACTGCCGGTCCGGGACGAAGGTCCCCAGTCGCCGCCCAGGACGGGCAAGCGTCTTGCGCCCGCCGTCCGCGGGCGAGGAGCATGGTCGGCGATGACGAGGTAGCCCGGCTGCTGACCAGGACGTCGACGCGGGAAGAGGTGAATCGTCGTGGGCCGTGACAAGACGCTGCTGCCCGACGGAATCCCGGTGCTCGGCCGTGGCCGCCATTTCGCGCCCGGGACGGGTGGCTGTTTCATGGAGGTCGCGTCGGTGCTCGCGGGGGAGCGCTGGAGTGATCACCCGGACTGTACGCATCCGATGCTGGCCGAGGCTGCCCGCCTCATCAACGACCAGATCGGGGACGATTCGCGTCGCCGGCTGGTGCCTTGGATTCCCGAAGTGATCGGCACAAACAAGCGCCACCCGCTGATCACCGCGGAGCTGGTGGCGGTCCTGGCGCGGCATGGGCTCGCAGCGCGGCCGGACGAAGCGGGCCTGCACTGGGCGGCCCGTCGCGCCCGCAGCCGGATCGCGTGGTGGGAATCCGGCGGCTGGTGGCGACGCTATTGGCTGCGCGCAACTGATCTCTGGTTCCGTACGCACGACCGCGTACGTGTACCGGTCCTGATCCGGGCCATGCTCGACTCTCCCGACGAAGCGTTCGTCGCAGCGTTCGCCGACACCGTAACGACCTACCACCGAACCGCGCGGAGGCTGGCTGTCGAGCGCGTGGCAGGGACCGCTGACGCGACACCCGGTCCGGTCGAGACCGTCCGGGCCGCCTCGGATCGGTGACAGCACACCGGCCGCCCGCCGGACAGTTCCCATACTGGATACCCGCATAGGGTATGGGCACGAGTCCGGCCGGTGAGTGAACCTTTCGCCCCGTAGCCCTGTGGCGAGACTTGGCCGCAGGTCCGCTCAGCAGTCGAACACCGACCAACAGATTTCATTGCGCAACCGCTGGTCGTCGAGCACGAGTTCGCGAATCGCCTCCGGGAGTTGGTCACGCTGCCACCGGCACTCGAGTCGCGCTGCGGCATCGCTCTCGCCTTCCGGCGCAGCAGCACATGCGGCCTTGATCGCATACGCGGCCGCACCGAGTTCGTGCGCGGCGACGTGTGCCACGGCGCCCGCTTGGCCAGCAGCGTATGCGGCATGCCTTGCTGCCCCACGCAGGTGTCTGGCCGCACCCATTGCGTGGCCGCCCGCCGCACGAGCCTGCATCATCGTGACCTCACCACGCACCCACGCGCGGGCGTGCTCGATCGCTTCACGCGGTCGTGGATCTTCAGGCTGAACCGACTCGAACAGGTGGAGGACGTGCTCCGCGCAAGACGCCGCCCAAAGAGCGAGGAGATGATGATCCGAATCAGTGAGGGTCCCACCGCGACGAAGGGTGATGAAGCGAGGGTCCCGAACCTTCGGGAGGATCATAGTTGGGCGCTCCTTTTCAGGTGCGGGCCGGATCTTCAACCGTAGCGTCGTCCCTGACCCGGGAGATCCCCTCACCGTTCGAGACCCTTCGCGGTCACTGACGGCGCGACTTCGGCGACAGCGTCAATTCCCCGCAAGGGGAAGCTGGAGCAGTTTCTCGGTTTCCTCGACCCCGGCTGTTGTCAGGTCCAGGTCGCGCGCGAGCTGGACGGTGCGCCGGACCAGCGGGAGGTTTCCCGGGCTGAGCTCGCCTTTGCGCAGGTACAGCGTGTCCTCGAGGCCCGCCCGGGCGTTGCCGCCCAGTGCCAGGCCCATGGCGGTGAGCCTGAGGTTCGCTCGGCCGATCGCGATGACCTGCCATACCGCCCCTTCGGGCAGCCGGCGGACCATGGTGATCAGGTTCTCGGGTGTGGCGGCCATGCCGCCGGCAACGCCGAGCACGAGGGAGAACTGGAGGGGTCCGTGGCCAAGCAGTCCTTCGTCGCGCAACCGCAGGCAAGCGTCGAGGTGTCCGGTGTCGTAGATCTCCAGCTCTGGCTTGACTCCCAGGTCCTTCATGCGCGCCGCGAGCCGCCGGACCTCCACAGGTGGGTTGCGGAACTCGCCGGTGCCGAAGCTCATACTGCACGGGTTCAGCGTCGCCATCCGGGGGCGCAGCTCGACGAGAGCGGCGCGCTCCTCGAACGGCACCGACAACCCCACGCCCGTGGACAGCTGGATGAGAATCGGGCACCGCTCCGCGATGAGTTCCATCGCGCGTCGCGCGATCGACAGGTCGGCGGTCGGCCGCCCTTCGGCGTCACGCACGTGGATATGCGCCACCGCAGCCCCCGCCTGATAGGCCGCGGCGACGGCGTCCGCGATTTCTTCGGGCCTGGTGGGCAAATGCGGGTTGTCGGCTTTCGTGGCGATCGGTCCGGTCGGGGCCACGGTGATCACGACGCTCATGGTTTCCTACCTTCAGCTAGTCGAAAATGGCGACGGCCCGCGTCCAGCCCGCGGACGCGGCGTGGATCTTCACCGGGAAACACGCGATCCGGAACCCGTCGGCAGGCAGGGTTTCCAGGCCGTGCAGCTTCTCGAGATGGCAGTAGCCGATGTCGCGTCCCGCCCGATGTCCTTCCCAGATGACCGACGGATCGCGGTCGGTGGCGTAGCGCCGCGCGGTGTGGACGAACGGTGCGTCCCAGCTCCAGGCGTCCGTGCCCGTCAGCCTGATCCCTCGTTCCAGCAGGTAGAGGGTCGCCTCCCGGCCCATGCCGCACCCCGAGGAGACATAGTCGTCCTGCCCGTAGCGGGTCCCGGCTGCGGTGTTGACGACCACGATTTCCAGCGGCCGCAGCTCGTGCCCGATGCGGTTCAGCTCTGCCTCGACATCGGCCGGCGTGGCCACGTAGCCGTCCGGTAGGTGCCGGAAGTCGAGCTTCACCGCGGGTCGCAGGCACCAGTCCAATGGCACCTCGTCGATGGTGATCGCCCGCGCACCACCGTCCATAGTGGACGAGAAATGATAGGGCGCGTCGAGGTGGGTGCCGTTGTGCGTGGTGATCCGCACTCGCTCGATCGCCCAGCCTTCGCCGTCCGGCAGGTCATCCACCGTGGCGCCCGGAAAGTAGGAGATCACCTCCTCCGTGGTGTCGGCGTGCGTGTAGTAGTCGATCTCGGGCAGCAGGCCCGGCGGGTCCGAGGCGATTCCCGCTGCCAGCGGCACCGAGAGGTCAACGATCCTGCTCATCGCGATTCCTCTTTTCTTCAGCGGGCCAGTCCGAGCGCGGCGGGGATCAACCCGAGCCTGGCCGCGGTACCGCCGGTGATGGCGACGGTGGTTTCCCGGCCGAGCCCTGCGGCGCTTACGCGCGCGACCGGGTCGGGGACGCCCATGTCGAACGGGTAGTCCGAGCCCATCAGCACCCGGTCGGAACCGACCGTCTCGACGAGCCTGCGTAGCGCGAGCGGGGTGTGCACGAGCGAGTCGAACCACAGGCGCGGCAGGTAGGAGCTCGGCGGCTCCACGCAGCCGCGGGCGTCGGGCCGGTGCTGCCAAGCGTGATCGGCGCGACCGGGGAACGCCGGGAGATAGCCGCCGCCGTGGGCGGCGATCAGCCGCAGTGAAGGATATCTGTCGAGCACGCCGCCGAAGATGAGATGGGACAGGGCGACGGCGTGCTCGACGGGCTGGCCCACGGAGTTGGACAGATACCAGTGGGCCAGCCGTTCGTTCAAAGTGCAGCCCCAGGGATGCAGGAACAGCACGGCATCCAGCTCGGTGGCACGTTGCCACAAGGCGTCGAGCCGCCGGTCGGACAGCTCGACACCAGCCGCATGTGAGGAGATCTCGACCCCCTTGAGCCCGTGGCCGAGGACCGCGTCCTCGAGGGCGGCGACCGCGAGATCGGGATGCTGCAGTGGAACCACGCCGAGCCCGCACAGCCGGTGGGGCGCCAGCGCACACTGCGCCGCGACGCCCGAGTTCGTGGCGGACACGATCTCCCTGGCGAGCCCACGGTCGGCCCAGCTGTGGTACTGCGTCGGCACCGCCGAGACCAGCTGAATATCCACTCCGGACTCGTCCATCGCGGACAGCCGGGTACCGGAGTCGGTCAGCAGCATTCGCCGCTGCACGGCCTGGTCCGCGCTGACGGCGGCCGACCCGGGACCGGTCCGGCGCAGCTCCAGCTCGGCATGGGCTTGGTAGCCGGGTCGCCCGGCGGCGAGTTTCTCCACCTCGTCCAGCCAGACGTGCGCGTGCACGTCCACAGTGGACACTGATGCCGGGCGGCTGTTCATCGGGGCGCCTCCATGAGCCGGGAGCGGGACGTCATCGATTCTTGGCCCACGGGCGGCCCCGAAGGAAGCCAATCCTGCCGATAGGGAATATCGACAGGCTCTATGTGTCGGGCCGCAGGTCGGCGAGGCAACCGCGCAGCCAGGAGTGGCCCGGGTCGTCGTCGTGGATGGGATGCCACCAGAACGCCTCGACGAGCGGGATGGCGTCGAACGGGCACTCCAGGATCCGGAATTCCGGCCCAGTGGCCACCAGTGCGGCCACGCGTTCCTGCAGCAGCGCCACCGCATCGGAGGACCGGACGAGCTGTGGCATGGTCAGGAACGACTCCGCGGTGGCGCACACCCGCGGCACCACGCCGAGCATCTCCATCTGACGCCAGGCCGGTGCCCGTTCCAGCGGGTCTTCGAAGGTCGCGACCCAGGGCAGCTCCTGCAGGTCGGTCATGGTCAACCGCTCGCCGACGCGCGTGTTTTCCGCGGACACGACGCACACCCAGCGGTCGGTGTAGAGGTCGATGTTGCGCGGCAGGTCGAGATAGCCGTGCGGCATCAGGACCCCGTCGACGGTGCGGTAGAACTCGTCCTTCCGGCTGATCGACTCCGGGGTGACGGGCAAGAACCGGATCCGCGCCCCCGGTGCGTCGCGGGCGACTCGGGCCACGAGCCGCCGGCCCAGTACGCTGATGCCGTTGTCCGAGGACACGATCGTGAACTCGCGACGGGTCTCGCCCGGGTCGAACTCGGCCTCGGCACTGAACACCCGCCCGACCGCGGCGACGGCCACTCCGGTCAGTGGTCGTAGCTGCTCGGCGAACCGGGTGAGGACGTAGTGATTGCCCGAGCGCGTCAGCAGGTCGTCACCGAAGTGCCGGCGCAGGCGGGCGAGCGCGCTGGACAGCGTGGGCTGGCTGCGGCCGAGGCGGGCGGCCGCCGCGGTGACGCTGCGCTCGGTGAGCAGGGCGTGCAGTGCGTGCAGCAGGGGCAGATCCAGTCCCGACGGGCGCGGCTCCCCCTGGTTCGCAGAGTCCATCTCCGTTGCCTCCCGGACGATCAGGCGGTGACCACGCGGGTGGCCACCGCCTGATCCTAAGGATCGCCTCAGCCGCGGCCCACGGGTTCCGGCTCGGTCACGGCGGTGCGCCGGATGACGACCTCACCGTCCGAAGTGGTCACCGCGACCGTGTACAGGCCCGGGCGGTCACCGTTGTACCGCAACGGAAGATCAGCGGCCTGGGGCCCGAGCCACCGCCGCATGTCGTCCTCGGTACCGCCGACCTCCAGCCACGCGATGCCCTGTGGCGTGACCGTCGGAGTGCAGGGCTGGGCGGCCGGGTGGACGCTCATGTCGGGGAGGTGGAACACGTTGGGCACCCCGCGTTGCCAGCAGGACACGGTGTCCGGCGTGCGGGCGGGGGCGCTGAGCGTGCCGTCCGGCCGCTGCCGCAAACCCGTCTCGATGATCTCCGTGCCCATCCGCGCCGCGACCGCCGCCAGCTCCTCGCGGGTGTCGACCCGCAGGCACCAGCCGAGGTAGACGTCGCCGCCGCGGATCTGCTCGTAGAACCAGCGGTCGGAGGCGTTGTGCTCGGGCGAGTAGGCGTCGATGACGCTTTCCACCTCGATGTACTGGTCCGCGCCGAGCGGCACGATACGGTTGGCGATCCCCAGCCCGGGAAACCACCCGCCCTCGTACTGGCCGAACCCGGTCTCCCGGCACAGCCGTTCGGTTCCCTCGTACAGGTTCCTGGTGCCGAGCGAGATGTGGTCGATGGTTAGCATCATGACTCCTTCGCACGAATACGGTTGGCGAGAACGGTGAGTGCGGCGCACGCGAA
Organism: Amycolatopsis pithecellobii; assembly: GCF_009707865.1. Classification (GTDB taxonomy): domain Bacteria; phylum Actinomycetota; class Actinomycetes; order Mycobacteriales; family Pseudonocardiaceae; genus Amycolatopsis_E; species Amycolatopsis_E pithecellobii. The sequence continues at coordinate 116,432 of NZ_WMBA01000013.1, forward strand.
CAGCGCGGCCGCGACGAAGTACAGGCCGCTGTCGAAGTTCCCGCTGGAATCGCGCAGCCAGCCGATGACGTAGGGACTGGCGAAACTGCCGAGGTTGCCCAGCGTGGTGGTGAACGCGATCCCGACCGCGACCGCAGGGCCGGGTTTCAGGTGGCCGATGGGCAGCTGCCACATCAGCGACAGGCTCGCGTAGATTCCCGCGGTGAGCAGGACGGTGCCGATCAACGTGACGATCAGGCCGTGGCCGTTGATCGCGACGAACACACCCACCGCGGCGAGCAGCGCACCGGCCGCGGAATGCCACACGCGTTCGGCGTGCCGGTCGGAGTGCCGAGCCCAGTACAGCGCGGCCGCGATCGCCGGCAGGTAGACCAGCGCGGTAATCAGCCCGGTCTGCACGAGGCTCAGCTTCGTGTGGTACGACTCGGCGAAACCCTTGATGATCAGCGGCAGGAACGCGGTCAGCGCGGAGAACCCGACCCAGAGCAACCCGGTCGCCACCGTGAACGTGAGCAGGCGTACGTCGCGCAGGCGCGCGGTGAGATCGGCCAGGCGGATGCGGGGCCGGTCCTCGGTGGGCGCGGGCACCTCCGTGCGCAGCGCAGCCCGTTCCTCGGCGGTGAGCCATCGCGCCCGCTCGGGCCGGTCGATGAGCCAGCCGAGCACGAGCAGCCCGATCAGCACCGAGGGCAGGCCTTCGAAGATGAACATCCACCGCCAGCCGGCCAGACCACCGAGCCCGTCGGTGCCCTGCATGATCACCGCCGAGAGCGGGGTCCCGATCACCGCGTAGAGCGGCAGGCTCGCGATGACGCTGATCAGCCCGCGCCGGGCGGGCGCGAACCAGTAGGTCAGGTACAGCAGCATGCCGGGCAGGAACCCGGACTCCGCCGCACCGAGCAGCACGCGCACCGTGATCAGCGAACCCTCGCCCTGCACGAAACCGGTGCACGTGGCGACCGCGCCCCAGCAGAACATGAGCAGCCCAAGCCAGCGACGGGGTCCGATCCGGTACAGGGCCATGTTGCTGGGAATCTGCAGCACGATGTAACCCGCGGAGAAGATGCCGGTGGCCAGCCCGAACGCGGCCGCCGACAGACCGAGGTCGGAGTTCATGGTCAGCGCAGCCGTGCCCAGGTTCACCCGGTCCAGGAACGCGGTGGTGTACATCAGCAGGACCAGCGGAACCAGGCGCCACGCGACCTTGCGCAGTGCCCGGCGCCGGACCTCGGGCGCAGCCGCCGCCCCGGCGGCGGTCGTGGTCACGGATTCCGTCCCGTGACTTCGAGCGACGGCGCCCAGCGCGGGATCTCGCTCACGCCCGACGGCAGCCGGATGCTCTTGCTGTAGCCGAACTCGTGCAAGGTTTCCAGTGCGTGCTCGCGGCCGTAGCCACTCGCGCCCACGCCGCCGAACGGGGTGCCGGTGAAGGCACGGTTGTAGTTGTTCACGAAAACCATCCCCGCCCGCAGAGCACGGCTCACCCGCAACGCGCGCTCGGAGTCCTGGGTGAAGACCCCCGCGACCAGACCGAAGTCGGTGCCGTTGGCGATGCTGATCGCCTCGGCTTCGTCGTGGAACGGGATCAAGGCCACGACAGGGCCGAATATCTCCTCGTTCGCGATGCGCATGTCGCGATGAACGCCGGTGAACAGGGTCGGCGCCACGTAGTACCCGCCGACCAGCGCAGGGTCGCGCGGCAACGCCGCCTGCGCGGCGAGTGTGGCACCCTCGCCGACACCGATGTCGATGTAGTCCAGAACCCTCCTGCGCTGGGCATCGGTGACCATCGGCCCGACATGCGTGCCGGCATCGGCCCCATTGCCGACCCGCAGCCGCGGCACGGCTTCGGCGTAGCGGCCGGCGACTTCGTCGTAGATCTCGGACTGCACCAGCACGCGCGATGCGGCCGTGCATGCCTCGCCCTGGTTGAAGAAACCGCCTTCGACCGCCCACGGCAACGCCGACTCCAGATCCGCGTCATTGAAGATGATGAACGGGTTCTTGCCGCCGAGCTCCATCAAGGTCGGCGTGAGGTTGTCGGCCGCGGCCTTGATCACGGCAGCCCCCGTTGCCGGCGCTCCGGTGAAGGAGATCTTGCCGACCAGCTTGTGCGCGGCCAGCCGGGCCCCGACCTTGCCCCCGCCCGGCACGACGTGCACCACGTCGTCGGGCAGGATCGACTGAGCGAGCTCCGCGACCCGCAGCACCGACAGCGGTGCCTGCTCGGGCGGCTTGATCACCACCGCGTTGCCGACGGCCAGCGCCGGCGCCAGCTTGCCCGCGGCATGCAACGGCGGCCAGTTGAACGGCACGATCGCCGCGACCACGCCGTAGGGCTCGAGCGTGGTGATGTCCAGGGTGCCGCCCGTGTCGCGGACCTGGTTCGGCATGGCCTCACACAGGCTCGCGAATAATTCGAAGATCGCGATCGCCGCCTCCAGGTCGAACTGGCGGGCTTGCGAGAGCGGTTTGCCGTTGTCACTGGACTCCAGCACCGCGATCTCGTCCGCGTGCTCGCGCACCGCCTGGGCGATCTTCCACAGCCACCGGCCACGTTCCCGCGGCGTCCGGGCCTTCCACGCGAAGTGCGCATCATGGGCCGCCTGCACGGCCAGATCGGCTTCCTTTTCGCCCGCGCCCTGAATGACCGCCAGCGGCCTACCGGTCGCGGGATTGTCCACAGTGAACCGGTCGGCCTCGTCCTCGGACGACCATCGGCTGTGGATCACCTCCACCGGCCTCGTTGATTCCGTCACGTCACACTCCATTCAGGATTCGTTCGCCGGACTCATTGCCACAAATCCTGAGATGAGCAGAGTCCACAAGGAAGCCAATTATGGCTATGGACGAAATAGATCGGCTCTATACTTTGTCGGCCGGTCCGGCTCCCGCGTGCTGGTGGTCGAGCTTGTTGCCGGTGGGTCTATCGGTTCGCCGTCCGGTGTTATGCGGGGAATTCATACAGGCCGGTGGCGCGGCGGTCGTCTGCGGCGCCTACGACGTCGGCCGCGTTGTAGTGATCGCCGTGGAGACGTTATGGGGCGCACCGATCTCAACCGTGCCACCCAGCCCCTTGGCGAAAAAGCTCGCCGGGAATGGATCGGGTGCGCTGGTGAGGGTTTAGCTCGGCCTGTGATCGAGGGCGGCGACTTCGCGTACAGCGCCGGCGATGGCATGGAAGTCTTTTTTGAGGATGGCGCCGTGGTTGCTGGCGACTTTCGCGCTCACTTTGATGTTCGGGTTGCGGGCGGTCACCGCGCCGACGCTGGCGCGGATCCGTTCTTGCTCGTCGCCTTTGCTTCCGAAGGACGTCCCCGAGGCAAGCACATACCGCGCCGGGACGGTGATGTTGTCCAGCACGGGGCTCAGCTCGCTGTCGCGGGAGAGCCAGCCGAGTTCGATGTTGCTGTTCGCTTGTTGTTCGGCGCTCAGCCGCGGGGTCAGGCCTGTCGGGCGCAGCAGCGGGGTGAACCAGCCCAGCCGCTTGAACAGCTTCCGGATCCGCTGCTCCATGGCCTCGTCCATCCAGTCGTAGGGTTGCGCGCCGTCGACCAGGACGGCGCCCACGGCGCGTTGTGGATTCCGGCTGGTCCAGTGCGCCGCGACGAACGCCCCGTAGGACCAGCCCACCACCAGCGGCCGGTCCACGTCCCTGGCAGCGAGAACGGCATCGACATCCCGGACGGCGGCCTCGAAGGAATAGTCGGCCGACTTCTTCGATTTCTTGCCGCGGGCCCGCTCGTCGTAAGTGATGTGCCGAAAGCCGGGTCCGAGGTCGGCGACGACTTTCCGCCAGTATCCCTGCGTGGCGAACTGGCCGTTGAGGTAGACCACGGGGATACCGGGCCCGCCGGTGTCGGTGACGGCCAGGGCCGTGTCATCGACCGCCACCATGCCGGTCCAGGTCGAATTGGTCGCGGACGTGCTGTTCTTGGTCATGTGAATTCTCCTGGTCGGGTGAGGCTGGACCTGACGGGTTCGTTACAGGCTGTGGGCGGTGATGTCGCCGTGGCCGGTGGTCGCGTGGATGTTCAGGTCCGCGGCGCCGTCGGTGTTCTTGAGTGTGTTGGTGAGCCGGCCGTAGCCGGTGCCGGCGTCCAGGGAGGCGGAAACTCCGTGAGCGGCGCCGATCGTCACGTCGCCCATCTGGGTACGCAGGACGACGGTGCCGGAGGTGGCCTCGGCGATGTGGATGCCGCCTTTCCGGGTGCTGATCTCGGCGGGGCCGGTCAGGCGGCCGACCGTGACGTCACCGCCGTGGGCGGCCACCCGCGCAGTCGCGGCCTCGTCGATCTTGACCGCACCGTGCACGCCCTGGCAGACGACGTCGCCGAGCCGTCCGACGCCCCGGAATTCGACGGCAGCGGCCGTTGCCTCGATGTTCGAGCCGGCGGGCAGTTGGACGGTCAGTTCGATGGATCCGGACGGGCCAAGGATCTGGTTCTTCTCCGCCGGGGCCTTCACTCGCAGGACGCCGTCGCCGAATTCTATGGTGGTCTGCTCTGCCGCCTTCACATCGCGGGCCTTGGCGGCGTTGGCGGGCACGACCTCGACGGTGGCGTCGGCTCGGTCGGCGGCGATGACCTGGATGCGCCCGGCCGGGACGGCCAGGACGGCGGAGATCGTGGTGGGGGTCTCGAACTTCTGCATCATGCTCTCCTCGCGTGCTCTAAGTTTCTGATACTAGAAACGCTACGTTGCGTTCGAGAATCACACAACACGCGCGTTGCATGATATAGGAATTCATGCAGGTCAACAGGCTAATTTCGTTGCAATCGGTGTAAATTTAACGCAATGGTCGGCACCAGTTCCGTTGCATTGGACTGCGGACGAACGCTACGCTCTGGCGGCACCAGTGACACGCGAAGGGAGATCGCGATGCCAGGAGGCAGGCTCACTCAGCAGGAACGCCAGCAGATCGCGATGGGCGTAGCCGACGGTCTCGCCTACGCGGAGATCGCCCGGCGTCTCGACCGGCCCACGTCGACGATTACGCGGGAGGTGATGCGCAACGGCGGCCCCACCGGCTACCGCGCCGACCTGGCCCATCGCGCCACCGAACACCGCGCTCGGCGCAGGCGGGCCGTGCCCCGAGGACCGCAAGGGCCGGCGCCGGCCCGCGGACGTGACGACGAGGCCGTGCGCGAATACGAGGAGGCGTTCACCACCCTCCTGATGCAACAGGGCCTGCCCAAGATGATGGCCCGGGTCCTGACCTGCCTCTTCACGGCCGACGCGGGCAGCCTCACCGCGTCCGAACTCGCCGGGCACCTCCAGGTCAGCCCGGCGTCGGTGTCGAAAGCGATCGCGTTCCTCGAAGATCAGGGCCTCATCCGCCGCGAGCGCGACGAACGCCGCCGCGAGCGCTACTTCGTCGACGACGACGTCTGGTACCGCTCGACGATCGCCAGCGCCCGCGGCACGGCCCAGGTCGCCGCGACCGCGCGGCGGGGCGTCAGTGTTCTCGGCCCCGGCACGCCCGCCGCCACCCGCCTCGAGAATATTGCCCGCTTCAGCGACTTCATCAGCGAAAGCATCCTCCGCGCCGCAGAGCAGGTCCGCGAAATCCTTTCCACCAATACCGAACCGGAGTCAGCCGGCACCGCCACGCCAAGTTCAGGACAAGTCTGAGACCGATCCTTGATGCCAAAGAAACGGGTACGTCGACGCGCGCGCTCGACAGCGGCGGTGGAGTTTGAACGGCCGGGCTCAGGATGCGGTGCGCTGTACTTGGACCTGGGTCCGGGCGGTGTCCTGGCTGGCCCGGTCGCCGGGATACGTGTCCAAGACACTCGACCACGACCTCACCAACCGTGGCATACAGCTACTACGCCCCTCCTACCGCAACCGCCACCGTCTGGCACCACCGCGCCACCGGCCAGCCGATCACGATCCCTGATCGCCTACGACCACCAACCACACCTCGGACTTGCTCGTCTAACAGCGCGGTCGTGCCGGGCGTCGGCGATCTTCGCGTCGAAGTCGCCCACTCGGTAGACTCGGATCCAGTGAATGGGTGGCCAATGCGCCTGGTGAGGCGACGACGGGAGAGCGAGCCGGATGCGGGAGAAGGACGACGAGGGCGACTCCACCCGCTCGGGGCAACCCGCGGAGGATGGCCGAACAGCCTCCTCGCGGCGGGAGTCGCGCAAGCGGGAGACGCGGGATCGGCTGCTCAGCTCTGCTCGGCGGCTCTTCGTGAGCAACGGCTACGAGGAGACCAGCTACGACGAGATCGCCAAGGACGCCGGCGTCGCGCGTCAGACGGCGTTCAACCATTTCCCGCGTAAGGAGGACTTCGTCGCGGCGTGGACCGCGGAGCGGCGGGTCGAACTCCACGACGCCATGGAGGCTCCGCAGCCGGGCGTGCCCTCGGCGTCGTCCCGGTTGCTGGTCATCATGCGCGTGATGGCCGACATCTACGAGCGGCGCCGCGCCGAGGCCAGGGTCTTCGTCGGTGCCTGGATCCGGCTCGGTGGGCCGATCCTCGACGAGCCGGTCGCGGCGCAGATGTTCGCTGTGGTGGTGCGCGAAGGGCAGAAGACGGGCGAGTTCGTCGCCGAGCTCGACGCGGACGCTGCGGGCGATGTGATCCGTGCGGTCTACTTCGACGCGTTGTGGCGTTGGGCCGACCCCGCACATGAACCGGCAGTGAACGCGCTGTTCGAGAACCTGCTGCTTCGGATGAGACTCGTCCTGACCGGGCTGTGCGTCGACGGCGATCGTCGGCAGGTCGGGGAGGCGGTCGACCTCGTTCGGTCCCTGGAGGCGGTCCGGCAGCCGGTGCCCTGAAGAAAGGGCACCGGCCACCGGCCCTACGCGTCGCCGATCGCGCGCCAGGAGCCGTGGTCGTCGCCGTAAACGAGGTCGAGTGTCTCCCGGACGTCTGCGGTGAACCGCTCCGGATCCAGTTCCCGGTAGACCAGGCGGATGTTCTGGTAGGTCCGGGACAGGTGAGGCCAGTCGGCGTAGCGGGCCAGGTCGATCGCCTGGTAGGCCTCCGCCGGGCTGCGGCCCGCGTGGTACGACTCGACGGCGAAGCCCTGCACGTGGGCCAGATACTCACGGACCGGTCGGACGCCTGCGGCGTCGATGAGCGGACCATGGCCGGGCACGATCACCCGTGGCTCGAGCGCGAGGATGCGGTCGCAGACGTCGAGGCAGTTCGACAGCGGTCCCGCCCACATGATCGGGGTGGACGCCGTGAACAGCAAGTCCCCGCTGAAGAGGACGCCGGCGTGCGGCACCCAGGCGATCGTGTCGCCGGACGTGTGGGCGGGCCCGAGCTCGGACAGCTCGACTTCGCGGTGCCCAACACTGAGTGCCAGCTCGCCGGCGTACGTCTGGTTTGGGTGCACCGGGCGCCAGCCGGTGTAGTCGAACACGCACTGTCGCCATCGCATGAACTCCGCGAAGGCGTTGTCCCCGATCGCGTAGTCGTCGATCTTCGAGGGATCGAGCCAGTGCCCGCGGATGTCCGCCAGCGTCGGCTCGGAGGCGATGATGGTGGCGTCGGAGAACAGGACGTTGCCGTTCCAGTGGTCGCCGTCGCCGTGGGTGTTCACCACCTGGTCGACGACGGGGCGTCCGACCAGCCCGTCGATCGCGGCCCGGAGATCCTGGGCCATCCGCATGTCGTTCTGGGTGTCGACGAGCAGGGCCTGCCCCCCGTCGACGACCAGGCCGGAGTTCGCGAAGCCCCAGCAGCCCGGCGGTTCGAGCCAGGCGTGGCAGCCGTCGCCGAGATCCTGCAGCCCGCGGTCGCTCACCGGGGTGCTCCCGCGAAGCAGGTCCGGACCTCGTCGACGAACACGTCGGGTACCTCCAGCATGGCGAAGTGGCCGCCGCGCGGCAGGGCCCGCCAGTGGCGCAGGTCCCGGTAGCGGGCGGCGGTCCAGGCGCGGGGGAGCTTCATCAGGTCCCGCGGGAAGACCGACACGCCGGTGGGGACGGTCACCGGCGTGACCATGTCGATGGCACCGTGGCTCTCCCAGTACATCCGGGCCGACGAGGTGCCGGTGGCGGTGAACCAGTAGAGCGAGACGGTGTCGAGAACACGGTTCAGCGGTACGGCACTCTCCGGCGTGCCGTCGTGGTCGGTGAACTCGAAGTACTTCTCCGCGATCCAGGCGAGCTGGCCGACGGGGGAGTCGGTGAGGGCGTAGCCGAGGGTCTGCGGTCGGGTGGACTGCTCTATCGCGTAGCCGAGACCGGTGCGGACGAACTCGGCGCGTTCGGCCAGCCACTGCCGTTCGACGTCGGTGAGCTCGTCGTCGGTGACGCCGTCGGGCCTCGGTGCCCATGGCACGGTGGTGTGCATCATCGCCACCCGGTCCGGGTGCCGCAGTGCCAGCGTGGTGGTGACCTGAGCGCCCCAGTCCCCGCCTTGCGCGAGGAACCGGTCGTAGCCGAGTCGGGCCATCAGCTCGGCCCAGGCGTCGGCGATCCGCGTGAGGTTCCAGCCCGGCCGAGCCGGCTTGCCGGAGAACCCGTACCCCGGCAGCGACGGGAGGACCAGATGGAACGCGGGCTGGTCGGCCGGCGGGTCGACCAGCCCGTCGATCACGTCGAGGGCCTCGATCACCGACCCGGGCCAGCCGTGGGTGACGAGCAGGGGCCGGGCGTCGTGGCGGGCGGAGCGGACGTGGAGGAAGTGGACGTCGAGCCCGTCGATCCGGGTGATCCACTGGTCTCGGGCGTTGAGCTCCGACTCGACGCGACGCCAGTCGTACTCCTTTCCCCACACGGCACAGAGGTGCTTGGTGTAGTCCAGCGGGATGCCCTGTGACCAGTCGTCGACGGTCTCGCGCTCCGGGAACCGGGTGTCGGCGAGGCGGTCCTGCAGGCGGCGGATCGCCTCGTCCGGGATATGGATCTCGAAGGGGTGTAGCTCGGTGCCGGTGTTCATGGACGCTCCTGGGCTCAGCCGGTGACCGGGCGGATGGGCAGCAGGGTGCCGGAGAGGTGCTGGGCGGCGCCGCTGCAGAGGAACGCGACGAAGGGGACGACGTCCTCGGGCTGGCCGACCCGTCCGCCGGGGTACGAGCTCGACACCCGCTCGATGTACTCGTCGCTCGCGATCGTCCGCATCCCTGGGGTGTCGGTGAGCCCCGGGGCCAGCGCGACAGTCCTGATGCCCTGGTCCGCCATCTCCCGGTGCACCACGTTGGACAGCAGGGTCAGTCCGGCCTTGGCGGCGCCGTAGACGCTCTGGCCGGGGTTCGCCTGCACTCCGATCATGCTGCTGATGTACACGATCCGACCGCCGCCACTTCGCACCATGATCGGCGCGAAGTGCTTGGTTGTGGAGAAGCAGGCCACCAGGTTGACGTCGAAGACCTGGCGGACGAGGTCGAGCTCGAGGTCGACGACCGGGGTCATCGGCGGCATGACCGCGGCGTTGTTGACGAGCCCGTCGACCCGCCCCCACCGCTTCTCCACAGCGGCTGCCGCCTCGCGTACCTGGTCCTCGTCGGAGACGTCCGTGCAGAGCGCCAGCGTGCCGTCGGGACCGATGATCGCCTCCAACTCCGCGGCGATCTCCTCGGTCTGGTCCTTCTCCCGGGTCAGCACGGCGATCTTGGCCCCTCGCTGCGCCAGTCCGAGAGCGATGGCCTTGCCGAGGCCTCGCCCGGCGCCGGTGACGACGACGACCTTGCCCGTGATGTCGCCCATGATGTCCTGGCTCATCCGAACCCCTTCCTGTGGTTCTCGGCATGTGCGAAGTAACTGTACCCGAGTACACTAAAATTGTGTACTCTGACATCGTCACGGTCCGTGAAGTGAAGGAGCGACGATGACCGACGAACTGGTACAGCGAGTGGCCGACGAGCTGGGGATCCGAAGGACCCTCGCCCGGCTCTCGCGTGCGCAGGACACCGTGGACCGCGAGGCGTACAAGACTTGCTTCACTGAGCGGGTGCTGCTCGCGGCGACCGTCGTGATCCCGGACTGGGAACCGCGGGAGGTCTCGGTCGACGAGCTCGCCGACCGGTACTTCGCCGAGATGGACAAGTACATCTTCGGCCAGCACTTCGTCACCAACCACATCATCGACGTGGACGGTGACGAGGCGACCTGCACCGCCGACCTGTGGTGCGTGTCCGCCCTGCGAGACGGCGCCGATCCCCGGGTGACCGGGCTCGGTGGCCGGTACGACCTGAAGCTGCGCCGGGTCGGTGGCGAGTGGAGGATCTGCGAGCGGTCGATCTTCGAGAACTACTCGTTCGACGCCGGCGAACTCCTCCGGCACGGCGCCTGACCTCAGCACGGCTCGGGGACGCCGCAAATGTACTCAAATACATGATCGAAGAGGGTCAATGACCACACAGATCAGGGCATGCGGCGCGACGGCAGGCTGTCGCAGCACATGATCGGGCCCAGCCGGATCCGGGTGGACGGACCGCGGGCGCCGGCCGAGGCCGAGGGCATGCTCCTCATACGGGCCACCGTGCACGACGTCGAGATCGACGTGACCGCACTCGTGCACTGATCGTGCTCGAGGACGGGCGCTGGGTGCTCCTCGACCGTTTCCCGGGCTACATCAAGGACTGGATGGTCCCGGTCCGGCCCGACGCCCGGCTGCACCTGGTGGACCTGCAGCTCGCAGTGGGGTCGGCGCCCGAACCGGCCCCGGTCACCTCACGCGGGTGCTCGGCCGGGAGGAGTCCCGGCCGAGCACCTGGTTCGAGAGTGGGTCAGTGGTCACGCCGTCGGCGGAAAGCGCAGATCTGCCTTGCGGATCTTGCCGACGCTCGCGCGCGGCAGCTCCTCGACGAACCGGAAGGCCGTGGGAATCTTGAATGCGGGGCCCGGCACCACTCCCGCAGCTCACCGGACACCTCCGGCCCGTACCCGGGGCGCAGCACGGCGACCAGGAGCACCGCCTCGTCGTACATCTCGTCCGGGCCGCCCGCTCCGCGGCGCGCAGGACCCGCGACGGGTCGACGACCGTCGGCCCGTCGAGGACGCCGAGGCGGGCCGGACCACCGCCGCGGGGGGTGTAGGTGACCAGTCGCACGTCAGGCTCGCACGCAGAAGCCGGCGTCGACGGTGAAGGTCTGGCCCGACACGTAGCGGCCCTCCTCCGAGCACAGGAACACCACGGCGTTGGACACGTCCGCGCACTCCAGTAGCCCATCACCCCGGCCCGCCCGTCGCCGATGCCCTTGAGGCGGACCGCGGAGCTGGTGATCACCACCGAGCCCCCACGCCTGCCCGCGAGCAGGGCGGGCGTCTGCTGGCCAACGCCGGGATCTTGCCCTCGACCGACGATGTCGAGCCTGCCGAACCGGGCGACCGTGTCGATCTGCGCGCACCGGCCCTGCCCGCGCGCGACACCCGAGATCAGGGCGACCTCGCCGGTCGGACCGTTCATGCCGCGGCGGGGCTCTCGGAGACGGTGGCCGGTTCGAGGGGCGGGTACCGCCGCAGGCTCAGCAGCAGCCCGGCGCCGACGACGAGCAGGGCCGCCGTGGTGTACATCGCGGCCAGGTACGAGCCGGTGGCGTCCTGCACCGCCCCGTAGAAGACCCCGGACAGCGCGCCGCCGGCGGTGGCGGCGAGGTAGAACAGCCCATAGATGCGGCCGTAGGAACGGGCACCGAAGTAGCGGGCGGCGAGATAGCCGATCAGATCGAATTCGGCGCCACTCACGAGGCCGATCGCGAGCGCGGCGAACGGGGCGGCGCCGGCGCCGAACACGGCGAGCGCGACGATGCACACAGTCGCGATGAAAAAGCCGATCGCGGCAGCTAGCGGCGCGTAGACGCGGTCGTAGACCCAGCCGGCGAGCGGCCGGAAGATGATCACCCCGATGCCGGAGAGGCTCGCGATACGTCCCGCGTCCGCCACACCGACTCCCACGTCCTGCAGGTAGGACAGCAGTTGCTGCTGCAGGCCGAGGATCGCGAACATCACCAGCAGGAAGCACGCGATCAGTGTCCAGAATGTGCGGGTCCGCACCGCCTCGCCCAGAGGCAGCCCGGTGCCGGCCTGAACGTCGCCGCGTCGCAGCCGAGTCGGGGGCCGGGTCGCGAGGGGCGAGCGCCACATCAGGAATGCGATGACCACGGCGCCGGTGGCGACCGTGCCGGCCAGCACCACGAACCCGGCGCGCCAGCCCATCGCGGCCGCATAGGGAGCGAGCACGACCGGCAGGACGAACGCGGCTAGTCCCGTGCCGATGGTGGAGAGTCCGAGCGCGAACCCCTTCGCGCGGACGAACGCGGTGCTCACGACACGCGCATAGGGCACCGTCGCCGATCCCGCACCGGCGACGCCCATCAGGACGCATCCGCCGTAGTACAGCCCGAGACTCGGGCCGAGCACGCTGAACAGCAGCAGGCACCCCGCGAGACCGAGCAGCCCGACGACGACGATCCAAATGGTGCGCACCCGGTCGACCACCCAGCCCAGCAACGGGGAGACCCCGGCGACGACGAGCAGAACGATCGTGCCGCCCAAGGAGATCTCGGCGCGCGACCAGCCGAGCTCCTGCTGCATGGCGCGCAGGAACACGGCCAGCGCGTTACCGGGGATCGCCGCGATCCCGACGGAGATCCCCAGAACCGCGGCCAGCAGCAGCGACCAATGGGTGCGTAGCTCGGCGCGAGCGCTCAGCTGTGGTTCCGCAGCGTCGAGGAGGGCGTGGGTGTCCGGGACAGGGTTCATCGATGTCGACCTCTTTGTCGGCGAATTTGATGTACTGAAGTACAGACAAAGAGAGTGTGCTCCGGCGTATCCGAGCCTGTCAAGGAGAAGTATCTGCTGCTATAGATGTACTAAAGTACATGTGGAGGTGGTTCTGATGACGCGACGACGCGTCGACACACACGCCCACGTCTGGGCGCGCCGTGAGCCCTGGCTCGACTGGCTCGACGAGCGGCCCGAGTCCTGGCACGCGGTCCGGCAGGCCTTCCCGTGGGCCCGGCTGCGGGCCGAACTTGACGCCGCGGGGATCGACGACGTCGTGCTGGTGCAGGCGGGCACGTGCACTGAGGAGACCGAGCTGCTGCTCCGGCTTGCCGAGGAGCAACCCTCGGTGGCCGGCGTCGTCGGGTGGGTGGGGC
>NZ_WMBA01000140.1 GCF_009707865.1 Amycolatopsis pithecellobii
ACATCGCCGAGGCGATGGGCCTCAAGCGTCCGGCGCTCTACTACTACTTCAAGAGCAAGGACGAGCTGCTCGACCGGCTCATCGTGGAGGCGACCAGCGGCCCCGCCCACGATCTGAACAAGATCGCGGCCCGATCGGAGCTCGATGTCGTCGCCCGCCTGCACGCCATGGCCCGGCACATCGTGGTCTGGGTGACGAGCAACCGGGATCGTTTCCTGCTCCTGGTCAAGTCGGAGGCGGACCTGTCCCCGGCGAGCGCCAAGAAGTTCAACGAGGGCAGGCGGGCCGCGCTCGACGCCGTCGTATCGGTGATCGAGGAGGGCATCGACGCCGGCGAGTTCCGGCCGGTCGAACCGCAGGTCGCGGCGTTCGGTGTCTGGGGTATCTGCAACTGGGCCGCCTGGTGGTATCACCCCGATGGCGAGACCCCGCTGGACACTGTCGCGGACCAACTGGCGGAGATGGCGGTGGCCGGCTTGCAGCGGGCCGAGCGCCGCGAAAGCGCCGTGGTGAGCCCGCGCAGCATGGTCGCCGCTCTCCGCGAGCAGCTCGACCAGCTGGATCAGGCCCTCAACCGCGACCAGGTCTCCTGACGGGCATCCCGTCAACCTGTTCCCTCGGAGGACCGCCAGGCCACCCCCGCGTTGCCCCACGATGTCGACGCGATCATCGCTCCGTCGACGACGAAGTCCGCGCCGCTGATGAAGTCCGCATCGGACGATGCGAGGAACGCGATCGCAGCGGCCACGTCCTCCGGCCGGCCGAGCCGCCGCAAGGGAATCGCGTCGAGCGCCCGGGTCCGCGCCGCATCGGCGCCGAGGATCCCGGCGTTGATGGGCGTCTCGATCACCCCCGGACTGACAGTATTCACGTTGATCTTGTGATGCGCGAACTCGACGGCGATTTCCCGCGACCACGCGAGAATCGCTCCCTTGGCCGCCGAATATGCCGGCAGCTGGGCCCCGACATGCGCGGTGACCGAGCAGATGTTCACGATTTTGCCGCCACCACGGGAAATCAGCTGCGGCAACGCCGCCTTCGTGGTGACGAAATAACTGTGCAGGCAGTCGTCGACCGTCGCCCGCCATTCCGTGAACGTGATGTCGTACATGGATTTTCGCGGCACGCGAGCGACCGAATTGACGAGGATATCGACGCCGCCGAAGCTTGAGACCGCCTGTCCGACGGCTCGCGTCACCTCCTCGGGCGAGGTCGCATCGGCGCGCAAGGCCAAGCCATGCCTGCCCATTCCCTCGATCTCGTCCACCGTCTCGCCGGCCGCGGCTTCGTGAACGTCCAAGGCGGCCACGATCGCGCCCTCCTCGGCCAGGCGGCGAGCGGCGGCCCGCCCGATCCCGGAGCCCGCGCCGACCACCATGGCCACTTTGCCGTCGAGCCCTCGCATCCGCGGTTCTCCTCACTGACCGGACCTGACCGGACCTGACCGGAGCACGTCGACCCGACCGTACCGGCACCCTGAACGCTAATCAACGCTTGAGTCATCTACTGGACACATGAGTTGAATCGGCTTACAGTGGTGACCCTTGTCATCTCTCGGCACCCGGGAATCCGGACCGAGCAGCATCGAGGAGAACAAGATGAGCGAATTGGCCGAGCCGACGTCGTCGAGGCCGCCTCAGGTGGCTGTGGTGAAGAGTCGGGGGATGGAGCGGCGGGCGGGGTTTGCCGCGTCGTTGGGCACGGTGCTGGAGTATTTCGTTTTCGCGATCTTCGGGTTGCTGGCGGCG
>NZ_WMBA01000141.1 GCF_009707865.1 Amycolatopsis pithecellobii
TGTGCACGTCGTGGCGGTCGGCGGGTTGCAGGTTGCGGCGTCCGGCTGGTCGGCCGGGGCCGGGTCGGGAGGGTTTCGGTGCACTGGCTGGACAGCCGGCCTGTGGGCGCAGGTTCCGAAACCCGCGCCGGACCCGGGCTGGGGTCAGCCGGTCTGGTTGAGCGGGTTTTTCCCACGGGCGCCGCAGATCCACGGCCAACCGGCGGGCGAGACGGAGTTGGGCGTAGGCGGCCAGGATCAGCCAGGTCCACCGATCCGCCGCCTCGGGGGTACGCAGTTTCGGAGCGGTCCAGCCCAGGGTCTGCTTGAACAGTCGGAAGGTGTGCTCGATATCGAAGCGGCGCAGGAACGCCTGCCACAACCGATCCACATTGGACATCGTCTGATCGATGCGGGAATACCACAGCCACACCGGTTTCGGGATCGCGCCGGACGGTAACTGGGTAACCTCCAGACGGACCAGGGTGCCTTCCAGGATCGGAAGTTTCCCGGCGTGTGCGACCCAGGCGGTGCGGTGGGTCAGGCGGGGATGCAGCCGGTTCCACGCGCGTGCGGTCGCCGGGCCGTAGAGGCGGGTGTCGGCGTGGGTGGTGATATCCGGCGGTCCCCAGGTGGCGGGATCACCGAAGACGAACTCGCCGCCGTGGCGGCGTGGCCTGCCGAGGGTGCCGGGTGTGTGGGGTGGGGCCGGACGGCGCAGGACCCGGTCGGAGCGCATCCGCACCAGCATCGCGACCGGGAGATCGTCCAGCAGGAACGACAGGCGGGGACCGTCGTAGCCGGCGTCGGCCACGATCAGGATGTCGGGGTCGCCGGGCCGCCAGTGCCCGGCGGTGATGAGGTCGGTGACGACCTGACGCAGTTGGGTGGCAGTGACGGTGGCAGCGTCGTCACCGGGGGCCAGCCGCCTGGCGTCCAGCGGCGCGGTCCAGGAGTGCCGGCCGGTTTCCAGCGCACAGACCACCGAATAGGGCCAGCCGGGCACCATGATGTGGGTGTCTTTGCCACGGCCGTAGGTGTGGCACAGGATCCGGGCGGGTGAGGTGTGGGCTTCGGGGCGTAGCCAGCTGGTGATGTCCACGGCCAGCACCAGCCGCCCGTCGGCCGCCTTGGGCAGGGGCAGGGTGGTCAGGACACGGCGCAGCCTGGCGATCTCCACCCGGCCGTGGTTGAGGGCGGCGTAGAGGCTGCCGTGTCCGCGCCGGTGCTCGGCGGCCAGCGAGGTTTCGACCAGGGTACGTACGGGCCCATCGCAGCAGAGCACACCATCGGTGAGCTCGAACAGGGCGTCGGCCCGGCGGGACAGGCAGGTGTAGAACTCCTGCCGGAACACGGAGAGATGCCCGAGCGCTATAGCGGTGTCGGGGTGGTGCACACTGATCAATTGAGACCCTTGGTGTGATCGTCTTCCCTAAGCAAGAAGCATGATCAACCAAGGGCCTCATCCATGATCATCCGGGTGCCCCGTCATGGCCCCGAACGTTAAAACTCAAGCT
>NZ_WMBA01000142.1 GCF_009707865.1 Amycolatopsis pithecellobii
CCGCCCACTCCCACCCCCGGACCAACACGAAGCCTCCTTAGCGGTCCGCACGCCGGGTCAAGGGTGGACGAAGTCCATCGCGAAGCGACGCCGAAGGCGCCCTTGACGCGGTGGGCCGACCGTTAAACACTCGGCGAAGTGGGGCGGGGGTGGGTCCCCTTACGAGGGCGCTCAGCGCCCGGTCAAATCCGCACCCAAAAGGACCAGGGCATCGCGCGGAGCGCGACCCAAAAAGATTGCCTCGCCGGCGGGCTGGCTCCGGGATAACTGACCCAACGGGACCTCACCTTGAGTGGGTGGTTTTGTTGCGTGGTTATGTGGTCGGCGAAATGACGTTCCATTGGGTGGCGTTCGGGTCCACGCCTGGGGTGTAGGGCACGACTTCCGGTTCGGGGTCCACTGGCAGGGCTGCCAACCGCATCATGTCGTGGGCCGCTGTGTCGCCGAGGGCGTCGCCCAGGACGTTGACGCCTTCGGCCAGTGCCGCTTGCTGGGCGCGGTGGGAAAGCTCGACGATCTGGGCGGCCAGTTCTTCCGCGCCCAGGCTCAACGCGGACTCGTCGAGTTTCAGTTCCTTGAGCGCCCCGTGCACATCCACCGTAACCCGCACATTGTCCGCACCGTTGTAGGCCCAGCCACGCAGTTCCGCCAGCTGGGCCGGCAGGTTTTCGGTCAACCGCAACCGTTCCTCGGCGTCCGCGAGGAGACGTTCGGCCGTGCGCCTGCCCGTCATTCTCGCGTCCAGTCGCGATCGAAATCGTCATCCGACGCCAATTCCGGGTCATACCCCAGCCCAACCCGGGCGGCGTCGCGGCCCAGCAGTTGCGCATATCGCTGGTTCGCTTTCGCGGTCGCCCGCGCGGCAACGGAAACCACTGTCTCGGCAAGGTTGGCGGCGCCGTACCGCAGAGCCTGCGGGCTCAGCTTCACCGCCCGCAACCGGCCTCCGACACCGACTTCGACGGTCACCCCGTCGGCACTCGCCTTGCCCACGATCGTCGCGAAATCGGTCATGCCGCGGGCCTGAACACACCCAGCAACGGCTCACCCGCGTTGCTCGTGCGCAACGGTACGACATGGCACACGTCGCCGGTGTGCGGTTCCTCGACCATCTGCCCGTTCCCGATGTACATCGCCACGTGCCCGCTCCAGATGATCAGGTCACCGGGCTGGATGTCATTGATATCAACCTTCTGCCCCACCGTCTGCGTCGCGGCGGTGCGCGGGATCTTCAACCCCGCCTGGCTGTACGCCCATTGTGTCAGCCCACTGCAGTCCATCCCGCGGTTCGGATCCGTGCCGCCCCATACATACGGCAAGCCGAGCCGGGAAAGCGCCGCGCGCACGGCGATCGCGGCCCGCTCGTTCGGCGCACTCACCGTCTGCCCGCCGGGAAGCTTGATCTGAGTGCCGCTGCCGTACTGATCGGACGGCGGGAACGTCATCGGCGGCCCACTCGACGCGGCTCCCCCCGTACCTCCGCTGTAC
>NZ_WMBA01000143.1 GCF_009707865.1 Amycolatopsis pithecellobii
TGAGGTTCCCCCGGTTGCCCGGAGACTTCCAACCCAGGTTTGATCATGTGAACCGAGGAAGGAAGTCATCGTGGCTGCCCCCAAGAAGTACCCTGATGAGCTGCGGGAACGTGCCGTGCGGCTGTATCGGGAGTCCGACCCCAAGCCGGTGATCCGCCGGTTGGCCGAGCAGCTGGGCGTCCACCACGAGGCCCTGCGGAACTGGATCCGCCAGGACGAGGCCGACCGCGGCGAGCGGCATGATCGGCCGAGCACCGACATGGTCGAGGAGAACCGGCGGCTCAAGCGGGAGAACGCCGAACTCAAGCGTGTCAACGAGGTGCTGCGGGCAGCCAGCGCCTATTTCGCCTCCGAGATCGCCCCGACCCGGAGGACGTCATGAGCTTCATCGACGCGCATGAGTTCTCGGTCGATCTCGTGCTGCGGGTCCTGGGCATCCCACCGTCGACCTACTACGAGTGGCGGTCTCGGCAGGCCGCGCCGAGCCGCCGGGCGCTTCAGGACGCTCAGTTGCTGGAGATGATCGTCAAGATCCGCTGCTCGCACGAGTTCGCCGCCACGTACGGGTCCCCGCGGGTGTGGCTGGAGCTGCGCCGCCAAGGGATACGGGTCGGCCGCAAGCGCGTCGAGCGGATCATGCGCGAGCATGGCCTGCAAGGCGCGTTCTTGCGCAAGGGCTGGAAAGGCGGCTCCACCAAGCAGAACCCGCGCCAGACGGCCGCACCGGACCTGGTCAACCGGCAGTTCGACGCCGATGCCCCGAACCGACTCTGGGTGGCCGACCTGACCCGGATCATGACCGGTGACGGCGTGCTGTGGCTGGCCTCGATGCGGGATGCCTTTTCCAACAAGGTCGTCGGCTGGGCCACCGCCGCCCGCGCCGACACCAGCCTGGTGCTCACAGCGCTGGATTACGCCCTGCGCTCCCGCGACGTCCATGATGGACAGTTGATCCATCACAGCGACAAGGGCTGTCAATACACGGCTCTGCGGTTCACCCAGCGCCTGGCCGACGCCGGCGTGGCGCCGTCGACCGGCAGCGTCGGTGACAGCTACGACAACGCGCTCGCCGAGAACCTGTGGTCGACCATCAAGACCGAGCTGATCTACTGGCCCGGCAACACGTTCACCACTCGCCACGAAGCCGACGCGGCGATCTTCCGCTACATCGACGGCTGGTACAACCCCCGCCGCATCCAGGAAGGACTCGGCGGACTATCTCCCGACGAACACGAAGAGGCATGGCGCATCCGGCAACAGACCGGACCGGCTAGGCTCCCGGCCGAGCCGGACGAATCCTGATAACCAAGTCTCCGGCAAAGCGGGGGAACCACA
>NZ_WMBA01000144.1 GCF_009707865.1 Amycolatopsis pithecellobii
TCATTGGAGTATTGATGTTTCGCAGCGCGACCGGAGTCGTCGAGGCCTGTAGTGTGCTGTTCGTGCCGGCGTATCGCCCGGAATTGTTCGAGAAAGCTTACCGCAGTGGCGTCGATGCGATAGTCATCGATTTGGAAGACGGGGTCGCCGACGCTCCCGAGGGAAACGCTCGGGAACATGCGCAAGAATGGAGCGAACGACGCGACGGTCGTTGTTCGGATCAACGGACTCGGCACCGAATGGTTCGAGGAAGACCTCAAGATGGTGCAGGAGTACCACAGTCCGGTGATGCTGCCGAAGGCACGGAGCGCTGCAGATGTGCACGCAGTAACGAACGATCGGCAACGGCGACATGGCATTGGACCTTGGCGCTGACGGCTCGTCATGGCCGGCACTACTACAGGCGAGATCGGCCATCATCACGGCGCCGGCGGCCGCCGAGATCGCCGGCCCCTTTGGACGGAGCGACGACGTCTCTCACCGACCAAGAGATTCTCCGGCAAGACTCGATCCATGCCCGAACACTCGGCTTCACCGGCCGTATCTGCCCACATCCGCAACAGGTCCGCCTGGTGAACGACGTCTTCACCCCAGTGACCACGAAGCAGACCACGCCCGCGCAGTACTGGCGGAAGCTGATGGCGGGTCGGTCACGGCCTTGGACGACAAGCTGATCGGGAAACCGATGGTGGAACGCGCTCGACGCGTACCGCAGACGTGGGAACGCCACCGACTGACACAGGAATGAACCAAACAAAGACCAACCCCTTGGAGACCGCACGGATATGCAACGCGAATTGGACGACATCGAGATCACCAAACTGGCGTACACACCTGCGTACGCTGTCAACTACACGGGCCGAGTCGACCGATCCGCCCTGGAACAGGCGTTTGACGTGCTCTGTGAGCGACATCCGGTGTTACGAGCACGCACCGTCTTCGAACACGACCACTGGTTCCTCCGAGCAGACCCGGATCATCGACCCCCCATGACGGTTCTCAGCGGTGACGAGAGAACTCTCCTGCAGGAGGTCGGCATACCCTGTGACGCTCGCAAGGAAATGGCGAAACTCCTCCTCATCGAGGACGGCGAACACCACGGCGCGATCGCCCTTCGCGCCAACCACGCGACCCTGGACGGCCGGCACCTCACCGCAGTTTTCACCGAACTATGGGAAATCTACACCCAACTGGTCAACGGAGTGCCGGTAACCGCAGAACCCGGCACACTCCCCGAATCAA
>NZ_WMBA01000014.1 GCF_009707865.1 Amycolatopsis pithecellobii
CGGCGGACTATCTCCCGACGAACACGAAGAGGCATGGCGCATCCGGCAACAGACCGGACCGGCTAGGCTCCCGGCCGAGCCGGACGAATCCTGATAACCAAGTCTCCGGCAAAGCGGGGGAACCACAGGTTGTGCCCATATGGAAGACAAGGGCCGGCCCTTCGAGCGGTCCGGTCGTGACAACCTCGAGTTGCCGGCCTTGGTGGCTCACTACCACCCGTTCGCTGGAATACTGGTGCATGGCTACAGGTCCTTTCGCTTCCGTGGCCTTATTCCGCGCGCGGGTTCCAGGCCTCACTGCCCGGGATCGCAGCGACAAGCCTTCGGGTGTATTCATGCTGGGGATCGTCCAGGACCTCCGCGGTGAGCCCGGCCTCGACGATCCGGCCCCGATGAAGAACGACGACCCGCTCTGTCATTTGCCGGACGACGGCAAGATCGTGAGTGATGAAGAGCATGCTGATGCCGGCATGACGTCGAATCGTCCGAAGCAGCTCGAGCACGTGCGCTTGAGCCGATACGTCCAAGGCGGCGACTGGCTCGTCACAGATCAGCAGTCTCGGCTGAACCGCTATCGCACGGGCGATCGCGATGCGTTGTCGCTCGCCGCCGGAAAGAGCGACCGGGCGGATGCCGGCGTAACTGGCGGGTAGCCCAACCTCGGCCAGGAGCGCTGGGACCCGCTCGGACGGGTCGTCGATTTTTCCCCGGACGGCGAGCGCTTCGCGCAACGTCGCGCCGACGGTCAGGGCGGGGTTGAGTGACGCGTACGGATCCTGGAAGACCATTTGCACGAGACGGTGCAGTTGCCGCGTTCGACGTCGGGAACCGTCGGATTGGTCCACATCATTGATCTCGACCGTCCCGGAATCGGGTCGCGTCAGGCCGGTGATCAGTCGCGCGATCGTCGTCTTTCCCGACCCGGTCTCGCCGACAAGTCCTACCGACTCCCCCTGTCCGACAGTGAAGTTGACCCCATCGAGCGCGACCGCTTCCCGGTTGCGACCGAAAAGCCGGCTTGATCGAAAGCTCTTGCGCACGTCGGTGACCACCGCTATCGGGGCCGATCCTTCGGTTATTGGCCGGGGTGAGGTGCTGGTCGTGTTTCGCCCGGAGAGCCGCTCGGTCAATTCGCCGCGGATATGGTCGATCCGAAGGCACGCTGACCTGTGTGACGCGTTGATGGTGGCCAATGGCGGTCTGCCGGCCACGCAGGGCGACTGCTTCCATTCGCAGCGATCGGCGAATCCACATTGGTCACCGACTTGTTCCGCGCGCGGGACCGCGCCGGGGATCGCGGCGAGTTTCTCGACATAACGGTCGACCGGAGGTTCCGTCAGCAGCAGACCCAAGCTATAGGGGTGGGCCGGCAGAGCGGCGAGCTGCTGCGCGGGTGCCTGCTCCACCACGGAGCCGGCGTACATGACTTGGATTCGGTCGCAAACCTCGAATGCGACTCGCAGATCATGGGTGATGAGGATGAGGGACATACCGCGATCTCGCTGGATTTTGGCCAGCAGCCGCAGGACCTCTGCCTGCGTTGTGACGTCGAGTGCGGTGGTTGGCTCGTCGGCGATCAACAGGCTGGGATCACGCGCCAGGGCACAGGCAAGGGCAACCCTCTGTCGCATGCCGCCCGACAGCTGAAATGGGTACCGTTCCGCGACGTCGGCTTTCAGGCCGACTTCGCCAAGCCGACGGCCGATGTCGGCGCCGGCGTCGCTCCGGCTTCGATGCCCGTCGACCCGCATGGACTCAACGAGGTGCGCGCCGACGGTCAGGAGCGGGTTCAAGATGGTGAATGGATCTTGGAGAAGCAGGCTGATCCGTGTGCCGCGAGTCGAACGTAGGTCTCGCTCCCGCCTGCCGATGATTTCGAGCCCGCCGTAGCTGACGGACCCGGATGCGTGCAGCCCTTTCGGGAGCAGCCCGGCGAGTGCGCGTGCGGTGAGCGATTTGCCGCTGCCCGATTCGCCGACGATGCCGAGTGTCTGGCCGGATTCGACGTGAAAGGACACGTCTCGGACCAGTACTCGTGGGTGCCCTTGTGGTCCGCCGGTGATGGTCAAGCGCTGGACGCTGAGACGGCCATCGTCCGGTTCAGCGGTCTGAATCGTGGTACCGGTGATCGTGGTTGCGGCGATGCTAACCCTTGTCATTGTTGTGTCCCTCGCCGTGAGATGCGCTCGTACACCGCGTCCCCGAGGAGCGTGGCACTCGCAGCAGTGAGGATGAGTAGTACGGCCGGCGCGATCGACAGCCAGGGGTTCTGGCCGATCAGCTGTTGGCCGTCGGCGAGCATGCCGCCCCAACTCGGCTGATTTGGCGGTACACCCAGGTGGAGAAAGCTCAGCGAGACGAAGCCGATGAGCGCGATGACGAAATCGAGAAGGAAGGTCGCGACGACAGTCGGCATGATATTCGGCAGGACGTGCCTGATCAGGATTCGTGTCGAGCCATGGCCGAGTGTTCGAGCAGCCTCGATGTAGGGCATGCGCACCACGACGAGTGCCGCGCTCCGGGTCAGCCGGATCTCATAGGGAAGGGACAGTACCAACAGGACCCCCACGGTGAACCAATATCCGCCCCCGACAACCCCGACGACCACGACGGCGATAAGAAGGGCCGGCAGGGCAAGGATAAGATCAGCACACCGGGTCACTACCGCGTCGATGACGCCGCCGCGGTACGCCGCGACCATGCCGGCGCCACACCCGATCAGCACGCAGCCGACGGCGACGGCCAGCGGTCCGAGCAACGCCGGCCGGGTGCCGGCGATGAGCTGGGACAACACGTCGCGGCCCAGCTGGTCGGTGCCGAGAAGATGCGCATGACCAGGCAGCGTCACACTCAGCAGAGGATCCTGTGTGAACGGGTTTTGCGGCGCCAGCAGGGTTCCGGTCGCCATCGTGACCAGCCCGGCCACGAGGATCGCGCCGCACAGCGAGGGAATCACGAGGCGATGCTTATCGCGACCGCGTGGCGATAGAGCGCCTGCGGGGCGGGCGATGTCGGTGGTCATATGTTCACCTCCGCACTCCGTCGCGCGTTCGTGGATCGAGAATGAGCGTCACCACATCCACCAGGAGGTTGATGCAGACAACAAAGAGCGCGATGAAAAAGGCCAGGCCCTGAACGACGGGAATGTCTTTCGATTCGACGGATTGGACCATCAACTGCCCGACCCCACCGAGAGCGAACACCGATTCCACCAAAACGGCCCCGGAAACCAGATGGATGGCGAGAAGGCCACCTGTGTTCACCACGGGTGCGGCCGCGTTTCGCAGTACGTAGTGCAGCGTTATCCTCCGAAGGTTGAGGCCACGGGCGCGGGCGAAGGTCACATAGTCCTGGTCTACGACGTCGCCCACAGCCGCGCGTGTTTGCCGCACGATAAGCGCGATCATCCCGACGGCCAATGCGACGGCAGGCAGCGTGAGATGTTCGACGCGATCGGTGAAGTCACCGTTTCCGCCACCGTACACGGGAAAGATCGAGACCAGTACGCCGAACAGGTAGCTGAGAAGGATCGACACCACGAAGCCCGGTGCGCTCATTCCGAGTACGGACAGACCCGACGTCGCCCGGTCGAACAGCGACCCTTGACGTATTCCGGCGACAATGCCGATGGTGATTCCCAGGGCGAGTACGAGCACCAGGGCATAGAGGGCCAGCTGAAGTGTGATCGTCAGGTGCGAGGCGATGTCGCTGGTGACCGTCTGACCGGATTGGATCGAGCGACCGAAATCGCCGCTGAGTGCACTTTTCGCCCAGTCCCAGTATTGGACCAAAAAGGGACTGTCGAGGTGGTACTGCGCGGTGACCTGTTCGATCGCCTCTGGCGTGGCCGGCCGGGCACCGAGCAGTGTGGCGACTACCGATCCGGGGCTGGCGGCCAGCAGGCTGAACACGAGAAAACTGACCAACACCATGATCCCGATGACCCAGGCCAATCGTCGAGCCACAAATGTCATGAACGACATGGGATTTCACCATCATTTCACGTTCATTCGGTTTCTAGTTGGCGGTGAGCTGTTCGGACCACGTGCCGTTGGTCTGAAGGTCGAGGATGCTCTGGTTCTGGGTGAGAGAAAACTCGCCGGCGACAACGAGAACCCGATCTGGAGCCTGCAGAGGTATGTACGGCAAATCGTTGGCAATCGCGGTGAGAATGGTCTTGACGGCCTGCCAGCGAACTGCCTTGTCAGACGATTCCTGTAGCTGCTTGTCCGCCGCCTCGACAGCTGCGGTGGTCCAGTTCGCCGTGTTGAAGGCTCCGGGCCGGATGTTGCCCGCCGCCGTCGTGGCGACGAGCATGGAGCCCGCGTCGGGCCCCGCACTCGTGAAGGGGAGAAGTTGCAGTCCCAGGTCCTTGTGCGCGTAGACGGCTGCGATCCACTGTTTCTGAGTCACCGGCTTCGGGGTGATCGTCACGCCGATCTTGGCCATGTTCTGCTGGAGGTTCAGCACGGTGAGCTCGGCAAAGGGCGCGGTCGAGTCATAGCTGACGGCGAGTTGGAAGCCGTTCGGATATGCGGACTGAGCTAATTCCTGCTTGGCCTTGGCAAGGTCGAATGAGTACTGCGGCAGCCCATTGAGAAACGCATCTTCGTCGGCCTTGGCTGGACTGACGTCCGCGAGCTGGTCCGTCGTACTCAATCCGGGTAGCAGTTTCGCATAGTTGCCATACGCTGCCGTTGTTATTCCGGCTTTGTCGAGCGAGTGGGCGATTGCCCGCCGCACATGGAGATCGTTGAGCGGCGCCGCTTGGGTATCGAGTGAAATATAGTTCACCGAGATATTCGCTTGCAGCGGGTACAGCTTCGCGCCGGAAATTTGCTGGTACTGCCCGGCTGTCTTGAGGTTGGCGACGAGGTTTGCCTGCATCGAGCCGGATCGCATGGCCAGCTGTGCGGTATTGTCGTCACTCACGGGCACCATGACGATCTTGCTCACCTTCGGCTTTGCCCCCCAGTAGTTGGGGTTGGCCGCCAAAGTCACGGCCTGTTGGGTATTGCCGGCGAACATATACGGACCGGTGCCAATAGGGGCAGCGCCCGGTGCGCCGAGGTCGTTCGCATGCGCCTTGGCGAACGCCGCCTGCTGCACGAAAATGGTCGTTGCGAGCAAGCTCCGCATCTGTCCATCTGGATGAGATAATTTGACCGTGACCTGCAGGGGCCCGCTGACACTCACGCTGCCGAATGAGATGAGGTCGGCAGCGAGCTGCGAGGACCCTGTTGCGTCGTGTTCGATGCTCCACGCCACGTCATCCGCGGTGAGCGGCGTTCCGTCGGAGAATTTGACGCCGCCGCGGATCGTGTAGACGAGCGTGGTGTCGTCGGGCTGCTGGACCGCGGTCGCCAATTGGGGCGAGAGGTCTCCCGTCGCCGAAATTGTTTCCAGCTTCTGCGTCACCAGTGCCACATAGGTGGTGGTGCTTTGATCATAATCCTTGGGTATATCGAGGGAGATCGGAGGAGCCGGAATTCCCATCGTGAAGGTCGATGGATCATGAGCCGCGGATGAACCCGAAGATCCCGTACAGGCAACAGAAGTCAGCCCAGTTATCACACAGACAGCGAGCACGCCGAGAATGCCGGCGCCCTTGCGATTGGGGCGCATCATCGATATTCGTCTCTCTCTGGGGGCGGGAGGCGTCTTACCTGACGGATCGGGATGAGGACCGTGAACGCCTCGCAGTCTCAGGCCTGACACCGTCTACCTCCCGACCGCAAGATTGTCCGACACTGTAGTTGGACGCGATCGTCGTATACTCACGCACCGCAGCGGTCACGTCAAGCCCGAAAACCCGCACCGCTGGGTAGCGAGACCGACTTGGGAGGAACGCTGACCGCCTGCATCGATCCGTCACCGTCAGCAGTTCAGGAGTGTGTCGTGCGCAGGCGGCACCCGTACGGCACTATGCCGTCGACGATGAGGCGCTGACCGGCGTGCGCCGGTTCAGCAAGCGCTCTTGCGAACGCTTCTGTTGATCGTGCTCACTGCCCGATCATTCATGCTGGTGGTAGTGATCTTCCAGCGCTGCAATGAGTTTCGATGCCTTTCCCGACATGGCGGCATCAAGGAGCAGCAGGTGGCGGGCAGCGTGGTCCTGACTGGCGGACTGACCGCGCCGCAACAGCGGGATCACCATCAGCGACAGCAAAGGCTCCTGGCTCTTCCACGCATCGAACAGCTTGCTCCGAGGCTGGTGCCCCATCAGCGTCGCATGAAAGGACCGATCCAGGTCCAGCAGTTCGTCCAGGTCGTCCGGCACGCGCAGCCCGCGCATGCGTTCGGCTGTATCGCGTAGCTCCCGCTCGACCGATGCCTCAAGGGGAAGCTGCGTGTGCCGGGCCGCGCGCCCCTCGAGAACAGCAAACACCTCACCGATCTCGATGACGTCGTCGTCGCTGAAGTAGCGCACTCGATGCCCGGAACCGGCGACGAACTCGACGAGCCCGGTCGAAGCCAAGCGAGTGAGTGCTTCACGGATCGTGCCCCGGCTGACCGAAAAGTCCTCGGCGAGCCGCGTCTCGACCAGATGACGGCCCGGGTCCAGAGTCCCCCGGGTGATCTCCCGGCGAAGGCGCCGCACAACTTGGTCCACGAGGGTGTCTCGCCTCGCGGTGGGCGGCGCCAGGGTACGTTCCAGCGTCGGCTCAGCGCGGTGAGACGGCCGGTTGCCCAAGACGTTGCCTCCATTGCGCGTAGGACTTCGCCGCAAGCCCAGGCGAGTAAGGCTTGACGTTACACGATCACCACTGAAGTATAGGACCCCTCTGTCGAACAGGGCTGTCGGATAGGCCGACGAGGATCAACTCCTGAACAGAGCCGCGGCACCGATGAGCAGAAGTACCGCGATCGCCAGGAACGGAACCGCGGTACCGGCGGTGTAGAGCCAGGCGGCCAGCACAGGGCCGACAGCGAAGGCAACACCCGCGGCAGCCGCTATGGCACCCGCGGTGCGGGTGTGCCGCGGCTCGTTGTCGGCCCGCGATACGAACTCGTAGCAGGACGGCAAGGCGCAGCCAATCCCGATGGCGGCCACGATGGCCCCGATCAGAATCCACGGCAGGGTTCGCGCGAACGCGAGCGGCAGGACGCCCGCGAGGGTCAGGGCCAGCCCGGCTTGCAACATCCGGCCGGCCGGTAGCGCCGGCCGGGACATGGTGACCAGTTGGGCCAGCAGAAACGGTGCGCTCCCCGCGACCAGCACCCACGCGGCGGTCCGGCCCGCATCATCGCTGGAGAGGCCAAGCCGGTCGGTGAGCAGAAACCCGGCGGTGACCTGGGTGGTCGCGACGAACAACAACAACGACGTGATCACCAGCAGATACGGCCAAACACCGCGGACGAATGGCCCCCACGACGATGACGAACGCTGCTCGTAATTCGTCTGCTCGCCGTGGTCCATGCGCGCCACCAAAGCGGTCGCCACGGCGAGCGGAGCCAGAGGCGCCAGCAGCAGGACGATCAGCCCATGCGCGCTGGTGATCCCGTCCAGCAAAGGTCCGGCGAGGACACCGAAACCCTGGGCCGCGGTGATCACGGCGGCGGCACGACCCCGCTCGCCGGCAGCGGTGGAATCGGCGAGCACGAATGCGGGCCCGGAGACCGCGACGGCCGCCATGGCGAGGCCGAACAACACGCCTCGCGTCAGCAGCACACCGGCGAAACCCACCCAGCGGCTTCCCGGACCCCAGCTCACGATCAGGGTGAACACGACCGAGCTCAGCACGATGCCGATCAGCCCGGCGACCAGTACGCGCCTGCTGCCCCACCGGCGCGCCGCGAAGGTCCACAGTGGATTGGAAAGCAGGAAGACGCAACCGGATACCGTGATGACCAAGCCCATCCACAGCTTGTCGACGCCGAGACGAACAGCCAGCGGAAGCAATTCGGGAAAAACCGATTGCTGTGCGGTGTAACCGAACGCCATCGCCGCGCCCACCAGCGCGAAGCGTGCGGCGGGTCGCGTTCCCAGGCCGGTCATACGGCGAGGGCGAGCACGTCGGACAGCCGTGTGTCCGGCGTGGTGATGAGCTGATCCAACGACGACAGCATTCCCTCCTGGTGCCGGGCGAGCTGAAATTCGTCGTAGAGCCGGGAATTGACTTCGTACTCCAGCAGCAGGTCGCGGGTCGCCTCGCCGTAACAGTTAACGCGGAAGTTCGACGCGGGACCGGTTGCGAGGACACGGAACTCCGACTCGCAACCGGTGAAATGGGCCTGGTCCCCGAAGGCGATCACGTTGACGAACGTGCGCAATGTCGGGGAATTGGGCACCTGGTCCAGGTGGGCTCGCTGGTGCCTGATCGCCTCACCGAGCCGCTCGCCCACCTGCCCGAGCAGATCGGTGAACGTGCGCTCCGACCGGACATCGATGCGCAGCGGCAACTCGCTGGCCAGGTTCGCCGGAGTCTTCACCGCGGCGAGCGTTGATCTGTTGGCGGCCAGCAGGCCGATCACGACGTCCGGTGAGTCCGTCAGAACGCTCAACCGGCATGCCGTGATCGCCATGACCAGCACTGGCCATCGCACGCCCGTCCGGGCGGACAGTTCGAGGAACGCGGCCCGCGACTTGTCGGAGACAGGAGCCACCGAACGCAACGGGCTGGGCCCGGCCGGTAGGTCGTGCGAGGCGAAACCGGACCACGAGACAGGCGTGGACAAAACGTGCCGCCAGTAGTCCGCATCCCGCTGCGCCCGTGGCGAACTTGCGTAGGCGTCGTCCTCAGCCACCAATTGGGCAAGGCCGGCAAATCCGCCAGGTGGTGCTGGTTCACCTGTGACGAGGGCGTTGTAGTGCTGTGCGACGCGAAGCAGATATCGATGCGCACCATAGGCATCCAGCGCAATGTGGTGGTACCGGAAAAAGAGGAACCATTCACGCTCACCCGTTTTGATCAGCGTTTGCGAGCACACCTGGTCGCCCCCGCGTAGCTCGAATGGCACGGCGAGCGCGGATTTCATCCAGTCGATCGCCGCGGCCTCGTCCGGCAGGTCGACCGACGACAGCGGAACGGGGCCCGCCGCGACGACGGTCTGCCAGGGTTGCCCGTCCTGCTCGTGGAAGATCACCCGCAGCGCTTCGGTTTCCGAATATGCGGCGGCAATTGCGGCTGTAAGCGCTTTCTCACGGAGACCACCGGTGAGCCGGAAATACCCGCCGCAGTTGTACTGCGGGTTGGCGGGATCTTCGTGGTGCGCGATCCACTGCTGCTGCTGGGCGGGCAGCAGCGGCAAAGGAGTGTCCGGTGCGGGAATGGCCATGCTATTCACGTTCGCTGCGAATGAAATCGGTCAGGAACGACGCGAGCTTGCGGATCGACGGGTAGTCCCAGACCACGGTGACGTCGGGAAGGACGTCGAACGCGTCCTCGATCTCGGTGATGACGGCGAATGCCGCCACGGAGTCGAGACCGTAGTCGCTCAGCGGGCTGTCCGGGTCGATTTCGGTCTCCGGTCGCTCGGCATACCGCGCGACGGCCTTCGTGAGCCATGCGATCATGCCCTCGACCGTGGGCACCTCATGCGTCCTGGTCATCAAACACCTCATCCTGTAGTCGCTGGAACATGGCGGGTCAGGCCTCGAAGACGGGATGGCCGGACAACCCGAGGTCGATGTTGCCGGCGCACCGGTCGAGGAGTTCGGTGAACAAGCGATCCTCGACCTTGCCGGGTAGCTGCCCCGGTGAGCGGCCGCCGGCAAGCTTGGTCAGCGCGGCTACCGCCCAGGCCGACAACCAGTCGCCACTGCGCTCCCTGTTGTGGCGCCACGTCTCCAGACACACACCCGCCAGCGACAGGCGAGCGTAGCGGTCCACGATCCGGGCGGCCGACGGCGGGGCGTCCACACCGAAGTCCGATGTGGACAGTGCGGTGGCCGCGGCGCGAAGTTCTCGTCCTTCCGTGGCAAGGGACTCCGCCGGCGTCCGGATCAGCCGCCCGTCAGGTGTGGTGTCACCGGTCAGCGCGGCCAGCCCCGTCGACAGGCCGCCGAAGAGATGGTCGCGTCCGTTGCCGGTCACTCGCAGCTTGGCGAATTCGAGCGGCGGAAGGTCGGCCCCGACGGCGAACAAGTTTTCGTCCGCGGCATCTTCGGTACCCCAGGATCGCCGGGCGAGCAGCGGAAACTGGGGCAACAGGGTCATCCGGCAAGCGGCCCTGCTGATGTGGACCACGCCGATCGCCCGGATGTCGCGCATGAGCTTCTGGAAGATGGCGGTGGGTCCCGCACGCAGGTACGAGTGGGCTCCGAGGATCATCGCCAGTTGATTCATGGCGTCCAGGAGCAGGGTCGGCAGCTGGTACTTGACCGTGGCGGCGTGCAGCGCACCCTCACCCGGGTAGACGTGCAACGACCGTGCCGCCGAGGTCGAGAAGGCGTCCGCGGCGACCAGCGTGACGAAGACGTCAACCAGTTTGGACTTCAGATGCGGTAAGTCGATCGCCGCTTTGCCGTACAGGGTCCGGCCGAGCAGATGCCTGACCGTGCAGCGCAGAGCGGTGTCGACGACCGTGGTCATCATGGCCGGCAACGCGATCCTGGTCAGCTGGAACGCTTTCATCGTGTTTTCGGTGCCGCGTCCGAGGCGGCCGAGCACCCGGTCCTCGTCCACTGGTGCCGCGTGAAACGCGATGCCACCGAGATGGACGCCACGCAGGCCGACCGTGCCGAACCTGGGCAGTGACCTCACCCGTGCGCCGGTGAGGTCGGGACCTCGCAGCAGCAACTGCGAATGTGCCTGGGCCGGCTGGGTTCCGCCGGTCGCCGCGAACAACACCAGTGCTTCGGCGCGGTCGACGTCGGCGATGACCTCCTTGCGCCCGTCGAGAATCAGCCGGTCGCCGGCCGGCCGCGCGGTGAACTCGGCGGCGGTGAATTCGTTGCCGTGCTCGAGTTCGTGGTAAGCGCAAGCCAGCCGGTGACCGGCGAGGAGCGTTTCGGCGACGTAGCGCCGCTGGTCGTCGTCACCGGCGAGCCAGACACAAACACTGGCCAGCAGCGAAGGGGTGAGGTAACCGGCGTTGAGGCCCGGATCGCGACGGCTCACGGCCCGGCCGACGGCGATGAGGTCGTCGAGGCGCGTGAAACGACCGCCGAGCTCGTACGGTACCAGTTCGGCGTTCATCCCGAACTCGTCGAGCGCCCGCTCTCCAGGCGCGAACCTCTCACCGCGCTCGTCGACGGCGAGAATTTCCTGAAATCCCAACGGGTTCGCTGAGTCGAAGGGATCGCCGAACTTCCGCTCCAGCACGGCGACCCGGTCGAGTGCGGACGCGGTCACCACGGAGAGTCCTCCTGATCGCGGGCAAAGAGGGTCAGACGCTCATCGACTGTCAGTGCGTGCTCGGCCAGAGTGGCGAAGACCTCGTCATCTCCGTGCCTGCCTGGCACCAGCCGCTCCACGACCAGTTCCAGGCAGCCGCGCAGCAAAGTCCATGTTCGGCCGTCGTCGGGGCGACTCGCGAGGATCAACAGGCACGCGGCGCCCGCGACGCACAGCTCGTAAAGCTCGGCAAGGGCGAAGGCGTGTGCCCCGGGCATGCCGGAGGCGGGGCGGTAAGCCTCGATGGCGGCGTGGGTCCGCGCGCAGGCGGCTTCGAAGTCCGCCAGCACGTGCGTCAGGCGGCCGCCGCTGTCCAGCTCACGAACGCGGTGCAGCAACCCCGGCACGGCAAGCGTCAGGCCGCACCCTGACGCCGAGATCAGCGTCAGTTTGTCATAGGCGATTTCGGGCAAGGGACCGGTGACCAAAGTGGACAGCCGGTCGGCTGCCGACGGGTCGACCGCACCGTATCCGCGTCCCAGTCTGGTGAACTGACTGATCAGCAGTTGCCGGTTCACCAGTGTGCTGCCGTCGAAAATGGCGACCAGCCGGTGGTCGCGTTCCAGCTTGGCGAACTCCCCGTGCTCGAAGACGCCGGTCAGGTAGCCCCGGGCACCCAGCAGTTCGGCGACCTGCTCGATCGCCTCCTGCACGATCGTCGGGACAAAGGCCTTGCACACCGCGGAAAACACACTCATCTCGCGGGGCAGTACGTGAATGGCACGGGTGGCGACGGCGGTGACCGCCTCGGCCAGCAACAGTCGCGCGGCGGCACGTCCGATCGTGTCGCGTGCCAGCGGCATCTCAGCCACCGGCCTGCCATACAACCGGCGCCGGCGGGCGAACCGCGTCGCGAGGCGGATCGCGTGGTCCCCGGCCCCCAGCGACAGCGCGGCGCAGGCGGTGCGGGTGAGCTGAAGCGCCTTCAACACCGTCTCACCGGCCTTACCGGGTTCGCCGATCAGGGCGGTGGCGGGGAGCGGGGCGTCGTGGAACGAGAGACCACTGATGTCGGCGCCGCGGATCCCGTGTGTCGGGATCTTGTCCAAGGGCTCGACGTGGCGCGGAGCCAGTTCGCGCTTGTCGACCAGGAACAGGCTGAACCCGCGTGGACCGCCCTCGGCCGAGGTGCGTGCCAGCACGCATGCCAACTGCGCCCGGGTGGCGTTGTTGATCAGCCACTTCGTCCCGTCGAGCCGCCAGCCGTCGGTCGTCCGCTCGGCGGACACCTCGCCCGCGAGAAGGTCGCTGCCATGGCCCTGTTCGGTGAGGCCCCAGCAGACGATGGCACCGTCGATGATCTGCCGCGCGAGCCACTCGGCCGTCTCCGGCGATCCGGAGACCCACACCGACACCGCGCCGAGGAAAGTCTTGCCGTGCGCGATGGCGACGGTGAGATCCTGGCGCGCGACGGCCCGCAGCATGGCCACCACCTCCGGGAAAGCAACCAGACGTCCGCCGAACCGAACCGGCACGTAGTACGCCGGCAGGCCGGCGTCGTCCAGCGCCCGGCACGCTGCTGTGGGGATGACCTCGGCCGCGTCCAGCCGGGCGAGCTCTTCCGGGGCGAACGGTCCATCAGCGCGCCACTGTCCGAGCATCTCTTCCAGCGCCGTCACTGCCGAACCGGCGCTCACGACCCAGCCCCTTCGGAAACGAGGCTCTGCAACCTGGCCGTCAGGTCCAGGTACAGCGGGGTGGTCTCGTCCTGCAGGAAGCGGCGGCACATTTCCGCACGCTGGATCTTGCCGCTGGTGGTGCGGGGCACCCCGCCAGGACGTAAGAGCAGCATGCCGTCGAGTTCGACCCCGAACTCCCTGGACACCATCAACCTGACGGAGGAGACAAGTCCGGCGAACTCCTCCGCTGGCGTGCCGGCCTCGACTTCATGAGCCAGCACGAGCAGTTCGCCGGCGGTGGGGTGGGACACCCCGAACGCGGCACCGACCCTGGCAGCCAGTCGCGGCTGCTGCGCCCGCGCCGCCTCTTCGATGTCATGGGGGTGCAGGTTCATACCCCGGACGACGATGATTTCCTTCATCCGGCCAACGATGTACAGCTCGCCGTCATCCACGAGCCCGAGGTCGCCGGTGCGCAGGAAACGCCTTTCACCGTCGGCGGTCATGCCCCCGAACGTGGCCTCCGTCAACTCCGGTGCGTTCCAGTAGCCTTGGGCAACGCTACCGCCCCGGACCCAGATTTCCCCGATCTCGCCTTCGGCGAGCACGGACCGGGATTCCGGGTCGACAATGCGGACATCCACGTCATCACAGCGGCCGCAACTCACCAGGGAATGACCGGCGGCGCCCGCGGGCGAATCCGGCTTTCTGACCACCGGGCGCCTGCGCGCCGAACCGGTCACCAGCAGCGTTGATTCCGCCAGTCCGTATGCCGGTGCGAAGGATTCGGGACGAAACCCGGCGGTCTTGAAGCGAGTGGTGAAACGCTCTACGACTGTGGCGGAAACGGCCTCGGATCCGTTCAGGGCCACTTCCCACCGGGACAGGTCGAGCCCGGCGAGCTGCTCGTCCGTCACACGGCGGGTGCACAGCTCGTAAGCGAAGTTCGGTGCCGCGGCGACCGCGATCCCCAGCTCGTCGATCATGCGGAGCCACAGGTACGGGCGGCGCAGGAAGGTCATCGGGTCCATCGCGACCGAGGTACCGCCGAGGATGATGGGCGTGAGCAACTGCCCGATAAGGCCCATGTCGTGGTAGTTGGGCAGCCAGCCACCGACGCGGACCCCGGGTGCGAGATCCAGCGCTCGCGCGATGGCGGCGATGTTGGCCAGGAGGTTTCCGTGGCTGAGCATCACGCCCTTCGGCAGACCGGTGGAGCCCGACGTGTACTGGAGCACGGCAAGGGTGTCCGCGTCGTTGTCGGCCAACTCGTCGTCGGCCAGGCCGGGATGCTCACTGTGCTCGACGTCGAGAACCGGCAGTGGCAAGCCCTCCTCGCCGAGCCAGGCCGACACGTGGACCGCGGACTTCGAGGTGGTCAGGACGGCCGAGACCCCCGCGTCGACGGCTATCGCGGCGATCCTGCGGCGCTCGTGCGCGAAGCGTCCCGGAACCGGGACGGGAACGGCGATCCTGCCGCTGTAGAAGCACCCGAAAAGCGCGCCGGTGAAGGAAACGCCAGGTGGCAGGCACAACAGCACCCGGTCGCCGGGTTCTCCCTGAGCCGACAACCACTGGCCGACCCGTCTCGCCCGGAGATCGACCTCGGCCGCGCTGAACGATACCGCTCCCCCGCTGCCGGCGTCGTATTCGCACAGCACCGGAGCGGCAGGCCCCTCCGAGACCCGCCGCCTCAAGGCCATCTCAAGGCTTGACAGCAGAGGGTCTTTCTCACCGACATGTTCGGGACTTGTTTTTCCGTGTGGCGGAACCACAATCGCCATGGTTCAAAACGTAGCGGCCATCGCCGACATCAGCGCTGCCCCGAGAAAATCCTTGAGGTCTTCTTGAGAATCGGTGTGCTCAAGGACCACAATGCGGCCCACGAGGTAATTTCGTGCATTCGGACCGATTTTTTGGGCAGCCACCGAGTCACGGGTGTGGCTCAGTGGCTGGACGGCATGACCGGTGCATGCTCGCACCAGCTGGACCGACGCCGAGGGCCTCGGGCCGCATAATCAAGGAGGCCCTTTATTCTGGCTAATCTGAAAATTGCAGCAGATCGTTGCTCTGCTTCCCGGCTTATAAAAAGGATTGTTTCAAGGTCGGCCTCCGTCGAAGATAAGTGAACCGCCCTACGGCCGCGGCACCGTTGGGGACACGATGTCTCCGGCCAGTGGAGCGACCGCGGCGAGGATCTGGTCCACCAGGTTCTGCGGCACCCCGGCATCGAGCAGTGACTCCGACAGCAGTGTGGCCACCCGGTCGAACTGCGCCTGCCCGATACCGCGACCGCGATGGGCGTCCCGCATGCTCAGACCCGCATAGTGGTCCGGACCACCCAAGGCTCCGGCGAAGAACTCGACCTGTTTGCCCTTCAACCGGTTCAGGTTGGCACCGGCGAAGTAGGGCGCGAGCTCACTGTCCGCGAGGACGCGGATGTAGAACTCATCGACGACCGCACTGAGGGCCTCCTGGCCACCGATCTGGTCGTAAATGCTGGTCAAGGTCGTCTCCGATCCCGTTGGGTGAATTGTTCCGGCAGCTGTGCGAGCTTGTCGACTTCCTGAGCGAACGCGTCCGACGCCGCGTGCAGCTGGACCTGCACGGCATGACAGAAGGCGCGCAGCCACGCGAGCCTGCGTTCCATCTCCTCGATTTCCGCGGCATGCCGGTCGTCGCGGGAGGTGTGCTGCGCCCGCGCCACCTCCTGAGCCGCGATTTCCGCCTGCTGTTCGGCATCCGACAGCAGTTCCATTGCCTGGCGACGGGCATCGCCGGTCAGCCTGCGGCACTGCGCCTCCGCCTGCGCGATGTACGCCTCGGCCTGCAACTGCGCCTCGGACAGCAGGTTCACCGCCTCCACGTCCGGCTTCCTCTGCAGCCGGCCCGGGTCGACGTTCTCGCCCTGGCTGCGGTACCAGTCACGGAGCCGGTCGATCTCCGCGCGCAGCCGCGCGTTCTCCGCCTCGCTTGCCGCGATCTCCTCGGCCAGCCGGTGCTGGAACAGTTCGACCTCGTCGGGGTCGACACCGCGGCGGCCCAACGGGGTCCTGCTGAACGTGATGCCGCGGATGCGCTCGGGGGTGAGCACCCGCCGGACCGCGGGTGGCCGCTGGTCACCTGCCTGAAGTGTCATGCTGGGTCGTCCTATCCCCTCTTCAGAACGTCGATCCCGGCCCCCACCGGGTCCTGATAACCGCTGAAGTCCTCGCAGCGGACGCGTTCGGCGCCGATGCCGGCCGCGTAGAGCAGCTCACAGGTCCCCGCCACCATTGCCGGTGAACCGCATACGTAGATTTCCTGATCCGCCCACGGCCCGTACCGCACGGCGATCTCCCCGACCATGCCCCTTGCCCCGGAGAACCGGACGTCGTCGGACACGACCGGGGTCACCCGCAGGCTCGGCAGCGCGTTGTCGAGCGCCCGCAGCGCCGGGGCGTCGTAGAAGTCCCGCGCCGTACGGGCGCCGAGAAACAGATGTGCCTTACGGGGCACCGGTTCCTGGGCGATCTGGCCGAGCAGCGCCTTCATCGGCGCGAACCCGGTGCCTCCGCAGATCAGCACGATGTCGCGGCCATGGTCGAGCGTGAGCCGCGACCCGACCGGGGATCCCAGCCGCAGCATGTCACCGGTGGTGATGCCTTGGACCAGCGCCGAGCTGACCGCCCCACCATCGACCATCCGGACGTGCAGTTCGACGAGGTTGTCCTCGCGCGGTGGCCGGGCGGGCGTGTAATACCGCCAGATCCGGGGCCGTAGCTCGGTTTCCACCGCGATGCTCTGCCCCGGCAGCCAGGTCAACGGATGATCCGTGCGCACGGTCAGCACCGCGGTGTCGAGGGTGCGCCGCTCGTGTCCGAGGACCTCGGCGTTCCACCACGGCGGTGAACTGCGCTCGTCTTCGCCGGCGGCGGTCGTCATGACGTCGGCCACCAGCTTGTACGCGGCGGTCCAGTCGGCGGCCAGGTCCGGCGTCCACTCGTCGCGCAGAAAGTGTTCGAGCGTGGCGAGCAACGCCTGTCCCACCGCGGGATAGTGCTCGCTGGTGACCGCGAACTTGCGGTGGTCACGCCCCAGTTGCCGCAGGAACGGGACCGCGCTGTCGAGGTCGTCGACGTGGGACACGACCCGGCCCAGCGCGCGGACCAGCTTGTCCCGCTGGGCCGACATGCCGGCGGGAAACATCTGGCGCAGGTGCGGATTGGCCAGGAACAGCGTCGAATAGAAGAACAATGGCACTCCGCCGCCGAAATCCGCGACCGTGTTCCAGCTGCTGCGCAGCCGAGCGGTATCCACCGTCGTGCTCATTTCCCTTCTGGGACCCCCGGGGGCAAAGCGGTTGCGCAGCAGCGTAAGCGGCGGGCAATTTGCATTCAAGGGTTTGCCAGATCCGGAAAAAATTTTTCCTTGATCCATACCAACATGGCCAAGGGCAACGTAGTGGTACAGACCTTTAATGAAGGTGATATGCGTCGCATTTTTCGGGGCCGCGCCGATCTTGCGGTCGGAGCCCTACGGCGTGGTGGCATGGATGCCGGCCAAGACGATGTCGACGATCTTCTCCGCCACCTCGCGGGTGAAGGGGTGGCGTCGCCGGTTGATGTAGAGGTACACCGGCCCGGACAGCAGTTCGGTGAGGAAGTAGCTGTCAACAGGGGGAATCTCTCCCTTGTCGACGGCGCTGTCGAATCGCTTCCGGGCGGTGGCGAGCCGTTGGTCGTAAACAACCCGGACCGCCTCATCGAGTTCCGTGTTCCCGGGAGCCGCGACGGCGGCCTGCATCAGGGCCCGGCCGGTCGAGCTCGACAGACGCTCGGAGAACACGATCAAGAAGTCGACCAGATCGCGGCGAAGGTTGCCGGAGTCGTGGAGAGGTGCCGAGTCCTCCGCGTACTGCAGCAGCGCGTCGCGGACGAGTTCGGCGCGGTCCGGCCAGTTGCGGTAGACGCTGTTCTTGTTGACTCCGGCGAGTTCGGCGATCTCCTCGTAACGCAGGCCGGCCACGCCGTTCCGGGCAACGAGCTCCGTCGTCGCCGCGAGGATCTGTGACCGTACCCGGGCATTACGACCGCCCGGTCGCGCTGCTGGTCGCGCGCCGGCACTGGTCGTCTCCGTGGCCTCCACGTTCTCCGGCACGCCTCCGATTTTCACATCCGCCCCTCGGTGGACATCACGGTGGATCAAGGCTACCTTAAAGAGACGATCGGTCTCTTTAAGGATGTGAGCGTTGTGCAGTCCACCTATCCGAGCGCCCCGGGCGACACCCTGGTGTTCGAGAACGACCGGGTGCGCGTCTGGTCGATGACGCTCGAGCCGGGCGGCATGTTCGACTTCCACCAGCACCACTACGACCACGTGGTCTTGTGGCCGGACAGCGGGCAGGCCGTGGCGCAGAACCTCGGCGACCCCGACTGGGGAATCTCACTGGCGGCCGAGCCGGGCTTCGTGCTGTTCCAGACGGTCGGCACCGCGGAGCCCCTCACCCCGCACCGCATCCGCAACGTGGGTGACACGGCGGTCACGCACTACATCATCGAGTTGATCAGCGAGCGATCGCCGAGTGAGCAGCGCCTGCCCGGGGAGACCAACGGCCGCGGCACGTTCGTCTACTCCGGGGGGGCAGCAGTGACCACTGCGATGAAGACGGTCAAGGCCGGCGAGATCGAGATCGCCTACGCGGAGTCCGGTGCCGGCGAGCCGGTGATTCTGCTGCACGGCGGCGAAAGCACCCACATCCAGTACGACACGTTCCGGCCCCAGCTCGGTGACGGGATCCGTGCGATCGCCTACGACCAGCGCGATTCCGGAGCGTCGGTCAACCCGCCCCACCCCTACGGCATTCCCGACCTTGCCGAGGACTGCGCCGCGCTCATCAGGGGACTCGGGTACGAACGAGCGCACATCTTCGGATCCTCCTTCGGCGGCTTCATCGCCCTCCAGGTCGCGGTATCGGTACCCGACGTCGTGCAATCGCTGACGGTCGGCGCGACCTTCTCCGACGCCACGGCCCTGCAAGCACCGGTGGCTTCCGAGATCGTCGAACTGTCGCCGTCGCAGCGCGATGCGCAGATGCTCGCCTTCGCCCTGTCCGAACGCGGGCAAGCGGACGAGAAGGTGGTGGCCGAACTCAAGTCGGTATTGGTCCACCGCTCACCGGAGGCGGATGCGCGGCGACTGGCCGCGATCCCAGGCTTCGACGTCACCAACCGCCTACCCGAAATCACGGCGCCCACCCTGCTCATCTACGGCGAAGACGACCCCGCGGCTCGTCCCGAAGTCGGACGAAAGATCGCCGACGCGATTCCCCGGGCGAGGCTGGAGGTGATTCCGGGGGCGCGCCACGGAATCACGATGGAGTTCGCCCGGGAAACCGCCCAGTTGCTCCGCGATTTCGTGCTGGCCCACCCGTCGCAGTAGGAGTCCAGATGACTGAAGACCGTGCAGAGGTCGCACCGAACAACGGCCGTTGGACACCGCCTGACTGGCGGGCGATGTCCGGCGATGAGCTTCGGGACCATCTTGAACAGATGGATGCGCTGGCAGCGTCTTATCAGCATGTCTACGAGCGCAACCGCGACGGCACGCTCGAAGACAGGATCGCGACGATGGACAAGCTGATTCCGAGCGATGCGGCACGGGTGTGGCGCAGCTACAATGTCCCTGGCCAGGGGCAAGAGGTGACCTGGTCAGTGCACGAGGAGGGCTTGCGGTCGCTCTACGAGGTCTACACCGATATCCACCATGAGGGCGTGACCTACCAGCCTTTCCCGGGTGGCTTCGTGTTCCAGTGCATCTATTCCTTCACCGCCCCGGATGGGACCGAGGTCAGGTTCCCGGCGGCATTGGTCTGGTACATCAACAGCGCTGGGCAGGTTGTGCACATCAACGAGCACTTCGAGTCGCACAACGCCGACAAATGGTTTGCCGTCCTGGAATCCTGATACGGCGGGTCATGAGTTGTTTACGTATTACCTTTCTGGAGAACGCATGAAAATTCTTGTCTCCGGCGCGGGCGTCGCCGGTCTCTCACTCGGGCGTGACCTCGGGATGCGAGGTCATCACGTCACCATCGTCGAGCGGGCCGATCGGCTCCGGGGCAACGGTTCGCC
Source organism: Amycolatopsis pithecellobii (assembly GCF_009707865.1). Classification (GTDB taxonomy): domain Bacteria; phylum Actinomycetota; class Actinomycetes; order Mycobacteriales; family Pseudonocardiaceae; genus Amycolatopsis_E; species Amycolatopsis_E pithecellobii. The sequence continues at coordinate 20,071 of NZ_WMBA01000014.1, forward strand.
CATCGACGTCCGCGGCGATGCGATCGAAGTCGCCGAGAAGATGGGCATCCTGTCCGCGGTCCGCGACGCGCGTATCCGGATGACCGAGCAGGTGCATTTCGTCGACGAAAACGGCGTGGCCTACGGCCGGTTGCCCGACGATATCGGCGATTCGCCCGACGACATCGAGATCGCCCGCGAGGACCTGTCCCGGATTCTGGCCGACACGCTGCCCGAGATCGTGGACCTGCGGCTGAGCGAGTCGGTGAACTCGATCGCCGAGCACGACGACCGGGTGGATGTCGGGTTCGCTTCCGGCAATTCGGAGAGCTTCGATCTCGTCCTCGGCGCCGACGGTATGCACTCGGCGGTGCGGCGGCTCGTGTTCGGTCCGGAGCAGGACTGGATCCGGCATCTCGGTTTCTACACCGCCATCACCGACATGCCCGGTGAGGCCGATGCCGAAGCCGAGCGGATCAATCCCATGTACAGCTATCCCGGGCACATGGCCGGGATAGCCCGGTTCAAGAACAAAGCAATCGGTCTGCTGATGTTCGCGTCGGATCCTCTCGACTACGACTACCACGACGTCGAAGCTCAGAAGCAAATCCTGTTCGACCAGTTCGGCGAGTGTCGTTCGTGGAAGGTTCAGACCATCCTCGACGCGGTGCGCGCCGATCCCGATATCTACTTCGATTCGATCAGCCAGATCCACCTGCCCACCTGGCACCGGGGCCGGGTCGCGCTCGTCGGCGATGCCGCCCATTGCGCTTCCCCTCTCGCGGGCCGGGGCACGTCACTGGCGATGACCGGGGCTCAGTTCCTCGCTGAGGAGCTCGACCGATCGGACGGAGACCACGTCACGGCGTTCCCGCGATACGAGGCCCGCCAACGGCCTTATGTCGAATTCGCCCAGGGCACCGTCAAAGGTGGTGGTGCGCTTCTCGTGCCACCCACCGAGGAAGCGATCGTCGCACGGAACCAGCTGCTCCAGCCGGTCGCGGTCGGTCAGTAAGCGATGGGGCCCGATACCGTTCCAGACCCGTACCGCTGGCTGGAGGACGACAGCGAGGAGACCCGCCAATGGCAGGCGGAACAAGCAGCGCTGGCGGCCCGCTATGTGCGGGACAGCGGACAGCCGGACGCGGTGCGCGAGTCGGTGCTGCGGCATCGGGCCCCACGCTTCGCCGACGTTCCGGTACAGACCAAGTCCGGATGGTTCCGATCCGAGGTTGTGGCGGGCGTGACCCGCGTCGTGGTCGGGCGCGAGCCATATCGGGACGAACGGATCGTCGTCGAATTCCCCGCCGGGGAACCCGGCGCGGAGCCGCCCTCCCTGCCATGGTTCGCACCGTCCCCGGACGGCGAGGTGCTGGCCATCGGGATCTGCCGGGACGGCAGCGAACACAACCAGATCGCGTTGTACGACGTGCGCACCGGCGCGCGGCTCCCGGACTGCATCGACCGTGTCCTGCACGACGGCTGGGTCGGTGGCGTCATGTGGCTTCCCGACTCCGCGGCGTTCTTCTATCTGGCCCTCGTCGGTCCGCTGTCCGATTTCCGGCAGGAGGTCTTCTACCACCGGCTCGGGGAACCTGCCGCGACGGAGCCGGAGAAGATCCCGCTGCCGGAGGACTTCCGGGAGTACATCCTCGTCCAGATTTCCGACGACGGACGCTGGGCAACCGCGGTGGCCGGCCGCCGCGCACCCGTTGCGCTCGCTCGCTGCCGGCTGTCCGCCACGGGACGGGCGTGGGAGCCGTTCGTCACCGTGGCGGACAGCGCGTTTTACGGACACATCGTCGGTGACGATTACATCGCGGTGACGACGGTCGGCGCCGACCGAGGACGAATAGTTTCGGTCGCGATGGATTCCGTCGCCCCGGCCGATCCCGGAACGTGGCGCGAAATCGTCGGAGAGTCGGCTGCGGTCGTCCGCGGAACTACCCGCGTGGGCAAGGAACTGTACGTGTCGGAATGGGTCGACACCTACTCGCGCGTTCGGGTGCTCTCGCCGGACGGCGCCGAGGTGTGCCGTCTGGAACTTCCCGGCAAGGGTGCGATCGGCGAGCAGGCCCAACCGTTGATGCAACTGGTGGCTCGCGCCGGCCAGGAGTACTTCGTTTTTCCGTTCGCGACTTTCACGGCGTCGTGGGGTGTCTATCGGCATGACCGCGCCACCAACCGGCTCGACGTGCTGCGCGAACCGGCGGTGCGGCTCGACGGGGTGACCGTGGAGGACCGGTGGGCGACGTCGGCGGACGGGACTCGCGTCCCGTACCACGTCGTCTCGCGGTCCGATGTGGACGGACGGCCGGACCGGCCGACGCTGGTCTACGCCCACGGTGGGTTCAACGTCGGTCTTTCGCCGGTCTACCAGATGCAGGCGGGGGTGATCGTCGACGCGGGTGGGGCCTACGTGCACGCACACCTGCGCGGCGGGGGCGAGTTCGGCCTCGCCTGGTGGAACGGAGGGCGCCGCGACCGCAAGCAAAACACGTACGACGATCTCTATGCAGTCGCCGAAGACCTCATCGCGAGCGGTACCACGTCGAGTTCCGCGCTCGGGTTGACGGGCTTTTCCAACGGAGGACTCACCGCGTGCGTCGCGGTGACCCAGCGACCGTCGCTGTGGCGGGTAGTGGTTCCCCGGGTACCGATCACCGATCTCCTCGGCGCATTCCGGTCGTCATATCTCAGCGTCACGGTGCGGGAGTTCGGCGATACGGCCGATGTCGAGCACCTCCTGTCGATATCGCCGTATCACCTTGTCCGTGCTGGCACCGGCTATCCGGCTGTGTACGTCGATGCCGGCGCCAACAACCCGCGGTGCCCGCCGTGGCAGGCCCGGAAATGGGCCGCCCGGATGCAGGCGGCACAGGCGGGGACCGCGCCGATCCTGCTGCATATCTGGAACGACGCGGGACACGGCTGGGCCACGCCCGTCGAGGTCGAAATCGCGCAGGAGACCGAATGGCTGGCATTCGCTCTGAACGAACTCGGTGTCCGCCTGTGAGGCGCGCTATGGCAGACGAAGACGTGCAATCACTCGTCGAAGAGCTCGCCGAGCAGTTGCAGCGCTCGGTGGCGATCGATGATCCGTCCGTCCGGCTTATCGCGGTCAGCCGCCACTTCGGCGACCAGGATCCGCTCAGAGTGACCGCGGTGCTGAACCGCTCGCTTCCGGACGAGCTCAGCCGCCCGCTGCTGGAACTCGGCATCTCGACGTGGACCGAGCCGGGGCGGGTCGAGGTCCCTGGCTTGAAGGCCCGGCTCTGCGCCCCGGTGCGGTCCGCCGGTTATCTCCTCGGATTCCTGTGGCTGATCGACGACGGACCTGCCCGCCTCAGCGAACACGAAATCGAGATGGCGGCTCGGACCGCGGCCCGTGCCGGGGTCGTGCTCCACCGCAACCTGCTTGTGCGCGAACGCTCCAGGGCCCGCCGCAATTCGATTCTGCGCGAGCTGGTGTCCGCCGACGAGGAAACCAGGGCGGCGGCCGCGGAGGAGTTGCGCGCCGAGCAGCTGTTCGGTGGACAGCCGATGTGCTACCAGGTCATCGCCGCGCAGCACTTTCCTGAGGCAGGGCAGGACATGGCCGTGGAAGTGGCCGTCGAGGACGGATTGCGTGCCCTGCCGGAAGGCGCCGGGCTGGTCTTCGCACACCGATCGCGCGCCTGGCTGTTGCTCGCCCGGCCGGAGGAACCCACGACGCAGCTTCTCCACGCCGTCGGGCGACGTATGACGACGCGATTCCGCGCTCTCAGCGGCCCGCACGCCCGGTTGGCCGTGGGTATCGGCGCGCCGGTGACGGATCTCGGGCTGGTGGCCACCTCCTACCGCCAGGCGCTGCTCGCCGTGCGCGCGGCGCGGCTCGTCCCGGCCCTCGGCGAGGTGGCTCGATGGGGATACCTCGGCCCGTACGACATCCTGCTGCGCATGCCGAGCGACGAGCTGGTGCGGGCGGCCGACGTGCCGGCGTTGGCGAAGCTCCACGATCAGCCGGTACTCGCGGGAACCCTGGAGTCCTTTCTGGACAATGCCGGCGACGTGAAGCGCACGGCGGACCTGGTCTGCGTGCACCGCGGCACGCTCTACCACCGGCTCCGGCGCATCGAGCAGCTGACCGGCTGCAGCCTCGACGACGGCGACGATCGTCTGATGCTGCACCTGGGGCTCAAACTGCGCAGGCTCGCGGCCGCCGACCGCTGCCACGACGAGCCGCGAGCCTAGCCGTGGCGTCATCCCATGACAGTGCCGGAGCTGGCTGCATTGAGGGGCCGCCGGCGGGAGAACGCGCCGAGGTCGATCATGGCGCCGGTGTGCTCGGCGACGAACCGCACGGGAGCGGCGTCGTGGTCGGCGCCGTTCTCGACCTGGCTGATGATCTCGTTCATGAACCGGCCGATGATCGGCGCGTTCTTGAACTGGTTGCCGCTGGTGCCGATGGCCACGTAGTAACCGTCGAGCTCGGTGCGGTCGTAGATCGGGGTCCAGTCGTCCGCGACGTCGTAGACGCCGACGACCCCACGGGCGCGGTTCGGCACCGTCAGCTCGGGCAGTCGCCGGGCGGCACGTGTCACCTGTGCCTCGAACACCGCCATCGTCGGAGCCGGATTCGCCTCCTCGGGCGACTCGAGCCACTGGAACGGATCACATTCCGGCTCGGTACCGCCGATGAGCAAGGCGCCGCCGGTCTCGCCGCGCACATAGGTACCCAGGTCCATGTCGGCGATGGTGATCCCGTCCGCGGTGAAGTCCTGGGGAGCGGCCACATGCGCCACCTCTTGCCTCATCGGGCGGACGCGCACGGTGAAGTCGGAGCCGACGCCGGCCAGCGCGTTGACCTGTCCCGACCACGGGCCGGCCGCATTCACCACGATGCCGCAGTCGATACGGGTGCCGTCGTCCAGTACGACCGTGCCGACCCGGTCTTTCCGGCGCTCGATGCTGGATACCACACGGCGCAGGAGGAACTCGGCGCCGCGCTGCCGCGCTGCTGTGGCCAGGTTCTGGGCCGCCAGTTGCGGATCGTTGACGTATCCGGCGTCGGGCGTGAACACGGCACCGAGGCGATCGTCGGCATCGTCCCAGAATCGGTCGTCGGCGATCGGCTTCGGCGGCCAGTATCGGCCGACATCGATTCCGGGGACGCTGTCGGCGAGCCGGGACGCGTCCCACTCCTGATAGGGGATGGCCGCTCGGTCGAACAGCGGCAGGTAGGTGTGCCGGGGTGCGATGGCAACGTCCAGCATGGCCAGGCCGGTGCGGACGTAGCGAGCGAAGCCGGCCGGATCCTCGACCTCGAGGTGGTCCCGCCAGTTCTCCCACGCGAATCGCGACTCCCAGGACGCCGCGACGCCCGCCCAGGTGGAGAAATTGAACCGGACGACCGCACTGGACGAGCTGGTCGATCCGTGCCCGATACCGCCGGCCTTGTCCACGACGAGCACACTGTGGCCGTTGCGGGCAAGCTCCAGAGCGATCGACGAGCCCACCACTCCGGCTCCGATGATGACGACGTCGGATTGCATAAGGCAACTCTGCCGGATGGCAGCGAAACGCACATCGGACAGCGGTAACGAATTCCGGTCCGGTCGTGCGACAGCTGGCGAAGATCGATCCACCGAAAGGATGTTGAGCTGATGGCCCGTTCTCTCCACCTCGGTCACCTGTACGACGCCACCCTCGACGATCCGGCCGAGCACGTCACCGTGACGATCGACGGGGATCGGTTCGGTGCGGTCACGACGCGGTCGGACGATCGCCTTGGGGATGAGGATCTCGACCTCAGCCCGTACTTCGGCCTGCCCGGTCTCATCGACGCTCACACTCACCTGGGGCAGGCACTTCCCGTCGCCGCGATCAGAGACGAGGGATTGCTCTCCATCGCGAGTGTGGCGGCCGGCATTTTCCAGAACTGCGAGCTCGCACTGGACGCCGGGGTGACCACGGCGCGTGACCTGGCGGGCCTGGACGGCGGAATAGTGCAGGCCATCGATTCGGGTGTGGTTCGCGGGCCACGGATTTACCCGTCCGGACCTGCCCTCGCGCAAACCGGCGGTCACGGCAGCGGCCACACTCCCTACCGGATGACCGACGCCGCGCTGTGCATTCCCGGTCTGTTCCAGCGTGCGCTGGTCTGCGATGGTCCCGACGGTGTCCGGCTCGCCGCCCGGACCGCGTTGCGTCGAGGTGCGACGCAACTCAAGGTGTACGGAAGCGGCGGCGTCGTCTCGTTCGCGGACGGACCCCGAGATGTCCACTTCACCATCGAGGAATTGAAGGCGGCCGTCGAAGAGGCCGCTGCCCGCCACACCTATGTGACCTCTCATGCGCACAACTCCGAGGCCATCCGGCGCGGTATCGCCGCCGGCGTCACCTGCTTCGAGCACGGCACCTACCTCGACGAGCCGACAGCCGAACTCATGGCGAATGCGGGCGCATCCCTGGTGCCGACATTCATGGTTCTCGAGGTCATGCGCCGGCGCAGCGAGAGTTGGGGCATCGGGCCCGGACTTCTCGAGAGAATGGCCGGGGTCGGCGAGGCGATGCAAAAAGCCTTATCGCTGGCGAGGGACGCCGGAGTGCGAATCGGTTCGGGGTCGGACTTGCTCGGACCACAGCAAATCGGCCGGGCCTTCGAAATCGAACTCAAGACCCGGATCATCGGATTCCGGGACGCACTGCGCGCAGCCACCATCGGGAACGCCGAGATCATGGGCCTTGCTGCCGATCTCGGTACCGTCGAATCGGGAAAGCTCGCAGACCTCATCGTCGTGGACGGCAACCCCTTCGAGGATCCGGCCGTACTGACCGATCCGGACAAGATCAAGGTCGTGATCAAGTCCGGTGTGGTCGTGAAGGACATCCGGTCATAGTGGACCGGATTTTACGAAGACTCCGGTGCCACTGCGGCGACCGCGCGGATGGGGCTGCCGGTCCCGTCGGCGAAAGGCAACGGCAAGCCGCAGAACAGGAAACGGTGTGCGGGGATCCGGTCGACGCCGGTGAGGTTTTCGATGATTCCGATCGGTTCCCGGTAGCCGACCTCAGCAGAGAGTACGTGCGGCTTCAGGAAGTTGGTGTGGACAGTGGCGAACTCGACGGTGTCGGGTGACTCGACGCTGACGCTGTCGAGTCCGACCGTGCGGACGCGCTTGTCGCGCAGCCACTCCGCACCGGACCGGGAAAGTCCGACCAGTCGCTGCACGTAGCGTTGCGGATCCTCGTCCGCGACGCGTGACCATCCTGTGTGCAGCAGGACGATGTCGCCAGGCTCAAGCGCGCCGGACCCCGCCGCGGCGTCGAGGTCGTCGGCGGTGATGGAACCGTCTCGTTCGGTCGCCGCCGAACAGTCGAGCCAGACGGCCGGCCCGAACCCGTAGGCCAGCGGCATGGCGTCGATGGTCTGGGCCGACTCCGAATCGGCGTGCCAGATCGCGTCCATGTGGGTGCCGGAGTGGCCGTTGATCAGCCAGAAATCGTTGACGAAGGAAACGCGGTCGCCGTTGTAGGGATTCCGGCGTGCGGTTTCCGCATAGCTCTGGTGGGTGTGGGTCCCCGACAGGTGCACCGGATTCCTGCCGTGCGCGGGCAGCGCGGGCATCTGTTCGTGCAAGCGCAAAGTCAGGTCGACGAGGTGATGGTTCACGGTGGCGGTTCTCCCGAATCCGAGTGGTGGCAAAGGTTTCAGAGTGTCCGGCGGAAGGTCTCGCGGGCGAAGAAGATCGCCACCACGGAGACCGCACACAGGGCGGCGGTGAGCACCGCGGCGGGGATCCAGTTCCGCGTGTCTCCCCCGGCCAGGGCCAGCGCGACGACCGGCGCGAAGCCTGCGACCAACTGGCTGATCTGGAGCCCCACGGCCGTTCCCGTGTACCGCACACGTGTTTCGAACATCTCGACGAAGAAGGCCGGATAGACCCCGTTGGCCATGGTGTAGAACAGGGTGAGGCCGATGACGGCGATGAAGATCGCCACCGGACTCGCGGCGGAGATCGCGTCGAGATACCCGAAGATCCCGGCCATACATCCGAGGCAGCCCACCAGCATGACGGGTCGGCGGCCGAAACGATCGGACAGGATTCCGGCCAGGGGCTGGAGCCCGATGGCGATGGTGTTGATCAGAATGGAGACCGCGAGCATGAGCGACGACGGAAGTCGCATCGGGCCGGTTGCGAAGGTGAGCGCGAAGACGGAGACCATGGTGTTGACGGTGGTGAACAAAGCGCAGGCGGCGACCCGGAGCACGGCCGGGGCCTGGTGGCGCAGCAACTCCCAGAGCGGAAGTCTGGGAATTGCCTGGTCACTCCCTCTGTCGGCGGCTTCCACCTGCTCGACGAACACCTCGGGTTCCTCGATGGAGCGCCGGAAAAAGTAGGCGACGCCGAGGACGAAAAGGCTGAGCCAGAACGGAATTCGCCAACCCCATGCGAGCAGCGCCGCGTGTGGCATGCCGGCTACGCCGATGAAGACCAGGCCGGCGACGACGAACCCGGCGTTCGGTCCGTTGATCGCCCAGGAGCCGAAGACCCCACGGCGGCGCGCGGGAGCGTGTTCCACAACCAGCACACTCGATCCGGCGATCTCGCCCCCTGCCGACACGCCCTGCAGGAGCCGGAGCGCGACGAGGAGGATCGGCGCCCACACGCCGGCGGTCGCGAACGTCGGCAGGCACCCGATGAGGAACGTGGACGTACCCATGAGCACGACGGTGGCGAGCAACACCCGTTTGCGTCCGTACCGGTCACCGAGGTGCCCGAGGACTATTCCGCCGAGCGGGCGCGCCACGTAGGCCACCCCGAACGTCGCCAGGCTGAGCAGTATCGCGCTCGATCCGTCGCCCCCGAACATGATGTGGCTGAACACCAGCGAGGACGCCGTCAAGAAGATCCCGAAGTCGTAGTATTCCAAGGTGCCGCCCAGGAAAGCGGCCAGCGCGGCCTTGCGTGCCCGCTTCGCGGCCGGCGTGTGCCGCGCCGAGGCGGGAGGCGCGGGCACGCTCACCGCCGGTGATTCGTTGCCGTTCATGGCGAACCTCCTTGTTCTGCCGGGAAATGCCGTCAACGTGAGGTGAAGTGTCCGGTCCGATCAGCCAGCCAGGCGTCGAGCAGCGCCAAGAAGGCGTCAGCGTCCTCACGGAAGTAGGAATGGCCGGACCCCTGGACGGTGTGCACGGTCAGGCCCCGCCGGGCGAGATCGGCGGCATGCTCAGGGACGATGAACTCACTCGGGTCTGAGGCGAGCACCAATGACGGCATGCTCGCCCGTTCCGGTGACAGGTCGAATCCGCCTCCCGGCACGAGGCCGGCGACTACGCCCGGGTCGGCTCTCCACATGGAGTCCCAGCGCAGGCGGACATCGTGTTCAGGCCATCGCGGACCCAGGCTCGCCTGCAGCTGCGCTTGGTCTGTCCACTTCAGCCAGCTGCTCCACAGCGCCCGGTTGCGTTCGTGTCCGGGGGCGTCGATTCGCCATGCCGGGTCGAGGTACACGACCGTGCCGGGCCGGAGAATCTCGGCGACCATGCCGAGTGCGAGCCCGCCCAGCGAGTGTCCCAAGGCGAGGGCCGGGAAGGAGGGCAGGGTGTCGAGCAGGTCCATCGCCCAGTCGTGCGGCGAGTACCGGCCCCGTGGGCTCCGGCCATGGCCGCGAAGGTCGGGCGCAAGAACCCGGTAACCGCGATCGGCGAGCGCCGGACCGACCCGGTACCAGCTCGTCGAATCGCTGAACAGACCGTGCACGAGGACGGCGATCTGTGTTCCCGTGCCCCATTCACGGACCGTGAGCTTCACTGGCAATCTCCGTCTCTCGGTCGCCGGGACCTGTTGTCGACCGCGATGCTCGCAGTGCCGAACCGCTGCTGCCTACATCCGATTGCCGCCCAGTGGCAGCCGATTCCTCCAGGGTCCGCCGGCCACGGGTGACACTCGAGCGAAGCCCGTCCCCGCATGAAAGGAACGCAGAGTGATCACCAGCGGAGAGGTGGACGTCGTGGTGGCCGGCGGCGGCCCGGCCGGTGTCGCCGCCGCCGTCGGTGCCGCCCGTGCAGGCGCCCAGGTGCGCCTGGTGGAGCGGCACGGCTTCTTGGGGGGCACCGCCGTCGCCGCGTCGGTGCTGACCTATTGCGGCTTCTTCGACCGCAGCCACACGCAGATCGTGGCCGGAGCAGGTCAGCTCTTCCTCGACCATCTCGCCGCGGCCGATCTCTATCGCACGCATGTGACCCAGGAGTCGGGCAACAAGGTCGTCCTGCTCGACGCCGAGACCACCAAGGCCGCACTCGACGCGCTCGTTCTCGAACACGGCGTGCGGGTCGGGCTGCACTGCGCCGTCATCGCGGCGGTGGCGCAGGACGGCTTGCTCAGCGAGGTCGAGGTGCTGCACAACGGCGAACGAGAGCGCATCAGCGCGGCCGGGTTCGTCGACGCCACCGGCGACGGGGCACTGTTGACCGCAACCGGTGCCGCGACCACTGTCCGTCCACCCGGGCAACGCCAGGCCAGCACGCTGGTCATGCGCTTCGGCGGAGTCCGTGACGACGCAGACCTCGGCACCGGCGCCATGCGCGAAGCCGTCCGGGCTTACCGCGCCGCCTACGACGTCGACCTGCCTCGCGATCACGGCGCGATGGTGCGGCTGCCGATCACCGGCGAGGTCATGGTGCTCGCCGCGGATCACCACGCCGACGTCCTCGAGGTGGAGGGGCACACACGCGCCGAGATGGACGGCCGCCGGGCCGCCGCGCACTACCTGCGTGCGCTGCGCGCGGGCATGTCCGGCTGGCAGGACAGCTACCTCGCGGCTACCGGTCCCGACCTCGGTGTCCGGGAGACCCGGCACATGATCGGCCGCAGCCGGCTTTCCGGCGACGACGTCGCCGCGGCTCGTCGACGGCCGGACGACGTCGTGGCCCGCGGCGGATGGCCGATGGAGGACCATGCGAAACCGGGAACGACCGCCTACCGGCGAATCCGGGGCGACACCTGGTACGACATCCCGTACGGCGCGCTGAGGTCGGCCGATCACGACAACCTCTGGGCCGCGGGCCGGCTCATCGACGCCGACGCCCAGGCCTACGCATCGGTGCGCGTGATGGGAACGGCCTTCGCCACCGGACACGCCGCCGGTGTCGCGGCCGCACTGCACGCGACGGGCCGGCCTGACGGATGCGCCGCGGTGCAAGCGGAACTCCGCCGGCAGGGCGCGTTGCTGTGAGGGAGCGCGGAATCGTGCGTCCCCGGCCACCATCGCGGCCGGGGACGACCACCTCAGCTCACGTCGGCGGTGGTGCGGGGAAAGATTCCGCCTTGCGCGGCGGTGTCGCGGGTGCCGAGACCAAACCTTTCCGGCAGTGCCCGGCTGTCCGGCAGGCGCAGCCACAGCCGCAGAAGGTGCCGGCGGCGTTCCGGCTCCGGAAAGTCCTCGAAGGCGGTCCGCGAGTGCAGGACGCTGTAATTGGAGAGAAACTGGATGTCCCCCGGCGCGAAGTCCATATCGAGCCGTACCCCGTCCTCGGCGGCGATCTGCTGCATGAGTTCGAGCGCCTCTTCCGCCGCCGCGCTGAGGGGCTGGACCCCGTCGAAGCGCTGGGCCTTGTCGATGAGCGGTTGGGAGATGTACGCGCTCAGCCTGCCGCCGTACGTCGTGTACACCGGCGATTCGTAGTACGGGATGGTGCTTCCGGGCGGCTGTTCGCCGCGGTAGTCGAACGCATAGCTTTCGTGCAGGAGTGCGACGAGATCGGGCCGGCGACGTACCAGTTCATTGTGGACGGTCACCGCGCTGGCGAGGGTACTCGGCCCGCCGGCCCGCGCGGGACGCAGGCACAGGAGGCCGACCGAATCGGAGTGGTCGGTGTGGTAGTAGAGACGGTCGTTCGTCGCGTACCCGCGGACCGTCGGTTCCGCGAAGTCGGCCCCGGTGTCGCGGACATGGCCGATCAACTCGCCTGCGGCGTTCTGCGACACCGGCCGGCCGAGCCGGCTTCCCAGCAGCCGGAAGGCCTGGGTGGCACGTTCTTCGGACCACCGGTCCACCGGCAGTCCACGGATCAGGAAGAACCCGCGGCCGTGCTCCAGCTCCCGGCCGAGGTCGCGCAGCACGTCACCGAGCGAGGCAAGATCGACCTCGGTGGCCGGCAGGTCCGGCCGGCGGTCGAGCTCCCGCTCGAGCACGAGGATGTCGAGCTCGTTGGTCATCTCGTCTCCTTGTCTTCGGCTGGCGCCGGGAGTCGGTGCCAGTGCCGACGCTATGACCGCGATGTCGTCACGAGTGAGTATTCGCGCCCGCTCAGTGGGAAAGCTCGATGCCGTCCTCGGCTGACAGGGTGCGCTGACGCTCAGCGAGATCAGCCGTGCGTCGGGGATTCCGGTCAGCACGGTGGGAAGGCTGGTGGCGCACCTGGCGAAGGTGGCCGGGCGGCGGAGTGTGATCGGTGCGACGCCGGTCGGCGACCAGGTTCCGTTGCATGCCACGGCAAGCGGGAAGGTGTTCCTGGCGTTCTCGGAACCGCGCCTGCTGCGAAACACCATCGAGGCGGGCCTGCGGCGCTACACCCGATGGACCATTGTGGACGGTCGCAGGCTGGCGGCCGCGGTGGCGACCGTCCGGCACATCGGCGTCGCGCATTCCCGCGAGGAACGGCGCCCGGGGGTGAGTGCGGTGGGGGCGCCGATCATCGTGGACGGGCGGCTCATCGGCACCCTCGCCATCGTGGGTCCGGCCACCACCGACCTTCGCCGCTACGAACGACGTCTGGTGGCCGCGTCCGCCCGGGTGGCGAGGGGATTTCTGTCGGTGGTGCGCCGGAACTGCGCGGAGGGCGGCACCCGTCTGCCACTGAGTAGCAACCCGTGCTTGGCACCCGGGGACCCATGGGACGACTGTGGACGCGGAAAACACCCATGACAGCAAGGGGAGAAACATGGTTCGGGACACCGCCGAGTCGGTAGGACTGGACGACGTCGAGCTGGCTTACCGCGTCGTCGGCGACGGACCGGAACTGGTCATCCTGCTCCACGGATGGCCTCAGACTGGTGCGTGCTGGCGCCATGTCATGGCGCCACTCAGCCGCGGCCGTACCGTCGTCGCACCGGATTTGCGTGGTTACGGTGCCTCGGGGCTGGCACAGTCGGGAGCGTATGACAAACGCTCCACCGCAGCCGATCTGAGCGGCCTCATCCGGCACCTGGGGTTCTCCTCGGCGGCGGTGATCGGCCACGGCCGGGGCGCCCGCGTCGCGCACCGGTGGGCCCTCGATCACCCGGCAGAGGTCGATGCGCTGGTGCTGGTGGACATCGTGCCGACCAGGGTCGTCATGAACTCGTTCGACCGCCACTCGGCGAGCGAGTTGTGGCACTGGTTTTTTCACCGGAACTCTGAGCTGGCGACGAAACTGGTCTCCGGGAATGTCGAGGCGTACCTCCGCTATTTCTTCGCCCGCGTGCTCGAATCCGGTGCGGTGGACGCGGAAACCTTCAAGCACTACGTCGACGCGTTCAGCGATCCGGGGCATCTGCAAGCGTCCTTTGAGGACTATCGGCCGGACTTCTCGACCGATCTTGCACTCGACGAAGCGGATCATGCCAAGGGGCTGCGGGTACAGGCGCCGCTGCTGCTCCTGTGGGGTGCCGAGGGCGGACTCGGCGGGACCGATGTCGTGCGCATCTGGCAAGAGCACCACGCCGATCCGTCTGCGGTGAGCGGTCATCCCGTCCCCGGCGGTCACTACGTTCCCGAAGAAGCACCCCGGGAAGTCGTGCACGCCGTCGAGGCCTTTCTCGGCCAGGCAAGCACCTACGCCAAGCCCAGCCTTCGTGAGCGTGTCTCAAAGTCGTAGCCGGTTGATCCCGCACTCCACCGCGTCATTTGTAGGTGTCCCGCGGTTCAAGCCAGTACCAATGCCGACCTTCATGACGCAGGAGGTTTTCAAGCAGAGCAGAGAAACTGGTTGCGATTATGGGCGATGAACCAACTATTCCATGTTTTTCATGGATTTGATTCACGCAATTCGCCCGGCGGAACGATCGAAATTGCGTAGTCCGCACCCAGGTACAGATCAACGCCTCCGGTCAGCGTGGAGAAATCTACCAGGTCATCAGGCAGTCGATGCTGAGCCCGGATCACAGACATCCCGGCAGGCGGACGGACGACACAGCGCTCCGTCCGAAATGCCCACTCCAGGAGTTCCTGCCCGGCCATGAAACCGTCCCTCCGTCTGTCACGGCAACAAATCCGGAGGCGTCAGGACCGGCGGCGTCCGAGGCGCCGCACCACGATTTTCTCGGTTCCCGTCCGGTGTGTGTCGAGCTCCTTGAGCAAACGCCTCCGGTCCCCCGCCTTCACCGCGTCGAGGATGGCCTTGTGCTCCACCACCAGGCGGCGCGTGGTCTCGGGCTCGTACAGGTACATCGAGCGATAGAAATCGGACATGTACCACAACCGCCGCAGCTCCTGCCGCACCAGCGACAGCGGTGACGCGTCAAAAACCGAGAAGTGGAACTGCTGGTTCAGGCGCTGGAATTCCTCGGGTTCGTCGGCGCGGACGGCCGCCGTCATCGCGGTGTGCAACCGTCCCATGGCCGCGGTGTCGACGTCGGCGAGGTCCACCGACTTCACCAGTTCGGTCTCCAGCAACCGGCGCATGAGGTAGATCTCCGCGAGATCCTCACTGTTGAACCGCGCAACGGTGTACCCCGTGTTCGACTTGTGCTCGAGGACACCCTCGGACTGCAGGCGTGACAGCGCCTCGCGTACGGGGATACGGCTCACCCCCAGCGCTTCCGCCAGCGCGGCCTGCTGCACCTTCTGTCCCGGCAACAGCTCACCGCTCAATACCATCGCACGGATCGCAGTGAGACACTTGTCGACACCGGAGCCCGTAGTCACCGCGTCGGCACTCTTGCCCATGCCTTCTCCTCAACGCCGCACGAGGGCTGTTGCCGCAAGTTGGATAACACTTTGCATCCACATCCTACAGACTCCCCCCGCCGGCGAAAGCCGGGCGCGGCGGATTTCGAGCAGCCACCTTCGGCCTAGATTTTGCATACTCCTTGATATACAGTCGGCCCAAGCCCGGTACGACGCGAAAGTGAGGGGCTGATCGACGTGGATCTGGAGTTCGACGCCCGGAGCGAGCGGTTCCGCCAGGAGGTGTCGAGCTGGCTCGACGAGAACGCCCCGCGCGGCCGGGTTTCCCCACCGGCCACCGCGGACGGGTTGCGGCAACACCTCGCCTGGGAGCGCCGCCTGTTCGAGGCGGGCTATTCCGCGCCGGGCTGGCCGCGACGGTTCGGCGGTCTCGGCCTCGATCTTTGGGGCGAGACGGTGTTCGACGAGGAGTACGTCCGCAGACGGCTGCCGGAGCGGCTGAACAAGATGGCACTCATCCACGGCGCGCGCACGGTGCTCGTGCACGGAACCGAGGAGCAGCAACAGGACTGGCTGCCCGGAGTGCTCGATTGTTCGGACATCTGGTGCCAGGGTTTCTCCGAACCGGACGCGGGCAGCGACTTGGCAGGCGTGCGCACCACCGGGCGTCTCGACGGTAACGAGATCGTCCTCAATGGACAGAAGACCTGGACGTCCAACGGGGCCATCGCCACGCACATGTATGCACTCGTACGGACCGATCCCGAAGCGCCGAAACACCGCGGGATCAGCTTTCTCGTTTTCGACCTGCGGCGGCCCGGCGTCGAGATCCGGCCGATGCGCCAGCTCCACGGTCACTCGGGGTTCGCGGAAGTGTTCTTCACCGATGTCCGCGTCCCGCTGACGAGTGTGGTCGGCGAGCTGAACGACGGGTGGCGCGTGGCCCAGACGGCGCTGCGGCTCGAGCGAGGGTCCGCGCGGGGCAGTCACACCCGGCTCGTGGCCGCGCTGGACGCGCTGACCAAGGCGGTCGACGCAGCCGGTGCCGACCGGGGGCTGCGGGAGCGCGCCGGTTCCCTGCGCGCGTGGGTGTTCGCGTACGTCCGTGCCACCTACGCGCTGATCGACACGGTCGACCGCGGTGGCGACGACGGCGTGGTCGCCAGCGTGAACAAGCTCTGCCTGTCCGAGATCCAGACCGCGATCCACGAGCTGTGGCTCGAAGTGCTGGGCGAGGAAGCCGAACTGGCCGGCGAATTCGGGCCGTACGGCGAATTGCTCGGGATGCGACGGGACTACTGGCACTCGCGCGCACAGGAGATTTTCGCGGGCAGCAGCGAAATCCAGCGGAACATCATCGCCGAGCGCGGCCTCGGCCTGCCCCGTGAGGTGTCCCGATGAACACCGGTTTCTCCATCGAGCAAGCGGAACTGCGCACGAGCATCCGGCGGCTGCTGGAAGACGTGGCGCCGTCCTCGGTGCTGCGGCAGCTGTGGGACACCGAGACCGGCCGGAGTCCGCGGGTGTGGAAAGGCCTCGCCGAAATCGGCGTGCCGGCACTGCTCGTGCCGCCGGAGTACGGCGGCCTCGGGGCCGACGAGCTCGACCTGTTCCCGGTTCTCGAGGAGGCCGGTCGCGCCGCGCTGCCCGACGCCGTCCTGGAATCGTGCATGCTCGCTCCCCTCCTGCTCGCGGGGTCTGCCGACGATGACCTCAAACGGCGCTGGCTGCCCGCACTGGCCGCGGGAGAGGCTCGCGCGACCGTCGCGTTCGGCAGCCTCCGAGCGGTTCCGGATGCGCACCTGAGCGATGTCGTCCTTGCTGTAGAAGGAGAACAGGCCGTCGCCTACGAGCGCGCCGACGTCACCGCGCGACCGGTTCCGTCGATGGATCCCTCCCGCAGACTGTCCGAAGTCACCGTGCGAGCCGGGAGCGGTCGCCCGGTCGATGACGCACCGGTGGCACTGGCACGGGCTGCCCGGCTGGCGGGCTCGGCGGTTCTCCTGGGCGGTGCCGGAGCCAGACTGGTCGAATTCGCGGTCGCCTACGCGAAGGTGCGCGAGCAGTTCGGCCGGCCGATCGGGTCGTTCCAGGCGATCAAGCACCAGCTCGCCACCGCGCACAGCCGGAACGCACTGGCCCGGCACGCCGCGGTGGGAGCGATGTACGAACTGGCGCACCGGGCCGCGTCGAGCTACGACACCGCCGTGCTGGCGCATCTGTGCGCGCTCGAAGCGGCGCGGGAAAGCAACCGGGTGAGCCTTCAAGTCCACGGCGGCATCGGTTTCACTTGGGAGCACGACCTGCAGATCTGGCTCAATTACGGCAAGTCGCTGGAACTCGGGTACGGCACCTGGCGCGAGACGGCCTACGCGGCGGGCGCCCCACGAAGCGAAGGAGGAACCCGATGAACGGCAACAGCAGGCTGACCGGCCGTCGCGCCGTCGTGACCGGTGCGGGCCAGGGCATCGGCCGCGCGGTCGCGGAGCGGTTCGCCCGCGAGGGCGCGAAAGTCACGGTCGTCGACGTCAACGAGGCCGGACTGAAAGAAGTCGTGTCCGCAATCGCGGCCGAGGGCGGCGACGCGCTCGCAGTCGCGTGCGACGTGACCCGGCGGGACGAGGTGTTCGCGGCCGCGGCACGGGCGGCGGAAGCTTTCGGCCCCGTCGACGTCCTCGCCTGCATCGCAGGCATCACCCGGCCGGCGATGCTCCCGCAGATGACCGAGGAGCATTGGGACGCGGTGCTCGACACCCATTTGAAAGGCAGCCTGTTCTGGTTGCAGGCGGTGCTCGGCCCCATGCGTGACGCGGGCTCCGGGAAGATCATCCTCACCACGTCCGCGGCCGGACTGCTCGGCACGATCGGCCAGGTCAACTACGCGGTCGCGAAGGCGGGCATGCTGGGCATGACGCGATCGGCCGCCCGCGAGCTCGCCCGCTACGGGATCACCGTCAACGCCGTGGCACCGGCGGCGTCGACGCCGATGACGCACACCATCCGCACCGACGAGCGGTTCGCGGACAAGTATCTCGACGAGGTTCCCCTGCGCCGCTGGGCCGAGCCCGCGGAAGTGGCCGGCACCTACGTCCATCTCGCCGGCGCTGACGCGGATTACGTGACAGGCCAAGTCCTTTCGGTCGACGGCGGCCGCGCGATGGTGCGCTGACCGCATTCGCGGTACCCGGTTCCGGATTCATCTCTCGGAGGTCAACGACGACCATGAGCGCACCACTCACCCCTCCCCGACTGTCGCATGTGGACGGACCGCTGCGGCGGGACGGCGATGTGATCGTGTCGGGGCACGCGGTCTATCTCGACGATGTGGCGCTACCGGGCATGCTGCACGCGGCGATCCTGCGCAGCCCACATCCCCACGCGCGGATCCGGTCGGTGGACACCTCGGCGGCCCTGCGGTGCGCCGGGGTGCACGCCGCGGTTTCCGGCGAGGACCTGCGCGGCGAATCCGATCCGGTCCCCCACTACTTCGACCCCGGCCTGTTCGGGTTCAACACGGCCGATTTCTTCGCGCTGGCCGTGGACAAGGTGAGATGGGTCGGTGAACCGGTCGCCGCCGTGGTCGCGGACTCGCTCGCCAACGCCGAAGCCGCGCTGGCCGCGATCGCGGTGGAGTACGACGTGCTGCCGTCGGTCATCGAGCCGGACGACGCGCTGGCGGACGACGCGGTGCGGGTGTTCGACCACTGGGACCGCAATGTGCTCGGTGTTCTTCCCTTCGCCCAAGGCGACGCGGCGGGCACGCTCGCCGGCGCGCCGCACCGGCTCCGGGAGCGCATCACCGTCGGACGCCACCAGGGCGTGCCGCTCGAGCCACGGGGATACATCGGCTCCTGGGATCCGCGGGGCCGCCTGGAGCTGTGGGCCTCGACGCAAAGCCCGCACCTGGTGCGCACGGGCCTTGCCCGCATCCTGCACCTCCCGGAGGAGCGGATCCGCGTCGTGGCCCCGCGGATGGGCGGCGGGTTCGGCCACAAGTTCAACGGCTACTCCGAGGAACTGCTCGTGTGCCTGCTGAGCAAGCTGACCGGCGCTGCAGTCAAATGGGTCGAAACCCGGGCGGATTCGCTTCTGGTCGGCGCTCGCGAGTTCTCCCACGACGTCGAGGCCGGGTTCGACGACGAAGGCATGCTGATCGCGTTCACCGACCGGATGCTCGCGAACATCGGCTGCCTGGCCTCGTGGGGCGGCTGGGGCATGGCGTTCATGGCCGGCCTGACCTTCCCCGGGCCGTACGTATGCGGCGACTACGCGATCGAAGTCCTGCCCGTGGTCACCAACAAGGCCCCATGGAACGGATATCGAGGGTACGGAAAGGAACAGGCGGCGGTCGTCCTCGAGCGCGTGATGGAGGTGATCGCCGCACGACTGGACCTCGATCCCGCCGAGGTCCGGCGGCGGAACATGCGGCCGGCGGACAGTTTTCCGTTGTGGGCGGCGGGAAAGCACCTCGACTCCGGCGATCACCGGGGCGCGCTGGACAAGGTCGTGCGCCTGTCGCGTTACCACGAGTTGCGGGGTGGCCAAGCGCCCGGAGCCACCCGGCTTCGCGGTGTCGGCATCGGGTTCGAACTGACGCCGGAAGGCGGCGAGCTGCTCGGCACGTCGGTGCGCGGGCACGACACGTCCACGGTGCGCGTGCATCCCGGCGGGACCGTCACCGTGCTCACCGGCGTGACGAGCCCTGGCACCGGCAACGAGACGTCCATCGCCTACCTGGTGGCGCGCGAACTCGGTATCGGCATCGACCAGGTCGACGTCGTGCAGGGCGACACGGACCGGTGCCCGTTCGGCTACGGCAACTTCTCCAGCCGCTCGCTCAACAGCGGTGGCGCCGCCGCGGTGCTCGCCGCACGGGAGATCCGGGCACGCCTGGCGGCGGTGGCCGCCGCGGATTTCGGTTGCGAGGAAAGCGAAGTGGCCGCTCGCGACGGCCTGCTGGTCAGTGTGCGCGACGAAGAGCTGTCCATCCCGTTCGCCGAACTGGTGCTGCGGGTTTATCAGCACGGTTCCAGCGATCCCGGCGTCGGCCAGGCACTGCTGGAGGTGACCAAGGTCGAAGGGCCGCACAACTTTCACCACGATCCGGGGCAAAGCGGGCTCACCAACGCCTATCCGATGTACTCGTCCACGGCCGCCGTCGCGGTCGTCGACGTGGACGCCGAAACCGGGGTCGTCGCGGTCACCGGCCTGTTCGCCGTCGGCGACTGCGGCACGATCGTCAACCGCAACTTCGTCAACAGCCAGCTGTACGGCGCACTCGCGCAGGGCGCGGGCGGTGCGTTGTGGGAGCACAGCCCCTACGACGCGGGCACCGGCGAACCGCTGGCACGGACGTTCAAGCACTATCTGCTGCCCCGTGCGCCCGATCTGCCCGCCATGGTCGTGGCGCACCAGGAAACCCCTTCCCCGTTCACGCTCATGGGCACCAAGGGGGCGGGTGAAAGCGGGGTCGGCGCGGGAATGGCGGCGCTGGTCAACGCCGTCAACGACGCCTTGCGGCCACTCGGTGCGTCCGTCACGGACCTTCCCCTCGATCCGCCGCGCGTCCTGCGGGCGATCGACGAGGCGCGGGCCCGGCAATCAGTGCGGGAGGACGCATGATCCGCGAGACGCTGCGTTACCACCGGCCGGATTCCCTGGCGGAAGCGACCGCGCTCCTCGCCGAGCACGCCGGTGACATCCGGGTGCTCGGCGGCGGCACCTCGCTCATCCCCTGCCTGACGCGTGGCGAGATCGACGTCGGCCATCTGCTGGACCTGCGCGGCCTTGGTCTCGGCACGATCCGGGAGGTGCCGGACGGCGCCGAAATCGGCGCGATGGTCACCTATGCGGACGTGCTCGCCTCGCCCGTGATCGCCGAACGGGTGCCGCTCGTCGCGCGGGTCGCCCGCGGTATCACCGGCGGCAGGCAGATCACCCAGCAAGGGACTCCGGTCGGATCGGCCTGCTTCAACTTCCCCACCACCGACGCGCCGGGCATGTTCGCCGCTCTGCGCGCCCGCTTCCAGGTCGCGGGCCCGTCCGGAACACGACAGGTATCCGCCGCCGACTTCTTCGTCGACGCCTATCGCATCGGCCTCGAACCCGGGGAACTGGTGACCGGTGTACTGGTTCCCACGACGAAACGCGGCGGCTACTGCAAGATCAAGCACGCCAGCGGTTCCTGGCCGATCGCGACCGCCGCCGCGGTCTTCGACGGCGCGGCGGACGGACGGCTGCGAGTCGCGCTGGGTGCGGTCCAAGCGGTGCCGCTGGTCGTGACCGCCGACGACCCGGGGCAGCTGGCCGAGCGGGTGCGAGACGCCATCGACGCGCCATGGGCCGATGTCCTGGCTCCCGCGGACTACCGGGTACGCGTCGCGCCGGTCGTGGCGCGCCGTGCCGTCGACGAACTGCTGGAGGTTCTGCCATGAGTCCATCGAGCGAGCCCACAGCGCAGCGGCGCCGGATCGCGCTGACCGTCAACGGCAGGCAGGAGAACGTCGAGATCACCGACGGCGAACTGCTGGTCGACGTGCTGCGCCGCCGGTTGCGGCTGAGGGGAACGCACGCGGGTTGCTACAACGGGGATTGCGGAGCCTGCACGGTCCGGGTCGGCGAGACGATCGCGAAATCGTGTCTGCTGCTGGCGGCCAGTGTGGACGGTGACGCGATCACCACACTCGAGGGCTTTTCCGGCACCGAAGGGCTCAGCGAACTGCAACAGGTGTTGTGGGAGCGCGACGCGTTCCAATGTGGATTCTGCGTCGCCGGTCATGTGTTCGCGCTGGACGACATGCTCGCGCGTATTCCCGAGCCGGCCGAGGCGGACGTGCGTGAGGCGTTGATCGGCAACCTCTGCCGGTGCACGGGGTACGTCAACCTGGTCGGCGCGGTGCTGGAGGTCGCCGACCGGCGGCGAAAGCGCGAGTAGGTGCTTCACCCCGCTTCACCGTGTCGATGCGCCGCCGAGGAGCGTGGTGACCTGTGTGGACAGCACACCACCGTTTCCGTGCACCAGCGCCACATTCGCGTCCGGCACCTGACGTTCCCCGCACTCGCCGCGCAGTTGCCGCACGGCTTCGATGATCAGGAAGATGCCGAACATCCCGGGATGGCCGTAGGACAGGCCGCCACCGGAGGTATTGACCGCCAGCCGGCCGCCCGGCGCGATCCCGCCTCCGGTGACGAATCCGCCCCCGTCCCCTTTCGCGCAGAAGCCGAGGTCTTCGAGAAAGAGGATCGTGTTGATGGTGAAGGCGTCATACAGTTCGGCAACGTCCACATCGGACGGTTTCAGCCCGGCCGCGGCAAAGGCGCGTTCTCCCGACGCCCTGGCGCCGGTGGTCGTCAGGTCGGGCATCTGCGAGATGTGCCGATGAGTGTGGGCCTCGGCGCAGCCGAGCAGATACACCGGCGGCCTGCGCAGTGTTTTCGCCCGCGCCTTCGACGTGACCAGCACCGCGCCGCCGCCGTCGGTGACCAGGCAGCAGTCGCGTACGGTGAGCGGACTCGAGACCATCGGCGATGAGAGAACGTCTTCGACGGTGAGCGGACCGCGTTTGAAGGCCGCCGGATTGAGCTGCGCCCAGCGCCGGGCGGCGACGGCGACTTCGGCCAGTTGTTCGCGCGTGGTACCGAATTCGTGCATGTGACGCGCTGCCGCGAGCGCATACGCGGTCACCGGCATGCGGGGACCGAACGGCGTTTCATCGGACTTCACGAGAGCCGGACCCGACGTGACGAGCCCCGAAGACGACGATCGCTGGGTGCTCCCGTAGGTGATCAGGGCGACCTCGCAGAGTCCCGCCTCGATCGCCGATGCGGCGTGCTGGAGGTAGCCGACGAACGAGGCGCCGCCGATCGCGGTCGAATCCGTGTACGACGGCTGGATGCCGAGATATTCGGCGACGGCGGACGGCGGGAGATCGAAAAACGCGGAATGGCACAGCACTCCGTCGATGTCGTTCTTCGTCAGCCCGGCGTCGGCGAGCGCGCGGGCGGTCGCCTGCCCGATCAGATCGAGCGCCGACAGGCCGGGGCCGACCTGACCGAGGTCGGATTCGGCGACGCCGACGATCGCGGCGGGCTCAGGGGTTTCCGGCATTCATGCCTCCGGGGTGAACAGGGGAAGCGGTGTCTCGTCGCGGGTCGCGACCTGGCCGCGCACCCGCATGCCGATCGCGAAAGCGTCGACGGGAGCGCCGACGAGGTTGCTCATGATCCGAGGGCCGTCGTCGAGGTCGATCAGCGCGACAACGCGAGGGTCCTCGCCGCGCCGGTGCACGACGGAGAGGGAATGGACGGTTCCGCCGGGTGAGGCCCGCCGCCAGGAGAGCTCGGTGGCGCCGCAGTGCGGGCAGAGCACCCGAGGCGGAAAGAAGGCCTTCCGGCACGCCCGGCACACCGGGAGGGCGAACACGCCGCGACCGAGCAATGCGTCATCAGTGGCCTCCGGCGGGAGGTCGCCGACCAGCTCTTTGGCCTCGAGCGGATCGTCGTCGGCGTGTTGACTGTGCATACATTTGAATATACCTTCAGGCGATGACCGAGCACCAGACGCCCGAACGCCAGGTCGCTCCGATCAGGCCGATCGTCACCGGGGTCACGAGCGAAGGACTGTCCACTGTGGTCAGTGACGGTCCGTGCGCGGCTCGCCGACGATGACGCCTGAACGAGAGCGGAAACTCGTCCCGGTGCGCCGGGTCGTGACCGGCCACGACGAGTCCGGCCGGTCGACCGTGCTCAGCGACGAATTCTCGCCACACACAATGACTTTCCCCGGCGTGCCCGACTACGGTCAGACGGATCTGTGGCGGACGAGGGTGCCCGCGGACAACACGACTTCCGGCGAGTCGTGCGAGAACCCGACGATGGCGCCACCGGACGGGGGTGTGGTTTTCCGGGTGGTGCAGATCCCGCCGGACCACCTGTTCCTGGCCGATTTCGACCGGACGGCCATGTTCGGCGGCCTCCCGGACGGCAAGCATGCGGTCGGCGACCACGAAGTCCGCAACGCGACCATGCACCGGACCAGGAGCGTGGACTTCGCGGTCGTACTCGACGGCGAGGTGCATGCGGTCCTCGAGGACGGCGAGGTGCTGCTGCGGCGGGGCGACACGCTGATCCAGCGCGGCACCTTGCACGGCTGGAGCAACCGGACCGACTCGAACTGTCAGATCGCGTTCGTCCTCGTGGACGCCGGGCCGTCGGACGCCGGTGAGGAGCAGCAGCCATGACAGCTGCGATCAGCCCGTTCGCGGGGCTCAACGTCCCGTGGTTGCTCGAGACCCGCGCGCGGGACCGGCGGAACCACGCCTTCGTCATCTGGCAGCCAGTCGAAGGGCCCGCGCAGACCTGGACATACGGCCGGTTCGCGGACCGCGTGGACGCGCTGGCCGCCGGGTTCGAACGGCGGGGCGTGCGGCCCGGCGACACCGTGCTCATCCACCTCGAGAACTGCGTCGAGTTCCTGCTGGCCTGGTTCGCGTGCGCGAGGACAGGCGCGGTGGCGGTCACGACCAACGCTCGCGCGACCGCGAAGGAGATGTCCTATTTCGCGGGACATTCGAGGGCGGTCGCGGCGATCACACAGCCGTCACTCGCCGGAACGGTCGCCTCGGCCTGTCCGGGCCTGCGCTGGATCGCCGTCACGGCACATGATGCCGGTGCCGAACCCGCGCGGGCAGACCGCCCGGACGGCGCCGATTCGTTCGACGCGCTCTTCGCGGAGGACGTACCTCCCGCGCGGCGAGCACAGGATCCGGCCGAGACCTGCAGCGTCCAGTTCACGTCCGGCACGACGGCCCGCCCGAAGGGTGTGGTCTGGTCGCACGCGAATGCCTTGTGGGGCGCCAGGATCAACGCGCAACACGAGGCACTGCGCCCGGACGACGTCCACCTGGTCTACTCGCCGTTGTTCCACACCAACGCCCTCTCCTACTCGCTGCTCGCCACCTTGTGGGCCGGGGCCACCGCGGTACTGGTGCCACGGTTCTCCGCCAGCCGCTTCTGGGACGTCGCGGTGCGCCACCGGTGCACCTGGGGCTCGATGAACTCCTTCACCACACGGGCGTTGCTCGACCAGGACGTGCCACCGGACCATTCTTTCCGACTGTGGGGCACACCCCTGTCCGACTCGCCCGCACTGGCGAAGTTCGGCATCAAGACGATCGGCTGGTGGGGTATGACCGAGACGATCTCCCACGGGATCGTCGGCGACCCCTACACCGTCGTTCGGCCGGTGGGAGTGGGTCGCGCGGCCCCGGAATACGCGATCCGCGTCATCGGAGAAGACGGGCACCCGACTCCGGTCGGCGAAACCGGCGGCCTCCTGATCGGCGGAGTACGGGGCCTGTCGCTGTTCAAGGAGTACCTCCACGACGAGAGCACGACGCGCGCGAGTTTCGACGAATCCGGCTACTTCATCACCGGTGATCGCGTGCAGGTCCTCGAAAACGGCGTGCTGGGCTTCAGCGGCCGGGCCAAGGACCTCCTCCGGGTCGGCGGCGAGAACGTCGCCGCACTGGAAATCGAGCGAGTCGCGCTTGGGGTCGCGGGCGTGCGCGAGGCGGCTGTCGTGGCGAAATCGCATCCGATGCTCGACGAGGTGCCGGTCATGTTCGTCATCCCGACCGGGGGCGTCGGCAACGCCGACGGGCACCTCGTGGACGAGATTTTGGCGGCGTGCCGGCGCGATCTCGCCGCGTTCAAGGTGCCCCGTGAAATCCGGCTGCTGGACGAGTTCCCGCGGGCGGCTCTGGACAAAGTGGCGAAGAGCGAACTAGCCAAGACGCTGGAATGAGGAGACGAACAATGCGATGGACGAACTACCGGACAGCGGACGCCACGGACACCGACAAGTTCGGACTCGTGCAGGACGACAAGGTGCACGGTCTCCGTTCCGCGTCCGGCCTGACCGAACTGCTGGGTGACGACGGCGCGAAGCTGCGTAACGCCGCGGCGGAAGCGATCGACTCTCCGCTCGAAGTGCTCCCGCTGGACGAGGTACGACTCCGCCCGCTGCTCGCGCAGCCGTCGTCGATCAGGGACTTCTCGTCCTTTCTCCAGC
This sequence comes from Amycolatopsis pithecellobii, assembly GCF_009707865.1. Taxonomy (GTDB): domain Bacteria; phylum Actinomycetota; class Actinomycetes; order Mycobacteriales; family Pseudonocardiaceae; genus Amycolatopsis_E; species Amycolatopsis_E pithecellobii. The sequence continues at coordinate 45,995 of NZ_WMBA01000014.1, forward strand.
ACTACCGGACGAGCATCATCAACCTCGGCCAGCAGTTCGACGAGAAGTTGTTGCAGCTGCCGATCTTCTACTACACGAACAACACGAACATGGTCGGGGACGGCGACGAGGTCAGCATCCCCGGGCAGGCCACGAACATGGATTACGAGCTCGAAATCGCTTGCGTGGTCGGCAAAGCCGGCATCGACCTCACCCCTGAAGAGGCTGAGCGGCACATCGCCGGGTACTGCATCCTCAACGACTGGAGCGTCCGCGACGTGCTCGCGGAGGAACTCGGCCGCGCTCCGATGCCCGCCAAGGGCAAGGACGCCGGAATCGGCCTCGGCCCGTTCCTCGTGACCCCGGACGAGCTCGAGGACCGCCGTTCCGGGCACGGATTCGACCTCGCGATGACGGCGTCGGTGAACGGGAAGGTGTACACACAGGGGAATTGGGCGTCGATCAACTGGAGCTTCGGCGAAATGCTTTCCTACGCCTCGCGCAACGTCTGGCTCAGGCCCGGCGACGTCATCGGCGGTGGCACCGTCGGCGGTGGGTGCATCCTCGAACTGGGCGGCACTCACGGGCGCGACAAGTACCCCTGGCTTCGCGACGGCGACGAGGTGACCGTCGAAATCGAGCGACTCGGCAAGATGACCAATCGCCTTCGCCGCGGCAAAACCCCGGTACCGCTGGCTCCGCGGACGATGGACTTCTGAGCCCGCCGATGCCGCCGCGCGAGGAGACGGGATCATGCCGGTAGTCATGGCAACTCTGAAGCCATTGCCCGAACACCGCGCTGAGGTCATGGCCGCCCTCAGAACCCTCGTGGCCGCCGCGCACACCGAGGAGGGCGTCGAACGTTTCGCCCTCCTCGACGGCGGCGCCGACGTGTTCGTGATCATCGAAAAATGGGTGGATCGAAACGCCTGGGAAGCGCATACGCGGTCCGCGGCCTCACAACAGGCCAACAAGGCGGTCGCCGGCAAACTGCGGGAAGCTCCCGCCCACCTGTTCCTGACCCCGATCCCAGCCGGCGACGACCGGCTCGGCCGGCTGTGACTTCCTCGCGAAACCCGTGCTGCGCAACCTGGGAACCCGATCGTAGTCACATAGCCGTTGCGGGTGAGGGAAACCGAGCCGGCCGGTGCGGGTTCTCTGGCGCGTTCGGTGGCGGCGACGATGGTGAGGAAGGCGTGAGCAAGCATGGCGAGGATGGTCCAGCGTCGGACTTGGTGCTGGTCCAGGCCGGTCACGCCTTTGCTGGTTTGGAAGGATTCCTCGACGCGCCATCGGGTTCCGGCCACCCGCACCACAACCACCGATGCCCCCCTTGGTGTGCCGAGGTCGATGTCGATCAGGGCCCAGTCGTAGCAGCGATGTCCTTTCGCACCGGTGCCGGCCGAAAGCCGTTGCCACACGTGTTTGGGCAACCGCGAGGCCAGTTCGCCGGGGCGGAATGTGCCGGCTCCGGTGGTCACTCGGCGGTCGCGTCCGATGGCCAGCACGTAGCCGAGGTCCCCGGCATACTCCGCGATCGTCCAGCAATTCTTCCGCGGCAACTCAGATATCAAGCCCAGCAACAACTTCTCCGCCCGCCGGCGCGGCTCAACCCTGGAGAATCGCCGCGCGATCCGCCCCGTGAGCTCATCGAACATCCCCCGCCACCGGACAGGGTCTATGTTGACGCCTGCGGCCGCCAGCCGATCTCGGGAAGTCCACCCAACCAGGCACCCCTCACCAGCCCACATCACGAATCCGGCGGGAGTACTAGTGCGTCGGTACGAGTGTGCGGAGTTCGTCGAGCATCTCGATCTGGACACCCACCTCCTCAGCGGAAGGGAACGCGAACGAGACCGCTTCGATGCCTCGCCCCTGCAGCTTCTCGATATCGTCGGCGATCTGCTTGGGTGCCCCGCCGAGGAACGGCCGGTCTCCGCTCGCCGGCCTGGCTGTCATGGGGTTGTTCGACTGGGCCGTCACCGTGAGGACGGTTGGATCGCGATCGAGACGCTCGGCGCCCTGCCGAAATCTGGCCGCCTGCGCTGTCACGGCGTCCAGCGAGGACGCCACGGGCGTGATGCCGTCCGCGATCCGGGCCGCACGGTCGATCCCGGCGTCGGTGAAGGCGCCGATGACGATGGGTATGGTGCCGCGCACCGGCTTCGGGTTGATCTCGGATGCCTCGATCGAGTAGAAGCGGCCGTCGTACTCGACGGGGTCGGGGCCCCAGACGGCGCGTACCGCGGCGACCATGTCGTCCAGACCGGCTCCGCGGCGCTTCCAGGGAACGTTGGCGGTCGCGAACTCCTGAGGGATGGAGCCCTGCCCGAACCCGGCGATCACTCGGCCGCCGCTGAACTGGTCGAGCGTGGCGAGGCGGCGGGCCAGCACCACCGGCGTGTGCAGCAGCGCGCTGATGATGCTGGTGCCTAGGGTGATACGGCTGGTGAGCGCCGCGACGTGGCTCAGGGTCTGCAGGGGTTCGTAGGTGGTGTGGTAGATCTCGGGCGCGCGTTGGAGGGTGCCGTCAGGGCCGGGCCAGAGCGGAGCCATCGGGCGCAGCAGGCGTTCGTAGGTCCAGAGAGAGTCGTAGCCGAGACGCTCGGCCGCCTGCGCCATGACGGTGATGTTGGCCGGCGACGCGTGCGGACCCGAGACGGGCAGCATGATTCCTAGCTTCACGAGGACTTCTCTTTCTGCTGGAGGGAGATCGATCATAAGAACACTTCAAGGTTGAAGTCAAGGTTGAAGTGTCATCTCGGCAGAAACCAGGTGGTACCGGAGCGTTCGGTAGCTACAGCGAGGCGCGTTGGGAGCCGGGCGGCCAGGAGTGCTGCGGGTCGACGCGGGCTGCGACCTGGCGGCCGATGTCGCGCAGCCCCGTCACCTGGTCGGCGCTGAGCGCGTCGAACACGTACCGCCGCACCGTCTCGACGTGAGCGGGGGCAGCTTGCTCGACCACGGCCATCCCGGCATCGGTGAGCATCGCCTCGGTGATGCGGCCGTTCTCCGCAGCGGGCTCACGGATGAGCCAGCCACGCTGCTCGAGACGCTTGGCGACGTTGGAGAGCCTGGACGGAGATCCGTTGGCGTACTGCGCCAAGGTTGTCATCGTCATCCGCCGACCCGGCGACATGGACAGGGAACCGAGGACGACGTACTCGAAGAAGGTGATGCCACTGTCGCGCTGCAGCTGCGCATCAATCTCACCTGGCAGCTTGAGCATCAACCAGGACAGAGACATCCAGGCGTCACGTTCGTCAGGGGAGAGCCAACGCATTTCGTTCGAGCCGACCACGATGCCGAGCGTACCGGCCGACCACTTACGGAACGGCGGACCGATGCCGCTTTGGCACACAGATGTGAGCGCGACCGCCCTGCCCTGCCGAGCATCGATCAGCACGATGGCACCGGATAAGACGCGCTGACGTCGCTTAGTGCCTCGTGGCCAGGCCACGGCGCGTCTACCAGATCCGTCCGGTCACGCGCGCGTGACCGCTCCGCGTGGTCGCGCGGGGCGCGTTCGTCGGTCGCGCCGCACGTACGTTCGGTGTGGGACTCGGCATCGGCCAGAACCCGGAACGCGTTCCCATGGTCGCAACCCGGGCCAGCGACCGCTCGGTCCTCGGTGTCATCGACGGCGGTGATGGTTCCAGGGCTCGGATGACGTTTGCGTAGGCGTCGCCACGTACGCCCTTCTACCCACCGGGCCGCAACGGGTTTGTCAGGGTCGGTGATCTGGTGCCGGTCGGGGTAGGCCAGTGCGGGCCGCATCGGCAGCCTCCACGCTTCGCGGGGGAACCCTGGGGCCGAGACCCGGTGTGCTGTTCAGAGGACATCCCTCGCTCGATGAGGCATTCGTCCGCGCCGCGACAGTCTCCGCTACGGGAACCTTGAGGCAACGATCTACAGCTGTAGTACTAGCCGGGCGTGATCAGCGCCATGCCGTGCGTCCCGCCGTAGGCGCCGCCGGCATTGTTGTCCAGATCGCCGGCATGCACGCAGGCCCCGACATCGATCTGGCTGACCAGGCCGCTGCCCAGGTTGGCGACCCACGCCGTCGCGTTGTCACGGGTCGCGCGCACGGTCATCGGTTGCGGGCCCACGTCGACGACCCCGACGAGCGTCATGGCGGCCCCGTCGACGATATGCAGCTTGCCGTTGTTGCGCGGCAGCGTCTTCAAGTCGATGGACGGGTCCGCCGGCCGCTCGCGGTTGTTCATGCCGGTCACGTAGACCCGCTGACCGTGACCCGCGCGAATGCCGATCTGATCATTGTCGAACTCGATCTCGTCGACGATTTTGCCGGACTCGACGTCGATTTTGACGACGCGCGGCACCGGATCGCCTTCCCTGCGCTCCGGACGGAAGAAATGCCCACTGGCAAGGTCGACGTCGACGCGCATGCGCGGGGTGACCGCATAGACGAAATCCCCGTCGGGCGAGGCGTCGATCTCCTCCGCACCGCCAGGAACGTCGATCGTGCCTTCGACGCGCCGGCCCACCAGATCGATCACGGTGATGACCGGCGCCTCCTTGTGGGTCAGGAAAACCTTGCGGCCGGGCACCAGCGCGAGCCAGTGGCAGTTCCTGGCCTCGGTCCGGATATTCGCTTCGACCTCGTGCGTCTCGGCGTTCACGAGCACCACGCCGTTGCGGCCATCGACGTTCTCGACACCTGTGATGATCAGGTCGAGTTCGGAGTCGTACTCGACGTCGTGCGGCGCGTAAAAGGGCGCGATATCGATGACCGACTCGACGCGGTGCCTGTCGATGTCGATCACCGAGATCTCGTGCGCCTTCGGGACATCCTGGTCGTAGACGCCGTGCCGGTACGTATGGGCCACGTAGGCACGCCGCCGCGACGGGTCGTACGCGATTTCGTGCGGTTCGGCGAGCAGGTCGTCGATCGTCGCGATCTTCGCGCCGGTCGAGAGGTCGAAGAAATCCAGGTTCTTCGCGGTCGAACTGCTGACGAGAAGCAACGTGCCAGGTTCGAATGTCGGTGCCATGGTGCACTCCTCCGTGCGGCCGCGGCCGCTGGTCAGTCGTTACGCGGAAATCCGAGTTCGAGGCCGCCCTGCTGTCGCCGGGCCGGGTCGCTCCACCGGGTCGTGACGACCTTGCCGCGCGTGAAGAAGTGCACTCCCTCGGTGCCGTGCGCGTGCGTGTCCCCGAACAACGAATTCTTCCAGCCACCGAAGGAGTAGTAGGCGACGGGAACCGGGACCGGAACGTTCACGCCGATCATGCCGACCTTGACGTCCGCCTCGAAGCGCCGGGCCGCCCCTCCGTCGTTGGTGAACACGGCGGTGCCGTTGCCGTACGGATTGGAATTGATCACCGCGATCGCTTCGTCATACGAGTCGACGCGGATGACCGACAGCACCGGCCCGAAGATTTCCTCGCGATAGATCTCCATTCCTGTCGAAACGTGGTCGAAGAGAGTCGGGCCGAGCCAGAAACCACCTTCGGCGCCGCGGGCGACCGCGGTGCGCCCGTCGATGACCACCTTGGCACCGGCACGTTCACCGGACTCGATGAACGACGCGACACGGTCCCGGTGCGCCCGCGTCACGAGCGGGCCCATGTCGGCTTCTCGCTCCGACGACGCCGGCGAACTGCCATCGCCGATCACCAGCGTTCGGGTCCGGTCCGCGATACGTGCCACAAGCTCGTCACCGGCGGAGCCCACCGCGACGACGACGCTGATGGCCATGCAACGCTCACCGGCGCTCCCGTAGCCGGCGCTGACCGCGGCGTCCGCGGCCAGCTCGAGATCGGCGTCCGGCAACACCACCATGTGGTTCTTGGCTCCGCCGAGTGCCTGCACCCGCTTGCCGTGTTTGGCCGCCTCTTCGTAGACGTACTGGGCGATCGGCGTCGATCCGACGAAGCTGATCGCCTCCACGTCCGGGCTCCGCAGCAGCGCGTCAACGGCTTCCTTGTCGCCCTGAAGCACATTGAACACACCGTCGGGCAGGCCGGCCTCCTTCCACAGCCGGGCAATCCAGATGGCTGCCGACGGGTCCTTTTCGCTCGGTTTGAGTACCACCGTGTTCCCTGCCGCGATCGCGATCGGGAAAAACCACATCGGGACCATTGCGGGAAAGTTGAACGGCGAAATGATGCCGACGACGCCGAGTGGATCGCGTTTGGAGTGCACGTCGACGCCTGTCGACACACCTTCGGAATGGCCGCCCTTGAGCAAATGGGCGATACCACAGGCGAATTCGACGACTTCCTGCCCTCTGGCGATCTCTCCCTCCGCGTCGGAGAACACTTTTCCGTGTTCCGCGGTGATCAGCGCGGCGAGTTCCGCCCTGCGGGCGTTGAGCAGTTCGCGGAACGCGAAGACCACGCGGGTCCGGCGGGCCAGCGAAGTCGCGCGCCATTGCGCCGTCGCTGCTTTCGCCTTCGCGATGACGTACTCGGCATCGCTCGCCGAAGCCAGTGTCAGGCGCCCGGTGACCTGCCCGGTCGCCGGGTTCGTCACGTCGGACCGTCGATCACTGGTTCCGCTGTACGGCGCACCACCTGCCCAGTGCGTGATGGTGGTAGTCGTCATCTTGTATGTCCTTTCGCGACTAGAACTTGGCGTGCCAGCCGCCGTCGACCGGAAGTTCGATGCCCGTGACGAACCGGGATTCGTCGCTGGCGAGCCAGAGCACGGCATTGGTGATGTCCTCCGACTCGACCCACGGAGTGGGCAGCAACGCGAGCGCTCGCATGGTCCCGCGTACGTCGTCCACGGTCGGGTTTTCCAGGTCGGGCCGGAAAAGGCGGAAGGTCGCCTGGTTCATGGCCAGCGGCGTGTTCACCGTCCCCGGTAACACCGCGTTGACCCGGATGTTGAACTCGCCGGCCTCGTTCGCCAAGGTGCGCATCAAGCCGACGACCCCGTGCTTGGCGGCCACGTACGCCGACGTGTGGCGAAGTCCCCGGATACCGCCGAGCGAACTGGTGAGGACGATGGACCCGCCGCCACCGTCGATGAGGGCCGGCATCGCGGCGCGCACGGTCTTCCACACACCGAGGAGGTTCACGTCGAGAACGGTGCGCCACACGTCCTCGTGCGTATGCCAGACAGTCCCGCGTTCCCCGCCGATTCCCGCGTTCGCGCAGACCGTCGTCAACGACCCGAAATTGCCGAGCGCCAGCTGGACGGCCGCGTCGAGCTGGCCGGAGTCGCGGACATCCGCCACCATCGTCTCGATCCGGCCGCCTTCGGCCTTGACGAGCCGCGCGGTCTCGTCGAGGTCGTCGGGAGTCGGCAGTGGATAGTCGATGTGGTCGTAGGTCGTGCAGGCGTCGAGCGCCACGATGGCCGCGCCCTCCTGAGCCAGCCGGACCGCGTGCGCCCTTCCTTGCCCGCGTGCGGCCCCCGTGATCAGCGCGACCTTTCCCGTCATCCGCCCCATTGCCGCCTCCTCGTCGAGTATCGATCCCCGTCTTCCACAAATGTATACATTCATGTAGACATTTTCAAGTCACGGAATTCCCTGACCACCGTCGACGGGAACCACGGTTCCCGTCACGAAGCGGGCGTCGTCCGACGACAGGTACAGAACGGTGCGCGTGATATCGTCCGGCTCGAGGTAGGGCTGCCCCATGGGGTTCTGACTGGTCGCGAGCGCCTCGAAGTCCTCTTTGGACGGAGAGTCGACGCCAGGAAAGTAGACTCCGTACACAAAGGGATTGATGATCATGTCGGTGTTCACGTTGCCCGGTGCGATCAGGTTGACGCGAATCCCGTGTGCTCCCAGCTCCCGCGCGGCCGTCCTGACCATTCCGACAAGGCCGTGCTTCGCCGCCACGTACGGCGAGAGGTTCGCGAGCCCCTTGAGGGAAGCGCCCGACCCGGTGACGGTCACCACGCCACGGACGCCGTCCTCGATCATGGCTGCCACGCCGTATTTGAGGACCCGCCAGGCACCGATCAGATCGATGTCGACGACATCGCGGTAGGTGTCGTCGTCGATTTCCCACGACGGCGCGAAATGTCCGATGATGCCGGCGTTGGCGAGCACGACGTCGATGTGCCCGAAGCGGTCCCGTGCCCGCCTGAACACGTCCGCGACTTGAGCCGCGTCGCGGACGTCCGCCTGCACGAACAGAGCCTCGCTCCCCAGCGCCTCGACCTTACCGGCGGTCTCGGCCAGATCATCCGGCGAGGCGAGCGCGATGGGCGTGCTCTCGACGGGGCCACAGATGTCGAAACCGACGACGTTGGCGCCCTCCGCCGCGAATCCCAGTGCATGCGAACGCCCCTGGCCCCGGGCCGCGCCCGAGATCACCACGGTCTTTCCTTCGAATCGTTTCACGCGACAACTCCCGTCCGAGATCTATTTGACGGCCACGGCGTTGGCCATCGAGGCGATCCCGCCCTCCTTGTTCATCAGGGCACTCACCACCTGGCAGCTGTACCGTTCGTCGTCCGCGCAGTCGGCGGCGAGCCGGTCGAGGTCCCAGAGCTCACCGATCGGGATCCCGAGCAGGGGAATGAGTGCGGTATGCAGGAAACGCTCCTCCGCCGCATCGGGATCCTCCATCAGCACCCCCGGATCGGCCTTCGGCGGCCAGACCTCAAGGCCCATGTTGTCCCCGGCGATGAGACTCGGATGCAGATCCCACAGCACCTGTGCCATCTCCTCGCCCTGGGCCAGTCCCGGCATGCGGAGCTCGGTGGTGAACGCCTCGCGTCCGGCCGGCCCGAGCCCGCGGTACCAGGTGAGGAATCCGGTGCGAATCAACAGGATGTCGCCCGGCTCGACGGTGCTTCCCTGTGCGTCGAGGGTGGCGACCAGATCGTGCGGGGTGATGGGGTCCGTGGTCCCGTGCGCCAGCGGACGTCCCTGCCGCTCCCGCCACGCGGCCACGTCAGCGAGTACGCCGCGCGTGGCGATCCCCCGCCGTGCCCAGTGATGGATGCCGTGCTGCTCGCGGTCCAAGCCGTTGTAGAAGCCCAGCTTCGGGTGTTTCACATGGGCGAAACCGTCCACTTGCGAACTCGCCTGAGGGTTGAACAGGTTGTACTCGTCGTCGTTCCCCAGCCCCTCCGCGACGGGTACGACGCGATAGTCGAGAGCCGGACGGCCGCTCAGCGGCGGGTCAGGAAGCTCGAGCTCAAGGTTCAGCGGAAAGACGAATCCTTTGTGGACTTCCGCGGCACCCGCCCTCGTCCGATCCTCCGTGATGAGGTTGAGCGCGCCGAAGCGGTCGTCCGGCCCCCACAGTCCCCACGACGAACGTGTCCCGTCGCGGACCGGCAGCTCGGCGTATTTCGGGAGTGCGGTACTCATGAAGATTCCTTTCGAGACTGACGCGAGCGCCGCATCAGCATCCGCCCGCCCGAGAGCCGGTCGCCGAAAACGGCGAGCACCAAGATCGCGCCGGTCAGCACCTGCTGCCAGAAACTCGGGATCCCGGCAAGGCTGAGACCGTTCTGCAGCACTCCGATGAACACCACGCCCAGCACGGTGCCGCCGACGCCGCCCGCCCCGCCGGCGAGGCTTGCGCCACCGAGGAAAACCGCCGCAATCGCCATCAACGGGAGGGCCGGGTCGACGGTGGGAGAAGCGACGCCGATCTGCCCGACCAGCAGCAGACCACCGATCGCCGAGCACAGGCCCGCCCCCGCGAAGACTCCGATCACGACTCGTTCGACACGAATACCGGACAGCCGCGCGGCGGCTTCGTTTCCCCCCACGGCATAGACGTCCCGGCCGTACATCGTGAAGTTCTGGATGTACGCCGCGACGAGCACGACCACTGCCGTGACCCAGATCGGTGCCGGTATCCCGAGGACATCGTCACGTGCGACGGCGTCGACCAGGCCGCTGGTCACGAAGACCGACTTGGTGTCGGACCAGAGATTGACCACGCCGGTGAATGCCGTCATCGAAGCGAGCGTGACGACCAGGAAGGACAATCGCAGCCTGCCGACGAGAAATCCGTTCACCAGGCCGCCCAGCGCCGTCCCGAACACCAGCATCAGCACGACGGCCGACCAGCCCGGCAGACCGGCATCCAGTGCCTTGCCCAGCAGGTAACCGGACAACGTGGCGATCGCCGCGACCGACAGATCCGCCGCGCCGCTGAGCAGGACGAACGTCTGGCCGATGGAGATAACGGCGAGCACCGACGTACCGACCAGCAGGTTGATCAGGTTGTCGCCATCGAGAAACATCGGTTGTGTGATGGCGAAAACGGCGATCAGCACGATGTCCACCACCAGGACCGGTCTTGCCCGGCGCGAGGAATTCCAGATCCTGCCACGAATGTCCGCGTAGCCGCGCTGGTTCGAAACCGCGCCGACAGTGGTGGATTCGGTCTCAGTCGACTGGCTCATGCGCACCCTCCCTCGACAAACGCGTGACGAGGCCGAGCGTGGCCTCACCCGCACTCACTTCGGCCACCACGCGCCGCCGGGCCATCACCAGGATCCGGTCGCACACGCCGAGCAGCTCTTCGTTCTCCGACGAGCTGACCAATACGGCCGCGCCGGCATCAGCCACCTCCCGGAGGAGGGCATGGATTTCCATTTTCGCTCCGACGTCCACGCCGCGAGTCGGTTCGTCGAGAAGCAGGATGTGCTTGTCGTCGGCCAGCCACTTTCCCAGACTGACTTTCTGCTGGTTGCCACCGCTGAGAGTGCCGACAGGCGCACGCGGGGATTTCATGCGAAGCCGCGTCTGCGTGACGAGTTTGCCGATCAGGTCCTGTTCACGGCCGACGGCCGGTCTCATCCAGCGCTTTCTGGCCAGCGTCCCGACCATGCTCGCATTGCCACGAATGCTCATGGACAACACCAATCCGCGCCCTTTGCGATCGGGTGGGAGATAAGCCACGCCCGCATCGATCGCCGCACGGGCATTTTTCGGTTCGAACGATTCCCCGCGGACCGAAACAGTCCCTGCCGAGACCGGGCGCTCACCGAAAAGACTTTCGAGCAATTCGCTTCGGCCGGCACCTTCCAGCCCGCAAGACCGACGATCTCGCCGTACCGGACGGAAAGGCTGACGTCCTGGAATGCGTTCGGCGCGGACAGCTCCGACACTTCGAGCGCCGTGGCGCCGAGGACCGGTTCCCGCCTGCTCGACAATTCCTGATCGCGGGAGGCTTTCACCGCACCGAGCATGGCGGTGACCAACGTTTCCGGTGACTGCGTCGCGGCAGGCCCGGAGTAGGCGACCTCGCCGTCTCTGAGAATGGTGATCCGGTCGGCGATCGCGAACACCTCGGGCATCCGATGCGAAACGAAGATGACGACAACGCCTTCGCCTCGCAGTTCACCGATCGTCCTCAGCAAGGCCTCGGCCTCGTCGGCGGCCAGTGAACTGGTGGGCTCGTCGAGGATCAGGATCCTCGCCCTCATCGACAGCGCCCGTGCGATCTCGACGATCTGAAGCTGATCCGCACGCAGTTCCCGCGCGGGTGTCCGAGGATCGATGCGGGCGCCGAGCCGGTTCAGACACCGGCGTGCCATGGCCATGGACGCGCCGCGGTCGACGCCCCACCAGCGCCGGTCGAGTCTGCCCAGCATGACGTTCTCCCCCGCGGTGAGATCCATGGCGATCGAGGTCTCCTGGGAGACCATGCAGATACCATGCGCGATCGCGTCCGCGGGGCTGCGGAAGACGACCCGGCGCCCGTCGAGGAAGATCTCGCCCTCTTCGGGAACCGCCTGTCCCGAAAGGACACCGAGCAGGGTCGATTTGCCCGAGCCGTTTTCCCCGCCCAGCGCATGGACCTCTCCCGGCGCCGCGACCGTGAGACCGGCGTCCTTCAATGCCACCAAGCTGCCGTAACTCTTACGTATGCCCCGCAGTTCCAGTACCGGGTGTCGGGTATTCATGTTGTTCATGGTTCCGAGCCTCCACATGCGACAGACGAGACTCAGCCGACGACGGGCACGCTCTCGTAGTTGTCCTTGGTCACCAGCGTCCCGCCACCAGTGGTGACGATCCGCGGCAACGTTCCCTGGGCGGTTCCGGCAAAGTACGCGGCCTGGGCCGCGAACCTGCCGAGGTCCTCCCAGTCCCACCGGACGCTGCAACTGCCGTTCTTCGTGGAGACGGCCTGATAGCCGTTCTTGTCGTAGTCGTTGGCGCACACGAAGACCTGCCGCCTGTTCAGCTGACGCGCGGCTACCAGTACGCCCGAGGTCACCGCGTCGGTGAAGGAAACGACGGCCTGGATGTCCGGATTGCGTTGCAGCATCCCGGTTCCGGCGACCTGGCCCGCGTTGACGGTCAGCTCGGACACGTCCGCGCGCTGTGCGATCTTGAGCCCGAACTGTTCGGCCCAGTACGCGGTGCGGTCGACGCCGTACTTGACCGAGTCACTCGGCACACCGTATCCGAGCACACCAATCTCGGCGCCCTTCGGCAGGTTCATGGCCAGGTGTTGGGCTTTTTCGAAGGCCGCGCGGTCCAGCCCGAACGTCACGTCACTGACGACGCCGGGAAGCAGCGGCCTTGTCGTGTCTCCCGGGGAGCCGATGGTGATCACGGCGATGCCCGCGGCCTTCGCGTCGAGGAAGGCGGGCGCCATCGCGGTTTCGACCAGCGGCTGGACGATGATCGCCTGGACGTGCTGGGCGACGAGTTGCTTGAACTGGTTCAGCTGCTTCTGCGGATCCCCTCCCGCGTCGAGGAGAGTGACCTTGCCCCCGAGGTCTTCGATCGTCTTGCGCGCCTGGTCTGCCGCGAGCGCGACGCCGGGCACCTGGCATGCGGCACAGGCGATCCCGACGTCGACCGGAGCACCGGTCCGCACGGGGTCCGGGTACCGCGTCGGCAGGTTCGCTTCCGGTCCCGGGTACGGCACGGCGGCGGTCAACGCCTTCGGACCGTCACCTGCCGGCTGCGCCGCCCCACCGGACTTGCCGCAAGCGGCGACGGACATCGACAGCGCGGCAACAAGAACGCCGGCGGCGAATCGGCGGATCTTGGCAGTTCGAGTGGACATCTTCGTCTCTCTGTTCGCTCGGACCCGTATGCATTCTTAATTGCATACAAAAAGATAGGCATCAAAGTATGGCAGGGGCACCGGATCGTCAAGGGCGCCAGGTGTCGGTTCGGTATCTCTGGCTTTCGCCTCAGTACATGATCATGCCGGCGGTGACGTTCACGTCCTGGCCGGTCATGTGCCGCGCGTGGTCGGACGCGAGGAACAAGGCCACGTTCAACACGCTCTCGGGGGCGACCTGCGTGTGCAGCGGCGAAAGGGCCAGAACCTGTTGTTTCGCCTCGTCGACCGTGATCCCGCGGGCTTTCGCCTGTGCGGCGAACACCTCGTCGACCCGCTCACCGGCGACGTTCGCCGGCAGGATGCAGTTCACCCGGATGCCGCTCGGCCCCAATTCCAGCGCCAGTGTCCTGGTCATCCCGATCATGCCCATTTTCGTGGCCGCATATGAGGACCGTTGCGCGAACGGCGTCTTTCCGTTGACGGAACCGATGTTCACGATCGCCCCGCCGCCGCGGCGCCTCATGGCCGGGACAACACCCCGGATCGCCAGGAAGGCGCTGGTGAGATTGACCGCGATCGTCTCGTTCCAGCCCTCCAGCGGGGTCTCCTCGATGGGAGCCGTCGGCCCGGGGATACCGACATTGTTGACGAGGACGTCGACACCGCCGAATTCCCGCATCATGGCGTCGAGCATCGCGTCGACCTCAGCGGGTTTCGCCAGATCCGCGGCGAAAGCGCGGCCTTCGTGCCCGGCGCCGGCGATTTCGTGCTCCAGATCCTTGAGCTCCGCTTCGCGACGGGCCACGAACATGGTTCTGGCGCCGGCGGCGGCGAAACCCTTCACCAATACGCGGCCGATACCGCGCGAGGCACCCGTGACGAGCACGACCTTGTCCGCGTAGCCGACCGGCAGGACCGGCACGCCGACAGGTGTCACTTCTTGCCCTCGGTGGGCGGTCGCAACTCGTCGACGAGGACGAACGCGATCAGGCAGTCCTCCGAACCGCGGTTGCTCCACCCGTGCACGGTGCCACGCTGGACCAGCGTGTCACCGGCGGTCAGCTTCACCTCTCCGGTCTCGAGCAGGGCGTAGATCTCACCGGAGACGACGACGGCGAAGTCGACGCTCGTCGTCCGGTGGAACGTCCCGTTCCCGATCGACGCGCCTTCGGTGACGTGCGCCGTGCCTGGCATGGAGCCGAAAGCGGCGTCCCGGTCGAAATCGTCGATGAACAGCGAGTCGGGCGGGAACTGCGAGAGCCGGAAGACCGCGCCCCCCTTGGGCGGCTCCACTTCGAACGGCGTGTAACAAGGCTCAGCGGGGTCGGCGTTGTCCGCGGGAACCCCCGTGCGCCAGATATCGGTGGCGCCGTAGTCGGGCACACCGGGAAAGGCGAAGGTGAAAGGGCAGATCTCGTCACTCGCGACGGTCGAGCGGCCGTCGGCGTCGACTCCGGTCACGACCCGCCGGACCGGCTTGAGTCCCCTCATGAATTCCGTCCCTTCTCTTGACGACGCCGGGCGGCGAGCCTGGCCGCCTCGACGATGTTCACATAACCCGTGCAACGACAGAGGTTCCCTTGCAGGGCAAGGCGAATCTCGGCTTCGGATGGTTCTTCGGCGGTATCGAGGAGATCGTCGATCGCGAACAGCTGGCCCGCGACGCAGAATCCACATTGGAACGCATCAGAGTCCCAGAACGCCTGCTGCACGTCCCCGAGCTCACCTTCGGGCGCGATGCCCTCGATGGTGGTGATTTCGGCCCCGTCGACGCTGGCGGCGAGTACCAGACACGATTTGGTGATGCGGCTGTCGACACGCACGGTGCACGCGCCACAGTCACCGTTGTAGCACCCGATGCGAGTGCCGGTCAGGTGCAGCTCGGCGCGAATCACGTCGGCGAGAAGCTGCCTGTCTTCGATCACGACCCGTCGCGGGCGGCCGTTGACCGTGAGCCGTATCGTGCGGCCCGGTGGCTCGTCACAGCCCGTCGATGCGGTCATGTCACACTCCCAAAAGCTCGTTGACGGCGCGGCGCGCCACGGCGGCCGCGATCGCCGCGCGGTACTCGCCGGGGGCGAGTACGTCGGACCAGGGCGCGGTGATGGCGGCATCCACGCGCATTTTCAATTCGGCCGGATCGTGCGGATCATCCAGCTGAACAATAACGGGAACGGCCTGGACGGCACCCAATGTGACGCGCACACCGCGCGCGTCGTCCCGGACGGCACTGGCGGTGACGATGGGCCACGAACCGGTGCTGTGCTTGACTTTGCAGTAACCGCCGGTCCGCTGGGGCGTCATCCGCATCGCCCGCACGAACTCTCCTGCCCGGAGATCGACCGCGAAGGCATCCACCAGGAAAGCGGTCAGCGGTACCGAACGAAGCCCGTCCGGGCCGTGAATTTCGACCACTGCGCCGAGCGCCGCCAGTGCACCCCGCGCGTCGGCACTCGGGAAGGCGAAGCACGCGGCGCCGACCAGCGTTGCCTGTTGGGTGAGCTGGCGCCCGCCTGTCACGCCTTGGGCCATCCTCGGCAACAGCGGCAGCTGCGCACGGAGTAATGCCGAATCCAGCACGTCGGCGTAAGTCACCCGTGCCCCGATCTCGATCGCTCCGCCGACCGTGCCGATACCGGCCAGTCCGAGATCCTTGAGGTCCACCACATTCTCGACCTCCGTCACGTGCCGGCCCATCCGCGGGAGCAGCTGGGTACCACCACCCAGCACGGCGACATTTCCGTGATGTGCCAGCAAAATCTCACTGGTCTCGGTCAGCGAACGTGGCCGGTGGTACCGCAACCGTGTCCGGATCATGCGAGCGACACCCCTTCGATCGCGCTCAGCACCCTGGGTGGGCTGAGCGGCAGGGAATGCAGTTCGGCCCCGAAGGGAGCGACGGCGTCGTTGACCGCGTTGGTCACCGCGGCCATGGCCACGCCCAGCCCGCTCTCCCCCGCTCCCTTGCTGCCGAACATGGTGAACGGGGAGGGCGTTTCCTGATGGTCGACACGGAAGGCGGGCAGGTCGGTCGAGCGCGGGAGCAGATATGACTTGAGCGTCCGCGCGAGCGGGTTTCCTTCGCCGTCGTAGGGCAAGTCCTCCCAGAGGACACCACCGACGCCCTGGGACAACGCGCCGAGGAGCTGGCTGTCGACGAAATTCCGGTTCAGGATCACTCCGCAGTCGCCGACCGCGTAGCATTCCTCGAGGGTCACCACACCCGTGTCGCGGTCGACCCCGACCACGGCGATCACCGCGGTGCAGGGATAAGCGGGGTAGAAGTTGGTCCGCCCCTGCGCATCCGGCTGATGCTGGAAATTGTGCGGTCCCTCGAGCTTCGTCACCTCGAGCTGGGCGTGGTTGATACCCGTCGCGGTGGAGCCGTTCTTGAAGATGAACTCGGCGATTTCGGCGAATGACATCGACTTGGTCGCGCTGTGGACGAATCCTCCGGCGAATTCGATCTCATCGGCAGGGCACGCCAGCCGGTCCGCCGCGGCAACGGCGAGATGACCGCGGATTTCCCGCGCCGCCGCGGCGGCAGCTGCCGCACTCGAGGTCGCGGCGCGGCTCCCGAATGATCCGAAGCCGTAGGGACATCGGTCGGTGTCGCCCTGGACCACTTCGACGCGCCGGATATCGATCCCGAACTCCCGCGCGACCAGATACGCGATGGTCGTTTCGTTGCCGGTGCCGGGATTGGTGACACCAGCGAGTACCGTGACCGCACCACTGGGGTGCACACGCACGGTCGCGCTGTCATGCCCCCGCGTCAGCGTGCCGATGAGCTCGCCCCCTTCGGGACACAGCTCGAAGCCCACCCCGATGCCGGCCAGCCTGCCTTGCTGCCGCGCTTCACGTTGCCGGTCCCGAAGCTCGGCGTAGCCCGCGAGATCGAGCACTTTCGTGAGCACGCCGGCGTAGTCGGCGGAGTCGATGTGTTTGTTGTGGACCCATCCCGGAATGCCGTCGGGGGGCTGGAAATTGCGGAACCGGACGGTCGCCGGATCCAGTCCGAGTTCGGCACCGATCAGGTCCATGACCCGCTCGAGAACGATGGCCGCCTGCTCCTTGCCGTATCCCCGGGCTCCGGCCCAGGGAGCCTTGTTCGTCACCACCGCCACACCGTCCACCTCGTAGTCGGCGCATCGGTAGGGGCCGGGGAAGGTGAAGCCGCCCATGGCGGTCAACCCCCAGCCGCTCCACGACGCGAGGCATCCGACGTTGCCGAGCATACGAACCTTGAGTCCCAGCAGGACACCGCTGTCGTCGAAGCCGAATTCCACGTCGTGGGTGAATTCGCGCGCACCGGCCAGCAACGCCTCCGATCGCGACTCCAGCCATTTCACCGGCGCCTGCGCAAGCCGGCTCAGGACGCACACGAGGACTTCCTCGGGGTAACCCACGAACTTCTGCCCGAAGGCACCGCCCATGCGCATTCCCGCCACCCGGACCCGCTCCTCCGACACACCGAGGACATCGGACAGTCGCGTCCGCAGGATGTGGGGGTTCTGCGTGGAGGCCCAGAGCTCGATTCTGTCCGGCGTAATCCACGATCCGACGTAGCCACGGTTCTCCATGGGCGCCGCCTGATGCCGCCCCACCGTGATCCTGGTGGACCCGCGATGCCTGGCCGCACGGATCGCGGTGTCCGGATTCCCTTGCGCGTTCGGCAAATGCCCGATCACGTTGTCCGGCCAGTGCTCGAAAACCCTTGGCGCGTCCGGCCGCAGGGCAGCCTCCACATCGAACACCGCGGGCAGTGGCGCGTAATCCACCACGATCGCCGATGCGGCAGCCTCCGCCGTCGCCAGTGAATCCGCGGCGACGGCGGCCACCGGCTCCCCGACCCAGCGGACCTTGTCCAACGCCAGCACCGGGAACTCCGCGCTGTTACACCCCATCAGCGCGGGGTCCATGAAATGCGGCACCGGCTTGGCCAGCTCCGCGGCGCGCTCGCCGGTGAGTACGACCTGAACCCCGGGAATCGCTTCAGCTCCGGCGGTATCGATGGAAACAATGCGCGCGTGCGGATGCGGGCTTCGCACCAGCGCCGCGTGCAGCATGCCGGGAAGCACCACGTCGTCCACGTATTCCGCGCGGCCGGTCAGTACCCGGTCGCCGTGCTGCCGGCGCGGCCGGTCGCCCCACTCAGCCGAAACATCGGTTTCGGTGGATGAGGACTGTTGAAGGTCCACGTCATACCCTTCGGTCGCTCGTCATCGAACGTCGAGATCCAGCCTGACTACCAGAATGTATGCGATAGTGTACGCATTCTGCAGCTCGCCACAAGGGTCAGGCAGCGAGACCGATGAGCTCCATGGTGAGCTCGCGGAGGCGGCGCCGCGACGCCCCGTCGTAGGCCTGCGAACTCGCGCGCGACTTCCTCCGGCCATGGAAATAGTCACCGCTGCGACCGGCGCCCGTCGCGAGGGCGATGGTGTTGTCGGCGCCGTAGTCGGCGGAGTGACTCGGCCTGATCCCGGCGGCCCGCACCGGCACCGTGTCCAGGTGATCCCCTGGATGGAGACAATTGACGGTGATGTTCGTACCGTCCCATTCCCTCGCGAGATCGAAGGTGAACATGATGTCCGCGAGCTTGCTCTGCCCGTAGGCGCGATATCCCGAGTAATGACGTTCGAGCATCACGTCGTCGAAGTCGATCGGGTCCTGCGCGGCCGAGGTCAGGTTGACGACCCGTGAGGGCTTCTCCCCGCCGAGCACCGGGCGGAGCAGATGCGTCAGGAGCACCGGCGCCAGATAGTTGACGGCGAAATGCAGTTCGTGACCGTCGTGACTTTCCCGGCGTGCCGAGTCGACCCGCGCGATGCCCGCGTTGTTGATCAGTACGTCGAGATGCCCGTACTCCGCCTTGATCGCGTGTGCCAAATCGCGCACGTCGTCAAGCGAGGCGAAATCGGCCCGCAGGAATTCGGCCGAACCACCGGCCCGGTCGACGGCCTCGACCACCTCCTTGCCCCGCGTGCCGTCGCGTCCATGGACGAGGAGGCGGCTTCCTTCGGCGGCGAGCTTTTCCACGACGCGCCGGCCGACCCCGTCCGTGGAACCCGTCACCAGAATAGTTCCGGCGAATGCCATTGAAATCACCTTTCGAATTTCACGCGGCGGCAATGCGTTCCGCGGCGGCGGGGAACAGCGCGAGGGCATTTCGGCCGACGCGATGCTTTTGGTCGGTGGTCAGTTCGCCGCACTCGAGCAGTGCGATGAGATTGGCCTCCACGGTGGCGTCCGTCGTGCAGGGCACACCACTGTCCGAGCCGTAGAGGATGTGGTCGGGCGTCGTCATGTGCAGCGCTGGGGCGAGCGCGGTCGGCATGGTCGCGGCGGTGTCCACGTAGAGGCGTCGCAGATGCTGCCGCATTTCGGCCGGGGTGATCCGGCCGGGGTTCGGCACCCAGCGTTCATGGCCCAGCAGCGCAAGCCTGCCGGAGATCGCGGGCAGCCCACCCCCGCCGTGCGCGACGACGAACCGGATCTCCGGATAACGCCGGAAAACCCCCGAGTACAGCATATCGACGAAAATGCGAGCGGTCTGGAAGGCGACCTCGAACAGCGCGGTCGGTCGCCCCATTTCACTGCCATAGGCATTCGGATGCGCGAAGACCACAGCCTTACGGCTATTCAGCTCGGCCCAGACCGGCTCCAGCCGGCTGTCGCCCAGGTGCACGCCACGGTACAAGCTCTGCACCGCGAACCCGTCCGCCCGCAGTTCCGCCGGCACCCGGCGAATCTCGGCCAGGCACGCGTCCGGGTCGTCGGTGGGCAGTGCGGCGAGCAGGCCGAATCGGTCAGGATACTCGCCGACCAGTTCGGCGCCGTAGTCGTTGGCAGCCCTGACCAAATGGTGTTCAGGGGGAACGTAGCTCAGCATCTGCATCTGGATCCCGGTCCGGTCCATGGCGTCGAGGGTTCGCCGGGCGTCCCAGGAATCCATCCGGTCGATGCACCAGCCGGCCTGCCGGAGGGCGTCGACCCTGGCCTGGCGTTCGTCGTCCGATTCCGGTGGAAAGAAGTGTGCGTGGACATCGATCCATGCGCCGACCGGCATTTCGTCCCCTTCAACTGCCGTTTCCTGTAGACATGAATGCATACAAAAAAGTATAGTACCGCGGATGGCAGTGGCCGACGAAGTCGTGGAGGGGAATGTGCGGAGCGATGACACCCCGGCTCCTCATGGTGATCCGGGTGCCGGGCCGTTGCACGGTATCCGGGTGCTCGACCTGACCCGGGTCATCATGGGCCCCCTTGCCACGCAGATTCTCGCGGACCAGGGTGCCGATGTGATCCTGATCGAGGCCGACGGGGGCGACACCAACCGCGTGATGGGCCCGGGGCCGCACCCGGAGCTGTCCGGTATCGCGTTGAATCTGTTGCGGAACAAGCGTTCGGTGGACGTCGACTTGAAAACTCCAGCCGGCGTCGCCGCAGCCCACCGGCTCGCCGCCACGTGCGACATCGTCGTGGCGACCATGCGGCCGGCGGCCCTCGAGCGGCTGCGGCTGGACTACGCGACGCTGTCCGCGATCAAGCCGGATCTGATCTACTGTCAGGCGCAAGGCTTCCCGTTGGACTCCGCACGCGCGAACGATCCGGCGTACGACGACATCATCCAGGCGGCCAGCGGCGTCTCGGACATGATGGAGCGGGTGTGGGGGCAGCCGGCCCTGTTGCCGACGGTCTTCACGGACAAAATCTGTGGTCTCGTGATCGCGCAGGCGGCCACCGCCGCGCTGGTGCATCGCCAGCGCACGGGCGAAGGCCAGCATGTCGAGGTCGCGATGCAGGAGGCCACGGCGGCGTTCATGCTGGCCGAGCACGGTAGCGGGGCAATCCCCGAACCGCCGACGCCCTACCCGGGTATGCCGGCAGCCGGATACCCGCGAGTGATGTCGGCCGAACGGCGTCCACATGTGACGAAGGACGGGCAGATACATTTGTTTCCGTATCTGCCGAAGCACTACGCGGCGATCTTCTCGGCCGCTGGAATACCGGACGCCGACAGCGATCCGCGTTACGTCGATCAGCGAGCCGCGCTGCGCAATTCCGACTCCCTTTACCGGGACATCCGCGCCGTTGCCACCACGCGTACGACCGACGAGTGGCTGGATTTCTGCACGCGAGCCGGTATCCCCGCCACTCGCGTCGCCAAACTCCAGGACCTCGTGGATGCGCTCCCGCTCGCGACCCATCCGGTGTCCGGTCCGTACCGCGTTCTGCCCCAGATGGCACGCTTTTCACGAACACCGGGCTCGCTCCGCAGACACGCGCCCTTGATCGGTGAGGACACCCACGATGCCCTCGCGGAAGTGGAGAACCTGCCCCAGCGATCGAAGGTACGCCGATGAACCTGTCACCCACCGACTTGAGCCCGGACGAACAGCGCCTCCAGGCAGAGGTCCGGACCTTTCTCGACGACCGGCTGCCTTCCGGCAGCTACCGGCTCAACCTCGGTATCGGCGGCTGCGATCCCGAATTCTCTCGTGACCTCGCCCGGCGAGGCTGGGTGGGCATGGCGATCTCACCGGAATACGGTGGGCACGGCCGCAGCGCCGTCGACCGGCTCGTCGTCGTCGAGCAACTGCTGGCCCGCGGCGCCCCGGTCGGCTATCACTGGATCGCGGACAGGCAGAGCGGGCCGATCATCGAACGGTACGGATCCGAGGCTCAGAAGCGAGAACTGTTGCCCGGAATCGCGCGCGGTGAATTGTCGTTTTCCATCGGCATGTCCGAGCCCGACGCCGGCTCGGACCTCGCCTCACTGCGCTCACACGCACGGCGCGACGGTGACCGCTGGCTGCTGAACGGGACCAAGATCTGGACGACAGGCGCCGCAGAGGCGACGCACATTCTCGGCCTGTTCCGCACTTCCGAGGATCGCTACGGCGGGCTGACCCAGTTCGTGATCCCTTGCGACACACCCGGTGTGACCATCTCCCCCATCGTTTTCATCGACGGCTCGAGCGACTTCTGCGAAGTGTCGTTCGACGACGCCGGGCTCGGCGACGAGCACCGGCTCGGTGAGGTCGGCGACGGCTGGGCACAGAACACCGGTGAGCTGGTGCTCGAACGAGGCGGGGTGGACCGCTGGATGTCGATGTTCCCCTTCATCGAGCACTGGGCGAACGAGATTTCCCCGCACGATCACTCCGCACAGGCCGACCTGGGGACCATCACCGCGCGGATGTGGGCACTGCGCGGGCTGTCGTTGTCGATCGCCCGGCTCGTCGACGACGGCAGGTCACCGGTCACCGAAGCGGCGATGGTCAAGGAGCTCGCCACCCGCTGGGAGGCCGATTGTGTCCGGTTCGCCGCCCGTCATCTCGGTCGCGAGGCGGACCTGACATCGCCGGACCCGTGGGAATCCACGCTCGCCCGCGCGATGCTCGTCTCACCGTCGTGGACGATCCGGGGCGGTACCAACGAAATCCTGCGCAACGTCGTCGCGAAAGGCTTGGCGCGCACATGACCGAACCTCTCGTCCCCGACCCTGCGCTGTCCGCGGCCGCACACGAGTTCTTCTCCGACCACGCCGGCGCGGCCACGGAGTTCGACCAAAAAGGACAGTTCCCGGGCGAACTGTGGCACGCCACCGAGGAACTGGGGCTGACGCTGATCGCGGTCGACGAGTCGCACGGGGGATCCGGCGGTTCGCTCACGGACCTGCTGACCGTCCTCATGACCGCGGCACGGTACGCGGCCCCGCTCCCACTCGCCGAGACCGCCCTCGCCGCGTATCTGCTCACCTCGGCCGGCGTCGCGGTACCGCCAGGACCGTTGACGATCGCCCCGCCGGGGGCTGGAAACACGCTCCGGCTGTCCGACGGACGGTTGCAGGGCATCGTGGACGATATCCCGTGGGCCCGGTTCGCCACGCTCGTGATCGCGTTGGTGCACGACGACGACGGGCGCGCACACGTCGTCGCCTTCGATCCGTCCCGGTGCGACCGCGAGGACGGTGAGGACCTGGCCGGTATGCCCCGCGACCGGCTGCGCGTCGAGGATCCCGCGGTGGTCGACGCCATTACCGGAATCACCGCGGCTGATCTGTTCGCCAAGGGGGCACTCATGCGGGCAGGCCAGATGGCCGGTTCGCTCGCGGCCACGCACCGGCTCACCGGCCGCTACGTCGAGGACCGCGTGCAGTTCGGGCGCCCGATCGGCAGGTTTCAGGCGGTGCAGGCGCACACCGTGGCCACTGCTCAAGCCGCGGAAGTCACCGCGATGAGCACGTGGCGCGCGGCCGCCGCGGCCGGGCGGCGCCCAGCCCGGTTCGAGGCGTTCGCCGCCAAGCTCGTCGCGAACGAAAGCGCCCGCGTCGCGGTCCGGGCCGCACATCAAGCCCACGGCGCGATCGGCATGACCCGGGAGTATCCGCTGCATCTGCACACTCGCAGGTTGAACTCCTGGCAACACGAGTTCGGCAGCGAACGCGAGCTGTCCACGGCTATCGGGAACGCGGTGACGAAGACGTCCTTCGCCCGCACGATCGCCGATCACAACCCGGAAATCGAGGTGGCATGGCCGAGGACGTGAC
The DNA here is from genome assembly GCF_009707865.1 of Amycolatopsis pithecellobii. Lineage (GTDB taxonomy): Bacteria > Actinomycetota > Actinomycetes > Mycobacteriales > Pseudonocardiaceae > Amycolatopsis_E > Amycolatopsis_E pithecellobii. The sequence continues at coordinate 69,510 of NZ_WMBA01000014.1, forward strand.
CGTCGAGCTCCACGATTTCGTAGCAGACATCGTGATCCATCGTGGCCCGGCGAATTTCTTCGACGCCAGGACATTGGGCCGGGTCGCGGATATCGGCGAGCAGTTGTCCGCGGGTGGACGGGCCCGCGTCATCGTGCTGAGCTCGGCGGGGAAACATTTCTGCGCCGGCGCGGATTTCGGGTCCAGCGCACTCGAGCAGGACCGCGACCGGGCCGCCGCCGAGATCTACGGGCAGGGCGCCCGCCTGTTCGGCCTGCGGTTGCCGATCGTGGCGGCCGTCCAGGGGGCGGCGGTCGGTGGCGGGCTCGGTCTGGCCTGCGCGGCCGACTATCGGGTCGCCTCACCCCGGACGCGGTTCGTCGCGAATTTCAGCGCGCTGGGCTTCCACCACGGCTTCGGTTTGTCGATCACCCTCCCCCGGATCATCGGCGACCAGCGCGCGTTGGACCTGCTACTCACCGCCCGGCGCGTCGACGGAACGGAAGCCCACCGAATCGGTCTGGCCGACCGGCTCGTCGACGAGGGCAGTGAGCGCGAGGGCGCGCTGACCATGGCCACCGAGATCGCCTCCCGGGCGCCACTCGCCGTCCACGCGATCCGGCAGACGTTGCGATCGGACCTCGCGGCACAGGTCCGCTCGGCGCTCAGTCACGAACTCGAGGAGCAAAGCCGGTTGTGGCGCACGGAAGACAGCCGCACCGGCCTCGCCGCGAGCCGGGCCCGCGAGATGCCCCGCTTCACCGGACGCTGAGCAGCGCGGCCACCGTGAAAGAACCGGGACAAGGTGCGGGTCCGTCGCCAGGCGACGGACCCGCTCTTGCTCATCCCGCGTCCGGCACCCTTACCGCCCTCTCGGCGTAGATCGCCCGGTACCAGATCCTGCTCAGCGTGTCGGCCGCGTCGTCGATGTCGGGGAGCGGACGGCCGTACCGGCTCGACTGGATGAAGGAGTGGAAGGCGAACTGCTCCACCATCGATGCGAGCGCGACGGCGGCGAAGGTGGGGTCGAGATCCCCATCGGCAAGCACCCGGTCCAGGTAGCGCTCCTTGCGCTCGAAAGTCCGGTTTCGGAGCTCCCACCACCGGCGGTCGTACTCAGGCTTCGCTGCGGCCATGTCGATGAGCCCGGAGATCAGCTTCCTGTTCCGGCAGTAGGCCTCCAGGTAGCGGCGTGACGACTCCCGCAGGGACGCCAGCTCCTCCCCCTTGGTCCAGCTGCCGGAGACGGACTCGCGCAACTCCTCCATGACCGACTCGAGGATCTCCCCGTAGACGGCCTCCTTGTTCGGGAAGTAGCGGTAGAGGGTCCCCAGCGCCACACCGGATTCGGCGGTCAGGTCGGCGACCGTGGACTGGAAGTACCCCCGCTCGGCGAGCACGCGCCGCCCCGCCTCAACGATCTTCGCCCGTGTCCGCCTGCCCCGGGCGGTCGGCACGGCAGCCAGCACCGGGGTCGTCGCTTCGGTCGTCGACACTCGCCCACCTCCCCGAGGTCGCACCCGACCTCGTGCCTCAAGCGCCGATCTTAACTCCTGGTCGCGTTATTGACGCCCTCCGCCCGCCTGATATATAACATGAGCTCACTTTCTAGTTTCAAGCTTCTGAAAGCGCGCTACCCCGCCCGGCGCTGCCCGACCGCCGAGCGTCCTTGACCATCCCAGAGAAGTGGTGAGTCACATGTCACGCACTCCGCCCGACGTTCACGCCGTCACTCGTTCCGAACATCGCAGACGCCTGATCGCCGGTGGTATCGGGAACTTCATGGAGTGGTTCGACTTCGCGATCTACGGCTTCTTCGCAGCCGCGATCGGCACGAACTTCTTCCCGAGCACGAGTAGCACGGCCTCCCTGCTGTCCGCACTGGCCGTCTACGCGATCGCGTTCCTGATGCGGCCCGTCGGAGGACTCGTCATCGGGGCCATCGGAGACCGACGGGGCCGTCGCTTCGCCCTGATGCTGTCCGTCGGGCTCATGGGCGCGGCGACCGCCTTGATCGCGGTGCTGCCGCCCTACTCGGCGATCGGCATCGCCGCACCGGCGGTCCTCGTCTTGCTGCGGTGTGTCCAGGGCTTCTCGGCCGGCGGCGAGTGGACCGGATCCACGGCGTTCCTGGTCGAAAACGCCCCCGCGGGCCGGCGAGGTCTCGTCGCGAGCGTGGTCCCCATGACCGGGGCGATCGGAGTCGCCGCAGGAGCCGGCTCGGCCCTGCTGATCCAGAACCTGCTGGCAGCGGACCAGATCGCCACGTGGGGCTGGCGCATCCCCTTCCTCGCCGCATTCCCGCTGACGCTGGTGGGCCTCTACATCCGGATCAAGCTGGACGAGACCGCGGTCTTCCACCAGCTCCGGGCGCGCGACGAGGTGGCGGAGGCGCCGATCCGCACGGTCCTGCGCGCGGAGAAGCGCGGTGTCGCCATCTCCTTCGCGCTCTCCGCGATCACGGTCCTCGGCTTCTACTACATCGCGACCTACGTCGTCACATTCCTCACGACGACGGCCGGAATGAAGCGCGGTACAGCGCTGTGGGTCGTGTCTGCCGGCGCCCTCGTCTACTCCGGTCTCTGCGTGGTCGCCGGCGCGCTCTCCGACCGCGTCGGGAGGCGACCGATATCCCTGGCAGGCGGGGCGGGACTGGCCCTCTTCGCCATCCCGGCCTTCCTCCTCATGGCGACCGGCCGGCCGGGCCCGGCGATCCTCGGCATCGTGCTGTTCGGAGTTTTCCAGGCGATGCACATCAGCACCACGACGGTGATGCTCATCGAGCTCTTCCCCGCCCGCACCCGGATGACCGGAAGCGCGATCGGCTACAACCTCGGCGCCGCGCTCATCGCCGGTCCCGGCCCGCTGATCGCGGCCGCACTCGCTGCGACGGGTGGCTTCGCCGGTCTCCCCGCGACCTACATCGCCGTCGTGGCGGCGATCTGCAGCATCGCGTTGTTCTTCCTCCTGCCCGAGACGCGGTTCCGCCGCCTGGGTGGCCACGCCGCCGATCCCGACCCCCGCCGCGCCGACGACGTCGTCGCCCCTTGACTTTCTCCGCCAGTCCCTTCCCTCGAGGAGTCGCATGACCGCCGAAGTCCACCTGACCGTCGACGACGGCATCGCCGTAGTGACGATCGCCAACCCCACCGTCCGCAATGCCATGGACCTGGAGCTGTCCGGGAAGCTGACCGCGACCATGGACGCGATCGGCGCCGACGAGAAGATCGGTGCGGTCGTGATCACCGGCGAGCCACCCGCCTTCTGCGCGGGCGGCGACCTCGTCGAGCTCCAGGGGGCCGACCCGGCCCGGTTGCGGTCCGTCTACTCCGGGTTCCTCGCCGTCGCCCGGTCACCGCTCCCGACCGTCGCGGCCGTCAACGGAGCCGCCGTCGGCGCCGGACTCAACCTCGCCCTCGCCTGTGATCTCCGGCTCGCCGGTCCTCGAGCCCGCTTCGACACCCGGTTCCTGCAGCTGGGCCTGCACCCCGGCGGCGGCTATACCTGGATGGCCGACCGGGCCCTGGGAGCCCAGGGCGCCAAGGCTCTTACCCTGTTCGGCGACGTCCTCGACGCCGACGAGGCGGAACGGGTCGGTCTGGTCTGGCGCCGCTACGACGACGACGCCACAGTCCTCGCCGCCGCACGGGAGTTCGCCGGGCGGGCCGCCGCCGCACCCCGCTCGTTGGTCCAGACCACCAAGGCGACGATGAGCCTGACCGCTGGGGCCATCTCGCATGCCGAGGCCACGGAGATCGAGGTGCGGGCCCAGGCCGCGTCAACCGGTTCTCCGGAGTTCCTTGCGCGCGTCACCGCCCTCCAGGCCCACATCAGCAGCCGCTAACGCTTTCCCGACGCGCGAGTTGCGCGTTCCGGGCGCGCGAGTCGAGCTTTCCCGACGCGCGAGTCGAGCGTTCCCGTTGCGCGAGTTGAGCGTTCCCGCCGCGCGAGTTGAGCTTTCCCGTTGCGCGAGTTGCGCGTTCCGGGCGCGCAAGTTGAGCCGATGGAGAACGCCGGATGGACGACCCCGCCGGCCCCGCACCGACCAGCCGGACGCGCTCGAACCGCACGATCCGCTGTTGACCACACGCATTTCAAACATATAAAGTGAGCTCACTTTCTAGTTTCATGGCAGGACGGAGCAGGGTATGGACGACAACGCGGTGTGGCTTGTCGACGGCGTCCGGACGCCGTTCGGGCGCTTCGGCGGGGGGCTCTCGGAGGTCCCCGTCGTGGACCTGGCGGCGCACGTGCTCAAGGCCGCGCTGGCGAGGTCGGAATGGCCGATCGAGGCGCTTGACGAGCTGAACGTCGGCATGGCGATGCTGGAGGGCGGCCTCATGGTCCCGGCCCGGCAGTACGCCGTCGCGGCCGGGCTGCCGCAGGAACTGCCGACGTTGACCGTCGACCGGGCCTGCTGTTCGGGCATGACGACCGTCGGCCTGGGCGCACGAGCGATCGCGACGGGCGCGCGGTCGGTGCTCGCCGCGGGCGTCGAGAGCATGAGCCGGACCCCGCGCCTGCTCCACGGCAGCCGCGCCTCCAAACGCGGCGACCTGCAGGTCGAGGACATCCTGATGTTGCGCTCGCCGTTGACCGGCGGGGAGCCGATCGCGAAGTCGGCGGGGATCGAGGCGGTCAACCGGGGCGTCGGCCGCGAGGCCCAGGACGAGTGGGCGCTGGCAAGCCACGAGAAGTACTTCGCGGCCCTGGAGTCCGGCTACTTCGACGACGAGATCGTCGAGGTGGAGACACCCACCGGCGTCGTGGCCGCGGACGAGCAGCCGCGGCGGGGCGGCACGCTCGAGAAGCTCGCCCGCCTCACGCCGGTGTACGGCAGCCCGACGGTCACCGCGGGCAACGCTCCCGGTCTCAACGACGGGGCCGTCGCGCTGATCCTGGCCGGCACGCCCGCGGTCGAGAAGAACAATGTGGCCCCCCTCGCCCGGGTCCGCGGCCACTTCCAGACGGCGGCGGGTCCGACCTCCTCGGTGTATCTCCCCGGCTTGGCGATCAGGGCGCTGCTGGACCGGCACGGTGTCTCCCTCGACGACGTCTCGGTCATCGAGATCAACGAGGCCTACGCCGCGACCGCACTCGTCAGCGTCAAGACGCTGGCCGACGGCGACGACGGGCTCGAGACCAAGCTGCGGGCCCGGACCAACATCGCGGGTGGCGCGGTCGCGATCGGTCACCCGACCGGCGCGAGCGGCGCCCGCCTCGTCCTCACCGCGGCGCGACACCTCCGCGAGCGCGGCGGCCGCTACGCCGTCGCCGCGATCTGCGGGGGATTCGGACAAACGGACGCGGTGCTGATCGAGGCGGCACACTGACACCGCCGGTCCTGCCGGCACAGCGCGGACCGCGCCGGCGCGCCAATTCGACACAGGAGCGATGACCGATGAGAAGCACGATGCAGGACACTCCCCTCACGGTCCCCCATTTCCTCCACCGGTCCGCGGCCTACTTCCCCGATCGGCACATCGTCACGACGACGCCGTCGGGCACCCGCCGGTCGACCTATGGTGACTGGGCCACGCGCGTCGGGCGTCTCGCGGGCGCTCTCGACGAGCTCGGCGTCGGGGCCGGGTCCAGTGTCGGTTACTACGGCTGGAACACCGCCAGCCAGCTCGAGGTGTATTTCGCGACCGTGTGCACCGGGCGGGTCTTCCACTCGATCAACGCCCGGCTCCCCGCCGACCATGTCGGCTACACGATCGGGCACGCCGAGGACGAGGTGATCTTCGTCCAGAAGTCGCTGCTCGATGGTCTCGGCGCCGTGATCGAGAAGGGCCACAACCGCGTGAAGCAGGTGGTGGTCGTCTCCGATCCGGACGACGACAGCCCTGTCGTCGACAGGACGCTCGACTACGAGGCGGTGCTCTCGGCCGCGTCCCCGGTCGGCCTGTCGGTCGCCGACGAGCGCCTGCCCGCCTCCATCTGCTACTCGGGTGGCACGACGGGCCTCCCGAAGGCGGTCGTCTATTCCCATCGTGCGCTCTACCTGCACACGATGTCCCTCCTGCAGACCGACAACGTCGGCATCTCCGAGAGCGACGTCGTCCTGCCACTGGTACCGATGGCACACGCGAACGGCTGGGGGCTCCCGCAAGCCGCGGTCGCGGCGGGCGCGACGCTCGTCCTACCCGGACGTGACCTGTCGGGCCCGAAGATCGCCGAGCTCATCGCCTCCGAAGCCGTGTCGGTGTCGGCGGCGGTACCCACCGTGTGGACCCGCGTACTCCCCGAGCTGGCGGGCAAGGACACCAAGGCAGTCCGGGAGCTGTGTTCCGGCGGGTCAGCGGCGTCGGCGCGACTGATGGACCTGGCGCGCGAGGTGACAGGGCGGCCCCTGCTCCAGGTCTGGGGCATGACCGAGACCGGGGCCTTCGCCGCCCTCGCCAGGGAGCGGTCCAAGGACGCTGCGGGACGGGCGGCCGCGGTCAGGGCGTCCCAGGGCTTCCCGGTCGCCGGAATCGACATGCGCGTGGTGGATCCGGACACGCGCACCCCCGTTCCCCGCGACGGGACGACGATCGGCGAGCTGCAGTGCCACGGGCCGTCCGTCATCGCCTCCTACCACGACGACGCGCGCTCGCCGGAGGCCTTCACGGTCGACGGCTGGCTCCGCACCGGCGACATGGCGGTGGTCGACTCCGAAGGCTGCCTGAGACTCGTCGACCGGACGAAGGATGTGATCAAGTCAGGCGGGGAATGGGTCTCCTCCATCGACCTCGAACACGCACTGCTGGCGCATCCCGCCATCGCTTCGGCAGCCGTTTTCGGCGTCCCATCGGAGGAGTGGGGCGAACGTCCGGTGGCCTGCGTGGTCCCACACCCGGGCATGGCCCTCGACAGCGACGAAGTGCTCCGCCACCTCAGCGGCCGAGTGGCGAAATTCTGGGTGCCGGACCGCGTCCTGATCCTCGGCGCATTGCCCACCACCGCCGTCGGGAAGATCGACAAGAAGGCGCTCCGGACGACCTTCGAAAAAACCGATACCTGACCCCTCAAGAGAGGCGAGTACACCGTGTCAGACGTGACGTTCGCGGTCCCCCACAACCGAACGGCGGTCATCACCATCGACCGTCCGGCCGCCCGCAACGCCATCACCCCGGAGATGGCGAGCCGGATCGAGGAGTACTGGGACCGGATCGAGGCCGACGATTCCGTCTGGGTCGGCATCATCACCGGTACCGGGCCCGTATTCTGCGCCGGCGCCGACCTGAAGCGGATGGCAGGCGAGGGCGGCGGGCCCGCCGGGACCGAGCGAGGCGGATTCGCCGGGATCGCCGACCGGGTACGGACGAAACCGCTGATCGCGGCGGTGAACGGCCCCGCCGTGGCCGGAGGCTGCGAGATCGTGCTGGCCGCCGACCTCGTCGTCGCGGTGCCGCGGGCGAGCTTCGGCCTCCCCGAGGTCAAGCGGTCCCTCGTCGCCGCCGCGGGCGGGCTCTACCACACCCCGCGAGCGCTACCGCGGAACCTGGCGATGGAGATGGCCCTCACCGGTGACCCGGTCAGCGCGGAGCGCGCATTCACCCACGGCCTGGTCAACGTGCTCGCCGAGGAGGACCGGCTACTCGACGAGGCGTTGTCGCTCTCGGACCGGATCTGCGCCAACGCACCGCTGGCCGTGCGGGAGAGCCGGCGGGTTCTGCTCGAGGGAATGGCCCTCGACGAGCACGCCGCGCGCTCCCTCGCCGCGGAGAGCATGAGCTGGATCAGGACCACCGAAGACTTCGCGGAGGGGCCGCGGGCTTTCGTGGAGAAGCGGGCCCCTCAGTGGTCGGGCCGGTAGCGACCGGCGACGCGGCCACTGAATAGACGGTGCGGCGGAGTGGTACTCCGGTCTACACAGTCACGAGGAGGTGGTCGTCGTGCCGTCGCAGCGACCGGACATCGGGCATCAGATCGAATTGCCCGTCCTGGGAGAAATGCATTTGCCGCCACCGAACCGTTTGGCGTATTTCGCCGGTTTGGGTGTGCTGGCCGCATTCGGCGTGGTGGAATGGCCGCTCGCCGTGGTCGTGGCGGCTGGGCACCTGCTGGCTGATCAGCACTGGTCCCAGGTGGTGAGTGGCCTCGGGGAGTCGTTGGAAGAGGCGTGATCGCGTTGCTGCGATCAGACCGGGTACCGGGACAGATGGTGATGCCGATCGCCAGGAACAGGGCGGGGACGACCCAGCGGCCGATCCGGCGTAGTAAACGGATGGTTGTCTTCCTGGTCGATGCGAAGTACCCGAGATTCGTGGCGGTGAACGCACCTACAGCGGTACCGATCGTGCCGGGGAGAAGCAGCACCGGCCAGGATCTCACTCGTATGGGGTGAACGCGACCCGCGTGACGGTTTCCGGCGGCCTTTGGTTCAGTTGATATTGGTTGTGTCGTAACGTTTCCCTTGTCCCTCAACATTCTCTTCGAGAGGGGTCGCCATGCCCACGGAGTCTTCTGAGACTGCCCGGACCGCCACCGACACGGAATCCGTCGAGCAGGCGCCCAGCTCGGAAAGGCAACCGCGGGAAGTCTCCGCAAAACCGGAGCACGGCCCGCGCACGGCCACGGTGAACCTTCCGTTCATGACGGCACAATTCCGTGCGCCCGAATTTCACCTACCCCACCTACGGACACCGCAAGTCGGTCGCGCGGAGCTGTCCGCCGCCGCGGACACGGCTCGGTCCCTGCTGCCACCCCCTCGGCAAGCGTGGTACTACGCCGGTCTCGCCATTCTCGCCGCGGTCGAGGTGATCGAATGGCCGGTCGCCGCGGCGATCGGGGTCGGCACCGCCGTGGTCGGCCGCCGTGGCGGGGAGCAACGCCGGCGGGAGGCCATCAGTAAGGAACCGGCGGCCGCCACGAAAACCCCCGCGAAGACAGACGTCGATGGCGCGGCGGCGAAGGAACCCACGAGCGCCGCGCCGCCCGCCGCTCCCATCCCAGCGCCGGAAACAGGTGCGGGCGCTTCGACATCGCCTCCTCTAGTGGAGAGCACCGAGACTACGGGCGCGCCCGCGTCCCAGCCGGAGGCGAAAACCGCGGACCAGGTCGGAAGCGCCGCACCGCCCACCACGCCTGAACCCACGACCACCCCAACACCGCCGCCTCCAGCCCAGAGCACCGAGACCACGGAGGCACCCGCGTCCCAGCCCGCACCGCCGACCCAGCCCGAGGCACACACCGCAGGCCAGGCGGAAACCGCCGCACCGCCCACCACCCCAACACCCGAAACAGCTACAGGCACTCCAACGCCGCCGCCTTCAGCGGAGAGCACCGAGACTGCGGGCGCCGGTGTGTCCCAGCCCGGGGCGCACACCGCGAGCCAGGCGGGAACCGCCGCACGGGAACCCCGAACGGGCGAGGCGGAGCAGTCTGCCGGGCCGGCATCCCCGCAGTAGCCGCGGATGCTCGTCTCTGCCCTGCACCGGGCGACTACCAAGATCCTCTCGCCCGTCCTCGACGGCCTGACCTCCCTCGCCGGACTGCCCGGCCCCCGCCGGGTATGGGCGCAGGACGACCGGCTCCACGTCGAGGTGTCGGGTATCCACCAGCCCGGTACCGAGGACGCGGCGGAAATGCTGCGCCGGCGGCTGCTGGACCTTCCGGGCGTGCGCCGGGTCGAGATCAACGGTCACCTCGGCCGGGCGCTGGTGGTCCACGATGCGGACGTCACGGATCGGCGGGCCGTGCTCGCGACGATCGCGGAGGCGGAACGGCGCGCGCCGCTGGCCGGCCACGGTCGCGCGCCGGCGAGCGCGACGCATCCGGGCAATCCCGGGCCTGGCCTGCTGGACGTCGTCGCGTTCGGGCTGAACCTGGCCGGGGCTGGTTACACGGCGGCCGGCAGCCTGCTACCGGTACCAGGCCTGCGGTCGAGGTGGCCGACGATCAGCACGATGGTGGACTCGACACCCAGGCTGCGCAAGGTCGTGGAAAGCGCACTCGGGCGACCCGCGACCGATGCCGTTCTGGCGTTCACCGGGGTGGCCGGCCAGATCGCCACCCGCAGACCCTTCGGTCTCCTCACGGACGCGGGGTACCGGCTCCTGCTCAGCGGCGAGGCACTCGGCAGGCAACAGGCTTGGCGGCAGTGGGAACGCGCGACGGCAACCCACGCCGGGGCACACGAGGCGGGCGCGATGGACTACCGCGGCCGGCCGGTACCGCTGCCTGACGGTCCCGTCGAGAAGGTCGCGACGACCTCGGCCGCGCTTGCTGTCGCGGCTTACGCAGGTGTGCGCGTCACCGCCCGGGGTGCCGAGCGCGCCAATGCCGTCTTGACGGCTGGGGTGCCGCGCGCGGCGAAGGTGGGGCGCGAGGGGTTCGCGAGCCGGCTGGCGCGGGACTTTTCGCGAGCCGGTTCGCTGATCTTCGAGCCAGACGCCGTGCGCAGGCTCGATCGCGTCGACGCCACGGTGCTCGATCCGGCGCTGTTGCTGACGGGCAGGTACGAGATCGACGCGGTCGAGCCCGTCGACGATCAGGTGGACGCCGCCGAGTTGTCCCGCCGCGCACATGACCTTGTCGACCGGCGCCACCCGTATCGGGGCCGCGAACACGACGAGTGGGCCGTCGCGCCGGTCGACCTCTCGTCACCGGGCGAGCTGGGGCGCCGTGCCCGGGAGATGTCCGGGCGGCGCGCGATGGTGCTCGTGGTGTCCCATGCGGCCGTGCCCGCGGGTCTGATGCGGGTGCTGCCGGAACTTGATCCTTTGGCGGAGGCGCTTGTCGAGGCTGCGCGCGACGCCGGCACCGTCGCACTCGGCGCGCCGGATCCGGAACTGGCGGGGCAGTTGCGGATCGCCAAGCCGGCGCCGGAGGGCAGCCTCGTCGACCGGGTCGCAGATCTGCAAACCGAGGGCCGGGTCGTCGCCGTCCTCACGCGCGACCGCGCCGCCCTGGCGTTGGCGGACCTCGGCATCAGCCTGCGCGGGCGGTCCGGTTCGGTCCCCTGGGGTGCCGATGTCGTGTGCCCGGACGCGGGGCAGGCGTGCCTGCTGCTCTCGGCCGTTCCCATGGCACGCCGGACGAGCCGGGATTCCGCGCGCCTGTCAGTGGCGGGTTCGGCGGCGGGGGCCCTGCTCGGCGGGTTCGGGCCCGCCACCGGTGCCGCAGGACGTGCGTCCTTTCCCGTCCACCTGACAGCCGTGATGTCGCTCGCCACCGGCGCCTGGCACGCCGTCACCCTCGCCGCTCGCCCCGCGCCGGTTCCGGTGGACCGCACCCCGTGGCATGCGATGTCCCGGCGAGCGGTGCTGACCACGCTGTCGACCACCTGGGCGGGCCTGCCCGATCCGGAGGCCGCGCGGCGGCATGGCCGTACCCCGGACACGCCCGACATCGCCGAGGAGGGACTGGCCCGGGCCTCGCTCGAGGAACTCGCGAACCCATTGACGCCCGCACTGGCCGCCGGCGCGGGCATTTCCGCGAGCATCGGTTCGCTGGGGGACGCCCTGCTCATCGCGGGGGTGCTCGCGCTCAACGGCCTCATCGGCGGCGCCGAACGGGTCGGCGCCAGCCGGGAATTGCGGCATCTCCTGACCGCCAGCACCACGCGGGCCCGGGTCCGCCGGCGCGAAGGCGCGCGTGAGGTGCTGGCCGGAGACCTGGCCACCGGGGACGTGGTCGAGCTGCAGGCCGGCGACGTCGTCCCGGCCGACTGCCGGCTACTGGACGCGCCCGGTCTCGAGGTCGACGAATCCAGCCTTACCGGCGAATCTCAGCTCGTCACGAAGTCGATTCGCGCCACGGCCGCCACCGAGATCGCCGACCGGTCGTCCATGATCTACCAGGGCACGGTCGTCGCCGCGGGACGTGCGGTTGCCGTCGTCGTCGCCACCGGCGCCCATACCGAAGCCGGCCGCAGCGCTCAGGCCAATGGCGAGCGACCCGAAACCGGGGTGCAGACCAGGCTCAGCGTCCTGGCCGGCCGCACGCTCCCGATCGCCATCGGTGCGGGTATCGCGTTGATGGCGGTGAATCTGCTGCGCGGCCGCAGCATCGGGCAGGCGTCAGGGCCGGCCGTGAGCCTGGCTGTCGCCGCCGTTCCGGAGGGCCTGCCGTTCGTGGCCACCGTCGCCGAACTCGCGTCGGCTCGGCGGCTGGCACACCAGGGCGTGCTCGTGCACAGCGCGAGCACCATCGAAGCGCTTGGCCGCGTTGACATCCTGTGCTTCGACAAGACCGGGACGCTGACCGCGGGGCACATCGCGCTGCGGCGTGTCTCCGACGGCATCCGGGACGAGCGCGTCGAGGACCTCGGCAACCCCCTGCGCCGCGTGCTCGCGGCGGCGATGCGGGCCAGCCCCTGGCATGAAGGTGCCGCGACGGTGCCCCACCCCACGGACCGCGCGGTGCTCGACGGCGGGCAGGCGGGCGGCGTCACCCCACAGGAAGCCATGGGCGAGCTCACTGGGGTCGCGGACATCGCGTTCGAACCCGCACGCGGCTACCACGCGGCCCTCGCCCGGCATCGCGACGGCCTGCTCCTGAGCGTCAAGGGCGCGCCAGAGGTGCTGCTTCCGCGGTGTACCTCCTGGCAGGAGCGCCCTCTTGATGACGATGCACGCAAGCGGGTGGAAGCCGAGATCGAGCGCCTCGCCCGTGGCGGATACCGGGTTCTCGCCGTCGGCGAGCGTGCCGCGTCCGACCGTGCCGAACTCGACGACGACCGGATCCACGACCTCGAACTGTGCGGTTTCGTCGCCCTCGCCGATCCCGTCCGCCCGACCGCGGCGGCCGCGGTGAGCCAGCTGCGGGACGCGGGGGTGAACGTCGTCATGGTCACCGGGGACCACCCGAGCACGGCCGCGGCGATCGGCGCCGAACTCGACATGATCAACGGTCGCCGCGTACTCACCGGCGCTGAATTGGAGCGACTCCCCGACGAGGAGTTGCCCGGCGTTCTGGCGGATGTCGCGGTCTTCGCCCGCGTCAGCCCGGCACAGAAGGCGCGCCTGGTGCGGCAGCTCCGCAAGGCAGGCCGGGTAGTGGCGATGACGGGCGACGGAGCCAACGACGCGCCCGCTATCCGCCTCGCGCACGTAGGAATCGCGCTGGGTCGGCGCGCCACGCCCGCGGCGCGTGAGGCCGCGGACCTGGTCGTCGTCGACGACCGGATCGAAACCATCACCACCGCCCTCGTGGAGGGCCGGGCGATGTGGTCGTCCGTCCGCGACGCCGTGGGCATCCTGCTGGGCGGCAACCTCGGCGAGATCCTGTTCACCGTCATCGCCGGCGTGGCCAGCACGAGAGATGCACTCAACGCCCGCCAGCTGCTGCTGATCAACCTGCTCACCGACGTCCTGCCCGCGATGGCCGTCGCGGTGCGCCCCCCGGTCGGCACCACCACTGAAGCACTCGTCGCCGAGGGACCCGAAGCCTCGCTCGGCGGCGTGCTGCTTCGCGACGTGTACCGGCGGGCTGCGATCACCGCGGGTGCCGCCACGGCCGGATGGCTCCTGGCCCGCCCGCTCAGCACACCTGCTCAAGCCAGCACCACCGCACTCGTCGCACTGGTCGGCGGGCAGCTGACCCAGACCGTGGCGATACGCGGCCGCACCCCACTCGTGGTCGCCGCCACCGCCGGCTCCCTCGCCGCCCTCGTCGCAGTAGTGCAGATTCCTGGGCTGAGCCACTTTTTCGGCTGCCGCCCCCTCCTTCCACACCAATGGGCCGTCGCCGCCGGCGCCGCCGCCGCGGCCGGCACCGCGGAGCTCCTGCACCGCTGAACCAGCCTGTCAACCGCGGTTCACCCGCTGACTACCTGCGCACTACCCGGGCAACACGACGATGAGTGACCCTGGCTCGTCACCACGTCGAACTGTCCCAGGAGTCGTTATGCCTGACCTGCTCGCCACCATCCTCGCCAAAGCGGGCATGCTGCTACTCGAAGCCGTGATCGTGCGCGTCGTCCGGGAGATCTTCCTTCACGTCACCAAGCCTGCCCACACCGCGGTCGTATGAACGCCAAAAGCCCGTACCCGGGGTAGTTTTGCCGGGTGCGGCGGGAGAGCGTCTCGGTGCGGGTCGGAGGGGGCTGCCTGGTCGTGGTCAGTGCCGGGATCCTGGGCTTCGGCCTGGTCACCGCGCTGGTACCGACGTCCGGCGACGCGTTGCTGTACCGCGCTGATGGGCTGGCCTCCATCGGGGTGGGCCTGTTCGGCGGCCTCATCGCAGTGCTGCCCTTCCGCCGGCTGGAGCGGTGGGCCTGGTTCGCCTTGTGGTTCTACCCGCTGTTCTGGGCGGCACACCTGATCTTCAGTTTGCCGCCCGGCAAAGACCACATCCATCAAGTCGTGTTCATCGTCCTCTCGCTCGCCGGCCTGCTGGCCCCGGCACGGGAGTTCTTCGCCGCCAGAGCGCGGTAACCCAGAGCACACCTCAACTGCCGGCCGCCTCGACGTTCGCCGCTGCGGCGGCGTACACGCTCGATGCGTCGCCTCGCGCACCGTCGATGTGGATGAGCAGCTTCGTCATGCGCCACCCGTCTCCTCGCCTTACGAGATCAATCTCGTATCGGCCATACGCGAGGTACATCCCGTCATCGGTCTCATCGACCCAATGCGGGCAATACATGTGCGCCCTTACGTGCGCGTGGTCGCCGTCGACCTCGATGATGTGGCCCGGATTGAGGTGCGTGGTGCCCAGAAAACCGCCGTTGCGAGCGATCAGCCCCGCCATGAACTCGTCGACAGGCTGGGGCTCGGCGACCTTCTCCATGACCGTCGCCGCATCGATCAGGAACTGATCGTCGAGGACGTCGCGCACGGCCGCCCAATCCTTCACGTCCAACGCCATGAAGTACCGGTGGATCGTGTCGGAAATGAGGCTGCGGTCATAGAGGTACGCGATCTTTTCTGCTGTGCTGAGTCCCATGAACGGCCTCCTGGTGTCGGCGCGGGCGTGGTCAGTCGATGACAGCGGCGAGGGCGAGATCGGACAAGCGCCGCAGCCGGGTGAAATGCGCGAGCCCCTCGAGCAGACCCGCGGAGAGGAAGATGAACGTCAGTTCGCGCTCCGGGTCGATCATCCACATCGTCGATCCCGAGCCGACGGAGCCGAAGGCGCGTTCGGAGGCCGTGAAACCGAAAGGCGACAGGTAGTCACCGACCCCGCGCACATATCCACCACCGTAGGTGAAGTTGGCCGGGAACTCCGCGATGCGACGAGCCTCCTTGTTGAAGTCCCAGAAGTCGTTCGGCTTGTCTCCGGTGTGGTTCCGGTACGCGTAGTCGACGATCGCCGGGGAGAGCAGCCTGGTCTGCCCCAGGCTGCCGCGACGTCGCAGCACCTCCGTGAAGGTCAGCACGTCGCGTATCGTGCTGAAGGCCATGCCGGCGGGCAGCTCGAAGTTCTCGTCGACGATGTCGTTGAGCGACTCCATGACACTCACCTCCGCGGCCCCCGGCGTCAGCTCGGCCATGCGAAGCGGCACGCGGCGTGGGTCGTCGAGAGCGAGTCCGAATGAGCTGTCCGCCATGCCGAGCGGCTCGAAGAGGTCCTCGCGACCGATGTCGAGGAATCGCCGTCCACCGGCATCGATCCGGCGCACTACTTCGCCGAGGATGCCGTAGCTGGCGAACGGGTTGTAGACCACTCGCTCGCCCGGCCGGTTGGCGAGCTGTTGGGCGCACACCGCCGCCGTCATCTTCTCGAGATCCCCCCAATCAGGACCCCACTGGTACGGCGGCGGTGGGACGAAACCAGCCCAGGTCCCCCCGGTATGGGTCAGCAGCTGCGCCACCGTGACGTCCTGCTTGCCGCGCACGGCGAACTCGGGGATGACATCCGCGATCCTCGTCGTGAATTCCAGCTGCCCGCGGTCGATGGCCATGAGGACGAGAGCCGCCGTGTATGCCTTTCCCGTTGACATCAGCAGGAAGATGTCATCGACTGCGGCCTCACGACCACGTGCGAGGTCGGTGTGGCCGATCGTTTCCAGGTAGCCGATACGGCCACCGCGCGCCACGAGCAGCACCGCTCCGTGGTGGCGACCGGAGGCGACGTCTCTGCGGACCGCGTCGCCCAAGCGGGTCAGCGCGCCCACGTCGAACCCCAGTTCGCCCGGCTCTTCGACGTCCAGTTCCTCGGCCACTACTCTCATGAATTCTTTCCTGTCGTCGACTCGGTTGATGCCGGCTTCGTACCCGGGGCGGCCGGCATCCGCTTGCCCAGCTCCGCGACCATCGCGAACGCACCCGTCAGTGCGTCCCCGTACTGCTTGGCGAGCTGCTTGCGAAGGAAGGGTGTGCGATCGAGCAGCAGGTCCCGGACAACTCGCTTGACCGGGTTCGTCGTGTGCATCAGCTGTCCCATCATGTACGCGAACGCGACCACGGCGTCGGTCTCCGGTTTCCGGTCCGCCTCGTACTTCGCGAGCACCGGGGACAATTCCGCGAGGTTCGACAAGTCGACGCCGGCGAGCGTGCAAGCCAGATAGAAGCCGTCCACGATCGCCATTCCGGCGCCGTATCCCGCGTACGGGTTGGTCGCGTGGGCAGCGTCTCCCATGACGGCGATACGGCCTTTCACCCACGAGGGCAGGGCATCCCGGTCACGGATGACCCAGGGCACGAAATGCTCCAACGGTGTGCTCCTGATCATCTCGGGCACCGGATAGGCGACGCCATCGGCGATCGCCATGACCCGCTCCTTGATGGCCTCCGGTTCCGGCATGGACGATCTCGAGTCACGGCGCTCCATGACCCACCAGTGCCAGCCCTTCTGGCCGTGATACTCCATCGGCGTATACCCGCATTGGTAACCCCGCGGATCCAACGACATCCGCGCCATCGAGCGGTCCCGGAAG
The DNA here is from genome assembly GCF_009707865.1 of Amycolatopsis pithecellobii. Lineage (GTDB taxonomy): Bacteria > Actinomycetota > Actinomycetes > Mycobacteriales > Pseudonocardiaceae > Amycolatopsis_E > Amycolatopsis_E pithecellobii. The sequence continues at coordinate 86,296 of NZ_WMBA01000014.1, forward strand.
GACTCGAAGGTGTGCCCCAGCCACACCGTCAGGTGGTTGTCACGGATTGGCCTGTCGCCCTCGAGGTACTTCCGGACCACCGAGTGCAGTCCGTCCGCGCCGATGATCAGGTCCGCCTCGAATGCGGTGCCGTCCTCGAAATGGGCCGTGGCGCCCGAGTCGTCCTGTGACACGCCGACGCATCGCTTACCGGACTGGATCAACCCGGGCGGCAGCGCCTGGTGGAGCTCCTCGTAGAGAGCCGATCGCATGGCCCCCAACCACAACGGGGTGTCGATCGTCTTGTCGACCTTGGTCGGGTACGCCCCGATGACGCGTCCGTCGGGACGGGTGAAGACGGGGACCGCGGGCGAGCCGAGTGACCCGATGTCGATGCCGAGGATCTCCAGGGCCTTCAGCGGCGGCGGCCACAGCGCGATGCCCGCCCCGACCGGCTTGACCTCCGGCCAGCGCTCGAACACCGTGACGTCGTGCCCGACCCGGGACAAACCCAGCGCCGCGCTGAGACCTCCGGGGCCCGCGCCGATGATGGCGACCCTCTTACCTTCAGCTCTTACCATGTGGCCTCTCCTCGTGCGGACGGCTCTGTCGCAACGGCGTAGACGCTATGAGCCGCACGAAAAGCCTGGCGAAATGCGCGCATCAGTCGCGGGCAACGAGGAGGCCTTCGGCGAAGCGAGACCCGATGCGGGTGAGCAGCCGGTCGTGGCAATGCCGGGCGCGGTCGGCCAACGCATCGAGGTCGGTGTCGACCAGCGCGAAGTCCCTCTTCACGATCCGTCCCCGGACCATGACGAGCTCGACGTTGCCCGGGTTGGCACCCATGACGACGCTCCCGGTCGGGTAGCTGACGGGCGCCAGATTCGCACTCCTCGCATCGAGTGCCACGATGTCCGCTTCCTTGCCCACCTCCAGCGTGCCGGTGCGGTCGAGCAGACCGTTCGCCCGTGCGCCCTCCATGGTCGCGAACCGCAGCACGTCACGCGTGCTGAGCGGCAAGCTGAGCGGGTTCGATCCCGAGGCGATGGCGGCCGCGTTGACCTCGCCGCGAACACTCGACAACGCCGCCCTCATGACGCTGAACATTTCGCCGCTGATGTTGAAACAGGTGTCCACCGACAGGCTCGGCCTGATCCCGAGCGCGAGGAGCCGTCGGATCGCTATCGGACCGATGGCCATGTGGAGCTCGAGCTCGGGCGCGACCGAGACGGTGCCCCCGCTCTCGGCTATCAAGGCCAGCTCACGATCACTCAGCGAGTTGCAGTGCACCCAGGTGGTGTCCGGCGTCAGGCCGGCCGCGGATCGTTGCTTCTCGACGGGCCCGACCTTCGCCCAGTTGGCGTTGCCGACGTGGATGCTCGTTCGCAGTCCCAGCTCCCGGGCTTGACGGGCCTCGGCGGCGATGACTTCTTCGGTGGCGACCTCACCCCCTCGCGCGGCCATGGCGAGACGAGTGAGCTGATCGTCGGAGGGGTAGTACTGCTCCCGCAACCGGCGGATGTCGTCCGACGGAGGGGTCCGTCCGGCACCGGGCCCCGTCTCGAGGAACTCGCTGAGCACGGTCATCGACTGCCCGTATCCGAGAATCGACCGCGCGCCGGAGTCGCGGTGCGCGGCGACAGCCGCGTCACTGTGCTCGGGCGTGAGGTGATTGTGGTTCCAGTCGAAAATCTGGGTGCATCCTCCGTCGAGCGCCTCGGCCAGACCGATGCGCAGCGCGACGTACATGTCCTCGGCCGTGTATGACGGACCGAGCTTCCCCCACATATCGCGGACGTAGTTCTCGATGGTCCAGTCCGCACCGGCATACCGGAACAACGACTGCCACAGGTGCCGGTGTGTGTCGACGAATCCCGGAGTCAGCACGCGACCGTTCATGTCGAGGACCTCGCAGGCGGCAGGATCGACGACGATATCCGGCCCCATGGCCGCGATCACGCCGTTGTCGACCAGGACGTCGCACACCGCGGACTCGGCCTGCGCCGGGTCGACCGGCACGACCGTACCGCCGCGCAGCAGGGTTTTTGTCATGGCAACGACGCTAATCCCGCGCCCGCAAATGCACGACAAACCGCGGGTGGGACCTCGAGCTCCACCGTGCGGGTTCCGCGAGCCGTTCGAGCACCGTCACGGCTACGACGTCTTCCACTTCGGCCAGAAGACGGAGCCGTTCTCGCTGCTGAACCTGGAGATCCCGGTCATCGTCGCGATCAACGGCCCCCTGCCCTGGCGACGGCGTGCACACGCTGTTCCGTGAGCTACTGGGCCACAACCGCGGCAAGTACTTCCTGCTGACCGGCGAGACCCTGGATGCCCGGCAATGCCTCGATCTCGGGCTGGTCAGCGAAGTCGTCCCCAGGACAAGCTCCTCGAGCGAGCCTGGGAAATCGCCGAAACGATCTTCATGGCGCGCAACCGCATCCAACGCCGCGTCACCCGATCGCTTCTCGTCCAGCCCTGGCCAAGGAAGCCGGCTTCGACATCTCGAACGTCAAGCAGGCCGGCTCGTGACCCGCATCCACCACGCCAACATCCGGGTTTCCGATCCGCGGGCCAGCCTGAACTTCTACTGCGCAGTCGGCCTTGACGTCGTTGGCTGCATGCGGATGCCGGGGCTCTGCACCGTGTACCTCGGCGCGCCCCATGGCGACGCGGTTCTCGAGTTCTCGGTCAACGAGACCGGTGATCCCGGATGGTCGACCGCACCGGGAACGGGACACCTCGCGCTGGCCGTCGACGACCTCGATGCGACGATCAAAAAGCTTGCGGCGCAAGGCATCGAGCCCGAGGGACCGGCGTACCACCCGGGCGGACGGCAAGAGGCGCGGGTCGCCTTCTACCGTGACCCGGACGGCAATCGCGTCGAGATCGTGAACGGCGAATTCCCTCCGCCGAAGGACGTGTTGCCGGACGGGCTGGTCTGAGCGATGACACCCGCCGAAGCTCACCACGCTCCGGGTGTCGCCGTCACGATCAGACGCGCAGGTCGTCGAGAAGCCTGCGGGTCGAGCCGCTCGGCACGGCCGGCACCTCTGCCAGTGCCTTCTCACACTGCCGGAACAAGGAGATCACCCGATCGCCGTCGCCGACCGCGGCAGCGATCCGCATCGCCAGGCGCCACGCGCGCTCCCGGTACCGGTCGGCCGCGAGGACCTCCCTCACCAGGACATGAGCCACTCCCAGCTGGTTCGCCGCGAACGCCGCTTCCGCCGCCGCGAAACGGATGTCGACCACGAGGTCCTGCCACACCGCCCGCTGCCCGATGGCCCACATCGATCGCGCGGACGCGAGGAATTCGCCGCCCGTCACTTCCGCCAGCAGTCTTTGCGCGAGCTCCAGCCGCTGCCGGCCGTTGACGTCGCGCAACCGGCGATAGGCGCTCTGGGCTTCCACGAAGTCGCTCGTCAGCTCGCCGAACGTCCACGTCACGCGCTCCGCGTCGACCTCGATGCACTGCCCACCGGGAAACACCTCGCGCACGGCGCTGACAGCCATCCGCAGGTATGCCTGTGCGGCCTTGTCGCTCTTGCTCTCGAACAGTGCGCCGATCAGCTCTGCCCGCAGGGCGCTGCCACCGCTCATCGCCAGATAGGACAACAGCTCGACCGTCTTCAGCAGCTTCAGTTCGTGGAACCGGCCCCCGATCTCCAGCCCCAGCGGCGGCGTCTCCCGAACCCTGATGAGGGCCGCATCCGGCACGTCCGGCCGCATCTCTGCCTGCACCAGAAGCGTGCGTCCCAGATCGCGCCACGGCCCGTCCGAATCCACCTCGGCATCGAGCCGGCGCGACAGCACGGCGGGGAATTCCGCCAAGGCACGGCCGATGAGGTGCATCGAACCGATCTGCCGCGACACCGACAGCGCCAGGTCGGCGGCGTCATCGGCGCCGGACTCGTTGTTGACCCGCCACTCCGCCTCCGAGAGGTAGACAGCCGCGGTCGGGAGGAACAGCCGGCGATCCCACCGCCGCATGAGTCCAACGGCTTCCCGGAGGTGGGCCACCGCGTCGTGCTCACGTTCCTCGAGGAGCGCGATCAACCCGCGCCACAGCTCAAGTTGCTCCACCACCCGCACCCGGTCGAGGGCTGTCGGCTCACGTTCCACGGCGCGCAGCGCCGCGGCGGCTTGGGCGGGGTCCTTCTGGAACCTGAGGGCGAGCATCGCCTCCGTGAGCAGGGCGAAGATGCGGAACAGCGGCGCGTCCGTGCGCGCGAGGCGGTCACGGCCGTCGATGAGGGCCGCCCAGGCATCCTCAGGACGACCGCACTCGGCGAGGAGCTCTGCGGTGAGCCGGGTGCCCGTCCACCCGTGCGACGACTCTCCCGCGACGGCCAGCGCCTCCTCCAGGCGTCCCAGACCGGTCAATGCACCGAGCCGGCTCAACCGGACCGCGGTCATCGCGGATGGCGAGCGGTGCAAGAGCTGCTCGAATCGACCGTGCGCCAGGTCCACCCGGGCGAGCAGCCCGTCGATTTCCGTGCCCGAGTCCGCGGGACGATCCCGGTAGTGGGTCGGGTCATTGATGAGCTCGACGCCGATGCAGAAGCGGATGACATCGATGCGGGCGTCGGACGGTGCCGAGTCGAGCAACCGGCCGGCGTCGTCGAGACGTCCCACCAGGAAGTAACACCAAGCCATCACCCCGAGCATGCGGGAGTCGATCGTGGGTCCGCCGGTCGACGACCCGGCGAGGCGGAGCATCCGGTCGGCTGCCTCGGCGCCCGCACCGTACTCCTCACGCTCCAACGCGACGAGCATCTGCGCCGCGGTCAGCTCCGGTGACTCCTCCACGCGCCACCGCCGGAAAGCGGCGAGCCACCGGTCAGCGACATCGAGATCGAGTCGGCGGGTGACGTCGAGGATCACCGTCTTCGCCAGGTCCTCGGCCCGCGCGACGTCGCCGGCGGCGATGAGCTCATCGACGGCGTCCTCGATCTGGCCCTCGTCCGCCAGCAGGTCGCCGTGGGCCTGCCGGATGGTCTGCTGGTCGGCGTGGCCGAGCTCGAGGAACCGGCTGAGGAGGTACTCGCGAAAGCGCGGGTGAGCTCGCATCGACAGGGATTGATGATCCAGTTCCACCGGCAGGTGCATCTCGGCAAGCTCCGCCAGCAGGGTCCCTCCGTCGTTGAACCCCAGCGCGGCCGCACGGGCCGGCGTCACCTCGGTCAGCACCGACGTCGAAATCAGGAACGACCGCAGGCGACCCGGCAGCCCGGACATGATCTCGGTGGACAGGTAACTGTGCAGCGGGTCGACCTCGCCGCCCGTTCCGTGCACGTGCTGCTCCGACGTCCACGAGCCGAACAGGATGCCCGCTGCCCACCCTCCCGTGGCGGCCACCGCCACCTGTGGATCGACCTCGGGCCGTGAGATCGCTTCCAGAGCCTCGCGAGCCTCGTCCACGGTGAAAGCCAAGTCCTGCTCGACGACCGTTCCGACCAGTCCGCCCAGCTCTTCGCGCGACAACAAGAGCTGCATCTCCACGCGGGAGATGACGACGACACGGGCCCCGCCCGGGAGATGACGGATGAACGAGCTGAGGACAGCTCGCGCTCCGGCCGAGGCGACGACCTTCTCAGCCTCGTCGAGGACGATGACCAACCTCCGGGGACCGACGGCCTCGGCGAGCAACGCGGCCGTCTCGACGTGCCCGACCTCGTCCCCGAACGCAGCCTCCACGACCGGCGGGATCGACCCGTCGGTGGCGCGCAGGACCGCCTCGAGGTAGATCAACAATCGCCCGGCGGCGCGCTCGGACACATCGAGACGCAGCCAGCAGCTCAGCCGGTCAAGACCCGGGAGAGCTTGGGCGACGGCCGTGGTCTTACCGGATCCCGCCGTCGCGGTGACCATCAGGACCGTGTGCGCCGAGAGCCGGTCGTGGATCAGGTCGATGACCCGCTGCCGAGGCCGTACGTCGTCACCGAGGTGGGGAGGCCGAAGCCGCGCCGCCACAAGACGCATGCCCTGATCGGTCACTGGTGTCGCCTCTCGACGTCGTCATCGAGAACCTGTCCGCACTCCGGCTCGATTGCACCAGTCAGCCATGGCCTACGCAAATAAAAGCGAAATCTCGCCCTTTGCCGGGGCGGTCAGGCGAGGAAGTGGTGCTCGGCCGAGCGCCCATCCGCGGTCCGCATACGCGGTCGGGCGGGCGAGGCGTTCGGCTGTGGCCGACCGAGCCGGTTGCAGGTCTCCCCCAGCCCCTCGATGGCCAGGACGATCTCATCACCGGGCGACAACTCACGTCCCAGCTCGATGGAGGAGCCGCCATTGCAGGTTCCGCTGCCGAGCAGCGTGCCGGCGGGAAGGCGTTCACCCTGCGAGGCCCACGACACGATCTCGGCCACCGACCAGATCATGCGATCGCTCGTCGTCTCGCACCACGTGTCCCCGTTGACCCGCACGCTCATGGCGAGACGCTCACCGGACAGCTCGTCGAGCGATACGACCACGGGTCCGGACACGCACGCGAAGTGCTTGCCTTTCGACGGGCCCAGGCCCCCCGACATCTCCCGTCCCTGGATGTCACGAGCGCTGACGTCGTTCAGGATCGTCAAGCCCAGCACGTGGTCCAGCGCCTCGTCCGGCGTGACGTCGTGAGTGGTCTTGCCGAGCACGATGCCCAACTCCACCTCGTAGTCCAGGCGCTGCGAATAGGAGGGCCACGGAATCTCGTCGAACGGTCCGATGAAGGACCGGGGATCGCCTGCGTAACAGACCGGCAATTCGTACATGATCTCGGGCACGGGCTTGCCCTGCCACTCGTAGCCGAATCGGAAATGCTCCTCGAAGACCATGAAGTCGCGGTAACTCGCCGGGTCGAGCGCGTTGGTGAGTTCGAGTGGACCATCCCAGACCGCACCCCGGCTCAGATCCACCACAGCACGGGACGCGAGTTCGAGAAAACCGGTGCCGCCCCGCAGCGCCGACGAAAGGCTCCCGGGCACCCAGGCGGTGGCCAGTTCAGCCGCGCGATCATTCTCCGCACCGTTGCGGAGGAGATCGTCTCGTACCCAGCTACGAAGGTCCATCCACGGCCCATCGCCCGTCGACACGAGGACGCGGTGCTCGGTGCTGCCGAAACTGTCCACCACTGCGCGCGCAAACTTCACGACCGGCTCCTGTCCCGCGACCGCACGCACGGTACATCCGTGGTGCTCTCAAGGGACCAGCGTGCGCGCATCCGCGCAAAGGCGGGCGAAACCGTCTGTTCAAGCCTCGACACTCGCCAGGTCCGGAGGCACGTATCGGGGTCGCGGAGATCGACACCGGGTGCACCTACTGTGATCTTGTCGGCCATCTCGAGGCGCTCCGCATCGGGATGGCCGACCCGGCCTTTCGCAACGTGCTCCCGGCCTTGACAGCCGACCTGGCGGACGATGAGGAATTGCGGAAGAACTTCCTTACCGTGGTCTGGGAACCCCGCCGGGAGGCCTGCGTCGGATCACTGCGGAAGGGTGAGGCGCGGGGTGATATCCGCCCCGGGCTCGACATCGATTTGCTCATAGACCTGTTCGCCGCGCCCGTCGTGTTCCGCGTGCTGTTCGGGCACCGGGAACTCGACCAGAAGTTCGTGCGGGAGGTCGTGAGCGCTGCGCTGTCCGGAGTGGGCATGGCCGAGGACGGCTTCTGCGCCCACACCGGCTGAGCACGGTCAGGATGGGATACCCAAGGCGCGGTAGATGGCGCTGCTGTAGGCCGCGGCCCGTGGTGAGCCAAGGATGTCGGCACCCATGTTGTTCATCACGTAACTGATGGTGGCCTTGCGTTGGTCTGCTCGTCGAAGATGACCTCGATGGTGGCGGGTTTGAGAAGCCGCCCGTTACCGGAGGCGCCGGAGCGGGCGATCGGGGCCAGGATGTCCCCCAGCGAGGCGGCGTTCCCGTCCCCGTTGGCCGCCCCCGGCTCGGCGGCCCGCCAGGACGGGGAGTTGGCCGCCTCCGCGCTGAACGAGGGACCGGTGAACGTCTTGTATGCGACGGTGTCCCCGTCCAATGTGGACGGATCGAAATCGAGGGCCGGGGTGAGGACATCGGCCACCCGGTGGACATCGCCGTCCCGCAGGCCGATCTGGAAGTCGACACCCAGCGGCTTGGCGATGGACCCGCGCACGAACTCGCGCAGTGACATCCCGGTCAAGTGGTGCACGAGCTCGCCGATCAAGCGGCCGTAGTTCAACACGTGATAGCCGGACGCCGAGCCGGGACGCCACCAGGGCGCCTGGGCGGCCATCCTCGCGGCGGGGTCCGCACGTCGTAAAGGTCCTCCAGCCGCGCGGGTTGCCGCAGCCCCGAGACACCCGAGCTGTGGGACAGCAAGTGCCGTACCTCGACCTGTCCCTTGCCCTTCACGGCGAACTCGGGCCAGTAACGGGCAACCGGCGCATAGACGTCCAGTTCGCCGGCATCGACGAGGAGCAGCGCGGCCAGGCTCGTCACGGTTTTCGTGATCGACCAGACATGGGTGACCGTGTCCCGGCGCCATGGCCGGATGCGCGCCGCGTCACGGTACCCACCCCGCAGGTCGACCACCCGGTCGCCGTCCGCGTCGACGACCAGCGACACGCCCACCTCGGCCCCGGCACCCAGTTGACCCGCCACAGCATCCCGGACGTATCGGTGAGCTCGCGGCACGGGCGGGTGTTTCGACCCGTCAGGTACGTTTCTACGAAGCCAAGGAGTTGATCACCTCGGTACGGAGCCCGAACAACTACCGCGACTACGACGAGACCGCCCTGGGCCCCGTTCAGCAAATCCGAGAGTTGCTGAACGCGGGCCTTTCGACAGACGTCATCCGCGCGATACTGCCCTGCCTGAACTCACCGCGTGATCCGATCGTTTTCGAAGGCGTCACCGCCGACACGATCGCAACGCTGCAACGCGAGCGAGACAGGCTGACCGAACGCATCGACATTCTGACCCGCAACCGGAACGCGGTCACCGCCTACCTGGCGGAGCTGCGCAAGCGCGCGAACTGAGCGTGGCCCGCGGCCAGGCTCGGCTCCACGGGCGGTGTGGACCGGGCGCTCCCGCGAAACGAAGGTCGCCCAGGCGCCGGCGGCGCCAAGCTCAGCGGAGCGGGCCAGATCGACCGCGAGTTCAGGAATCCCCGGCCGGGTGCAGCACTCCCCCTTCCCGGGCGCGCACCGGCACCACGTGACCCGGCCGCACGAACTCGTCCACCCCCCGCGCCGGGTGAGGCCGACGCCGCGATGGTCAGGGCCCGGTCCCGCGCCGAGATACCGGTACCGGTCCCGCAGGCGTCCACGGTCACCCGGTAGGCAGGGCCGAATCTGTCGCGGCCACCGAGCATCGGTGGCAGGTGCAGGCGATCGCACGTCGGCCCAGGCAGCGCGACGCACAGGAATCCGGACGTGTGCCGGACGGTGAACGCCACCAGTTCCGGGGTCGCGCGGGCGGCCGCGAAGACCAGGGCTCCCTCGCCTTCCCGGCCGACCGCCACCACCGGGCGCCTGGACGCGATCGCGTCGATCGCGTGTTGGACCGTCATCGCTGCTGTGACTCCTGGAGCACACCCCAGTACGACTGCAGCGGCCTGGCGTGCTGGCCGCCGTCGACCGGGATCACCACCGCGGGCATCTCAACCCCGCTTGACTTCGAAGAGCCGCTATACATTGTTCCCCCAGCGCGTCGTCCTGTGCGAGCTGCCGAATCGGCGGGTTCATGACGCCGGCATTGTTGATGAGATAGATCAGCGTGCGGCCTTCGTTCAGCAGTTGGTCGGTAGGAGAGGCAACCGAGCTCAGCGAGGCCAGGTCGAGGGCACGCACCGACACCTTCCCCAGCCGGCATCAGCAAGGTTTGGCGGGCGATCACGTAACCGTTGATGCGCAGGACCGCGCAGCGCGACTCCTCGGTGTTTTTAGCCTTTGGCACGTTGCCAGAAGTCGCGGAGCAGCCGTACGGCGCCGTCTGGGTCTTGATGCATCCAGTAATGCGATTTGCCGGGTAGGACGGCGAACTCGGCGTCGAGCCGCCCCGCCGTCTGGCGGCTCAGATCGACACTGGCGTAGGGGTCCTCATCGGGGCACACGATCAGCCCCGGAACGGAACGTGCCGCCTCCATCTGCGGACCCCACGAGTTATAGGTGTAGAAGTTGGGGACGGCGTCGCGGTACAGCAGGTACATCGTGTCCGTCATCACCTTGTCGGCCGCATGGTCGATGCGGTCCATGGAGGCGTCGTTGATTCCCCGCGGCCGCAGGTAACCAGCGAATGATCCTGCGGGCGCGGTCATACCGGCCAAGAAGTCACGGCCCTGCGGCGACTGGATCATCTGAGCGCCTCCGTGCCATGCGTAGTCGGGGTGCCAAGCTTCGCCCACGTCGGCGACCCACGAGCGGCAATTGATGCCGTAGGCGGACACTGCACGGATAGTGAGGTGAGCTCCCCAGTCATGAGCGACGAGGTCCAGCGGGCCTGGCATTTCCCGCAACCGGTCGACAAGCCAGGAAGCATACGCCTCGTTGCTGTCCAGTTCTGCGGGGCGTGGGATGCCGAATCCGGGCAGATGCACGACTTCGCTGTCAACATCGAGGCGCTGCCGGACGACATCCCACACGACGGGTGTCTCGGGCACACCGTGGATGAAAACTACCGTCACAACTGTCTCCTGCACACGTAAGGTAGCGACCCGGCGTGGTCATGGGATGAGGACGAGTTTGCCTTCGACTTCGCGGTTCTCGAGGCGGCGGTGCGCCTCGGCGGCTTGGTCGAGCGGCAGGGTCGTGACCTCCGGTTTGAGCGTTCCAGCCCGCAATAGTTCGACCAGCGCGGTCATGTCGGCCCGAAATCCGGCCGGGTCCTTGTCAACTGCTCGTTCCACCGTGTGCACCACCACGCGGGCACCGGGGGTGAGCTTTGCTCGTACGAGGGCGCCGACGGTGCGCACCATAGCGCCGACCTTGGAGTATCCAGCGCCGATGGCAAAGCTGAAGCCGTACGAAACGACCACGCCCGACCGTTTCGTGGTGCGACGCGAACGTGCCAGCGACGGCCCGCCCACCGGATCGAAGGTGGCCGCGACGGGCTCCGGCACCGCGGCCGTATCTGCTACCCAGGTGGCGCCGTTGGCCTCGACTCGGGCGCGCCGGGCTCGGCTGGAGGTGCCGTAGACCTCGACTCCGGCTGCGCGGGCGATCTGGCACAACGCCGACCCGACACCACCGGCGGCGCCGAGTATCAGCACCGCCTGCCCCGGGACCGCTCTGACTTTGCGATGAAACATCTGCCAGGCCGTGAGGTAATTGAGCACCAGCGCGTCGAGTTCCTCGGCGGAAGGTCCCTCGGGTAGCGGCGCGGCCCGCTGCGAGGTCGCCAATACGTGGGTGGCGTACCCGCCGACACCGGCCAGGGCGCCGACCCGCTGGCCGACGGCGACATCGTCGACACCGGCCCCCACCTTCTCGACGTGGCCCACGACGTCAAACCCCAGCACGTCCGGAAGGGGGCCGGGGTTGAGCCCCTCACGGGTGGAGACGTCGTTGAAGGCCACCCCGGCAGCCTCCACCCTGATGAGGACCTGACCCGGGCCGGGCTCCGGCACCGACATGGGCTCCACCTGGAGCATCTCGGGGCCGCCCGTCGCGGTCAGCCGTACATGTCTTGGGTTTGCGTCATCCCTCATACCTGAGAATATACATGAGTTTCTCAAGCAAAGTCAGACGGGCCGACCGCTGTCTCTCTGCGGACCGGCCAGTGCCTTGGCCAGCAAGCTATGCAAGAGCCGCTGTTCCTTGTCGTCAAGATCGGCGAAGGGCGAACGCTTCGCAACGATGGCGAGCAGGCGCTGGCGGATCTTTCGGCCCTCGGCGGTCAGTACCAGCGTCCGCACGCGCCCGTCGCGGGGATGCGGGCGCCGCTCGGCGAGCCCGCGTTCCTCCAGCTGCACACTGAGCAGGGTGATGTTGGAAGGGTCACAGTGCAGGAGGGTGGCGAGCTTACGCAGCGACTGTGGCTCGTCCCCAGGATTCAAGACCCACAGCAGGTTCGCTGTCGGTCCAGTGAGTTCCAGCCGCTCAAGACCCTCCTGCATCCTGCCGGTGACCTGACCGGCGATGGCTGTCACCTGGTACAGCAGCGACGCCGCAATTTCATTCTCCGCCATGGATGAAGCTTACCTTCGTTAACTCATGGAGTTTCTCCATGAGTTAACGAGGTCCCACCCGGCCTCATCAAGACCGCTCGAGCCATGCCGCCGTCAGGACGCGAACGGAGGCCTCTGGCCGTGTACGAAGAAAAACGCGGAGCGTGGCTGGTCTACAGGAACTCGCTGCGGTACGTCGACGCCGGCTCGGCACGAAACCTCCGATTTCCGGGCCATCGAGGGCCTGGACGCGTCCCGGCTGATGATCGATTCCAACGCAGTCATCGGCCTTGACCTGCGGGTGCTGTGGGACGAGCGGGACACGCTCGAACCGTGGCTCGCGCCGCTGGTTCCGCTGCTGGATGCGCGGGTGATCCGGCGGATCGTGTCGGAGGTCGTCCCGTTCGCCGACGCGGCCAGGGCGAACCAGATCCTGACCGGCAGGCAGAACGTGGGGAAAGTGCTTCTCGTACCGGAGCAGTCTTGAACCGGCCCAAGAAGAAAGGTGAGGAACAGTAATGAGCAGCAGTAAAGAATTCCGCTCGCATGTGGTCCAGGTTGGTGAGCATCGCGTCCACATGAACGCGTGGGGGTTCAACCGGCGTCGCGGTTTGGTTGGCCGTCATCGCACGGCTTCTCCCTCCGAACTCGGGGAAGTGACCGCGTAGCTCGCCGCGGCGATTCGCTCGCCGGCAACAGCACGGCCGACCCGGCACGGGCCTGCTCGATGATCGTGCCCAGGTCCCGCTTACCGTAGAACAGTGCGGCTTCCATGATCGGCTCCTTTGCTCAATCACTGACGCGAGACGAGTACGCCATCACGAACGGGCACGACCCCGCGGTGCGCGACTACATCGCCAAGGAATGCCCGAGCTGCACGGTACAGACGAACAAGTACGTCCTACCGAACTTCCTCGACCCCCATCAGCGGCCCGGCCGCACAGGCGAGCACGACCTTGCAGGCCAATCCGTCCCTGAACTGGGTCACTTGTTTCGACGCCTGCCTCTACCAGGCCATCCCGGCGGTCGACCGGGCCGGGCTGAGCAAACGCGTCAGCGCCACCGGCTTCAACTCGAGACCGCGCTGCCGCGGAGTCACGCGGGCTGTTCGAGCTTGGGCGTGGACAGCCCGGTGAGCCGAATACCGGCGTGGGTCTTGTAGCGCCGGTTGACTCCGATCAGCAAAGCGGTCATCCGTTCGCAGACTCCACTCAGGTCCAGCGGGCCGCAGTCGATCGCCCGGAGCCCGGGAATTCGGGCGATAAGCGCTGCCGCGGCCTCCTTGTCGACCTTCTTGTCACCGCAAAGCAACACGTCCTCATCAAGGTGCCGTGCCGTGTCCCGCAACGTGGCGGCGCTGACGGTCTGCAGCGCGGAAACGACGGAAACGCCACCAGGCAACAGGTCCTGCGCCTGCTCCGCCGCTGAGCCTGCCCATGGGGTGATCGGCCGGAGGCCACGTCGTCCTGGCACCATCGGCGCGGTCGTGTCGATCAGCAGCTGGCCCGGCTGAATGACGTCGGCGATCGAACGGATGGTTTCGATGTGGGCGCTGAAGGGCACCGCAACGACGACGACGGGCGCGTCTTTGATCATCTCGGCGTTCTCACCGCCTGACGCCCCAGGAAGGTTCGCCGCTGTCGCCTTCGCCGCGTCGGCGCGACGAGAACCGATTCTCACGTGGACGCCGGCATGCGCCCACCGGGTCGCGAGCCCGAGGCCGAGCGCTCCGGTGCCACCGACGATGGTGACGGTCTCGATGTGCGGAGCCGGATGGTCGAGGGATGATGCAGGATGCGTTGGGTGCATGGGAGATCGCTTTCGTTCGGGTCTGGGTGAGTTCATTCGCTGAGCGGGTGATCCTGCCCGTTCCGTGCGGGTCCGACCCAGACGCTCTTGACGTTGGTGAACTGCCGGAGCCCGAAGGCGCCGAGCTCCCGCCCGTAGCCACTGCGCTTGACGCCACCGAACGGCAGGCGGGGGTCGGAGGCGACGATCCCGTTGATGAAGACGGCTCCGGCGTCGATGTGGGGAACGATGTGGTCGGCGCGGTCGAGATCGGTCGTCCACAGTGCGGCACCGAGACCGAACTCGGTGGCATTGGCGAGATCGACGGCCTCGGCCGGATCTTTCGCGCGCAGGACAGCGGCAACGGGGCCGAATGTTTCTTCCGCCGCGACTGCCATCGCCGGAGTGACCTGATCGAGGACGGCCGGCTGGAAATAGAATCCAGGGCCGTCCGGGACGGTGGCGCCGGTCACGACGCGGGCACCTGCTGCGACGCTGCGGGCGACCTGGTCGATCAGATCGGCGCGAATACCGGCCCTGGCGAGCGGGCCGACTCGGGTGCCGCGATCAAGGGGATCGCCGACGGTCAGTGCAGCGACACCGGCTGCGAACGCTTCGGTGAACTCATCGGCGACGGCGTCTTCGACGATGAAGCGCTTGGCTGAGATGCAGCTCTGCCCGGTGTTGAGCATGCGCGCGGTGACCGCTGCCGCGGCGGCTGCTGGTACGTCGGCATCGGCGAGGACGATGAACGGGTCGGAGCCACCGAGTTCGAGCACCTGCGGCTTGAGGTGCTGTGCCGCCATGGCGGCGACCGCGGCTCCCACCTCGGTGGAACCGGTGAGGGTCAGCGCGTGGATGCGGTCGTCGGCGAGGAGGTCGGGCACGGCGCCGGGGCCGACGAGCAGCGTGGTGAACAGGCCCGGCGGGCAGCCGGCACGGTCCCAGATATCGGCGATCGCGAGTGCGCAGCGCGGGACGTTCGACGCGTGCTTCAGGACCGCGCCGTTGCCTGCGAGCAGCGCCGGCGGGGCGAATCGGAACACCTGCCAGAGCGGGAAGTTCCATGGCATCACGGCGAGCACCAAGCCAAGCGGGTCATAGGCGATATGGCTTCGCGTGGCAGCGGTCGCGACGGGTTGGCCGGCCAGGAGCGCCGGGCCTTCGGACGCGTAGTAGTCGCAGCACCACGCGCATTTCTCGACCTCGGCTTCCGCTTCGGCGATGGGCTTGCCCATCTCCTCGGTGATCAGTGTGGCAAGCCGGTTTCGGTCGGCGCGCAGCAACGCGGCGGCACGCTCGAGATGCTTGGCTCGGACGTCGACCGGCGTCGACCGCCACTGGCCGGCCGCGGCTGTGGCTCGCTCGAGCGCGGTCTCGATCTGTGCCGGACTGTGCGGGTCGAATCGAGCCAGCACTTGCTCGGTGGCGGGGTTGACGGAGTTGATCTGGCGAACGGACATCGTGGTGTCGCTCCTCGGGTCGATAGGAAAGTCAGGCGACGGCCTGCCGGATCACCAGTTCCGGATCCGGCCCGCGCCAGAGGATGTCGTCGGCGGCCACACGGGCGTGCGCGCCCGGCGATCCGAGTGCGTCGAGGACCTCGCGAGCGACCCGCAGGTACCAGTCCGCAACCTCGGCGGGATAGTCCGAGTAGCTTCCGTTTTCGCGCAACACCGGTCCCTCGACGGTCGGGATGTCGGTGTGACCGTCGTAGGCGACGGTGTAGGGCTTCCCGAGCCGGGCCGCGGTGGGTGCGTCGATGGTGGCGTCGAGCTTGATCCAGCGACCGTCGATGAAGGCTTCGCCGAGCGAGTGCCACGGCAGCGGGCGCCCGACCGGCCCGCCCCACAGCACGCGAACCTCGGGCGAGAGGAATTCCATTTTCGGCGCGTCCAGTGCCTGGAAGGCGACGCGCGCCGGGATTCCCGCCGCGCGGGACAGGGCGACGAACGTGCTTGCTTTCCCCATGCAGAAGGCGACGCCGTGCTCAAGCACTGCGCTCGCGGCTGTGCGGCCCTGCGCGAGATAGCGAAACGAGGCGAGGATGTCGTAGGGAAGGTCGCGGACGTAGTGATAAATGCGGCCCAGTCGTTCGACATCGGTCGTCGTGCCTGTCGTGAGTTCGCGGGCGGTGGCGACGACGATCGGGTGGTCCGAGTCGATGTACGCGGTCGGGCGGAGGTATTCCTCGCCGGCGGTCTCGGTCTTCTGGCAGGTGCTGTCGGAAGGCATGGTGAGGCTCGCTTTCTGCGGTGCGGGGGGCTTATGCGGACCGGGTGGCTCAGGCGGACCGGCGGTCGAGGTGCGGCAGGATCTGCTCGCCGACGACGTCGAGGTGGTCTGATTCCGCCACGTCCGGGACCGTGAAGAGGAAGTGATTGATCCCTTGGTCCTGGTATTCGCGAATGCGCGCGAGACAGGCTTCGGGAGAGCCGGTGATGAGGCCGCTTTCGGGGATCGACTTGAACCGCGCGCGCAGCTGTTGCTGCGCCGCGGGCGACTCGGTGGGTGCGAGCAGCGTCGTCAGTGACAGCTGAAGAGTGGCTGGGTCGCGGCCGATCGCCTCGCATTCGCGGTCGAGCAGCGCGCGGCGTTCGCCGCATTTCCCGGCCGGCCACCACCGGACGTTGATTCCGTTCGCATACCGGACGGCGATACGGCCGACCCGCAAGCCTTCGCCACCGACCCACAAGGGAGGGTGCGGTTGCTGAACAGGCGGCGGGTCACAGATCGCGCCGTTGATCTCGTAGAACTTCCCGTGGAATTCGGGGTTCGGCTCGGTCCAGACGCTGCGCAGCACCTGGAGTGACTCGGCGAGCGCCGAGACCCGGTCACCGGTCGACGGGAACGGAATTCCGTACGCTTCGAACTCCTGCTGAAACCAGCCCGCACCCAGGCCGAGATCCACCCGCCCCTCCGAGATCACGTCGAGGGTGGCGGCCATCTTGGCGAGGACGGCGGGGAAGCGGTACGAGTTGCACAGCACGCTGGTGCCCAGACGCAGCGTCCTGGTGTCCCGGGACAGCGCCGACAAGGCCGTCCAGCACTCGAGCAGGGGAATCGACGACGGTCCCTCGGCCGACGCGCCGGCTTCGGCCCCGCCGGTGATCCCGGCATCCCGGACGTAGTCATCCGGGCTGAGGGTCAGGAAGTGGTCGCACAGCCACACGGAGTCGAACCCGTGGGACTCCGCGACCCGGGCGACGCGGGCCATGTCCGGGTAGTTGCCCACGGACAGGCCACGGATGGTCAGGGCGAGGATCAACCCGATGTGCGGGCGATCGGCGTCGGTCATGGACGCAACCTTTCTGTTCTTTCTGTCATCCCGACCGGGCCGCGGGAGATGACGCGAGGAAGGGTCACGGTGAAGCCGTAACGTTCCGGTCGGTAGTGGAAGACCACGACCTCCAGCGGGCGGTTCTCGTGGTCGAAGCTGACGCGATCGAGGACGAGGACCGGTGCGCCCTCATCGATCTCCAGCGCCGCCGCGACTTCCGCGGAGGCACCGGCGGCGTGGATCTCGTGCCGGGCTTCGGCGATGCGGGTGCCCAGGCGCTGTTCCCACATCGTGTAGGTGGTTTCGGTCGCGGGTTCGGCCGACCGCAAGGGCTCCGCAGCGTCGAGTACACGCGTCGGGAGGTGAATGGTCACCAGCGCGACAGGCTGTTCTCCGTCGCCGTATCGCCGACGGATGGTGAGCACTTCCTGCTCGCCCATGACCTGTGCGACGTGTGCCGATGCGGGTTCGATGCCGAAGCTCACGACGTCGATATGCGGGGTGACGCCGCGGTCGAGCAGGACCTCGGTGATCGTGCGGACTCCGGAGGACAGCTCCTGGTCCAGCGGCTCGGACACGAAGGTGCCCAGCCCCTGCTTGCGCACCACCCAACCCTGAGATTCGAGGACGCCCACCGCGGCCCGGACGGTGATCCGGCTCAATCCGGACTCCGCGATCAGCTCCTTCTCGGTGGGCAGCCGCGCGCCAGGTGGCAGCTGTTGCTTGACGATCTGGGCCTTGATCTGCTCCGCCAGTTGCACGGTCGCCGGCGTACGGCCCCGCTCGATCCGCAGGTCAGCGGCCGACAGGTCCAGGCGGAACTCGGAGTCCTTATGGGATGTCATAAGTCGTATTGAACCGGTTGGCGGCCCGGCGCCGCACCGCGACCGGCGCACGAGACCGGGCACCGGGTTCGCCGCTGGCTGAGCCTTGACAGCATGCATAAGACGTTTTATAACGTCTTATCGACGGGGATGCAAGAGGCCCCCACTACCCGCAGACTGGAGACACCGTGTCCGACGAGATTCCCGTGACCGTGATCGCCCGTTTCACTCCGGCGCCCGAGCGCGCCGCGCAACTACAGGCGCTACTCGGCGGGATGGTCGCACCGACCCGTTCCGAACCGGGTTGCCGCCTCTACAACCTGTTCACCGCCCACGGAGACGACACCGAGTTCGTGCTCATCGAGCGCTATGAGGACACTCCCGCGCTCGAGGCCCACCGCGCCTCCGCGCACTACAAGAACTACCGGGCCCAGCTGCCGGACCTGCTGGCCAAACCGATCGATGTCACTGTCCTTGCCCCGGTCGACGTGCTCGACTGAGTTCGGCACCAAGCTCAAAGGAGAGCATTGTGTCCGACCTGGAAAGCGGCGTGCCGCCGCTCAACACCCTTGATCAACCCGTAACTATGCGCAGTATCGACAAGACCAGCCGCCGGGCGCTCGTGGCGTCATGGCTCGGATGGACGTTCGACGGGTTCGAGACCTACGCGCTCGTCCTGGCGGGGTCGGCCGCCGTCACCAGTCTCGGTACCAGCGCCCAGCTCGAACGGCTTCCCGCATATGTCGGCGCACTGGTGGCCGCGACCCTCGCGGGGTGGGCCTTGGGAGGGATCGTCGCCGGGTTCGCCGCGGACTACCTCGGCCGGCGGCGCACCCTCATCATTTCGATCCTCTGGTACGCATTGTTCACAGGCATGACCGCCTTGGCACCCGACTACTGGTGGTTGCTGGCCCTGCGCTTCATCACCGGCATGGGGTTGGGCGCGGAGTGGGGCAGCGCGACGACGCTCATCGGCGAGCTGTGGCCCGATCGCAGCCGTGGGCGCGCCGCGGCTGTGCTGCAATCCGGTTTCGGCGTAGGCGCGGTGCTCGCTGCCGTTGCCTGGTTCCTGTTGCAGCCGGCCGGCGGCCAAGCCTGGCGGTACCTTTTCCTCGTCGGCACGCTTCCGGCGCTGGTCGTGCTTTACGTGCGTCGTGCGGTTCGTGATCCGGAGATGTGGACGACGGTTCGTGACCGCCGGCGCAATGCCAAAGCAACGGCAGCCAGTGGCGGGCAGGTCGCCGAGCATGACCGCGAGCTCTTGCGCTCCCCGTTCGTCTCCGTGTTCAGTCAACCCCACCTTCGCCGCCGTGCCGTCCGGTTACTGGTGATCACCGTTGTGTCGGTGATCGGTCTCTACGGCGTGTCGTCGTGGATCCCGCAGTACACCGGGCAGCTCGCCGCGCACACCGGACATCGCGGGAACACGTGGTCCGCGAATGCGGGGTTGGTGTTCAACGCCGCCTCGGTACCCGGCTACCTGCTGCTGGGCTACCTGGCGGACCGATGGGGCCGAAAACCCACCATGCTCCTGTACTACGTCGGGTCCGCGGTTATTCTTCCGGTCTTCTTCTTCGCCGTGAGCACGCCGGAGATCGCGCTGATCGCGGCTGGGATCGCCGGGTTCTTCATTCTGGGGCAGTTCGCCTGGATGCCGATTTACATGCCCGAACTGTTCCCGACCACGGGCCGCGCTACCGCGATCTCGGCGGTGTTCAATTCCGCCCGGATCGCAGGCTCCCTGGTCACGCTCTTCACAGGCGTGCTCATCAGCCTGCTGGGCGGCATCTCGACGGCGGCGACCACTGTCGGCGTGGCGTCGTATGTCATCGCCCTGGCGATGATCTGGTTCGTTGGGCCGGAAACCAAGGGCCGGCCGCTCCCCCGCTGAGGCCGGACGCCGGGACCAGGCTGATCCGAGCGGTGTCGTGACAGATGCTTCACGAACCCGCTCGGGTCAGCACACCGCTTTTCGGCTCACCTGACCGGTCATCTGAGTGCGTATGCTGCTCCGTACTCCCTTCTCAGGGACGAGCGACCGGATGGCGAGTGAAGGGATGCGGCCGTGACCTTCCAGACTCCAGCACCGTTCGAAGAGTTGAGCATGCCCGTCATCACTGGCTTCTTCGACACGCAGCTTTTCGAGGGAACAAGTCTCGACCGCCTGATCGAGCGGTCGGCGTTCTTCACGCGTGCCGCGGTGGGAAGGATCACCGAAGATGGCCGAGGCGTCGCCCGCAACGAGCGCGGTTCCCTGATGCCGGCCACCCAACCTCCCACCGCGTCCTCGCACCGGGTGCCGGGCACCGGCGGATGGGTTTGGGTAGATCGCGTTCCCGAACCCGCGGTCCAGTACTTTCTCGACCGGCTGGCGGCGACCGTATCGATCATCGAGCGCTGGGGCGCGTCCCTGACCAATACGACGACCTCGCCGATCAGCGTGCTCGTCGATCGCTCGTCGAGTGAGATCGCGCAGGAACTGGCGCTCTCGCAACTTGGTATCGCCCGCGACACCGCGATCCGGGTTGTCCTGTGCGATGGCCCCGGTGCGGGCGTCGAGCATCTCGCGGACACGATCGCCAAGCGACGACGGGTCGTCGCCCGCACCAATCGCCAGGGGAAAACGATCCTCCTGCTGGTGGCGAACGACGCGGACGATCTCGCGGTACCGGGAGTCCCGGTTGACGTGCGGGTCGCCTACAGCAAGGTCGTGCCGGCAGCACGCACCCACGATGCGTACGTCAACGCTCACGACGCGTACCTGTTCAGCAGGCCCTCGTTGCATGACCTGGGCCCGTACCAACCCATCGAAGGCGTGTTGATCGACGGTTCCCGGCTCGCCGGGCTCAGCGCCCTCTGCCGCCTCAGCCACGAAGACATCGAAATCGTGCCGGAGATCGGGACTCTCGATATGTTGGCCGAGCAGCACGGGGAACAGATTCTCCCGATCTTGTATGCCTACGCGATCACGGGTTCGCTGCGCAAGGCCGCCAACCAGCTCTACCTGCATCACAACTCCGTCGCCTACTGGGTGCGAAAGGCGGAGGCCGAACTCGGCTACTCGCTTGCCGAGCCGAATCGGCGCGCGCAATTCTTCATCACGGTGTGCCTGTATCGCCTCTGGAAGGAAAATCATCGGCTCCATTCCGTCGGCATCGAAGGCTGACGTGGATCGCGCGCTCGATCGGTAAACCTTGCCCGTGCCGTTCGTCGGCTACTTCCGGCCGGAGGCCGCGCGTCGTCGCCCCGCCAAGTGTCCTACGCGGCGGACAAGACCTCGGACAGTTGGCCAATGCCGGGCGCACTGGCGACTGACATTGTGTTGTCAGCGCGACGTGCTCGCTGCGGCCGGATACCGGAACATCCCTGCTCGGTGCGTACGCGTGTGGCGTCAATGTCGATGCTGTAAACCGAGAAGGGCACGATCCCATGACGGAACCCCCAGAGGTGAGCTCTCCGGCTACTCCACCGGATCGCCAGTTCAAGGCGCATCGTCTGATGGCGACGATCGCGGCGTTCGGAATGATGGTTACGGTTTCCACGGCGATCGGAACAGGCTTCACGGTCGTCCCCGGCACGAAACGGTTCGGTGTCGGAGCCGGCCAGTATCTCGTGTGGTTCTCGATCTTCATGATCGCGTCCGCCGTCGTGTACGCATTTACCGGGAACCTCGTGAAGCGCCACGGAGCGAGGATCGTCTCGATCGTCGGCAGTATCGGGGTCGCCGTCAGCTACACGGGTATGGCGCTTTCCCCCACCATCTCCGTGTTCTACCTCTGGTCGGCGGTGCTCGGGATCGCCTGGACCGGTTGCACGTTCCTGATGGCGACGCACCTGACGACGGCTTGGCACACACACCGTCGCCGCGGCACCGTCGTCGGCATCGTCGCGATGGGAGGGGGTACCGGGGGGTTCCTCTGGGGGCTCGTCTTTCCGCCGATCGTCGCCGCGGGTGGCTTCACCGGCGCGTTCGTCGCTCTGGCCGGATTCGTTGTGGTCTTCGCGGTCCTCCCCGCGGTTTTCCTGGTGCGTGAACCCAAAATCGAGAACGCGGCGAAACCCCTGGACGGGGCGGAGACGGCTCGGCACAAGAAGGCGCTGAGGACCGGCTTCGTGGGTGTCACCATCCTGCTCTGTCTCGCGTTCTTCCTCTTCTCACTCGAGTCGGTCTTCGGATCCGTGCAACCGGCGGTCTTCGCGAATCTCGGCATCGCTCCGACGACTGCCGGGCTCCTCTTTTCCATGTACAACCTCAGCGCCCTGATCGCCAAGCCGATTCTCGGTTACTCCTACGACCGGCTCGGCGTCATCGCGCTGTACACGGCTCTCGTGATCCTGTTCGTCCTGGGTCTGCCTTCGGTTGCGCTCTTCGGCCGGCTCGGTGGTGGGATTCTCTTCGCACTGATCCCGATCACGGCACTTTCGATCTCGGTGCCCACCGTCGTCCTGCCGCTGATCACCGTGCGATCGGTGGGCCAAGCACGATTTCCGCTCGTCTATGGCACCTCGCTGTCGGTGTTGTCGCTCGGTAGTGCCGTGGCCGCTCCGATTTGGGGGGTCACCTTCGATCTGACGGGTTCATACAACCTGGCGATGTACGGCGGCGGCGCGGCCGGCATCGTCGGCGTGATCGTGTCCTACTTCGCCTACCGTATCGGACACAAGCGAAACGGCGCCGAGAATGCGGTCGCCGAAACAGATTCTGTTGGTTCGGTCTTCCCCGCCAACAAGTAGGCGTCTTCCATAACCTCAGGGACAGGAGTTTCCCTTCAGCATGTACACGCAGGATTCCGTTCGTCGACCGCTCAATACAGTGGACTTCTTGGTCAATGCGCTCAACCAGAATTCGTCCCGTCCGCTGCTGCATCTCTCGGACGGTGAGACATTGACCGTCGGACAGACGCGGGACTCGACTTCCCAGTATGTCCAGGCGCTGACCGGCCTCGGCGTCGGCGAGGGCACGCGGGTCGCGCTGGTCTCCAGCAACCTGCCGGAGGTGCTGCACGCGGCTCATGCCACTCAGATCGTGGGTGGGGTCTACATTCCCTTGCATCCCATGGGGTCACGGTCCGACCACTTGAACATCGTGGGTGACGCCGAGGTCGAATGGCTGATCTTCGAGGGCGGGGCCTACGATGCGCGCGCGGCCGAGCTTGCCGCAGCGGTACCGGGCCTGAAGTTGGTCGCGCTCGGGTGGACGGAACTGGCCGAAGATCTTCGAAGCCTGGCGGGCTCGATGCGACCGCAGCCGCTGAAGGCACCGATGCTGGATCCCGCCGGCATCGAGCGAATCTCGTACTCCGGCGGAACGACGGGCAAGCCCAAGAGCATGGCATCTCGCCGCGCAACCAGCGCGGCGCTCTGGAGCATCATGCTGGCGGAGTGGGAATGGCCCCGAACGCCGCGCGTCCTGTCCTGCGCGCCGCTCAGTCACGCGGGCGGCACGATGTTCCTGCCGACGCTACTGAAGTACGGCACGATCCTGATCCACCCGGGATTCGACCCGCTGGCGGTCCTGCAGGCGATCCAGGACTACCAGATCAACTGCATGATGCTGGTGCCCACCATGATCTATGCGCTGCTGGACCATCCCCGCTTCGAGGAATTCGATCTTTCGAGCCTGGAGACGATCTTCTACGGCGCCTCCGCGATGTCACCGGTCCGGCTTAAGGAAGCCATCGAGCGGATCGGTCCCGTGTTCTTCCAGTTCTACGGCCAGGCCGAAGCCCCGATGACCGTCACGGTGCTTCGGAAGGCGGAGCATGATGTCAACAATCTCGAACGGCTGAGCAGTTGCGGCCGTCCGGTGCCTTGGCTGCTGGTCGAACTCCTCGATTCCGAAAACCGCCCGGTGCCGGAGGGCGAGCCCGGGGAGATCTGCGTCCGGGGACCGATCGTCATGGACGGTTACCGCGACAATCCGGAACTGAACGCCGAAGTGTTCAGTGGTGGCTGGCTGCACACGGGCGACGTGGCGATCCGCGACGCCGACGGTTTCCTGCGCATCGTGGATCGCAAGAAGGACATGATCGTTTCCGGAGGCTTCAACATTTATCCTCGCGAGATCGAGGACACGCTGGCGCTCCACCCCGCGGTCGCTCAGTCCGCGGTCATCGGCGTGCCACATCCGAAATGGGGTGAGGCGGTCAAGGCTCTGGTGGTGCTGAAGCCGGGGCAGACCGCCACGGCCGAAGAACTCATCGCTCTGGTGGCCGAACGAAAAGGACGCTTCCAGGCGCCCAAAGGGGTGGAGTTCATCTCCGCGATCCCCAACACCGCCGTCGGCAAGCCGGACAAGAAGGCCCTACGGGCCAGGCATGGATCCCTTTGAAACAGGAGCAATACATGAACAGAATGACCCTTGTCGACAAGATTCCGGACGAAGTACTGGAACCAGCGCTTCAAACGAACCTGGGGCGCGCCCTGTACCACAACCCGAAGCTCTGTGTCGCGTTCAAGGCGCTTGCTTCAGGAGTGCACTTCGAATCGCACCTCGAGCCGCGTTTGCGTGAGCTGGCCATCCTGCGCATCAGCGCCGAACTTCGGTCGGATGTCGAATGGGGGCAGCACTTCCGGATCGCGACGACGGCGGCGGTCTACGGAAAGGTCAACGTCTCCATCGCGGAGGCGCGCGACGTACGCGACGGCCGGCTCGAAGGTTTCGCGGCGCGGGAGAGGTGCGCGATGGAATACGCCATGGCTTTCGAAAATAATTCCGTGGACGACGAAATATGGGCTCGCGTCTCGGCGCATTTCACCCCGGTCGAGGTGCTCGACCTCACCGTACTCGCCGGCCTCTACGGAATGGCGGGCAGGCTCACCAACGCGCTTGCCGTACCGATGGACGAGGGAATTCTGCCGATCTCGGCAGTCGACTCGCCGGCGTGATCAAAAGGAAAAGGACAATGAAGATCGACCCATTCAGGGTTCATGTTCCGGATAGTGAGATCGACGCGCTTCGCTCCCGCCTGGCCCACACACGCTGGGCGCCCGAGCTTGACAACGAGGACTGGTCCTACGGAGTCAACGGCACCTACCTGCGTGAATTGATGGCCTATTGGCAGGACGACTTCGACTGGCGTGCGCAGGAGGCGCGGATCAACGAGTTCCCGCAGTTCCGCACCGAGATCGACGGAGTGCCGATTCATTTTCTCCAGGTGCGCGGCAAAGGGCCCGACCCCGTTCCCATCGTGCTCAACCACGGATGGCCCTGGACGTTCTGGGACTTCAAGGACGTCATCATGGCGCTCGCCGATCCTGCCGCACATGGCGGCGATCCCGGGGACGCCTTTGACGTCATCGTCCCCTCGCTGCCGGGCTTCACCTTCTCCGGGCCGTTGCCCAGGAACGGCATCGGCTATGTCGAAACAGCCGCTCTGTGGGTAAAGCTGATGCGGGAACTCGGCTACGAGCGGTTCGTCACGCACGGCGGCGACGCGGGCGCGTTCGTGAGCGCACGGCTTGGACACGCGCATCCGGAATCGATGATCGGCGTCCATCTGAGCTTCCCGATTCTGCCCGGGGTATCCCATGATGCCTTCGACCCCGCCGATCTCACTCCGGAAGAGCGGGCCATCATCGCGGGCCAGGAAAGGGGCCCGGGGGCGTTCAACCATGTGTTGATCAATGCCTTCGACCCGCAGACTCTCGCCTGGGCGCTGCATGACAGTCCCGTGGGGCAGGCAGCGTGGCTACTGCAGCGCCGCCGAGCGTGGAGCGATTGCCACGGAGACGTGGAGACCAAGTTCGACAAGGACACGCTCCTCACGCATTTTTCGCTGTACTGGTTCACCAACAGTTTTGCCGGGTCGGAACTGTTCTGCCAAGCGTCACGGTTCCACCTGCCCATGAGCCTGGCCAACGACGTCAAGCCCGAAATCAGCGTGCCGACCGCCGTTGCCGCGCTCCCCAAGGATCTGATGTACCGGCCGCGCTCGCTGGTCGCCGCACACAGCGATCTGCGCCAGTGGACCCTGTTCCCCAGCGGAGGCCATTTCGCGGCCGCCGAAGAACCGGAACTGATCACCGAAGACATCCGCTCGTTCGTGCGCCCCTTGCGGGGCCAGCATGGCTGAACGATTCATTCCCGAACCGACGCCCGAGACACAGACTTTCTGGGACAAAGCGCGACTTGGCGAGCTATGGCTGCCCAAGTGCGTTCAGACGGGCCGGGTGTTCTTTCCCCCGCGCGCCTCGTCGCCCTTCACCGGCGGCCCGGTTTCCTGGGAAAGGGCGAGCGGCCGGGCCAGTTTGGCGTCCTATGTCATCGTCCATCGCCCCGCCCCCGGATTCGAGGAAGGGCCATACATCGTCGCGATCGTGGCACTCGAGGAGGGGCCGCACATGCTCACGAATCTGCCCGGCACCTCGCCCGAACCGGCCGGACTCCCCATCGGCGCGCCACTGGAGCTGACCTTCGAGCAGCGGGGAGATGTCGCCATCCCGCAGTTCCGCCTGGTGGGGAGCCGGATATGAGCGGCGGTGGGCAGGACGTCGTCATCGTCGGCGCGCAGGAGTCGTCGCGCCTGGGGACCGTCCCCGATATGACGGCCATGTCGCTGGCCTGCGAGTCCGCTGTCCTGGCGCTCGCCGACGCGGGCCTTTCCGCCGCCGACGCGGACGGCGTCGCGGCGGTGCTTCCGCCTACCGACGTCGCCTTCATGCTGGGCGTGCGTCCGCGCTGGCTGGATGGCACCAACGTGGGCGGCTGCTCCTACCTGCTTCAGGTCAGGCATGCCGCGGCGGCGCTCAGGACGGGCCAGGCGAATGTCGTCGTCGTTGCCCACGGCGAGTCGGGCCGGTCGCGCCTCGGGCCGCCCTACGTCATGGACCCCACGAGCCCGGGAACGCAGTTCGAAATGCCCTATGGGGTGGTCGGGACCTATTCGCGCTTCACGCTGCCGGTCGTGGCTTATCTTCACAAGCACGGGCTCAAGCCCGAGGACCTGGCCGAGGTGCCCGTAGCGCAGTCGCGTTGGGCGAACCGCAATCCACGCGCGTTCCGGCCGGAGTTGCTGACCGTCGAGGACGTGCTGGCCTCGCCGCTCATCGCCTGGCCGTTCCATCGCCTTCACTGCTGTCCCGTCAACGACGGCGGCGCGGCGCTCGTGCTCACCACCCGGGAGCGCGCGGCGGACATGGACCTGAAACACCGTCCCGTGACAGTGCTGGGCTCAGGCGAAAGCGGTGAAGGGCCGGGCGCCATCTTCATGGAGGATCTCACCACTTTTCGCGCCTTCCGGGAGGCGTCCAGGGAAGCGATGCGGACAGCACAGATCACCCATGAGACTGTCGATCATCTGATGATCTACGACGCCTTCGCCCATCTGCCGCTCTACGGCCTGGAGGACATGGGCTTCGTCAAGCCGGGCGAAGCCGTGGATTTCATCAGGAGCGGGGCGACGATCCCCGGCGGAAAACTGCCGCTCAACACCAATGGCGGTGGCCTGCTTTATGCGCATACCGGCATGTACGGCATGTTCGCCCTCCAAGAGGGAGTCCGGCAATTGCGCGGAACCGCGCCGGCACAGGTCCATGGCGCGAGGACAAGCCTCGTGCTGGGCGTCGGCGGCATGTTCAGCGCGGCGGGCGCCGTGGTGCTCGGCGCGGACTGAACCGAACGCGGAATCTCTGTCATCGACCGAACGGGGAACACCTCCATGAGAACAGGAACAAGCGAACGGCCGGACCTGCCCGTTGCCGTGGTGATCGGGGCAGGCGGCATGGGCATGTCGATCGCCCGGCGGCTCGGCAATCACTACCGGGTCCTGCTCGTGGACCTCAACGCCGAGCGGGTCGCGGAGCGGGCCGCCGCCATGCGTGACGATGGATACGACGCGCGGAGCCACCAGTGCGACATCACCGACTCCGCTTCCGTCGACCGCCTCGCCGAGACCGTCGCCGAAACCGGTCCGTGCCGCGCGGTCGCCCATGTCGCGGCCATGTCGCCGAGCATGGGGTCGTGGCGGGAAATTCTGACGCTCAACCTGATCGGCGCGGCGTATGTGGAACGCGCACTGCTCCCCCGTGCGCAACCGGCCACCGCGGCGGTGTTCGTCTCCTCCGTCGCCGCCCACCTGATAGGCGACCCCGGCGCGGAGGCCATGGCCGTGCTGGACGATCCGCTCGCGCCCGGCTTCCTCGAGGCTCTGGAAAATCTCGTGGCCGAGCACACACCGGCAATGGCCTATTCGCTGGCCAAGTTGGCCCTCAATCGGATGTGCGAGCGACGCGCCTGGGCCTGGGGCCAACGCGGCGCGAGGATCGTATCGATGTCTCCGGGAATGATCGCCACCCCGATGGGCGCGCTGGAATTCACCGGAGAGGGCCGCGACTCGAAACTGAAGTTGCTCGAGCGCACCCCGCTGGGACGGGAAGGCACCATGGTCGAAACGGCGGACGCCATCGAATTTCTGGTGTCCAGCCGCGCGTCTTTCATTACGGGCACAGACCTTCTGGTCGACGGCGGGGTCAGGGCCGCGATTCGCCCTTCGCGGGAAACCTGATTCCTCCCGGACCTACCTGGCATGAAGACCTGCTAGGTCGTGGTTCATAAGCGGCGGAGCCGCTTGCTGTGGGCCGTCAACTGGCACGCTGCTGCCGAATTCTCAGGTGGTTCCTCGCGAGGACAGCGCCGACGTGGTGTATCGGCATACATGAGGAGGCGATCCCGGAGCGAGGGGCCGCCTGAGGTTCCGCTACCCGCACCGCTACGCAAACCACGTTCGAAACAGTCTCTAGAACCGTCTTAGCCGGTTCCGCGATGGCCAGGAGGTCTCATGCCCCGTCTCACCAGCGACGTGCAAGCATTCGAAGCCCACGCAACTGACGCTGACCTCGACGATCTGCGCGCGCGACTGGCCGCGGCGCGGCTACCGGAGGCCGAGACGGTCTATCGCGCCGCGCCCGACCCTCGCCGATGGGCACAGGGCGTTCCTCTCGCCGACCTCGTCGACGTCGTGAACTACTGGCGCACCGGGTACGACTGGCGGTCGTTCGAAGAGCGCCTCAACCGTATCGGCCAGTTCCGCACGACCATTGATGATCTGGGAATCCACTTCCTGCACCGCCGGTCCGCGCGCGCAGATGCCACTCCGCTGATCTTGACGCACGGCTGGCCAGGCAGCATTGCCGAGTTCATCGATGTAGTGGACGAGCTGGCAGATCCGGAAGACGCGGACGCGCCGGCGTTCCACGTCGTGGTCCCGTCGCTGCCAGGCTTTGGTTACAGCGACAAGCCGGCCACCACCGGGTGGGGAACCGAAAAGATCGCGGCCGCATGGGTGGAACTGATGGGGAGGCTCGGCTACCGCAAGTTCGCCGCCCACGGCGGCGACTGGGGAGGCAATATCACCACGGTTCTCGGCGGCAGGTTCCCGGCGCACGTTCTCGGCATCCACACCACGTTCGCGGAGGGACCGCCCGGGTTGACAACGGACGGGCTGACGGCCCTCGAGCGTGAGTGGACCGAGGAGACCCGCGACTTCTACGAGGGCCCCCACGGGGCGTACGCGAAACAGCAGGCGACCCGACCGCAGACCATCGGCTACTCGCTCGTCGACTCACCGGTCGGGCTTCTTGCCTGGATCCTCGACAAGTTCGCCGAATGGTCAGACACCGAAGACAGCCCGTTCGAGACGATTTCCCGAGATCGCGTTCTTGACGACGTCACCCTGTATTGGCTGACGCGGACCGGCGCATCGTCGGCCCGCATTTACTACGAAAGCCACAACTCGCT
This sequence comes from Amycolatopsis pithecellobii, assembly GCF_009707865.1. Classification (GTDB taxonomy): domain Bacteria; phylum Actinomycetota; class Actinomycetes; order Mycobacteriales; family Pseudonocardiaceae; genus Amycolatopsis_E; species Amycolatopsis_E pithecellobii. The sequence goes on from NZ_WMBA01000014.1 coordinate 116,033, forward strand.
GGACCCGGAACTTCGGGTCGACGTTCCCTCGGCAATCACTACGTATCCCCGCGACATCGAGAAGTGTCCGCGCCCCTGGGCACAGGAGCGATACCGGCAAATCGTCCGATGGCACTCGCCGGAAACCGGCGGCCATTTCCCGTCGCTGGAGATTCCCGGGTATTTCGTCAAAGACCTGCAAGAAGGCCTCGCGGCAGTGCTGGCTACTCATCGGTGAATCCGGCGGCGTCGACATCAGGGACTCTTCACCCCTGAGAGAGTGCGCAGTATTTCCCTGGCCATAGTGGCGTTCTCGCCGAACGCGACGCCCACCGGCCTGACGAACAGACTCGGTGTCCTCGCGCTGGTATACGGGCCGAGGGCGAACCGGCGTGGGTGGGGAATACCGGTCCTGCCGACGATTCGATGCGTGGGAGTGGTCAGCACCCTTCCCGTCGGAGCGGCGCCGTCCCCCAGGGTTTCCTCCGTAACCTCACCGCGTGCGTGGAGTGCACGAAGCAACGGACTGGCCGTGCGGGTCAGATCCGGTACCGGCAGTCTGGCCTCGACGAGACAGCTCGCGACGACCACTGTGGGGTGACTTTCGCCACCGGCCAAGAATTGTCTGCGCCGCTCGTCCGTCCGGACCCACATTCCCGGCCCCAGGAAGGAGACCACGCCGGCACGGGAAAGCGCTATCAGCTCACTAACCCGGCTCGGCGGTGGCCCCGAGGTGAAATAGTTGCTGAATCCCGACCACCATCCGTCGATGTCGTGGATCTGCGAGCCGGCGGCCATCCTGCCGGTCGCCACCAGCCGCGCGAGCATGTGCCCTGCCGACCGGACCGCGTTGACGGCGCCGAGTTCCGCGCTGAACGCGGTGTCCGTGCGTCGGCGCAGGATCTCGTGCAAATGCTCCTGCAGGTGGTCGGTGAACTCGGCCGCGCCGGTGAACCGCAGGCTCCCCAGCGGGCGGTCGGCGACAGCCAGATCGAGCCGGTCGGCCACCGCAGGCACGGCCCGTGCCTCCAGCTCACTCAGCTCGTCACCAGTGCCACTCACCGCATAGTGGTGGGCGAATTCGGCAAAGCCCATTCGGACACGCTCCGGGTGGCCGGTGAACAGTTCGTGGTAATAGCCCCAGCCGATCTCCTTCGCCACCAGCGGCCACACGTCGGCCCGGAAGTCGAGCGGCTTCGCCGCCGCGGCCAGCCGGCTGACCTCTCCCGGCCCGAAGAATCTCGGCAGGATCGCGGGCTTTCCCTGCAGTCGGTAGCCAGGCTTCGGCAGGTGTGGAACGCCTCGCCGGGAACCCACATAGAGCTTGGGCTCGGCACCCGACGGCCGGTACACCAGCCGGTCACCCTCCTCGCTGAACACTCCACCCCGTTCTTCTGTCAACAGCACCATGAGGTCCGTGGCTGCCAGCCCGAAACCACGCACCAGGACTGTCTCTCCCGGCCCGAAACCGGAAAAGTCCAGATCGGCGGTGTAGCCGGGCGGGAGGTAGGTCAAGTCATGCCGGGCCGCGAAATCGAGCAGGTCCCGCTCGTGCGGAGCCGGTCCGGCCTCCAGATGCCCCAGCGTGAGTACCACCGCATCGACGACGAGCGGGCCGTAGCCGGAATCAAGCCACACCGTTTGTGGCCCGTCCGTGCCGCCGGTGACATCGACGGCCGAGGCGGCATGTATGTGGACATCGACGCCACGGGGCACATTGTTCAGGGTCTCATTGAAATACCAGGTCAGATACGCGCTTTGCAGCCGGCGGGTGGCGAAATGACCCGGATCCGTTACATCCAATTCGGGCAATAGTGCAGCATCCACGTCGGCATTCAGTTGTCCCTTCCGTACCGCCTCGACCCATTCCAGCAGACTGAAATCGGCTACTGGTGCGTTCGCGCTCGCCATGCCATGCATAGTGACGTCGTATGCGCGCGAGTTCATCCGGAGCAACGGAGATTGCGCCTTTCGCCACACCCTGCCGGGGCCCGGCGGAAAGGGGTCCACGAAATGGACGGTGAGCGGCCGTCCGTTCAGTATTTCGGTCGCGTTCGCGCCGATCCGGTTGAGCACGCCCGTCCCGCGAGGGCCCGCACCCACGATCGCCATGGACACGCGAGCGGGATCGTTTGATGGCAGAGCGAGGTGGCCGCGCATGCTTTCCTTTTTCGTGACGCTGGACCGGCGCGAGGACCTCGAACCGGCAGAACACCCCACGAGGGTGGCGGAGTTTTTTGGTTACCAGTGGGTACGAAGCCTCGGGTCGACAATGAGTGCCCATTCGACTTCACCTCATGCGCAAACCATGTTCCGCCACGCCCGCGCTGATTAGCATTCTGGTGTTGATGTTCGGGAAAGAGGGGATCGGCAATGGAGTTCGACGCCCCGGCGGCGTGCAGGCATGAGCGGAGCCACATCACCGATTCGATTTTCCACGGTCATTCTTATGCGACCGCGGCGAGCAAACGGATCTTCTGCGATGTCTGCCGTTACCAGCGTTGGCTGGACGTCGAAGCGGCGCTCGCCATGACCCAGGGTGAACTCGGAATTCTGCCGGCCAAGGCCGCCAAGGACATCGAGGCGTCCGCACGGGTGGAATTACTGGACCTCGACGCCGTCCGCGAGGACGCCCTCCGCTCCGGCCACTCCCTCATCGGGCTGCTTCGCGCCTTGCGGCGCGTCACTCCGGACGATTCGGGTGAATACCTGCACTACGGCGCAACCACCCAGGACATCCAAGATACCGCTCAGTCTCTGGAGATCCGTGATGTTCTCGACGAACTCGACCAGCTTCTGCGGTCGATCGTCACGTCTCTGGTCCGGCTCGCCGAACGACACGGTGACGCGCTGTCCCTCGGCCGGACCCACGCGCAACCCGCGCTGCCGATGGGGTTCGGGGTCAAACTGGCGGGCTGGATCGACGAGATCCTGCGCCATGCCGAGCGGGTCGCGACGATGCGCCCCCGGGTGCTGACCGTGCAGATGTTCGGCGCGGTCGGCACGATGGCGGGTTTCGGCGAGCACGGCCCGGCGGTGCTGAGTGGGTGCGCCGCGCGACTCGGCCTTGGCGTCCCGGCTTCCAGTTGGCACACCGCCCGGGATCGCGTCGCCGAGTACGTCTCGACCCTCGCGATGATCGCCGCCACCCTGGCCCGGATCGCCGACGAGATCCGGCTCTTGTCCCGGCCCGAATTCGCCGAGGTCGAAGAAGCCTGGCAGCACGGCGAAATCGGCAGCAGCACCATGCCGCACAAACGCAATCCCGAACGGTGCGAGCAGGTCGTCGCACTCGCACGGCTGTGCGCGGGGCTGGTCGCCCCGGCCCTGATGGCCATGACCGGCGACGGCGAGCGCGATGCCCGTGCGCTACGTGTCGAATGGGCGTGCGTAGCGGACGCCGCTCATTATTGCCTGGCTGCCGCGACACTCACGGCGGGTGTCCTCGACGGGCTCCGGGTCGACACCCACAGGCTGGCCGCCAACGTCCGCCGTGCCGGCGACCAGTTGGCCACCGAACGGCTGATGCTCGCCCTGGCACGCAAGCTGGGCAGGCAAACCGCATACGAACGGGTGTACGACCTCGTGCAGCGCGCCCACGCCGACGGCCGCTCCGTTCGCGCACAGCTTGCCGACGACCCCACCCTGGCCGGTCTGCTCGATCCCGTCGAACTCGATCACGTCTTCGACCCCATGAGCCACCTCGGCAGGTCCCCGCAGCTCACCCGGCGGGCCGTCGAGGCAGCGACGTCCTGGCTGCAAAAGACCTCCCCGTGGTGACGCCGGCCGACGAGACCGGACTTGTCAAACGGTTCACCTCGTTCGACCGAAACGTCCGGCTGCTCCTGGTCAACCAGTTCACCATCAATGCCGCGTTCTACATGCTCATGCCATACCTGGCGGTATATCTCTCCGGCACGGTCGCGCTGGCAAGCTGGGGAGTCGGGCTCGTCCTGGGATTGCGCAACTTCAGCCAGCAGGGCATGTACCTGGTCGGCGGCACGATCACCGACCGCTTTGGCTACCGCGCGCCGATCATCGCCGGGTGTGCACTGCGTGTCCTGGGCTTCGCCCTCTTAGGCGTCGTCACCAGCCTTCCGGCGCTGATCATCGCCTCGGCGGCCACCGGCTTCGCCGGTGCACTGTTCCTCCCCGCGGTCCGGATCGGGCTGGCGGAGGCGGCGGGGCCGCGCCGGCTGGAGGCGTTTGCCCTGTCGAATGTGTGCAACCGCACCGGGATCCTGGTCGGACCGCTGATCGGGCTCGCACTGACCGGGATCGACTTCCGGCTCACCTGCCTGGTGTCGGCTTCGGTATTCGCGATCCTGACGGCGGTTCAGATCCGTGCCCTGCCCGTTCAGCAGACCTCGCGGCAAGGCGGCCACCTCCTTCACGACCTGCGTGAGGTGCTGGGGAATCGCAGGCTCATCCGGTTCGCACTCGTGATGACCGGCGTATACGTCCTGTCTTTCCAGATCTACCTGGCGCTGCCGCTGGAGACGACGCACCGTGCGGGCGGCACGGTCATGATCACCGTGCTGTTCGCGACCACCGGCGTCATGGCGATCGTCGGCCAACTCCGGCTGGTCCGCTTCTGCCGGCGACATCTCGGCGAGGTTCGCTCCCTCGCGGTCGGAGCGTTGATACTTGCCCTGGCGTTTCTGCCGTTGGCCCTACCGGTCGGTTCGACGAGTCCGTGGCGGTTCGCCCCGCTGCTCGCTTCCGCGGTACTGCTGGGACTGGGCACGATGGTGGCGTTCCCGTTCGAAATGGACGCCGTGGTGGCACTGGCCGACGACAGGCTGGTCGCGACACACTACGGCTTGTCCAGCACGATCACGGGAGTCGGGATTCTGGCCGGGAACCTGTTCACCGGGACGATCCTGAATCTCGCCTGGTCCGCGCGAATGTCCGCGGTGCCGTGGCTCGGCCTCACACTGCTGGGCCTGATCTGTACGCTCGGCATGGGCAATTTCCGGTCGATCCGTCAACGGGAAAAGACCAGTAGCTGAGTGCCCTCAGGCCGGAACGCGGTCCTGCCTGAGGGCCGTGAGCAACGCCGCCAGGTCGCCACCGGCGTCCAGACCACGGATCAGCGCCGGAATGCCGGTCAGTTCGGGGGCGTGGCCGGTGAGTTCGGCGAATTTCGTGGATTGATCGACCGATACGGAGAACGTCTGCTCCCGGTTGCGCCGCTGTGCGTGCACCTGCCCGTCGGCGAACTTCAGCGTGACCTCGGCGAACCGGTCGCCGGGCCGCTCATGGTCCGGCGGCACGCTGTTATCCGGCGAGCGGCGGACTTTGGTCGCAAGGGCGGCGATACGGCCATCGACCGGTCCTTCGCCAAACCGGGTCAGGTGCAGTGAACCGTCGATCAACGCGGCGGCGATGACGTATTCCAGGCTGAACCGCGCCTCGACGCCGGTGGCCGGGTTCCGAATGGCCGGCGCGGTATCCGCACCGGGCGGGAACGACACCACGATCTCGGCGATATCGTCGACCGTGCGCGGTGGCAGCCCACTATGCAGTGCCAGCGCAGCTTCCGCTGCCTGGTGTGTACCGCCGCAGGTGGGAAAGCGTTTGAACACCAGGCCGGGAGCGACAATGCGCCAGGTCTTGCCCCAGCCGTCGAGCAGCCGCGACGGATCTTGTGCGTCGAAGCCGAACACGGCGAAGAATCCGGTCTGCGAGTCGAGCACGTCGGTGTTTCCGTCAAGACCGGCAGCGCTGAATTCCGCTGCCTGCAGGCCCGCACGCGCGGCGAGCCCCGCATGCAAGGGTTTGACTTGCGAACCGAACTGTGCCCGCAGGCCTGCGGCCTGTGTCGCGGCGATACCCAGAGCCACCGTGGTCCGCCCTGGTGTGAGACCGCGTAGCCGTGCGACGGCGGCCGACGCCGCGATCGTGCCGAGTGTGGAGGTCGAGTGGCAACCCCGCGGATAATGGCGCGTTCCGGTGGCGTTACCCAGTCTCGCCGCAACCTCCACGCCGACGATGTAAGCGTCCAGGAAGGCGTTCGCTTCCGTGCTTTCCGTTGCAACGCCCAGCAGGGCAGGCAGGATGACCGAACTGGGGTGACCGCGCATGTCGGTGTGGTAGTCGTCGAAGTCCAATGCGTGGCCGAGATACCCGTTGATCACCGCGGCATCGGCCGGCCGCGCACCCGCGGCCGAACCGACGACTACCGAAGGTCCACCGTCGTCCGCGCCGAGAGCGTGCCGGACGGCGGTCACGCCCGAGTCCGCCGCGCCACCGAGCGCAACGGCGATGAAGTCGAGCAACCCCGCGCGTGCGGCCTGTCGTGCGGCACCATCCGGTCGCACCGACGTGATCGCGCGTGCCAACTCGGTGTCCGTGCTCACTTGTGCTCCCCTGGTGCGTCGATGGATCCTCCTGCGAATGCAGCCACGCCCCACCCGAAGCTGGTCAGGCAACGAGCCCAGTAAGGAGGTCGACCGCCTCCTCGGCGCACCCCCAGGAAAAGGTGAATCCGGAGCCGCCGTGGCCGGTGTTGTGGACGATCCTGGTGCCCGGCTCGCATTCCAGCCGGACGTTGCGCTGCCGGTACGGTCGCAGCCCGACACGCACCGGGTTACCCTCGACCAGCCGCAGATCGCGCAGGACCGGCAGGAATTCCTGGCATCGGCGCAGCATCGCGGCGATCGGCGGATAGGACGCCATTGTCAGGTCTGTTGACCATTCGCCTGCCTCGACCAGACCGCCCAGCACCAGCCGATCGTGGCCGCGCGGCACGATGAAGACCATGTTCTGCCCCTCCACTGCCTCGTCGAACGAAAGGCAGTGCGCCTCGGTCACCCTGTGGTCGCGGTAGGCGTGAACCACCGCGCCCCGTAACGGGGTCATGTCGTCGTCGGCGAGCTCAACAGAGCCGAGCCCGGAGCAGTTCACGATCGCCGTGGCCCCGTAAGCCTCGCGCAGCTGGGTTTCCTGGTCCGCCAGACGCCCGGAGACGCGCCCGGGGCGCACCACGCACCCCGCGTCGAGCACCGCATCCATCAGCCATTCCAGGTACTTGTCGGTGTCCACCATCGGCGCCAGATGGCAGTAGGCGTCGACCACGCCCGCGTCGGTCGAGACTCCGTTCTCCTTGATCAGCCTTTCGTCGTGGCGGAAGTCTTCGACTCGTTCACGCAGCTCGGTCATCTTGCGGTACTCGTCCGGGTCGTGCTCGACCGGCGTCCGGAAGTAGAAGTTCGCCGTACGCAGGTGCACTCCGGTGGCCGGATCGTCCGCCATCTGGCGGAACACGTCGTACGAACGGGCCGCCCAGTCTTTCGACCGCGCGAGCGAAACCTGGTCACGATGCTGCCCGCACACCGCGGGCGGCCACTCCCACAACGCCCCTGCCACGTTCGACGTGACATGCGGCGCGAATCTGTCGGCGAGCACGATCACGTCATAGCCTCTCCTCCTGGCGCAGAGTGCCGTGGTCAGCCCGATGACGCCTGCCCCGACGATGAGTACTCGAGCGGATCCAGCTGAGTACGCGCGCATATGGACCTCTCGCTGTTCGACGACATTGGTCGATTGCAGTCAAGCACCGTCGAAACAAAGCCAGGCAATATTATGTTCATTCGACCGAAAACTCTGCGCGGCGGAACAGGCGACAATGACGGGTCCCGCCTGCGGTAGCAGACGACGAGGGAGCAGCGCAAGGATTCGATATTCTCCTCGAATCAGTACCAACAATTTCGGCCGATTCGTACGCTGTGCAGCAGGAAGGTTTCGGTCGCCTTCGGCCCCGCAAACAATGTGTGCCGGCAAATGAGCCCAGGAACGTGCGGTTGCCGAACAGAGCAAGGGATGGCCATGACCCTGTTCCGCCTGGACGCCGGTATCCAGGAGGAAGGCTCGACGTCCTTCCCGCCGACGCGTGGGGCACCGCCGTCAGCGCCCGGGACGACGATTCTCCCAGGCCGCTGACGGGCACAACGGTCGTACCTCACACGCTCGAAATCACGACCGTCCGCGGAGCTCGAACTTCTGAATCTTGCCGGTGGACGTCTTGGGCAGCTCTTCGATGATCTCGACGTCCCGAGGGGCTTTGTAGCGCGCGATCTTCGACTTCACGTGCTCGATCAGTTCCTCGGGTGTGGCCTCGCCGCCCGGCGCAAGCACGACGAACGCCTTCGGTCGCTCGCCCCACTTTTCGTCGGGCACGCCGACCACCGCGACCTCCAGGACCGCCGGATGGGAGACGACAGCCTGCTCGACCTCGACCGTGGAGATGTTCTCTCCGCCGGAGATGACGATGTCCTTGGCACGGTCGCGCAGTTCCACGTAGCCGTCGGGGTGCATCACACCCAGGTCGCCGGAGTGGAACCAGCCGCCCTCGAACGCCTTCTCGGTGCCGGCCGGGTCCTTGTAGTACCCGGTCATCACGTTGTTGCCGCGCATGACGATCTCGCCCATCGTCCGCCCGTCCCGCGGCACGTCACGCATGTCCTTGTCCACCACGCGGAGGCGGTCGGTCTGCAGCATCCCGACGCCCTGGCGGGCCTGCAGCCGGGCACGCTCCCCGGGGCCGAGTTCGTCCCACGCGCGCTGGTGCTGGTTGACCGAATAGGGCCCGTAGGTCTCGGTGAGCCCGTAGACGTGCACGATCCGGAAGCCCATTTCCGCCATCTGCAGGATGGTGGTGGGGCTCGGCGGGGCGCCGGCGGTGGTGACGACGAGCTGGTAGTCCAGCTTTGCCGCCTGTTCCGCGCGCATGATCGTGGTGACGACGGTGGGTGCGCCGTTGAGGTGGGTGACCCGGTGTTCGGTGATCAGCTGCCAGATCCGGTCACCGCGGACCTCGCGCAGGCAGATGTGGGTGCCGCCGATGCCGGTGAGCGCCCACGGGGTGCACCAGCCGTTGCAGTGGAACATCGGCAGCGTCCAGAGGTAGACGCTGTCCGGCGTGTGCGCCGAGTGCACGATCTCGCCGAAGGAATTCAGGTACGCGCCACGATGCGAGTACTGCACGCCCTTGGGCCGGCCGGTGGTGCCGGAGGTGTAGTTGATCGAGATCGTCGAGTCCTCGTCGGCGACCTCCCATGGCAGCGGGTCGTCCGAGCCGCGGGCGAGCAGGTCGTCGTAGCGCACGCCGGAGCCGGTGCCGTCGCCCGGGTTCGCCGGGTCGATCACCGTGATGATCTCCTCGACGGTCTGCAACTCCCGGGCGACGGGCTCGACCTGCGGGTACAGCGCGGCGTCGACCACGAGCACCGTCGCGCCCGAGTGGTCGAGGATGTAGCGGATCTCCTCGGTGGACAGCCGGGTGTTGATCGCGACCAGGATCGCCCCGGCCAGCGGCACGGCGAAGTGCGCCACCAGCATCTCGGGCAGGTTGGGCAGCAGGTATGCCACCCTGTCCCCGCGCTCGACACCGAATCCGCGCAGACCGTGCGCCACCCGGGTCGCCTCCGCGGCGAACTCCGCATACGTCCAGGTGCGGTCGCCGTAGACGATCGCGGTCTTGTCCGGATAGACGTTCGCCGAACGTTCCAGAAAGGCCAAGGGCGTCAGCGGAGTCCGCCCGACGCGGGAAATAGAGGCGTTCATGGTCATGTTTTTCGGCTCCAGAGCTCAGATACGGGCCGGCTCGGCTAACACGCCGGTGAGCAGGCTCGTCTTTCCTCCGCTCCTGCGGACCACGCGCTCGCGCGCGTCTCGTGCCTCGGAGCATACTTTCTCGATATCGACATCAACCAGTTTTCCACGCCATTTTCTGATCTTCCCGGCGACCATCACCGTGTCGACGTTGCTTGTGTCCATGGCGGTGACGATCGCGCCGTAAGCATCGTTGACCGGTGCCACGTTGATCAGATCGGTGCGTAGCAGGATCAGGTCAGCTTGTTTCCCGACGGCGATCGAGCCCGTCCGGTCCGCCAGTCCGGTCGCGGACGCACCTGCCAGCGTTGCGAAGTTCACGACGTCGTGCGATCGCAGCAGGGCCGGCGCCGTCTCCCCGCGGAGCATCAACTCGTTCGCGTTCACCCGCTGAGCGGCGAATGCCGACCTCATCTGGGTGAAGAAGTCACCCGCGATACTGACCTCGACATCGACGCTCAGGCTCGGCACCAGACCTCGGTCCAGTGCCCTCTGGATCGGCGGAGTGCCGTGCCCCATCTGCATCTCGATGGCACTGGAGATCGAAACCGCCCCTCCGGAATCCGCGATCAGCTGCCACTCGGTGTCGCACAGGGTGTTCCCATGGATGAAAAGGGTGCGGTCGCCCACCGGATTGTCCAGGAGGAACTGCTCCAGGTGCCGGTGCTGGCCGTACTGGGAGACACCGACGTGTACCGCGACCCGGACATCGAGTTCCTTGGCCAGTCTCCAGTCGTGAGCCGCGACGTCGGCGGGCAGCACTTCGGGACCTGCCGCGGCGAGGGCCAGCGTGACCAGCGAATCGCTGCTGGCGAATCGGCGGCCGGCAATATTCCGCGCGTCGTCGGGCAGCACTCCCGCTTCACCGGCGGCAGGACCGAACGCGAAGACGGCGCGGATGCCGGCAGCGGTCAATGCGTCGACAGCCGCGTCGGAGTGCTGTGGCGTGTTCTGGACCTGCGACCAGTCCAGGATCGTTGTCACGCCCGAGTTGAGTGCGCCGAGGGCGCTGATGTAGTTGCCGGCGTACACGTCCTCCGGTTGGAAGTTCGCGGCCAGTACATTGTGGACGGTGCTCATATATTCGGCAAGATCCGCGTCGGGCACGCTGTTCCGGAGAATTCCCTGCCACAGGTGGCGGTGCGTGTCCACGAACCCGGGAAGGACGATGGTATTGCGGGCATCGATCTCCGGCACGCCCGGAGCTTCGACGTCCGGGCCGACGTCCACGATCTTTCCGTCCCGGACGAGAACGTTGGCACTCTCGAAATCGCCGAGGCCAGGATCCAGCGTGAGAACGCATCCGCCCCGGATGAGAAACGTCGAACCAGTTGGAGGGAGGTCGTTCGCATGCACCGTGAGGACTCCTTTGTCAATGGGTACCAGGAACTTTCATGAAATGGCCACAACGACGCGTCCGGCGTTCTTCTCGGATTCGATGTGGGCGTGAGCGTCGGCAATATTCTCCAGAGCGAACAGACGGTCCGGCGCAACGCGGAATCCCTTCCGCACTTCACTCCACACACGGTCGAGGGCGGCGAGATTGCCGGACCGCACGCCGATGATTCGTTGGGACTTCAGATACAGCTGCCGGAGATCCACCGGAACCGATTCGCCCTGGAGACTTCCGGACGACACCACGGCGCCACCTGGGCCCAGCAGCTCCAGATTCGTGGACCACTGGTTGTCCACGCCCAGGTTGTCGACGATGACTTCGGCCTGTGCTCCGTCGAACGCGGCCAGCACTTCCTCGGCATAGGCAGAAGACTGCGGGTCGAGGACGTGGTCGAGCCCCAGCTCGCGGAGGCGAGCACGCTTTCCCTCATCGCGGGACGTGACGACGACCGTGGCGCCGAGGTGCTTGGCGAGCAGCGCAGTCGTCGAGCCCAGTCCGCTCGAGGCCCCGGACACGAGGATTCTCGTCCCCGGGCCCACCC
>NZ_WMBA01000015.1 GCF_009707865.1 Amycolatopsis pithecellobii
CCCGACAACAACCCATCCCCGACCCCGACGAGGCCTGATAGGCAAAAAAACTGCGGCGGCACAACCCTTCCGGGATGTGCCGCCGCAGTGAGAAGACGCTTACGCCTTGCGGTGGAACGTGATCGGCAGCTTCTCGACCGAGAGACGCGGCCACGTCTTGCGCTCGATCTCACCGGCGAGTTCGAACGATTCGGTACGCGCGAGGAGTTCCTCTACGGTCACGCGCATCTGCATCCGGCCCAGCGGCGCACCGGGGCAGGTGTGGGCGCCCTTGCCGAAGGCCATGTGGCGGCGCTTGTCCTCCCGGTCGATGTCGAACTTGTCCGGGTCGGTCCAGGCGTTCGGGTCGAGGTTCGCCGAACCGTAGCTCACGAACATCGGGCATTCGGCCGGGATGGTCTGCTTGCCGATCTGAACCTCGCGCTTGGAACGCCGCGGCTGGATCTGCTGCGGAGTGTCGATGCGCAGGCCCTCTTCGATGGCGTCCGGAATCCGCTCGGGGTGCTCCCGGAGGTACTGCTGCAACTCGGTGTCGGCGGCGAGCCGCAACACCAGGTTGGCGATACCACTCGCTGTGGTGGAACGGCCCGCGAGGATCAGCGCGATGATGAGGCCGACGGCCTGCTCGTCGCTGATCGGCTCACCGTCCAGCCCGGCGGTGACGATCCGGCTGATCGGGTCATCACCGGGGTTCTCGCGACGCTCCTTGACGAGCTTGGCCAGCCCGGGGACGGCGCTCTCGAACAGTTCGACCGGCAGGCCCTTGCCCGGCTTGCGCATACCCGACCTGGTCTGAACCTCCATTTCGGACGACCAGTTGTCGTAGAACTGCCATTCCTGTTCCAGCTCGATCAGTTCGACGAGCGTGCGGGTCGGGAAGGCGTAAGCGAACTCGGCACCGAAATCGGCGGTCCCGGAATCGATCAGCGACTCGAGCATCTCAACGGCGATCGGCCGCATCTTCGCCTCGACGTCGGCGACGCGCTGCGGTCGGAAGAAAGAGTTGAACAGGCGCTTGTACGCGGCGTGCTCCGGCGGGTCGGCCATCAGCGGCAGGATGCGCGGCATTCCCTCGGGCACGGTGACACTGCTGAAGGTCTCCGGGTCCAGCGCGGCCTTCTCGACCTCCTCATAGGTGAAGATTCCCCACAGAGAGCCGCCTTCGCCATCCTCGTAGAGGGCGACCGCGTCCTGCTCGATGATGGGTTCGTAAGCGGGCAGAGCGCTGTCCACGCGACCGTGCGCCAGATCGCTCATCGCCGTTTCAGGGGCCCATTTCAACGTCATTGTCGTTTTCTCCTGTTCGTTCACGCGGCGGTGGACGTGCCGCTCTGCAGGCGTCGCCGGTACTGCAGGTGCTTGTCGTTGGCGTTGACGGTGATCGCCCCCGTCAGTTCTCCCTCGCGGTGCAGCTCCACGACCAGCTTGTGCCGTTCCGGTTCGTCGAGCACGACCTCGGCCGTGTCGGCACCGCGCACCAGCCCGACCGCGCGCAGCTTGCAGTCGTACTGATCGGACCAGAACGTCAGAACAGGTTGGTAGCGCGTGGGTTCGTCACCGTAGAGGTTGGTCGCCGCCGTGATCGCCATCTCCGCGGCGTTGGTCCAGTGTTCGACCCGCACCGGCTCGTCACTGAGGGGATGCGGCCAGGCGGCGACGTCGCCGGCCACGCCGATCTCCGGGTGGCCGACCGCGAGACAGCGGTCGTCGGACAGCACGCCGCCGTTTTTCAGCGTCAGCCCGGAATCGAGCAGCCATTCGCTGTTGGGCAGCGCGCCGATGGCGACCACGAGGAGATCGGTCGGGAGCGTCTGCCCGTCCGAGAGCCGGACGCCGGTCACCCGGTCGCTGCCGAGCACCTCGTCGACACCGGTCCCCAGGTGCAGGTCGACGCCGGCGTCCCGGTGCCATTGCCCGGCCCGGGTCCCGACCTCCGCGCCGAGTATCGCCATCGGATATTCGGCCACGTCGACCAGCGAGACCTCCAGCCCGAGCCCGCGGAACGTCGCCGCGATCTCGCAGCCGAGGAAGCCGGCGCCGATGATCACCGCCCGCTGGTGGTTGTCGGCGGCCTTGCGCAACGCCAGCGCGTCGTCCAGCGTGCGTAGCAGATGCACCCCGTCGAGTTGCTGGGGAAGGGATCTCGGCCGGCACCCGGTCGCGATGAGCAACTTCTCGTAGGGCAGTTCCGTGTCGTCGAGCCGGACGACGCGGCGTTCGACATCCAGGCCGGTCGCGGTGCGCCCGAGCAGCCAGGTGGCATCGAGGGCGTCGACGTTGAAGAAGGCCCGCTCCTGATCGAGCGCACCACCCAGCAGTTGTTTCGACAAGGGCGGCCGGTTGTACGGGCGATGGGGTTCATCGCCGACGATCGTCACGTCGCCGGCGTAACCGAGCCGGCGCGCTGCTTCCGCGCCCCGCAGACCGGCCAGGCCGGCGCCGACGACAACGAGCCCCGCCACCGATCAGCCTTCCACGATCAGTGCGGCCACCGGGCACAGCGCCGCGGCTCGGGTGACCTTCTCTCGCAAGGCTTCGTCCGGCTCGGCCACGAGCAGCTCGACGGTCTCGGAGTCGTCGGGGAGGGTGAAGACTTCGGGGGCTTCGATCACACACTCGCCATGCCCGTTGCACAGTGCGGCGTCGACGGTGACCTTCATGTGGCACTCCTCTTCTTGCTTCGCAGGACCTGCGGCTGCGCTGCGGCGCCAGGCGTCGAGCTCGTTCCCACGATAAACTGTATACATATTTTTTGCCCGGTCAAGCTGCCAGGACCCGACGCATGAAGGGCTCCTAGATCCTCGTCGACCGGCCTTCAACCACCACTCATAACTGTATGCAGTTATAAGCCGCCGGGCAAGTGGTGCTTTGGCGCGGACCGGCCGACCGGCAAGCGTGGCCACGGCTTGCGTTCGATCTCGCCGGCGAGTTCGAACGATTCGGTACGCGCGAGGAGCGCAGGGCCATCTTCGATGGCGTCCGGGATTCGCCCGGAGTGCGGCGGTGACGATCCGGCTGATCGGGTCATCACCTGGGTTCGGGTGGCGCTCTCGATCAGTTCCCCGGGCAGGCCCTTGTCCGCCCGGTCATCGACGAGCGGGCGGGCCGGGAAGGCGTAAGCGAAATCGGCGCTCCCGGAGCTGATTAGCGATTCGAGCATTTCGACGGCGATCGGCCGCATCTTCGCCTTGATATCGGCGACGCGCTGCGGGTGGAAGAAAGAGTTGAAGGTGCTTGTAGGGCGTGTGTTCGGGCGCGTCGGCCATCACCGTTTTCTGCTGTTCGTTCAGGGTGGCGGACGTACGGTTTCAGGGTGGCGCACCACGTCGACCGCGTGGAGCTTGTAGTCGTATTGACCTCGGCAAAGCTGTATACATATTTTCGGGAGTTCCGAGAGTCTCGTTGACCGACCTCCAATTACCAGCTATAACTGTATGCAGTTATAGGGCGCGGCTTGAGCTGGGGGAGGGACCGTGACTGAACTGGCATATCCGCCGGGTCGCCGTGGGCGCAAACCCGTTCCGGTGCCGGACGGGATCCAGCCACTGGCCATCACGAACCGGCGGGAGTGCTCCCCCGCGGTACACGCCTACCTGCGTGACCTCATCCTGACCGGCGTGCTCCGCCCTGGCGACGTGCTGGCCCAGAGTTCGCTGGCTCCCGCGCTGGGGGTGAGCCGGACTCCGGTGCGGGAGGCCATGCGGATGCTGATGGAGGAGGGGCTGCTCGACGGTCAGGTCAACCAGCAGGCCAGGGTGAGCGGTTTCGACACGGACGATCTGGACAGCGTGTTCGCCGGCCGGATCGTGCTCGAAACGCTCGCCATTCGCGCCACCGCGGGGGATCTCGGGCCTGCGGACGCGGACGTGATGCTCAAGGCACTGGTGCGGATGGCGGAGGCACCGGACCGCCGGGCGTGGCATCTTGCGCACCGCGCGCTGCACGACCAGGTGGTGCGCTCGGCACCGCCGCGCCTTCGGGAGCTACTGGGATCGTTCGGCGACAGGTGCGAGCAGTACATCGAGTTGCTGCGCTCCAGTATGGATTCCGAGCAGCTGGACACCACCCGGTTTCGCGAACACCAGACGCTGGTCGAGGCGGTGCGGGAACGGCGTTTCCGGGACCTGGAAATCGAAACCGCGTTGCACCGCGCCCGGACGGCCACGTTGCTCCTGAGCGAGATCGCACCCGAGTTCGACCCCGTTTCGGTCGAGTCCGCGCTCGGCATCGTGCGCGGCCGGTGCCCCTGAACTCAGTCGGCCAGAACGCGGGTGAGGACCTTGAGCGCGCGGTCCCGGTGTGCGTCGAGCGCGGCGACGACCTCGTCGATTGCCTTGCGGCGCACCGCGTCGAGGATTCCGTCATGCGCCTCGACCGCGTTTTCCCGTTCCTCCGGCGAGTTGTAGTACATCGCCCGGTAGGCCTCGGTGGAATCCCACAGCAACCGGATCAGGCGCAGCGTGTGGGTCTGCTCCGGCGATTCCAACAGTCCGAAGTGGAATCGCCGGTTGGCCGCCAGCTCCGCGGCCACGTCACCACGCCCGGCCGCTTCGGCGCAATCGCGGGCGGCGAGGGCCACCCGCTCGATGGCGTCAGCGTCCAAAGTGGGCAGTGCGGTCCGGACGGCCCGCTCTTCGAGTAGCCGGCGCAGCGCGTAGATCTCTTGCAGGTCCTCGATCCTCAGCTCGGTGATGAAGTATCCGCGCCGTGGCCGGTAGACGACCTGGCCTTCCTGTTCCAGGGACCGCAAGGCTTCGCGGACCGGAGCGAGGCTCACCCCGAGGCTGCCGGCGATCTCCTCCTGCAGCACGCGCTGGCCCGGCCGGTAGCGGCCATCCACGATCGCCCGGCGCAGCTCGTCGAGCGCGTGCTGCGCGGTCGTTCCCGGGCCGGTCACCGGAACGCGTCGATGCCGGTGAGCGCGGCGCCGATGACGAGGGAGTGCACATCGGCGGTGCCCTCGTAGGTGACCACGGATTCGAGGTTGTTCATGTGGCGGATCACCGGATACTCCAGGGTGATCCCGTTGGCGCCCAGTATCTGACGTGCGGTGCGGGCGACTTCCAATGCGGAGTTGACGTTGCCCAGCTTGCCCATGCTCACCTGTTCCGGCCGCAGTTTGCCGGCGTCCTTGAGCCGGCCGAGATGCAGTGCGAGCACGGTCGCCCGGTTGACTTCGAGCGCCATCGTCGCGAGTTTCTGTTGCTGGAGCTGGAAACCGCCGATCGGCTTGCCGAACTGGACGCGGGTCTTGCTGTAGTCGATCGCGGCTTCGAGGCAGGCGCGTGCGGCGCCCGCGGCGCCCCAGATGATCCCGTACCGCGCTTCGTTGAGACACGACAACGGACCGCGCAACGACGTCGCCTCGGGCAGGATCGCCGACGACGGCAGGCGGACGTCGTCCAGCACCAGTTCCGAGGTGATCGACGCGCGCAGGGACAGCTTCTTGTGGATGTCGTTGGTCGTGAAACCCTTGGTGCCCTGGGGAACCAGGAACCCGCGGACGCCTTCGTCGGTGCGTGCCCACACGATCGCGACGTCGGCGAGTGAACCGTTCGTGATCCACATCTTCCGTCCATTGAGGACCCAGTCGGCACCGTCACGGCGGGCGTTGGTGCGCATCGATCCCGGGTCCGACCCGGAATCCGGCTCGGTCAGGCCGAAACAGCCGACCGCCTCACCGGCCGCCATCCGCGGCAGCCATTCCTGCTTCTGCTCCTCCGAGCCCCAGCGGTGGATGCCGTACATCGCGAGCGAGCCCTGCACCGACACGAGGCTGCGAATACCGCTGTCACCGGCCTCCAGTTCGAGGCAGGCAAGGCCGTATGCGGTGGCGCTGGTTCCGGCACAGCCGTAGCCCTGCAGGTGCATGCCGAGTACCCCCAGTTTGCCCAGCTCCCGGACCAGTTCGCGGGGAATCCGTCCCTGGTCGAACCAGTCACCGACCTCCGGCAGCACGTGCTCGCCGACGAACGCCCGGACCGTGTCCCGGATGTCGCGCTCCTCGTCGGCGAGCGCATGGTCGACGGACAGGAAGTCCAGCGGGGTGGTCATCTCGGTCGCTCCTTGACCTTGTGCTCACGGACCCTTAGCGTGCGAATCCTCGATTTTCGAAACTCGAGGGAGATGCTCGCATATGTCCGCCGCCCTTGCCAACCTCCGCGTGCTCGACTTCTCCCGGGTGCTGGCCGGGCCGTTCGCCACGATGATGCTCGCCGACCTGGGCGCGACGGTCACGAAGATCGAACGCCCGGGCACCGGCGACGACACGCGCGCGTGGGGGCCGCCCTATGACGAGCGTGGTCAGGCGACCTACTTCCAGGCCGCCAACCGGAACAAGGACACGCTCACGCTCGACCTCTCGGATCCGGGTGACCGGGCCGAAGCGCGGCGGCTCGCGTTGTCCGCCGACGTGCTGGTCGAGAACTTCCGGCCGGGGCTGATGGCAGAGTTCGGCCTCGACGAGGACCAGCTCCGGCCCGGCAACCCCGGCCTGATCTACTGCTCCATCACCGGTTTCGGGCGCGGCGCCGGGGCCGGTCTGCCTGGCTACGACCTGCTCGTGCAGGCGCTCGGCGGACTGATGAGCGTCACGGGTGAGCCCGCTGGGGAACCGCAGAAGGTCGGCGTGGCCATGGTCGACGTGCTCACCGGGCTGTTCGCGACCACGGGCATCCTCACCGCGCTGCATCACCGGACACGCACCGGCGAGGGGCAACGGATCGACGTCGATCTCCTGTCCTGTCTGCTCTCGGCGCTGGTCAACCAGGCCAGCGCCTACACCTCCGGTGGCGTCGTACCCGGGCGCATGGGCAACCAGCACCCGAGCATCGCGCCCTACGAGCCGATTCCTTGTGCGGACGGGGAAATCGTGCTCGCGGTCGGGAACGACCGCCAGTTCGCCGAGCTCTGTGACGTCGTGGGCGCACCGGAGCTGGCCGCCGACGAGCGGTTCGCCACGAACACTGCCAGGGTGCGGCATCGCGCGCGGTTGCGGGCGGAACTGGTGCGCCTGCTGGGGGCGAGGCCTGCCGCGGGCTGGGTCGAGGAGCTGACCAGCAGACGGGTGCCGGCGGGGACGGTCAACGATGTCGCCGGCGCGTTCGCACTCGCCACGAAGCTCGGGCTCGCGCCCGTCGTGGAGCTGCCGCGGGCGGATGGCAGCACGGTGAACTTGGTGCGCAACCCGATCGGTCTGTCCGTCACGCCGCCGGTGTACCGCACCGCGCCACCGGATCTCGGTGCCTGACGGCGCCGGTGTTTGTCCGGTTCCCGGCAAGGGGTAGACCTGAGTCGTGTCGAGTGATGTCGTGGTGGTCGGGTCGGGGCCCAACGGGCTGGCCGCCGCGGTGCTCCTGGCGCGCACCGGGTTACGGGTGGAGGTGCGCGAGGGCGCGGACCAGCTCGGCGGTGGGATGCGGTCGCAGGCGCTGTTCGATTCCGAGGTCGTGCACGACATCTGTTCCGCGGTGCATCCGCTCGGCGCCGCGTCGCCGTTCTTCCGCGAGTTCGACCTGGCAGGCCGGGGGGTCGAGTTGTGCCAGCCGGAGATCGCTTACGGGCACCCGCTCGACGGTGGTCGTGCCGGTCTCGCCTACCGGAGCTTCGAACGCACCTGTGAGGCGCTCGGCGTGGACGGGCCGCGATACCGGAAGCTGATGCGGCCTCTTGTCCAGAACTCACCGGCCGATGCGCTGATGTCCGATCAGCGTTCCGTGGCGTTGGCGCTGATTCCGTTCGCCGCCGGGGTTCTCGCACAGGGCACGCCGCTCGCCCGGCATTTCTTCCGCGGTGAGGCAGCGGCCGCGATGCTCGCGGGTGTCGCGGCACACGCCGGGGCGAAGCTGCCGGGATTGCCGGCCGCGGGGATCAGCCTGCTGCTCGGCCATCTCGCGCACACCACGGGCTGGCCCATCGTGCGCGGCGGTACCCAGCGGATCGCGAACGCGCTCGCCGACGATCTGCTCGCCCACCACGGGATGATCCACATTGGACAGCCGGTGAGCGATTTACGTGAGCTGGCAAACTTTCGTGCCGTGCTGCTCGATGTCGGCCCGCGGAACCTGCTCGACCTCGCCGGCGATCTGTTGCCCGATGGTTACCGGCGGCGGCTCGAACGGTACCGGTACGGGCCGGGGTCGGCGAAGGTGGATTTCCTGGTGTCCGAACCGATTCCGTGGACGAACACCGAGCTGCGCCGGGCTGGGACGGTTCATCTGTGCGGGAACCAGGCTGCGGTGTACGCGAGCGAAAACGCCACCGCGCAAGGGAAACTGGCGGGCGAACCGTATGTGCTCCTGTCGGAGCCGATGGTCGCCGACGAAACCCGTGGCCTTCCTGGGAAACGCCCGGTGTGGGCGTATTGCCATGTGCCGAACGGAAATCCGGTCGATCCGACCGCGCTGATCCGGCGGCAGATCGAACGCTTCGCGCCCGGTTTCGGTGACACCGTGCTTGCCAGTCGCAGCGTGAATGCCTTGGCGCAGCAGGAATACAACCCGAACTATGTCGGTGGTGACGTCGCGGCCGGTGCCGTCGATCTCCGGCAGGTTGCCGGCCGGCCGGTGCTCGCGTGGAACCCGTATCGGACCCCGCTGCCGGGCGTGTATCTGTGCTCGGCAGCCACCCCACCGGGACCGGGGGTGCACGGGATGGCCGGTTACTTCGCGGCGAAAAGCTTGCTGCGCAACGAGTTCGGCGTTCGCTCGCTGCCGTCACTCGCGCCGGACAAGGAACGGGTCCAGTAACCCGGGCACGGCGTCGTGGGCGAGCGCGATCGCCTCGGCGGCTGGCACCTCGGCGCAGGTGTAGTGCTGGCGTCCCGCCGCCGTGGTCGCGGTGAGCGAGACCAGTCCCGCGCGGCGTTGGAAAAACGAGCGGTGCACCACCCAGCCGATCACGCCGTCCGAGGACAGCATGTACCGGCGCCGCACCAGACTGCCGTGGCGGAACACCAGCCGGCGGTCCAGCAGCCGGTGGCCGAGGTTGCGGAACCGGTCCTCGGCGAGCAGGGCGCCGGCCGGGAACAACGCGAGCGACAGCTGCCACGGCCACGCAGGCCAGCGGGCGAGCCACCACAACAACACGAACATTCCGGTCACGATGGCCGCTACCAGGAACGCGCGGCTGTAGCGGCGTCGGTGGGCTTTGCGGCCGTGGCGAAGGAGTTCGTGCACGGGCGGGACGGCGTCGCCGATGACTTCGCCCGCGACCCGTTGCGCCTCGGCCAGCGGCGCGGGTGGGAGCAGGACGGTGCCGCCGTGCTCGGCGCCGCGGCCGACGCGCAACCCTGTGGTGATCGCCATGCAGCGGGCCCCACCGGCGGCACGCAGCAACAGCGGTTCACTGATTTCGGCGCCACGTAAGCGCCGGACCTCGATCGTCGTCGATCGGCTGGTGAGCAGCCCGCGTGTCACGTGCAGTGTGCCGTTCGTGCGCACCAGCCGGAAGTTCCAGAACGCCAGGATGTAGGCAAGCGCGGACAATACCGCGACGAGCACCACCACGAACGCGGTGATTTCCACGACCGCGACGGGAACCGGCAGCGACGAGAGCTGGTTGATGATCGAGCGCAGCAAACCGAACTCGCCCGGGGCGACGCGGGTTTCGTTGAACAGGTTCACCAGTGAGCCGGCCACTACCCCGATGGTCGCGATACCGGACAATGTGAACGGTCCAAATCGGACCCAGCGAGGTTCCAGGCGGGCCATAATTTTGGCGTCGGTTGTCGGCTGCTCGAGGGAAACCTTGCGGTGCAACAGTTCCTCGCGCAACCTGGCTGCTGCCGGGGCGGCGAGCGCGTCGAGGGTGACGCCCTCGTTGTGCCGATCGGACCGGCCGGTGCCGATGACGACCCGGCTCAGCCCGAGAATCCGTTGCAGGGGATGGGCGGTAAGGTCGACCGAACGGACTCTGTCGCGGGGCACGGAAAGTTCGCGGCGGCGCAGGAGTCCACGCCGGACGCGGATGTGAGTGGGCGTAACCTGGTAGGTGGTGGTGAACCAGCGGAGGAGCCCGCCGATAATGGCGATGCCAAGGCCGATGAGGCTCCAGATCGGGCCATGCCCCCCGCGGCCGATGACCAGCACGCCGAGCAGGACGGGCAGGAAGCGGATAATCTCCTGAACCGGGTGCACCGCAAGCATTTTCGGGCTGAGACGGTGCCAGGGTACGGTGGTTTCCAGGTCTGGGTGGCGAGTTGTGGTGCTGTGCTGGGGCACGCTCATGTCGCGTCCCCGACGGTTGCCTGTGTTCTGGCGGCAAGCTCGGCTGCAAGACGTTGTGCAGTATCAAGATCGAGACCGTGGATGTGCACAGGCCCACGTGCCGATGCCGTGGTAACGGTCAGATTGGCCAGCCCGAACATCCGTTCCAGCGGGCCACGTTCGGTGTCGACGGTCTGGATGCGGGAGACGGGTGCGATCCGGCGCTCCTGGTTGAACCAGCCGGACTGGGTGTACACGACCTGATCGGTGGTCTCCCAGCGGTGCACGCGGTAACGCCACTGCGGCATGATCAGCAGATGCGCAATGGCGACCCCGGCGGTGACGAATATTGCAATGGTCAGCGGAGCGCCGCCGCCGCCGAGAAGCAGCCAGAGCAGTTCACCGACCAGCGGAACAACCCACCCCAGCGCCGCCCGGGACGCCCAAAACAAGACGGCACGGCGAGCCACCAGGTTCACCGGCGGCCGCAGATCCAGCACAGGTTCGGTCACACCCCCACAATGCCAGCAAAAAGAGGGTAGGAACTACCCAACTCGACCACCTTGCCAAGGTGAGGTCCCGTTGGGCCAGTTATCCCGGAGCCAGCCCGCCGGCGAGGCAATCTTTTTTGTCGCGCTTCGCGCGATGCCTGTGGTCGCTTCACGTGCGGAGGTGACCGGGCGCTGGGCGCCCTCGTGGGGGGACCCACCCCCGCCCCACTTCGCCTGAGTGTTGCGGAGGCTTCGTGTTGGTCCGGGGGTGGGAGTGGACGGTGGGTCCGTTGGCGGCTTTTCGTTGCCAGGCGGTGGTTCTGCTCGCCAAAAAATACTGTCACCCCAGGTAGGCTTCCAGTGTCAAGTCCAATGTGGTCGGTAGGTCCCGGTCTACCAAACCGCCCCAGAGCCATAGTTCCGCTAAACCGTGCAGTGCTGCCCAGAGGGAGGCTGCCAGCGTTCGGGGTTCGGCGCCTGGACGCCAGCCTGTTGCTTGTGCGTCCGCGACGAGGGTGGTGAAGCGGGCGAACAGTGCCTGGTCCAAGGCTGCCGTATCAATGAGATCGTGCCGGAACATCAGCTCGAACATCGCCGGGTTTTGTTGTGCGAACTCGATGTAGGCCCGGCAGGCCGCGAGCAGTCGGGCTTGGGCGCCACCAGCCGGGAGGGTGACTTCGGCGAGTTCGGCGAAACCTTCGCTCGCAACCGCCGAAAGTAATTCGGCTCGACCGTTGAAATGGCGCAACGGTGCACCATGCGAGACCCCGGCCGCCCGTGCGATGCGCCGCAAAGTGACAGCTTCGACGCCTTCCGCGGCCAGGAGTGCGACCGCGGTCGTGATCAGGCGCCGCCGGGGATCGGGGTCCACGGGGTCATCTCATCGAGAACCGGCAGCAGCTCCGGACGTTTCGGCGTGAAGCCATCGCCGGGCGAGCGGCCCGTCAACCAGTTGCGGGTGCGGCTCACGGCTACCGGTACCACTTCCCGCCACATCCAGGATGCGTGCGCCCGCAATCCCGGGTGCAGCGGCTCTCCTGGCAGCGGTTCCAACCACGCCGGATCGAACGGGATTTCCAGTCGAGCCAGCAAATGCGCCGCCAGCCGACGGTGCCCGGGCTCGGAAAGATGCAGCCGGTCCGGGCCGAAATAGCGGAGATCCTGCACATCCTCATCGGCGAGATCCACCAGGATTGCACCATGGTCCGCCGCCGCGGTACGGATCGCCGCGTTCAATGCATCGATCCGCGGCCGGACCCGCAGCACACCCGGGATCCGGCTCGACACATCGCTCAGGGTGAAAACCACGACCGTCGGCACCGACCTGGTCAGAATGCGAACCGCCGCATCGACCCGTTTCGCCACGACCTCTGCCCGGAAGTTTCTCGTCATGACGTCGTTCGCGCCGCCGAACAATGCGACCAGATCAGGCTGAAGATCAAGCGCGGACGGGATCTGTTCGACGACGATCTGATCCAGTCGCCGACCCCGCACCCCGAGGTTGGCGTACCGGAGCTGGGGGTTGACCGTGGCGAGAGCCGCCGCGGCCAGGTCCGCCCAGCCCCGGTATGTCGTGCCGTCCGGATACGGGTCGTGCAGCCCCTCGGTGCAACTGTCCCCGAGGGCAATGAATCGTTCGTACTGCATTCAGGTCTCCGTCATGAGTTGTTCACCCAAGAAGACCTTGTTATCAAAAATTGTAGACAGTGTCTACAGTGCTCACTTCCAGTCGACCTGTGGTGACCGATAGAAGTCGATCCCCTCGGCCACCCAACGTGGACCCTGGCCGGCCAGCCGCGCCCGGTAGGAATCCCAGTCATGCGTGGACCGCGGTGACCAGCCGATCTCGGCGATCCCCGCCAGCCGCGGAAAGGCCATGAACTCGATCGCGTCGCTGTTGGTCAGCGTCTCCGACCACAACGGCGCCTCGACGCCGGCCACCTGTTGCTCGCTCACGCCTTGCACTGCCGTCGCGGGGTCCCAGTCGTACGAGTCCTTGACCTCGACGTACCCGGCCCAGTGCAGGCCGAGCGGGCTGTCCGGGTTGTACTGCATGTCGAGGTACGCCTTGTTCGCCGGCGACATCAGGATCTTGTTGCCACGCGCCGCCGCCGCGGCCGTCGCGTCGTCCTGGCCGTCGGTGTCCCAGAATTGTGGCACCGCGCTCACCGGCGGGTTGACCTTCGCGATCTCGTGCCAGCCTTGCGCGAGTTTCCCGTATTTCGCGACGATCGGCAGGACGTTGCCCATGAACTTCTGGTAGTCCGCGTCGGTTGTCGCATGCGCCTCGTCACCGCCGATGTGCAGGTATTTTCCGGGCGTGAGCGCCGCCAGCTCGCGGATCACGTCGTCGAGGAACTTGTACGTGATGTCCTTGTCCACACAGAAGGAGCTGAAACCGACGTCGATCCCGGTGTACAGCGGCGGTGCCACGCCGTCGCAGTTGAGCTCCGGGTACGAGGACAGCGCCGCGTTTGTGTGCCCGGGCATGTCGATCTCGGGGATGACCGTGATGTGCCGTGACGCGGCGTAGGCCACGAGGTCCCGGTACTGCTCCTGGGTGTAGTAACCGCCAGTGCCGCCGCCGACCTCGGTGCTGCCGCCGTGGATCGCGAGGTTCGGCCGGCTTTTGATCTCGATGCGCCAGCCCTGGTCGTCCGCGAGGTGCAGGTGCAACCGGTTGATCTTGTACTGGGCCAGCTGGTCGATGTACAGCTTGACCTGGTCCGGCGTGAAGAAATGCCGCGCCACGTCGAGCATCGCGCCGCGGTAGCCGAACCGCGGGTAGTCGGTGATGCTGCCGCCGGGCACGACCCAGCGAGCCCGCTGCACGGACTTCGACTCGATCGACGCGGGCAGCAGCTGCCGCAACGTCTGGACACCGGCGAACAATCCGTCGGTGGTGTTCGCGCGGATGGTCACGCCGCGCCTGGTGACGTCGAGCCGGTAGCCCTGGTCGCCGACTCTCGCGGTCGGGCCGAGGTCGAGCTCGATCTTCGAGCCGCCCGCGAACGGCACCACGGGCAACCGGTATCCGGTGGCCGGCCGCAGCAGGTCACCGAGATAGCCGGCGACCTGCCGGGCATCGCGGCCGGCGACGATGGCGGTCGCCGGGTCGAGCCGGAAATCGGCTCTGGGGTTGGGTTTCGCGTCAACGGGGATGGGGATGATGTCGGTCAGCTGCCGGCTGGGCTGGTCCGCGCTCGCCGGTCGGGCGAAAGCGGGGAGCGCCAGCAAAGCCGCGCCGAGCAAGATGGCCAGGGACACGCGTCTACGCATCGGGCACACTCCGGCTGTCGGGAGTAGCGGATGTCAAAGGTATAGACCATTACCTCCGCGTAGGCAATGCCTCCCCGATGCCCGATCGGGCAGCCGAAGCCGGATTCAACGCAGGATAGGTCGCAGCGCGTCCAGCACCGACGGGTCCTCGATGGTGGACGGCACCGGCTCGTTGCGCCCTTCCGCGATACCGCGCATCGTCTTGCGCAGGATCTTGCCGGACCGCGTCTTCGGTAGCGCGTCCACAATGGACACTTGGCGGAATGCCGCCACCGGCCCGATTTCACGGCGCACCGCGGCGACGAGCTCCTCGCGCAGCGCGTCCTCCTCGATGTCCGCCCCGGCCTTGAGCACGACCAACCCGCGCGGCAGCTGGCCTTTCAGCTCGTCGTGGACACCGATCACCGCGCACTCGGCCACCGCCGGATGTGCGGCCAGCACGGCTTCCATCGACCCGGTCGACAACCGGTGACCGGCCACGTTGATCACGTCGTCGGTGCGGCCCATGACGAACAGGTAGCCGTCCTCATCCTGGTAACCGGAATCGCCGGTCAGGTAGAAACCCGGGTACTGCGACAGGTACGAGTCGATGTAGCGCTGGTCGTCGCCCCACAACGTCGGCAGAGTGCCGGGCGGAAGCGGCAACCTGATCGCGATCGCGCCTTCGTGCCCGGCGGGCACCGGCTCACCGGCGGGGTCGAGTATCCGCACGTCATACCCCGGCAGCGGCACTGTCGCCGAACCCGGCTTCACCGGCATCGGCTCGACACCGCGCGGGTTCGCCACGATCGGCCAGCCGGTTTCGGTCTGCCACCAGTGATCGATGACCGGGGTGCCGAGTTTTTCGTGTGCCCAGTGGTAAGTCTCGGGGTCGAGCCGTTCCCCGGCCAGGAACAGGGTCTTGAAATGAGTCAGGTCATAGGCCTGCAACTCGCGGGCGTCCGGGTCGACGCGTTTGATCGCGCGCAACGCGGTCGGCGCGGTGAACAACGCCTTCGCGCGGTGCTCGGAGATGACCCGCCAGAACGCGCCGGCATCGGGGGTGCCGATCGGTTTTCCTTCGTACAGCACGGTTGTCGCCCCGATGAGCAACGGCCCGTACACGATGTACGAGTGCCCGACGACCCAGCCGACATCGGACGCGGTCCACCAGATGTCACCGGGCTGGATGTCGTAGGCCGCGCCCATCGACCACGCCAGCGCGACCGCGTGCCCGCCGTTGTCACGCACGACGCCCTTCGGTTTCCCGGTGGTGCCCGAGGTGTAGAGGATGTATAGCGGATCGGTTGCCGCGACGGGCACCGGGCCGACCGGCTCCGCGGACAGAGCAGCCCAGTCCACGTCGCGCGAGCCCAGCTCAGCGCGCGCCGCATCCCGTTGCAGCACAACGACTTTGTCCGGCTGATGCGTCGTCGTGGCGAGCGCAGCGTCGATGATCGGCTTGTACTCGACGACCCGGGTCGGCTCGACCCCGCATGAGGCCGCGACGATGACCTTCGGCTTCGCGTCCTCGACGCGGGCGGCCAGCTCCTTCGGTGCGAAACCGCCGAAGACGACCGAGTGCACGGCGCCGAGCCGTGCGCAGGCCAGCATCGCGATGACGGCCTCGGGCACCATCGGCAGGTAGATGATCACCCGGTCGCCTTTGCCCACCCCGAGCGAGCGCAGCGCACCGGCGAAACGCGCGACCTCGTCCCGCAGTTGCGCGTAGGTGTACGTCCGCTTACCCGACGTCACGGGCGAATCCCAGATCAGCGCCGCCTGTTCACCGCGACCGCGTTCGACATGCCGGTCCAGCGCGTTGTACGAGGTGTTCAGCTCGCCGTCGGGAAACCAGCGGTAGAGCGGCGGATTCGTCGCGTCGAGGGCCTGCCGCGGGGCTCGCACCCAGTCGATGGCTTTGGCCGCGTCGAGCCAGAACCCGTCCGGGTCGGTGAGGCTGCGCTGGTACTCCTCCGCGTAGGTGCCCATGAGACAGACCTCCTCGTCATTGAGCCGGTGCCTCCCACATCATGGCTCAAAGCGCGGAAATCAGCTCGTGTACCGCGGTGACGGTTTTCGTGACAGGGCCGCTGACCTCGGACACTCCGGTCAGCAGCTCCTTGATTTTTTCCCACCGTGACCGCACTTCCGCGGGTTTCGCCGCACCGGATGCGACGTCCTCCCGCAGCCGGGTGAGCTCCGCCTTCGCCTGAGGCGCTTCCTCACGCAACTGGCCGAGCAGTTCGGCGAGGCGCGGGTTGTGCACCGTCGCGCCGCTGAGATCGCCACTCACCTTGCCGCCGACGTTGAAGGCGCCGTAGTTGTCCCCGCCGATGTTGACGTTGTTCATTTCTCCGCTCCCGCCCGCACGGTCGCGCCGCTCATGTCCCCGCTCACCTTGCCGCCGACGTTGAACGCCCCGAAGTTGTGCTCGATGGTGACGTCGTTGTTCACGACCATCTCTGCCTGGCGTTCGAAGGTGGCGGGCGAGTAACCCGAGTCGCGCAGGATCCGGCTGATCGCCGGGATCAGCCTGCTGTGCATGATCTTTTCGTACCGCTCGATGTCGACGAGCTGGAAATAGTTCGGCACCTCGTTGGCCGCGGCCATCTCGCGCAACGTGCGCAGGGTGCCGTACGCGTCGGGGTTGATGATCTCGCGCTCGCGGCGCAGCGGGCGGATCAGCCCGAGGGTGTGCACGGTGCGGCCGAGGATCGACGCGGGCAGCTTCACCCAGCGCAGCAACGCCTGCCCGAGCGGCACGGCGATATTGGAGTTCAGCTTGTCGACCGCGCGGTATTCCTCGCGGACCGGCGGTAGCACACACGGCGTCCATTCCAGGTACAGCGTGGTCTCGTCGACCGCCGCGTGCAGGAAGCTCGACATCACCAGGTCGCGGTCCCACGTCTCGACCTGGAAGCACAGGTAGTAGCGCGCCCATTCGCGTGGTTGACGGCGCAGGGCTGCGACCTCCGTGGCCGGCAACGTCGAGTTCGGCGGAAAGTCCACATGGGACAGATAGAGATCCGTGGTGGAATCGGGCAGGTGGTCGATGAGCTCCGACGCCGACGCGTACACCGCGTCGATGATTTTCAGGCTGCGCAGGCGCTGATCCGGAGAAAGCGCGTTGCTGGCCTGGAGCGCCGACATCGCTTCGCGCACCCGGTCGTACAGGGAGATCGTGGTGAGCTCGTCGAACGGGGAGCCGTCCGGTTTCGTGTCCTGTGACAGTTTTTCCAGCGGCAGCGCCATGGACCACGGTTCGCGGTGCAGCCCGGCGCCGACGAACGGGTTGTAGCCGCGATGCACGATCAGCGGCGCGCCGCCGGCGGTCTGCGGTGCCGGTGTGCGGTAACGGTCGAGATTGCCGAGGAACCGGCGTGGACTCACCGCGAGCAGTTGCTCCTCCGCGTCGGTCGGGCCTGCTGGGGGCCGGTTCCTTGTGCCGTAACCAAAGCGGGTCCGCAGGACGTTCCACACGAACAGCCGGTCGAGAATCAGGACCACGCCGATCAGCACCAGCGGGATCAACGCGTACGGCCACAGTTGCGCGGGCGGCTCGTACGGGTAGACGTCGTCGTAGTAGTACCGGTCGCGTGAACTGGAGCCGAAGGCCCCCTGCAGCGCGCCGGAGGCCAGGCTGCCGATCAGCAGGATCCCCACGATGACCGCGATGACGCCGCCGGCCTTGCGCGTCCTGGCGGCGGTGGCGAGCTTGGTGCCGGTGCCGGTGCCGGACTTGCCGGCGGCGACCAGCATCGACGGGATCGCGGCGGCGACGCCCACGATGAGCCAGCCGTAGAGCAGCCAGGTGCCCCACGCCAGCCAGATGAACAGGCCGGCGAGGACGGCGAGCGCGCCGTCGCGGTACTTGCGGCGGGTGCGGGACGCGATGGCCTCGACGAGCACGTTCGCGGGCTGGAAACCCGGCGATGGCGGGACCGGCCGGGTCGGCTCGACGACGAACTCGCGGATCGCGGCATCCGCATAGCGGAAGTCGACGTGCGCGGCGGCGCACAGGTAGCGCGTCGTGTCGTCCTGCGGCACAGCAGTGTCGGGCACGGTGGACATCAGCTTCTCCCCAGTACTTGTCCGTGTGCGAACGAGCGCCGAACGTAACACGAGGAGCCCCTATGGGTAACCGCTATTGGGGGAAACCAGGGAGAATCCGGGCGGCAACCTGCCGGTCGGGCCCCGCGTCCCAAGGACGAATAGGGTGGAGGCCCGAAAGGAACCCAGCAGGAGGGACCGGCGGTGAACGCTTTCGCGAGCTGGTTGCTGTCGCTCGCGCACACCTTGTTCAACCCGGGGTTCTGCCCCGGGGACTGGGTGTGGGCAACAAGCGCGGCCGGCGCGCTCATCGCGTTGGTCCCGGTGCTGGGCGCCGTGATCGTGGCGATCATGCGCAAGTTCACCGGCAACACCTACGACGCGGCCACCATCAGCGTGATCGCGGTGGTGGGCCTGGTGACGGTGTTCCTGGTGCCGTGGCTGCTGGCCAACGGCGTTTCGGCCTCGTTCCGCGCCGCGGCCGCCGGGCAACCATCCGGGCTGTCCGGCGCCGAACTGGGCACGCTCAACCGGGACTACTGCGGTTTCATCGGGCGGCAGAGCGAGTACCTCGGCGGCGGGCAGAACGTGTTCGAGACGCTGTTCTACCCGTCGGGCAACAGACTTGCGTACGGCTACTACCTCGGTGCGCTCATCGGCCTGCCGGTGGTGACGCTGTTCTTCATGATCTTGCAGGCCAGGTCCGCGATGCGGCGCGGGCAGAAGTGGCCCGGCCGCCTGCTGTGGGTGCCGTACGTGCTGTTCGTGGTGCTGAGCTCGACGGTCGAGGCCAACACGGCGGTGCACCTATGGCTCGGTTTCCTGCCGGTCGCGATCCTGGGCCTGATCCCGATCGCACTGGTCGGGCCGCCGCCGTGGGCGGTGATCAACCGGCCGCGGCGGGAACGCAACCCGGAACCGCCGCCGCGGCCCACGCCGCCGCCTCAGCAACCGCCGCCTGCACCGCCGAAGAAGGACTACGCGCCCACGGCTCTCGCGCCCGCGGAGCAACTCGCGTCCGCGCCCGGTCCGGTGCCTGTCCCGCCAGGCTCGACGTCGAACGGCAGTGAACGGTACCGGCGGGTTCGCCGGCTCGGGCACGGTGGCTTCGGCACGGTGTGGGAGGCGGTGGACAACCAGCTGGGCCGCACGGTCGCGTTGAAGATCGCGCACGCACCGGACCGCGACACCGAGGAACGCATGCGCCGGGAAGCCCGCGCGCTCGCGATGGTGAGTCACCCGAACTGCGTCAAGGTGTACGACCTGGTGGAGGAGCCGGACGGGCTCGCACTGGTGATGGAATACCTGGAAGGTCAAGCGCTGGCCACGGCGGTGGACGGTCAGGGCCCCCTCGACGACGTCGCGGCCGCACGTCTGTGGGCGACCACGGCGGGAGCCCTTGCGGCTGCGCACGACAAGGGGGTGCTACACCGGGACATCAAGCCGTCGAACATCATCCTCGACCCCGGCGGTCTGCCACACTTGATCGACTTCGGCATCGCCCGCAGCCGCGGCGATTCGACGATGACCGCCACCGGCATGATGATCGGCACCCCGGACTTCGTCGCCCCGGAACAGGCAGCCGGTGCGGCGGCCTCGCCGGCTTCGGACGCCTGGCAACTCGCGGCGACGGTTTCCTATGCGCTGTCGGGCTATCCACCGCGCGGCACCCGCGAAAGCCCGATGGCGGCGCTCATGGCAGCGGCGAGGGGCGAACCGGCTTCCCGCCTGCCACAACGCTCCGCACACGCCCGGCTGCTCATCGCCTCCCTGGACAACGAACCTCGCCGCCGTCCCACCCTCAACGTCATCCAACGGGAAATCGAAGGCTGGCTGGCCCGAGCAGGAAAATCCCCAGACGGCCCAGTGACGAGAATCGTGCCAAGAAACCAAACCTCAGCAACAAGAGCCCTACCCCCGCGACGCTAACCCGCGCACCCGCGAGTTGCGCGTTCGCGACCCGCGAGTTGAACGTTCCCGACCCGCGAGTTGAACGTTCCCGACCCGCGAGTTGAACGTTCCGCGTTCGCGAGTTGCGCGTTCGCGACCCGCGAGTTGCGCGTTCCGCGTTCGCGAGTTGAACGTGCGGGCCTGCGAGTTGACCGTTCTTGGATCGCGAGTCGCGCGTTCCTGTCGCGGGCAACGCTCAACTCGCGCGTTCGCAACGCTCAACTCGCGCGCGGGCAACGCTCAACTCGCGGGTGAAGGGGTCAGTGCTTATCGCCAGCTTGGGAGCCATAGTTCGGCTTGCCAGTGTGCGCCTGAAATGGGGTCACCGTTCAGGATTGGCCATAGCCAGGCGAAGTTCGCGACGACCAGGCCGACATAGAGTGCCACCACCAATAGTCCCGTGCCTCGACGTTCGAAGCCGCGTTTTGCGCTGCCCAGTATTTGGCCTAGTGCGAGGGTGAGGCCGAGGGCGAGAAATGGTGCCATGGGCGTGGCATAAAAGTAGTACATCTGCCGGTCGATATTGGTGAACCACGGGAGGTATCCGGCGAAGTAGCCGACCAGCACGACGGCGTAGCGCCAGTCGAACCGGAAGAACCAGCGCCACAAACCCCAGCCGATCATGGGGAACGCCAGCCACCAGGTCGCCGGGGTGCCGATCAGCATCGTCGACTGTACGCAGTCCGAGGTGCCACAGACAGACGTGCCGGATTCGTAGTAGTACAGCATCGGGCGCAGGCCCATCGGCCACACCCACGGTTTCGACTCCCACGGGTGCGGGTCGTTCTTCGGGGTCACCAGTGTTTCGTGGAAGTGCAGCACGTTCATCGAGTAGTCACCGAGTGAACGCAAACTCGCCGGAATCCAACCCCAGAAACCGGGCGCGATGTCCTTGATTTCCACATAGTGCCGGTCGGTGGCGGACTCGCTCGCAAACCAAGCCCACCAGCTCGCCAAATACAGCAGTACCGGAATGGCGACCATCGCCCATAATGCAGGCGCGACATCACGGCGCAGTGTGCCCAGCCACGGGCGCTGCACACCCGCCGCGCGCCGGGCCGCGACGTCCAGGCCGACGACGAGCAAGCCGAAGAATGCCATGTAGTAGAGCCCGGACCATTTGACGGCGAACGTCAGCCCGACGCACACCCCCGCCGCGAACCGCCACCAGCGGAAGCCCAAGCGTGGCCCCCACGGGGACTCGTCCGCCCAGCCTTCCCGCACCGCAACAGCGAGCCGCTGCCGCACCTGGTCCCGGTCGACCAGCAGGCACGCGAACGCCGCGAACGAGAACAGTGCGATGAAAATGTCCAGCATCCCCATCCGCGACTGCAGGAAAAGTACGCCGTCACAGATGACGAGGATGCCTGCGATCCCACCGAGCAAAGTGGACCGAGTGAGCCTGCGCGCGGCCCGCACCACCAGTATCACGATGATCGTGCCCGCCGCCGCCGAGCTGAACCGCCAGCCCCAGCCGTCGTAGCCGAACATCCACTCGCCCAGCGAGATCAACTGTTTCGCCAGCGGCGGATGCACCACCAGCTCATACCCGGCGTTGTCCTCGAACCCGCCGTTCCGCAGCATCTGCCACGCCTGCGGAACATAATGCTTCTCGTCGAAGATCGGGGTGCCCTTGTCGGTGGGGAACCCCAGATTCTGGAACCGGGTGACCGCCGCGGCAAGGCCGAGCACGATGGTCACCATCCAGCCACGCAACCGGTCCGGCGGCATCGGGCGCCCGAGCAGCGTCGCCTCGCGGTCCGTCGGCGGGCGGGGCAGCTCGACCTGAGCAGGATGCGTCAACAGGGCGGTCACGGGAACCGATCGTAGATGCCGCCCCTAGAGTGGTCATGTGCCGCTCGTTCTCGCCGCCACGCCGCTGGGCGACTCGCGTGACGCGTCCCCGCGCCTGGTCACCGCACTGGCCGCGGCCGACGTCATCGCGGCGGAGGACACCCGGCGCCTGCGCGCGCTCGCGGCGGCGCTGGACGTCACACCCGGCGGCCGCGTGGTGAGCTTCTACGAGGACGTCGAGACAGCGCGGTTGCCGAAACTCCTGGAATCGTTGCACGCGGGCGAGACCGTGCTGCTCGTGACGGACGCCGGAATGCCCAGCGTCTCCGACCCGGGCTACCGCCTCGTCGCGGCATGCGTCGCCGAGGACCTGCCGGTGACTTGCCTGCCCGGGCCGTCCGCGGTGACCACCGCGCTCGCCGTGTCCGGGTTGCCCAGCGACCGGTTCTGCTTCGAGGGGTTCGCGCCGCGCAAGAACGGCGAGAAGGCCAGGTGGTTCGCGGCCCTGGCCAGTGAGCAGCGCACCGTGGTGTTCTTCGAATCGCCGCACCGGCTCGCGGCGACCCTGGCGGAGGCAGCCGAGGCGCTCGGCGAGCGCCGTGCGGCGGTCTGCCGTGAGCTGACGAAAACTTACGAAGAGGTCCGCCGTGGCACGCTCGCCGAACTCGCCGAGTGGGCCGCAGGCGGAGTGCGCGGTGAGATCACCGTCGTCCTCGAGGGTGCGCGCCCGGCGGCGGTCAGCGTCAGCGACCTCGTCGAGGAGGTCGCCGCCCGCGTCGCCGCGGGGGAACGGCTCAAGTCCGCCGCGGCCGAGGTCGCCGGTGTCGCCGGGGTTTCGCGGAAAGAGCTCTACGACGCCGTCCTCGCCGCCCGCCGCGGCTGACTCAGCAACCGCTCCAACGGCGCCGCCTTGTGGAGACATTCCTCCCACTCGGCGCGCGGATCCGAGCTCGCGGTGATCCCGCCGCCCACCCCGAGCGCGATCCGCCCGCCGGTGATTTCGAAGGTCCGGATCGCCACGTTCAACTCCAGCCCGGCGACCGGCGACAGGAGCCCGATCGCGCCCGTGTACACCCCGCGCGGTTGCGGTTCCAGCTCGGCGATGAGATCCAGCGCCCGAATCTTCGGCGCGCCCGTCACCGACCCCGGCGGGAACGCCGCTTTCAGGAGATCCTCGTCGGTGCCGCGCAGCCGACCCTCCACAGTGGACTCCAGATGCCACACCCCTGGCGCGGGCCGTACCGCGAGCAACTCCGGCACCCGCACGCTCCCGACCTCGCACACCCGCCCGAGATCATTGCGCACCAGGTC
This sequence comes from Amycolatopsis pithecellobii, assembly GCF_009707865.1. Classification (GTDB taxonomy): domain Bacteria; phylum Actinomycetota; class Actinomycetes; order Mycobacteriales; family Pseudonocardiaceae; genus Amycolatopsis_E; species Amycolatopsis_E pithecellobii. The sequence goes on from NZ_WMBA01000015.1 coordinate 23,063, forward strand.
GGTGATCATGACATTTTCCGCGACGTCCTTCACCGACTCCCGCAACCGCGCACCCAGGTGCTCGTCGGCGGGACCGCGTCGCGGGAGGGTGCCCTTGATCGGCCTGGACTGGACGGAAACTCCGTGCCGTGCAAGGAAAAGCTCCGGAGACAGGGACACGACGGAACCCCAGTCGCCTTCGAGATAGGCGGCCCGCCGTGGGGCGAGGGTGTGCACCCCAGCGGCGAACAAGCCCGCCGGGTCGCCGGAGAAGCGGCCGGTGAACCGCGTGCAGATGTTGGCCTGGAACAGTTCCCCGGTTTCGATCGCGTGCATGCACGCCTTCACCGCCTCGATATGCGGCAGCGGCCGGTCGAGTTCCGTGGATTCCCACGTCAGCGGCGGCGGTTCCGCGGACACCAGATCCTCGAACTTCGCGGGGTCCACGTCGGGAGTCAGTGCTTCGAACCACCACTGGCCGTCGGCGTCGAGACGCAGCACATGATCGGCCCAGCCCCAGACCGCGCGCGGGATGCCCGTCGAACGGCCGGACGGGTCGGCCAGATCGTAGGACAGGTAGCCGAACCATCCGCCGCCCACGCCATCCCCCGGGACGGCGGGCAGGTCCCGCAGCGGCGCGAACGGATCGTCAGCCGGTTCCAGCCGTACCTCGGGGGCGAGCACGGCCTGCGCACCGAACCATTCGCCACACAGGCCGGCCGCCGTGCCGACTTTCCGTTCCCGCGCGCGTACCGTCAGTGACGCCAAGACTTCGCTCGCGGTCCGCTTACCTCGCAAGGGTTTCCTGACGAACCGCACCCGGACATTCTGACTGAAGAAATGCCCGGGTCAGCGGCGGGTCGTGTGAAATCGGTCCCATCGGCGGCGATGGCGCCGGGTTCCCGGGTGGAGGCGCCCCGAGGAGGTCGACGCCGCGAAGGCCGGGCATGGTCGCCCGGCCTTCGCGTTGGAACTCAGCCCTGTTTTGCCGCGGCCTCCACGAACTCCGTGGTGTAGGTCTTCGACAGGTCGATGGAATCCTTGCGCGGTTTGACGTTCGTCGAGAACGAGGACAGCACCTCTAGCACGTTCTTCGCGCCGTCGGCGTCCATCTTCCCGTCGGCGTTGAACATCCCGATGCTGTCCTTAATGGACTTCACATACAGCGCCTGGTCGCCACCGCGGTAGGACGGCGGCATCTTGGCGGCGATCTCCTCCGCGCTGTGCTGGCTGATCCACTTGAGCGTCGCCACGAAGGCGTTCGCGAGTTTCTGCACCACTTCCCGGTTCCGCTGCACGAAATCGCAGTTGAGGTACAGCGACGTCGCCGGGTACAGACCACCGAGCGCCGCCTTGGTGCCTTCGGCCGTGCGCATGTCGTAGAGCACCTTCGCCTTGCCCGTACCGGTCAGCTGGGCGATCGTCGGGTCCGTCGTCATGCCGCCGTCGATACCGCCGTTGTCCAGGCTCGCGATGAACGTCTGCCCGGCCCCGACCTTGACCGGCGTGTACTGGTCGGCCCCGACACCCGCCTTCGCGGCGAGCGCCTTCGTCAGGAAGTCGGTGGAGGAGCCGAGCGAGGTCACGCCCAGCTTCGCGCCCTTGAAGTCGGCGGAGCTGTTGATGGCGGCCTTCGTGCCCACCATCTCGGCCTCACCGGGAATGTTGGCCATCTGCACCACGCTCTGGATGCACTGACCTTTGGCCTGCAAGTCGATCGTGTGATCGTAGAAACCGACCACGCCGTCGACCTGCTTCGCCACGAGCGAGGTTTCCGCGGTGGCGCCCGACTGTTCACCCTGCAGTTCGACGTCGAGGCCCTGCGCGGTGAAGTTGCCCAGCTGCTGGGTCAGCATCGCGGGCAGGTAGATGACCTTTTCCAGGCCACCGACGATGATCGTCACCTTCGGCTTGCCACTCGCGCCGGTCTGCGCGGTCCGCGAGTCCTGGCACGCGCTCGCCCCGGCGGCGGCCAGCGCGAGCGCGACGATCGCGCCGGTGATACGGCGAATCCTCATTGATCCGGGTGTCCTTTCTAGACGGTTGAGCTGCCGGTGATCGACGGCCGCCAGCGCAGCAGCCGGTTCTCCAGGTGTCCGATGCCCCATTCCGCGAGCAGTGCGACCACGGTGATGATGATCATGGCGGCGTAGATGCCCGCCGAGTCGAACGTGCCTTGCGCATTCGCGATGAGGAAACCGATTCCGGCCTTCGACCCGGCGTATTCGCCGACCACCGCGCCGATCAGCGCGAAGCCGAACGCGGTGTGCAAAGAGGACAGAATCCACGAAGTCGCGCTCGGCAGCACGATGGACCGCAACACGGCCAACCGTCCCGCGCCGAGGATGCGCGCGTTGTCGATCAAATTGCGGTCCACTTCGCGAGCGCCGGTGAAGGCGTTGAAGAACACCGCGAAGAACACCAGCACGATCACGGTCGCGACCTTCGACGCGAGCCCGAGACCGAACCAGATCACGAACAGCGAAGCCAGCACGATGCGCGGCACCGCGTTGGCCGCCTTGATGAACGGGGCGAGCACATCGGCGAGATACTGGCTGCGGCCGAGGAGCACACCCAGCACAACACCGGCGAGCGCGCCGAGCACGAACCCGAACACCGCCTCCTCGACGGTCACCCAGAGCTGATACCAGATCGAGCCGAAGTCGGTGCCCGTGGTGAACCAGCCGGCCAGCCGGTTCCAGATCCGCGACGGCATCGAGTAGAAGAACGGGTCGATCCAGAACCGGGCGGCGAGCTCCCAGCTGCCGAGCCAGGCGACGACGATCACCAGCCGCAGCAGCCACGTGTTCGCGCGCCGCCGCCGGACGTTTTTCCGTTGCCGGGAAAGGATCATCTCCTCGGTCTCCGGCTGCACGAGCACCGGGATCACCGTCTCAAGCGACATCGGTCGTTCCCTTCGTGCGTGCCTTCTCCACCTCGCCGCGCAACGATTCCCAGACCTCGCGGTAAATCCGCAGGAAGTCCTCGGTGAGGCGGAGTTCCTCGACCTGACGCGGACGTGGCAGGCCGATCGTGAACACATCCTTGACGGTGGCCGGGCTGCTGGTCAGCACGACGACTTTGTCCGCCAGCGCAATGGCTTCTTCGAGGTCGTGGGTCACGAACACGACCGCCGCGTCGCTGCCGGACCACAGGCGCAGCAGTTCGTCCTGCATCAGCGCCCGGGTCTGCACGTCGAGCGCCGAGAAAGGTTCGTCCATCAGCATGATGCGTGGTTCGGTGACCAGCGTCTGGGCGAGTGCGACGCGTTTGCGCATCCCGCCGGAAAGCTGGTGCAGGTAGTACTTTTCGAAGCCGGCGAGGCCGACCCGCCCGACCCAGTCCGCGGCTTGCCGGCGCGCCTCGGATTTCGACATCCCGCGGAACCGCGGGCCCGACGCGACATTGTCCAGCACCGAACGCCACGGCATCACCGCGTCGTTCTGGAACATGTAGCCGACACCGTCCGGAATGGACGTTACCGGTTCGCCGTTGACCCGCACCTGCCCCGCGGACGCCGGTTGCAGCCCGGAGACCAGCGACAGCGTGGTGGACTTGCCGCACCCGGTGGGTCCGACGACGGCGGCGAACTCGCCGGGTTCGACGGTCAGGTTGAGATCACGAACCGCGGTGTGCACCGAGCCGCTCCCACTCGGGAACCGTTTGGTGGCACCGATCAGCTCGATCAGTGGTGAGGACATCGGGTGACTCCTTCGTCACTCGAGGGAAAACCGTGATACGCACGTTAAGAAATCGCTGCGCGCCGGTGAAGCTTGTCCGCGTTCTGCGTGCGCACTGCGCGTTCTCCACGTTTTGCGCATTTTCCTCATGGTCTTGACCAGCGCTTGTAGTCTGCGGCGCATGGACAACGGTGTCTTCGGCCGGATGCGGTTCTCGCGCCAGATCCTGATCCTGCAGATCGGCGTCGTGGTGCTGCTGCTGGCTGTCGGGCTCGGCCTGGTGAGCTGGTTGCTGTGGGGCACGTTGCGGGATCAGTACGGCGAGCGCGCGCTCGGGATCGCACACACGGTGTCGGTCGATCCGGGCGTGGTCGCGAACGCCGCCGCCCGGCGGTCGGGTGGTGAGCTCGAGGATCTGGTGCAGGCGGTCACGCGCCGCACCGGGGCGCTGTTCGTGGTGATCACCGACGACAAGGGCATCCGGCTGGCACATCCGGATCCGGGCCAGATCGGCAGGCAGGTCAGCACGGATCCCTCCGAGGCGCTCGCGGGTAACGACGTGGTCAGCGCCGTGCAGGCCGGCACATTGGGGGTGTCGGTACGCAGCAAGACGCCGATCTTCACCGCGGACGGGCGGGTCGTCGGCGAGGTCAGCGTCGGCTACGAAATCGGTGCGGCGACCGGAGACTTGGTGCGGCTCACGCTGACCAGTTCGGCGTTCGCGGCCGGCGCACTGGCACTCGGCGTGGCCGCTTCCGCGTTGCTGACCCGGCGGCTGAACCGCTTGACGCACGGCCTCGAACCGCGTGAGCTGACGGAACTGCTGTACGAGCGGGAGGCCGTGTTGCACGGGATAGGCGAAGGCATGCTCGCGGTGGACTCGGCCGGCCGGGTTTCGGTGCGTAACGCCGAAGCCGAGCGCCTGCTCGGAAAAGCGCTTCCGGTCGGAGAGAAAGTGTCCGAATTGGACCTTTCCCCGCGCCTCGGCAAGGCGGTCGAGGAAACGGTGGACAATCTCCTTGCGGTAGCCGGAAACCGGGTGCTGGTCGTCAACTCACGCGCGGTGCGGCACGACGACCGCGACCTCGGCACCGTGCTGACCTTCCGTGACCGCACCGATCTGGACGCGCTGACGCGTGAGCTCAGCGCCGTCCGGTCCCTTTCGGACGGTCTGCGCGCGCAGCGGCACGAGTTCAGCAACCGCCTGCACACCCTGTCGGGGCTGCTTCAACTGGGCCACCACGAAGAAGCCGTCGAATACCTGCAAGCGCTGACCGACACGTCGGTCAGCGCCGACGGGCTCGGAGACTCGGTGAGCGACCCTTATCTGCGGGCGCTGGTGTCCGCGAAGATCGAGCAGGCAAGGGAAAAGGGCGTGACACTCCGGTTGGCCGACGACTCCTGGGTGCCGGCGAAGGTGACCGACCCGATCGCGGCCAACACCGTGGTCGGCAACCTGCTCGACAATGCCGTGCACGCCGCACGGATGGGCACGCGTGACCAGGCGAGCGTCGAGATCACATTGCTGCGGAACGGGTCCACCCTCCATGTGTCTGTTGTGGACAGTGGAACCGGGGTTGCCGCCGAGGTCCGGAAAACTCTGTTCGACGAAGGTGCGTCGACGAAGCTCGCTCCCGGTCACGGGCTGGGCCTCGCGCTGGCCCGGCAGGCGGCACGGGTGCGCGGCGGAGATGTGTGGCTCGCGGATCCCGGCGGCACGGACCGGGGTGCGTTGTTCGTGGCGGCATTGCCGGAGACACTGGAGGACGCATGAGCGACAATCGCGAAGCCATGCTCATGCAGGCCGACCGGGTGCGGGTGTCCCGCAAGACACTGGAGGACGCATGATTCGCACGCTCATTGTGGACGATGACTTCCGGGTGGCGGGCGTGCATGCGGGTTTCGTCGCGCAGGTGCCGGGTTTCGCGGTGGCCGGCACCGCCCACACCGCGGCCGAGGCCCGCGCACGGGTGCGTGAGCTGGCGCCGGATCTGGTGCTGCTGGACGTTTACCTGCCGGATGAGCCGGGCCTGAACCTGCTGCCGGAATTGCGAACCGACACGATCATCCTTTCCGCCGCGACGGACACCCACTCGGTGCGCGCGGCGATTCGTGCCGGCGCGCTGAACTATCTGATCAAACCGTTCACCACGCGCCAGCTCGCCGAGCGCCTCGCGGGATACGCCCGATATCGCCAGCAGATCGCCGACGATCGCGATCTCGGGCAGGCTGACATCGACCGCGCGTTCCGGGTGCTGCACGAACAAGACCGTGCCACGGCACCGAAAAACCAGTCGAGCGCGACGGCGCGGCTGGTGGCCGAGAAACTGCGGCAGGCCGCGCGTCCCCTGTCGGCGGCGGAGATCGCGTCCGAACTCGGCGTCGCCCGCGCGACGGCGCAGCGCTACCTGACCGCGCTGGCCGAAGCAGGCACGGTCGAGATGCGGCTGCGGTACGGCGCCACCGGCCGCCCGGAACACGAATACGGCTGGAACGGGTGATTCACCCGGCGTGTCGTGGCAAGGCGCCTACCCTGGAGTGGCATGAAGATCGAACGGACGGAGCTGGTCGCCAAGATCACCGGGCCCGGGTCGGTCAATGCCACCGACCGGCGGTTCGCCGTGCACGGAACCGATCTCGGGATCCTGTGGGACGCCGGGGACGGGCGCGTCTTCGTGCTTTTCGGGGACACCTTCGGTGAGGGCCGTGCGCCCCATGGCGGAGGGCCGAACAGCGCGGACTGGCGCTGCAACGTGCTCGCGTTCTCCCGCACCCGCGATCTTTCCCATGGCCTGGCGCTGGACGGGTTCATCCCGCGCACGGACGGCACCGCGGCGCAGGTCATCCCGCGGGACAAGCGGCGCGACGAGATCACCGTGATCCCCAACGCGGGTATCGCGATCGACGGGGTGCAGTACGTGCAGTACATGTCCGTCCGCGAGTGGGGCCCGCCGGGGCGGTGGCACACCAACTACGGCGGCCTTGCCTACTCCGAGGACGGTGGCGTGACGTGGCAGAAGCCGCACGGTTCGCGATGGATCAACCGGGCCGAGCGCGACGATCCGTTCCAGCTGGGCGCTTTCGCCCGCGACGGTGACCACGTCTACCTGTTCGGCACCACCAACGGCCGCCACGGTGACGCCTACCTCGCGCGTGCCGAGATACCACAGATCCTCAACGCCGGTGCCTACGAGTATTTCACCGGCGGAGGCTGGGCATCCGACGAGTTCGCCGCCGTGCCGGTGTTACCCGGCCCGGTCGGCGAACTGTCCATTGCCTACAGTGTCTACTTGGGACAGTGGCTGGCCATGCATCTCGACGATCCCGGCGGCGCGATCCTGCTGCACACCGCCGACCGTCTCGAAGGGCCGTGGTCCACGGGCGAGGTCGCCGTCCCCGGCGCGGAATTTCCCGGCCTGTACGGCGGCTACCTCCACCCGTGGGCCCTCGACGGGCCGGACATCTACTATCTGATGTCCCAGTGGGGCCCGTACAACGTGTTCCTCATGCGTTCTCGCCTCGCACCTGGCTGACCACCGCGCGCGCGGCGGTGGCGAGCATCGTCGTGTCGTTGGACACCACGACGAATCCCGCGCCCTGCTTGATCGCGTCGACCGCCGGGGCGGCGGCGCCGAACGCGAGGCCGCACGGCTTGCCCGCCGCGGCCGCGTGCCGCACCGTCTGCGCGATCATCTCCTTGACGGCCGGGTCGGCCGGGGTGGTGCCCATGGACATCGACAGATCGGCGGCGCCGACGAACACCGCGTCCACCGCGGGCAACGCCAGGATCTCCGGTGCCGCCGCGATCGCCTTTTCGCTTTCCAGCTGCGGAATGCACAGCACGTGCTCGCCGAGGTACTCGGCGTTCGGCCGCAGCCCCCACCGCCCGGCCCGGCTCGTGCCGCCCGCACCGCGGTCGCCCTCGGGTGGGAACCGGGTCGCACGGCCGACCGCACGCGCCTCTTCGACAGTGTCCACATGGGGCACCAGAATGCCTTTCGCCCCGGCATCCAATATTTTTTGGATGGTCGACGGCGTCCCGTCCGGTACCCGCACGAGCGGGGTCATCCCCAGCGCGGACGCGCTGTTGATCAACCGGTACGCGGTTTCCAAGGTGAGCGGCGCATGCTCGAGGTCGACGATGACGAAGTCGAACCCGGCGTACGCCATGATCTCCACCGGTTCCGGCCCGGCGATCTTCAACCAGGTGCCGAGCGGAACCGTTCCCTGATCAAACATCCTGCGGGTACTCCTCGGCGTTGAGCACCCAGCCCGGCTGTGCGGAGAAATCCTTGCGGGGCGGGGAGAAGATGTCGATCAGCTGGTTGCGGCCGGGGTTCACCGCGGCCGAGGTGTGCACGGTCGGCGGCGGGATCACCGTCACCGAAGGGCTTCCGACATGCTCGTGGTCATCCTCCCGCCAAGTTCGCGAGTCCGTCGTCCACGGGGTGCGGATGTGGTGCACGTACTCGCCTTCGACGGCCAGCGAGATCTGCTCGAAGTCGTCGTGGTGATGCGGTGACAGCTTCGAAGGATCGCGCGGACCTTCTTGCAGGGGAAGGAAGTTCACCATGAAAGCGCGGGTGCGGAAGATACGCCCGAACCGTTTCGGGTCCTGGGGCACGTCCGCCAGCGGGTACACACGCAGCTTGTTCTCCGCCGGCGCGGGCCACGGGGTGAGCGGCGTGACCCGCGGATGTGGTGTGGCGTAAGAAGAAGCGTTGCGTGCGCGGTCAGCCCAGCCCGGTTCGTCCCACTGGACCAGCCGCACCAGGTCACCGTCACCGGCGGACACGACCTCGCTGACTCCGGGTGGGATCACGATCAATCCCTGCCCCCGCAACGAAACCTTCTCGTCACCGGCGACGACCTCCGCCGCCGAGTTGTCGTGCACCAGCAACAACACGTGCTCGAAGGTGAACTCCGCCCTGCCGAGTGACTCACCGACGGCAGGCTGGGTGTAGGCCAGGATCATGTTCTGTGCGCGGGTGATCCAGGTTCCCCGCTCCTGGCCGGAAAAATCGTCGTACTCCGGCGCGGCGATGTCCGAGACGGCCTCGTTGCCGCCGAGTGCCGCGCGCGGATCGTCCTTTGTGTACATGGCCACCGCTCTCAGTCGAGTCCGATGAGGTAGGACGGGTTGTCACGGGTCATCCGCTGCAGGTCCTTCTCCGGCAGGCCGAGGTCGAGCAGCGCCCCGCACACCCGCAGGTAGGCGTCGACCGGCGCCGGGTTCGTCTTCTGCCCGAGGTCGGAGGACAGCACCGTGTGCTCCGGCCCGATCCGCTCGATCCACTCCAGCAGCGACTTCGGGTCCCAGCGCATGTTCCCTTCGGGGTCGTACATGCCGACCTCGTGCTCGATGAACGCGCCGAGCTCCACGAACTCCAGGCACTGCTCGGGTTCCGCGCCGATCACGAAGTTCGGGTGGTTCACGATCAGCCGCCGGATGCCCTTGCGCTTGGCCTCCTGGAACAGCTGCCGGATGTACTCGGGGTACATGTGCCCGCCGGACAGCAGCGCGCCAGTCTCTTCGATGACGTCGAGGATCTCGCCGACCTCGGGCTTGAGCTCGCCGCGCTCGTCGATGATGTCGATCCGCTCGCAGGTCAGCGGCACGGTCTCGGTGGGGAAGCCGGCGCCCTCGGGGTGGCACTCGATGTGCCGCCCGGACGACATCGTCGGGAACCAGACGACCTTGCCGCCCATGCGCAGCGACATCCGCACCGCGTGCGGGTTCAGTCCGCCGACGAAGCTGTTGAGCGCGATCCCGCCGTACACCTCTGTCTTGAGTTCACGCAGCCGCGGCGCCATCGCCAGCAGGTCCATCACGGTGTTGTGGTGATGCGACTTGGCCACGATCGCCCGCATGCCGAGCCGTTCCTGCGCGTCGCGGGCGGCCTCGACGTGGTCGAAGCGACGCGGGAACGGGCTCGGCCCGGAGTGGCAGTGCAGGTCGACGCTGCCCTGCAGCACCTTGGCGACCGCGTCCGACGTCGTTGTCATCAAGTACTCCCTCTGTCAGTCCCCTTGCTGTTCACAATCCAGATTGCATTTTCGTATTACGAACGTCAAGGGGTCATTGCCCGGGAGTGGCCACGTATGTACAGTCGGGTCGTTCGCGATCCAAACCATGCTTGCGCGATGTGAACATCAATGGCGATCCTCATTGCAAGGAGCACCCATGACCGAGACCTCCGCCGAACGAGGCGCTCCGGCCATCAGAACCCACCCCAAGGCCAAGGCCGCCATCCGGGCAGGCGTGCTGGCCTACTTCGTCGACCAGTTCGACATCTACCTGCCCATTATCGCCCTCGCCCCGGCGAGCGCCTACTTCCAGTCCACAGGGGTGAGCGCGGGGACCGCGGCACTGCTCAACGCCTTCGTCTTCACCTCGACGCTCATCGCGCGGCCCATCGGCGCGGCGATCTTCGGCCACTTCGCCGACAAGCAGGGCCGCCGCCACACCACGTTGATCGCGGTCGCCGGATTCGGGATCACGACCGCCCTCATCGCGGCACTACCGGGCTACCAAACCGTCGGCATCGCCGCGTCCGCCCTGCTCATCGCACTGCGGTTCGTGGCAGGCATCTTCCTCGGCGGTGAGTACACGACCGCGGTGCCGCTGGCCATGGAATGGAGCCCGCGGCGCCACCGCGGCATCGTTTCCGGCACCATCACCGCCACCTCGCCCTTCGCCTACGGCCTGGTCGCCGCGATCACGCTGATCCTGCTCAACGTCATGCCCTCGGCCGACGTGCATTCGGCATACGCACAGTGGGGCTGGCGGATTCCGTTCGTGATCGGGGCACTACTGGCTGTCGTACTGTTCCGCGCCTACCGTCGCGAAGTCGAAGAACCCGCGACCGCGCGCACGCAAACCGGTTCGCCGCTGGTGTTGCTGTTCAAGGGTGAGCACCGGCGCGCCATGCTGCAGGTGTTCGTGCTGATGACCGGGACCTGGCTTGCCACGAACATCGCGGTGTCGCTGCTGCCGTCGCTGCTCAAGTCGAAGGTGGGGCTGACCAGCAAGCAGGTCACGTTCACGATGATGATCGCGGAAATCGTGGTCACCGTGATGTACCTGGTGGTGGCGACGTTGTCCCAGCGCATCGGCCGCCGCCCGTTCTACATCGGGTACGGGCTGGCCATGGCGATCGTCGGATCGTCGTGCTACGCGCTGATCCAGCACATGCGTGGCAGCGGGCTGTTCGCGGTGATCGTGGTGACCGCGGTGATCCTCGTGTTCACGATCTGCACGTTCGCGCCGATCGCGGCCTACCTGACCGAGCGCTTCCCGGCGAACATCCGGGCCAGTGGTTACGGTGTCGGCTACAGCCTCGCGCTGATCATCCCCGCGTTCTACGCCTTCTACCTCGACGGGCTGCAGAGCTTCATGTCCGCGACGCTCGCGCCGGTCGTGCTGCTCGTGATCGCCGGTCTCCTGATCAGCATCGGCGGATTCGCCGGGCCAGAGACCAAGAACGTGGACATGGGCCATACGGTGTGAGGCAACAGGTGGCGGAGAGGGAGTTCGCAGTGATCGACGGTTCGGCGTCCTCGGGCGATATCCAGGCGGTCAGCCGGGTGGGGCAGATCCTGGGACTCTTCTCCGTGGAGCGCCCGACGACGACGGTCGCGGAAGCGGCCGAGCAGCTGGGCCTCAACCGCAGCACGACCCACCGGTACTTCACCTCGCTCGTCGCCGCCGGTCTGCTCGAACGCACTCAGGAGCCGTCGCGGTTCGCGCCCGGCGGCCTCCTGATGCAGCTGGGCGCGGCGGCGCTGGCGCGGCGGCGCGTGCTCGACATCGCGCCGCCGTTCCTGCGGCGGGTCAGCCAGTCGACGCACCTCACCACGGTCATCAGCCTGTGGGGCTCGTCAGGGCCGGTCGTTTCGCGAACCGAGGAAGACCACACGCGGGCGGTGCTGGTGACTGTGCGGGTCGGCACTCAGCTGACGTTGCGCTCGGCGCAGGCGAAGGTGTTTCTCGCGTTCCTGCCGGACCAGCTGCGCGTGGAACGGTTGCTGGCGACCCTGTCGGAGAGCGAACGCGACGAGCTCGTCACGCAGCTCGACGAGGTCCGGCGCACGGGCGTCGCGACCGATCACCTGGCGGACTCGGGGATGAACGCGGTCGCGACGGGCGTGTTCGACGAGTACGGCATCTGCGCGACGATCGCCGTCGTCGGCACCACACGGACCCTGCCCCTCGACGGCCCGTACCGCCACGACCTCGTCACGGCGGCGGCGCAAATCTCCGAACGCATGGGCGGCGCCATCCCCGTCGCCCAATCCGAACAAGGCACAGTCGCCTAGAGACCGTTTCGAAGTGGTTTGCATAGCGGTGCGGGTAGCGGAACCCCAGTCCCGCGCGAGTTGCGCGTTCCCGCCGCGCGAGTTGCGCGTTCCGGCCGCGCGAGTTGACCTTTCCCGCTGCGCGAGTTGCGCGTTCCCTGCGCACGCAACGCTCAACTCGCGCGCTCCGAACGCTCAACTCGCGCGCACGCAACGCTCAACTCGCGCGCTCCGAACGCTCAACTCGCGCCGGCCGGCCAAGCTAGATCAAGACGTCGGCGATGGTCAGCGGGTAGACGATCGCGTCGAGTCCGATCGGGCCGGTGAGCCCGGGTGCGACCGGGGCGGCGCCGTGTTCGTGCATGCCGAGCCGCGGGTGGAACCAGCCGGGGCGGCCGGGAATCCCGTTGTGCCGCCGCACCCACAGGATGACCTCCGAGTCGGCCCATTTGTCCGGATGCAGGTCGTGCAGCCAGGCGTCATGGGTGGCGTAAACCAGCACCCGCCGGATCCCGGCCGCATTGCGCACCGCCTTGATCCACGCCTTGATGAACCGGTCGTTCACGCCGACCGCGTCCACGTCCAGCGCCGGCGCGAGCGAGCCCGGCCCGAACACGCCGAGCTGCTTGCCCAGCCGGACACAGTGTTCCGCCTGGTCCTGCGGCGCGCCGGGGCGGGCATAGTGCCGGATCCCGGCTCGCACCCCGGCTTGCTGCGCCGCGGCGATCTGCTTTTGCGCGCCGGTATCGCTCCAATTGACGTTCTCGGTCACCGTGATCGACGCGAAAACGATCGCCGCGGAACGGACCATGTCCCAATCGGCCACGGTCGCGTGCAGCGACAGGTTGATCCCACGCCCGTTTTCGTCCTCGCCCAAAACCTCCACCCTCGCACTCCCCAGAGCGTTGTCCAGCCACTCTAGGTGCGAAAACGGCGAGATGTGGGAATTTGCGACTGGCGCGCCAGTCGTGGCGGGTCCTCGGCTCAGCCGAACCATTCCTGGTGAAGCGAATTCAACCAGTTCGCCACGTCGGTGGCGCTGGAAAACCTGCGCGAGGTCAAGTATTCGAAGTCATCCGGCGGCAGTAAGTGACCACGAATTGCCGCATCCAGTTCCGGTCGCAGCCATCGGGCGAGTTCGCTGTCCGGCGAGCTGCGCAGCACCCGGGCCGTCTCGCCGAGATCTTCGTCAGCGCCACAGAACCCGGTGAGGAAATCTTGCAGCCGCTGACTGATCCTCATCGGTCGCTCCTTCGCACACGCATCATCGTAGGGAGTCACGGGTTGCCCGCTCTCGGAACGGGATAGCACGTGTGCAGCACCCAGCCGCCGCCCGGCCGGGCCCGGTAAACGGCGACGACCTGCGCGCCGGCGCCGAACCGGGTCGGCTGGACACGGGTGGCGTCCGCCCGGTGCCCGGCGACGCCGCTGCGCCAGGCCGGGCCGAGTACGTCGGCCAGCCGAACTCGGACCACCGGACGCACGGTCTGCGGCGGCTCGCCGCGCCGGATCGCGTCTTCCGCGGAGGCGAGCCGTTTCCGGTACTCCGGCGAGCGTTCGACGCCGCCCACCGCGCGCGCCAGTGCGTGTTCGCTGGTCCACCGCGTCGCGTCGCCCGCCCGGTGGCAGCCCGCGCCGTCGTGCGCGGCGAGGATCCGCAACGCGCGTTCCCGCGTCCCCGCGGGTCCGATGTCTACGTGCCGCTGGAAGGTGTGGCCGCCGTAGGCGCGTTCGTCGGCACGAAGTTTGGCCACACGTTCGCGGTCGGGACGGTCGCTTCTGGACCGTCCGTCGTCCCGGTTCATGCTTCGAGGTCGACGAGAAACGGGGCGGCAAGGGTGGATTTGGCGTGCACCACCGCGGGCCGGCGGCCGAACGGGATGGTCATGATCTCCCGTTCGCCGAGGACGGGCACGGTTTGCTGGGTGGTGGACGCCGTTGTCTGATATCCCCAGCCCTGCGCGGTTTTCCCGACCGTTGTGACCGGGACGACGTGCTTGCCGAGCCGCTCGGAGAGGAATTTCGCCGATTCCTGGGAAACGCCACTGAACGACACGTAGGTGTCGCAGTTGCCCACCGCGATCGAGCGTTCGGACGCGTCGGAGAACTGGGCGATGTCCTGGAGTGCGAGGACGATACTCATTCCCGCCGACCGCGCCACGCTGAGCACGTTCTTGTAGTCGACCCGGTCCGCCAGCTGCGCCGCCTCGTCCAGTACCAGCATGACCGGCGGACCCTGGTAGCCGGAAAAACGACCGTATACGCGGAAAAGCAGGTCGTTGACGAACAGGCTGGACAAGGTCTGGGCCATTTGCCCGTCCTGCAGCGGTGCCACGACGGAGACGATCTGCCGCTCCTGAAGAATGTCCGGTGTGGTCAAGGTGCCGTTGGTCGTCACGGCTTCGACAGTCGGCCGGGCGAGCGCGTCGAGGCGCACGGCGACGCCGGTCACGCGCTTCGCGAAATCGTCCGGGGAAAGGTAAGGCAGGTCCCGGAGTCTGCCGGCACCGGGACTGTTCGGATATCGTCGCAGTGCGATTTCCAGCTGTGCCTGGTCTTTCAGCAGGCTGAGCATGCGTCCCGCGGTCCACAGGTGACGTTTCGGGGACGCCTGGGCGAGTTCGAGCAGGCCGCGCAGGATCTGGCCGTCGAGGTGAAAGAAGTACGGATCCGCTTTCGCCGGTGGGTGCCTGCCGATGATCGACTGCACCGCATTGTCGACCGCGCGATCGGAATCGATGGTCTGCAGCCAGTTCCAGCGGACCGAACGTCGCGGGTCGGTGTAGTCGAGCTTTCGCGCTCGAACATTCAGTGGCGCGCCCTGCCGCCCCACCTCGTCGCGGACGAGGTCCAGCAGATCTCCCTTGACGTCGATGGTGACCACGCTGTACCCGGAGCGCACGGCTGCGACGATCCACGGGACGATGATCGAGCGGGTCTTGCCCGCGCCCGACGGTCCGACCACGCACGCGTGCAGCCGTATCGCCTGTTCCGGGATCCCCACCGGTGCGCCGATCTTTCCGGTGCTGGAAAGGAAGCGCCCCAGGGGAAACTCACTGTCCACAAGCCACCGAGGTGGTCTGGACCCCTGTAGTAGCCCACGAAAGTCGAATCCGCCGGCCGGCACCTGGTGGCGTGCCGCGAGCTGCGCGCTGGCGGCACGTTCCGCGAGACCGCGTCCGACCGCCCGCGAGGTGTGCGCGACCCCGCGCAGCATGGACAGGTACATCGACATGATCCCGGACATCGTCAGTTTTTCCCGATGATGTCGAGCAACTCGTCGAGCAGATCCTCGTGATAGTGCAGGAAATCGGTGCCGATGTCGGTGAGCCGGGCCGGGACTGTCGCTTTTGGACCGGAAATCCAGATCGTCTTGGCTTCGGCCTGGAGCTCGGCAAGCCGTTGGGCCAGCTCGGCACCGTCGTCGGGGGCCGGCCCGGACAGGAACACGACGACGGCCTGCCGAGGTTGTCTTCTCCGCCGGACGAACGAGGCCTTGTCCTGGCTGAGGCTTTCCGAAAGGTCGGCGATCACCTCGTAGAGATCGGGGTGCTCACCCCAGCGCTGAGGAAAGTCCTTGTGTCGTAAGAGATCCGGCTCGGGGAGTGGCCGTCCGGGATGCAGTTCCCGGCCCGCGGCGAATGCCCGGACGTACCAGGGTATTTCGCCGGAGCCGGACCTGAGCGCGTGGGTCAGCGTCAGCGCCACCTCGGCCCGGCGGTTACGCTGCTCGCGGGACGGCCGGACCGGCTCCGAGACCTGCACCAGGTACAGCAGTGACATGCTGTCGGCCCGGGCACTCAGCTCGTTGATAACCTCGATGTTGCTGGCGGGCACGGGTCTCGGGGTCAGTAGCGACCGGACCGGCGCGGCTACCCGCCCCAGCGCGGCCAGGCGCGACACCCGGCGCGGCGCCAGGATTTCCGGTTCTGGGGCGGCCGGCGGAACTTCCTCGTCGATCTCGGGAATCGGCACTTCCAGGAGCGCCTGTGGCTCGGGCTCCGGCCGGCGCGGAGGTTGCGCGTGGCGGGGCGTGGTGAGGTCGGCGAGTTGCCCGGCATCCAGACAGAAACCCGGCGTCCGGTCGACTTCATGGGCCGTCGCAGTCGCCGCGTCGAGGATCATTCGCGTGATGTCGACCTGCTCGTCCGATGTCTCCGGCGCGAGACCGCCGACGCGGAACACGATCGGCAACTTCGACAGCGCGCTCGTCGCGGCGAGATCGCGGGCGAGGCGCTCAGCTTCGGACACGTTGGAGTGCAACAGCAGGATGCAGAAAGCCAAGCGCGGCGCGGGAATCCGCGCCGGTGACGTGGCGGCCCCGACGAGTTCGCCGTAGAGCGTGAGTGCGATCTCGTCAAGGTCGCCGCCGAGTGGATCCGGGTTGGCCGCCTTGACGACCCTCGCCATGTCGACGAGCACGGGGTCGCCGAAAATCGCGCTTTCCGCCCGGTCGATCGCATCGCCGACATAGTCCACATGGGACTTCGGCGCGACCGCGAGGACAAGGCAGCCGACCCAGTCCGCCGCCACCTGCTCATCCGTCACGATCTCGCTCACGGCTTGTTTCCGTTCGGTGGCGCCAGTTTGCTCCCAGACGGGAGATTGAAGTTGCTGCGCACATTGGGCTGGGTGGGCTGGTGGCCGTTATGCGGCGGCGGCGGTGGTGCGGCGTGACCGTTCTGGTGACGCTTTGCGGAGAGGGTCCGTTGCACGTCCTGCGCCCACTGGGCGAGCGCGACATCGAGCACGCCTTCCATCTCCTTGGCCACCCGCTCGTTGGCCTTGATGCCGAGATCGCGTTCGCGGTTCCGCATATCGTCTTCGATGTCTTCGCGCTTCTTCGTTTCCTTCGCCATCCTGCGTTCCACTTCGTCGCGATCCCTGGTCCGGCTGCGGATTTCGGCCTTGGCGTCGTCGACGTTGGTGTTCTCGAAGTCCCGCCGGACACGTTCATATGCGGTTTCCGGGCCGAAGCTGGTGAGAATCTTCACCGTGACCGGAAGCAGTTCGATCATGAAGAACAGCAGACCGACGGCGATATGGGCGAGCCGCGCTTCGGCACTGTGGGCGCCGAGGTCGTCGAGCGCGACGATCTGCGCGAGGAGACCGGTGTTGTCCTGGTTGGTCTTGGTGCCGAGATCGACGGCATCGTTGTACTGCCGCTGAAGTTCGGCCTCGCGGGCACGGAGGCCGGGAAGTTCGGTGTTCGCTGTGTCCTGGGCGTGTTTGAGCGCGGCGCCTCCCTGGTTCGACGCGGCATCCCGGGCTTTGGCAAGTGCCGTCTCGGCGCTCGTGACATCCTGTTGCGCGTCGTTGGTCTGCGCGAGCGCGTCCTGGTACTCCTTTTCCCGCGCTTTGGCCAGGTTCCCGTTTCCGGCGACGTTCGTGGAGCCTTCACAGGACGAGCCATACAGTTCGCATTGCCAGGCACGGTATTTCTGGTCGGATATCGCGCGACGTGAGTTCAGGGTGTCCTGCGCCTGTTTGAGGTATTGCTCGCGAGCCTGCATTTCCGGGGTGACGGCGGCGGGAATCTGGCCGCGGAGCGCGGCCTCCTGCGTCGCGATATCCGCGCGCACCTGGTTCAGGTCGTTGACCAACGGCGTGGTGTTCAGCGCGTCGCCGAACGACTTGCTGTTGGTGGCGTTCGCCACCACCATCTGGGCCTGGATTTCACGCTGGAAAACCTGGAGCACGAGCGGCGTCGAGATGATGAAACCGAGCAGCGCCGCGATGACGATGCGAATGCCGATGACCGTCGCGACCCGCCCGAACCCGCCGCGGAGGCTGAGGCTGGTGATCAGGAACCGGTCGATCACCCCGATCACGCAGCCCCACACCAACCCGCCGAGCACGGCGAGCACCGGGTGCAGATGAAGTCCGCGGTACAGCGCGAAACCCATGGACAGCACGCCGAGCCCGGCGGTGGCGAGCACCACGAGTCCCATTTGGACGAACTGGTTCCGCCCGCTTCGCGCCAGCGCGAGGATTTCGCGGTCGGCACCGCCGAGCCAGGTCAGTCCGTCGCTGATCCGCCGTGACTTGCGCCGTGCGGCCGGAACGGGGGTACGAACAGTCACAGTCGGGACACTCCTCGCCGCACGGCGGCGTCCACCTTGCCTGCCACGTGGGCACGAAGTCGTTGGCGCGCCTGGTCGAACATCTCTCGGACACTTTCGGTGGTTCGTGCCGCCGCCGCACCCAGCTCGGGATGAGCCGGTGCCGTCGGCAGGATCGTCTTAGTGGTCTGAACCAAATTCGAGACGGGCTCCAGTGAGGGAAGCTCGATTCGCGGGGCGGGATGCGCGGCCGTGGACACCGTCGGCACCGACGGGAGAGCGTGCAGCACCGGCGGGACCATGACCGCCGGCACACCCGACATGACGGGCCGGGGCAACGAGTCCAGCTCGACGCGGAAAGCCGGCAGGTCGTAGACCTGGACGCTGCCCGCAACCGTTCGCACGGTGCCGTGTGCGTTGCGGACTTCGACCGAAATCTCCCCGGACGCCGGCGGCGTGATCACATACGTGGCCACCGGCGTACCCGGATCCGGCAGAGTGACTTCGAAACCGTTCGGCCCGAGGACGCACACTTCCTTGCCGCCACTGGCTTCCCAGCTGACCTCGAGGTCCAGACCACGTGGCACGGCGGTGCGGTTCAGGCTCGCGGACCGCAGCGTCGGCGGGGACGCTTTCGCCAGCAGGTTCTGTTCCAGGCAGTCGAAAAGCTCCTTCGCGGTCGGTCGCCGGCCCCGGTCCGCACCCACGGCTCTGGTGATGACGTCGAGGGCCGGCGCGTCGAGCTTCCCGGCGAGGCCGGCTGGGTCCCGAGTCTGCGTGACACCGCGACCTTGTTGCAGGCCACGGATGACGCACAGGGCGAGTTTGTAGATGTCGGTGCGATCGTCCTGCACCTTCTGGGCGCCACTGGCGTTCTCCGGCGGGGTGAAGGCCGGCGAGTGCAGCTGCACCCGTGCCGGGTCGGAGAGTTCGGCGGCCGCGTCGCAGTCGAGCAGTTTCACCCGCGGCGGGTTGACGGCGAGCGCCGCGTTTTTCAGACTCAGGTCGCCGTAGACGATTCCGTGCCGGTGCAGCCGTCCGACCGCGTAGACGAGCTGGGCCAGCAGCGCTATCCGCACGAGCAGGTCGCGGTACCCGGAGCGGTCGATGCCTTCGTTCTGTGCCTGGGATTCCTTGGCGCACAACCATGACAGGTCGACCACGAGGTCCCTCGGGTTCCCGGCCCTGGGACTGCTCCGGACGAAGAAGTCCGGCGGTATCAGGGGCATGACCATCCCGCACGGGGCGCCGTTGTCCTCGACCATCTCGATCGGCCAGGTGGTGTACTCGTCGAGATCGCCGCGGTCGGCCTGGCTCAGCCCGGCTCGGAACGCGACCGTTTTCGCCATGGCATCGAGCGCCTCCTGGCGGTTCCGCGCCGAGAACTCGCCGGGCGCGATGTCCCGGACTTCCTTGTACGCCAACGGAGGGCAGCCCGGAATAGTGAAGTTCGGCAGCCGGTAGACGTTGCCAACGGCACCCTTCGCGATGAACTCGAGCGTGCCGAGGTCCTTCTTACGGATCATGCGTGGTCCTCGCCCGTAGCCCAGACACCCACGACGGTGCGGTCGTCCAGGTGGGTCTTGCGGGCGAAACCGACCTGAGCGCCGAAATCGAAGATCGCCGGAGGCGATGTCCACCAGGTGGCAAGGGTTTCGCGGACCTCGGCCGCGCCGCGCAAAGGCACGTCGACTCCGTCGGTCATCACGAACAGGGCGCCATCGGTAAGCGTGGTTTCCGCGTGGTGCAGGCGGGGTGAGTCAGTGGGCAATGCCCGTACCGATCCAGTGTGGACGGTCGCGTCGCCGTCCGTCGTGGCCGAAACGTCGGTCCAGCCGCCCTCGCGGGACAGTGCCCACACCGTGCTGTCGTCGCTGCGCACGATCTCCACGCGGCGGCCCTGGTGTCCTGGCGAGATCGCGACCGCCACCACCGTGGTCGCCATCGCGTTCGCGTCCCACTCGGCCGGGCCGAGCTCCGCCCGGCGCCGGGCCACAAGCTCGTGCAGCTCGGCGTTGACGGATTTGACCGCGGCCGCCCAGTTCCGGGCCGCCCAGAAATGCGCCGGCAGGCGATCCGTCACGAAAGCAGCGGCCTCGTGCGAGCGGGGCAGCGAGCCCACTCCGTCACACACGATGACGAGGGTCGTGTCACTCGCCTCGTCGTACACGACGGAGAACGCGTCCTGCCGCGGCCCGCCACGGTAGCGATGCATGAGCCCACGAATCGAAGCGCCGCGGATCTCCAGCCCCGGGCCGGAGAACTCGGACAGTTCGTGGTCGGCCACCGTCGGCGTGGCGGGCGGGTGGCCGGCGGGGAGTTCGCCGGCCGCCCGCCCTGGCGCACCGATGGCCGGCACACCGCGTCCTCCCGCGGACTTGCGGTCGGTCACATCCAGTCCTCGGCCTCGCCGAACTGGGCGTCGAGATTCGCGGACGGGGCCGGCGGCACGATCTGCGGCAGCCCCTGTGACGCGGACTGCCCCGAGCTGATCACGGTCTTGCCGATGACCTCGGTCATCGCTTTCAAGACCTCTTTCACGCTGTTCGAGCGAGACAAGAACCACCGGCCTTTGGTCCGGCCGAAGTTGGGATAGGCGAGCTTTCGCATGACTTCTTCGGGTGCGCTGCGAAAACCGAAGGGCACGAAGTAGGGGAAGGCCCGGTTCCCGGTTTTCTGCTCGGGATCATAGGCGAACAGCGACTGGAACGTTTCCGCGTAATTCCCGTCGCCGGGCGCGCCGTCGGTGAGGAAGAAGACACAGGGCCGGTACATCTTGATGCGCTGACTCTTGAGCTTGGCCCGGTCCTGCTCGAACACCTGGTGGTATTCGCGAAACGCCGCGCCGTAGTTCGTGCCACCGCTTGCCGTGACGGTCGGCGGAGTGAGTGAACTCGGACTGTCCAGCGGCACGATCGTCTGGGCATTGTGGTTGAACGTGATGATGCTCAACATGACAAGGTCGTCTACGACGGGATCATCACAGATGTCCCGAATCAACTGCTGAATCGCTTCGTTGAGCTCCTGAATGTCACCGGACATCGACGAAGACACGTCGACAATCAGGTAGAACGGCATGATCACCTGACCGTCGGTCAACGTGGACTCGGAGACCTCGTCGGCGGTGGATTGCGTCATCGAATCCTCGTTTCGATTGCCTTTGATGAGAAAGCTCGCGGCCTAGATCGCTGTGCCGACACAACCCGTTACGCATTGAGTAGCCGTTGACCCAAAAAGTGATGAACGCACTGAATTTGTGCGCTGAGTAACAGAATTCGGGTGCCCATTTACCAGCTGGACAGGCGCCCGGCGGGGAAATTTCCGTGGAATTCGGTGCGACGCGCGGCCGGGGCCGCCGTGTCAGAGCTTCGCGACCCCGCCGACCCAGCGCTGGGGTGCCGACGCTCGCCCCCGTACGCTGATAAAGCATGAGCACCAATGTGTTGACGGCGGTGGCCTGGCCGTATGCCAACGGCCCCCGTCATATCGGCCACGTATCCGGGTTCGGGGTCCCCTCCGACGTCTTCTCGCGCTACCAGCGAATGGCCGGCAACCGGGTGCTCATGGTGTCCGGGACCGACGAGCACGGCACCCCCATCACTGTGCAGGCCGACAACGAGGGCCTGACCCCGCAGCAAACGGCCGACAAGTACACCCGCCAGATCGGTTCCGACCTGCAGGGCCTCGGGCTGAGTTACGACCTGTTCACCCGCACCACCACCGGTAACCACGCCGAAGTCACCCAGCAGATCTTCCTGGCGCTGCACCGCAACGGCTACGTCGTGCCCAAGACGACAAGGGGCGCCATCAGCCCCTCCACCGGGCGCACGCTGCCCGACCGCTACATCGAGGGCACCTGCCCGATCTGCGGGTACGACGGCGCGCGCGGTGACCAGTGCGACAACTGCGGCAACCAGCTCGACCCGGCCGATCTGATCAACCCGCACTCGCGGATCAACGGCGAGACGCCGAAGTTCGTCGAGACCGAGCACCTGTTCCTCGACCTGCCGGCGTTCACCGAGACCCTCGGTAAGTGGCTGTCCACTCGCACGGACTGGCGGCCGAACGTCCTGAAGTTCACCAAGAACCTCATCGACGATATGCGGCCCCGCCCGATCACCCGTGACCTGGACTGGGGGGTGAAGGTGCCGCTCGACGGCTGGCGTGACCAGCCGCTCAAGCGGTTCTACGTCTGGTTCGACGCGGTGATCGGGTATTTCTCGGCCAGCGTCGAATGGGCCCGGCGCAGCGGGCAGCCCGACGCGTGGCAGGAATGGTGGAACAACGGAGACGCCCGCACCTATTACTTCATGGGCAAGGACAACATCACCTTCCACGCCCAGATCTGGCCCGCGCTGCTGCTCGGGCACAACGGCGCGGGGGACCGCGGTGGCGAGATCGGCCCGTACGGCACGCTGAACCTGCCGGACGAGATCGTTTCCAGCGAGTTCCTCACCATGAGCGGCTCGAAGTTCTCCACGTCGCGCGGCACGGTCATCTACGTGCACGACTTCCTGCGCGAGTTCGGCCCGGACACGTTGCGGTACTTCATCTCCGTGGCCGGTCCCGAGACCCAGGACACCGACTTCACCTGGGACGAGTTCGTCCGGCGCACCAACTTCGAGCTCGCCAACGAGTGGGGCAACCTGGTCAACCGGTCGATCTCGATGGCACACAAGAACAACGGTGCGATCCCGGCCCCGACCCGGCCCGCCCCGGCGGACGAGGACCTGAAAACCCTGTCCCGCAAGGCTTTCGAGACCGCGGGGGCGCATCTACAGCGCTCGCGGTTCAAACTGGCCGCCGGCGAGGCCATGCGCGTCGTCACGGCCGCGAACCGGTACCTGTCGGATCAGGAGCCGTGGAAGCTCAAGGACGATCCGGATCGTCGTGACGCGGTGCTGCACACCGCGTTGCAGGTGGTCTCGGACGCGAACACGTTGCTCACGCCGTTCCTGCCGCATTCGGCGCAGAAGGTGCACGAGGCACTCGGCGGCACCGGGGTGTGGGCGGCCCAGCCGGAGTTGCAGGAGGTCGATGACCTCGACATTCCCGGCCGCACCAACCCGATCCTCACCGGCGACTACGCGGCCGAGCAGGCGCGCTGGCAGTCCACGCCGATCGAGGTCGGCAGGCCGCTGGCGAAGCCGACGCCGCTGTTCGCGAAGCTCGACCCGAAACTGGGCGAGACCGGCCCGGAGTGGGCACCGATCGAGCGTGCCGAATAAGAAGGAACGACCGCCGGTGCCGGAGCGTTTGCCGGCGCCGGTGGTCGACGCGCACACGCATCTGGACGCCTGCGGCGCGGTGGACGCGGCCGGCGTCGCCGAGATCGTCGACCGCGCCGCGGCCGCCGGCGTGACCCGCGTGGTGACGGTGGCGGACGACCTCGCGTCGGCCCGCTGGGTTACCGAAGCGTCCACATGGGACAGCCGGGTGTTCGCCGCGGTGGCCATACATCCCACGCGTACCAAGGATTTCAGCGATACCGAACGGTCCGAAGTGGAGCGTCTCGCGCGCGCCGACCGGGTCGTCGCGGTCGGCGAGACCGGGCTCGACTACTACTGGGACTACGCCCCGCACGACGCGCAGCAGGAGGCGTTCCGCTGGCATATTGATCTCGCCAAGCGCGTCCGCAAGCCGCTGATGATCCACGACCGCGACGCGCACGAGGACATCCTGCGGATCCTCGCCGAGGAAGGCGCGCCCGAGCAGGTGGTGTTCCACTGCTTCTCCGGCGACGCGGACTTCGCGCGCCGTTGCGTCGACGCCGGTTACGTCCTGTCGTTCGCCGGCACCGTCACGTTCAAGAACGCGCGGGCGCTGCAGGACGCGGCGAGATTGGTTCCTTCGGAGCAATTTCTCGTCGAGACCGACGCGCCCTTCCTGACCCCGCATCCGTTCCGTGGCAGGGCGAACGAGCCCTACTGCACGGCCTACACCGTGCGTTACCTCGCTGAGCTGCGACAACAGCCGGTCCAAGAGATCGCAACGGCGGCTTGCCGAAACGCTGAACGTGTGTTTCAACTTCCTTCTGTCACAACGAGTTGAACGGATTGCGACAGTGGTGCGCCCGATACCCCCACACGGACGAGTGACGCACGCCACTAGATTCCACGGGGTGTTTGCGCAACCTCGCGGGACCCGTTACTGTCCCGTGATCGTGCCGACCGATTAATCGGCTGGCACATACCGCGGTCAGGTCAGTGCAGGTCGGGGTCGGGGGATGACATCGACTGCGGTTGCCGATAGTGCGAAAGGGAACGACCTGCTGTGACTGGTAGTAGACAGGCTTACGCGCGCCTCGACGACACGATGGACTGGTATGGGTCCGCCCGTGGCGGGGTCGGCACGCTGGACTGGCCGGCTCCCGAGGACGACTGGGACTTCTCCGACGACCTCGCCATCACTGAGCACGACGTGCGCACGGTCCTGGGACCCGACGCCGACGACCTGATGGCGGAAGCCGAGCTCGATGTCGACGAGCTCATCCGGCTGATCAACGCCGAGACGACCATGCTGCCCGCGCTCGCGCTCCCGGACGCCGTGTCCGAGGACCGCACGGCGAGCGCCGAGGCGGAAGCGCAGCCCGAGCGGGCACTCGTCACCGCGGTCAAGACCTGGAAGAAGCGGTTCCTCCGCGGCTCGGTTCTTGCCCTGCTGATCAGCATCACCGGCGGCGGCGCGGCCGCGCTGGCCATGAACAAGAGCGTCACGGTCGACGTGGACGGCCACGAGCAGACCGTGCACAGCTTCGGCAAGACCGTCGGCGAGGTACTCAAGGACGCGGGCGTGAGCGTCGGCGAGCACGACGCACTCTCCCCGTCCCCCCAGGCGCCCGTCGGCGATGGCGGCGTCATCAAGCTCGAGCGCGGCCGACACCTCAGCCTGGTCGTCGATGGCGTCGCGAAGGACTCCTGGGTCCGCGCCGACACGCTCGCCGAGGCGCTCGACCAGCTTGGCCTGAGCGGCAAGTTCGCCAACGGCAGCTTCTTCTCGATGGCACCGACAGCCGCACTCCCGGTCGAGGGCGCGACGGTCACCATCAACACCGTCAAGCACGTCACCGTTTACGACGGCGACGCCGCGCCCCGCCAGGTCAGCACCACCGCGCTCACCGCCGCGGACTTCCTCAAGGACCAGAACCTGTCGCTGGGCCCGGACGACACGATCGACGGCGGGCTCGAGTTCAAGATCGCCGACGGCGCCGAGGTGCACATCAGCCGCACCGGCATCTCCGTGATCAACCAGCAGGAGTCCATCGACCCGCCGGTCCAGCAGGTCAATGACGACACACTGGACTCGGGCAAGCAGGTCGTGCAGGACCCGGGCACGCCGGGCCAGCAGCTGGTCACCTACCGGATCACGAAGAGGAACGGCAAGGAGACCGCGCGCGAGCAGCTGTCGGTCAAGGTGCTGACCGACGCCAAGCCGAAGATCATCCGCATCGGCACCAAGCAGCCTGCGATCAGCAACGCCGGGATCTGGGACAAGATCGCGCAGTGTGAGTCCACCGGAAACTGGGCGGCGAACACCGGCAACGGTTTCGAGGGCGGTCTGCAGTTCACCAACAGCACCTGGCAGGCCTATGGCGGCGGTGCCTACGCTTCGCACGCCTACCAGGCGAGCCGCGAAGAGCAGATCGCGGTCGCGCAGCGGGTCCAGGCCGGGCAGGGCTGGGGCGCGTGGCCGGTGTGCTCCAAGAAGGCCGGCGCTGCCTGATCGACGGGTGGCCGCGACGGAGGTGCTGCGCGCCGCAGTAGTCTTCCGGGCGTGGTTCAACTGCTCGGCCCGGCCGAGATCCGGGGGCTGGCGGCCGAGCTGAACGTGCGGCCGACGAAGAAGCTCGGCCAGAACTTCGTGCACGACCCCAACACGGTGCGCCGTATCGTCGAGCTGTCCGGGGTGGGGCCGCGGGATGCCGTGCTGGAGGTCGGGCCCGGGCTGGGTTCGCTGACGCTGGGGCTGTTGGCCGCCGGTGCCCGGGTGTCGGCCGTCGAGATCGACCCGGTCCTGGCGGCTCGCTTGCCGGTGACGGTGCGGGAACGTGCGTCTGAGACCGCGCAACAGCTGACAGTGCTGGAGCGCGACGCGATGAAGGTGGGCGCCGGCGAGTTGCCCGTGCCGCCCACGACACTGGTCGCGAATCTGCCCTACAACGTCGCCGTGCCCGTCGTACTGCATCTGCTGGCCGCGTTGCCGTCGCTCACTCGCGCGCTCGTGATGGTGCAGACCGAGGTTGCCGATCGGATGGCCGCCGGGCCGGGTAGCCGGATCTATGGTGTGCCGAGCGTCAAACTGGCTTGGTACGGGAAGGCGCGGAAGGTCGCCGCCGTGCCGCGCGCGGTGTTCTGGCCGGTGCCGAACGTCGATTCCGCGCTCGTGGCGTTCGAACGCGCGACCGCACCGGCTTCGGACGTCGATCGCGACGCCGTTTTCGCCGTCATCGATGCGGCATTCGCGCAACGGCGCAAGACACTCCGGTCCGCACTCGCCTCGTGGGCGGGTTCGGCCGAACAGGCGGGCGCTGTACTCCGGGCGGCGGGTGTCGACCCGGGCACGCGCGGTGAGCAACTCACCATCAATGAGTTCGTGCGCGTAGCTGAGAGTGCTCGGCTACGGCCATCCGTGTGATTGCTTCGTGTGATCTGGCCCGGGGCACTTGCGCTCAACGCAGGACATCCGTTCTACTTTTGACGTTATCCATCCCGAGCGACCGAGAGACCTGGCTCGCCGAAGTCGCAGCAACCACCCCCGTCGGGCAGGTGCTACCGCCAGGATCGATGGAGGAAGCTGTGTATCGCACGCGAATGCTCACCAGGCGCCGAGTCGTCGATGAGTGCCGCCGTTCCGTTTGTGCATGTCGTCGCTGACCGTTCTCATCCGCTGAGTTCGAGTCCTTTCGCAACTGTCCTTTTCGGACGCGTTAATTCGATGACGTCCGCGCGTTCTGCGCGCCCGCACTTGGAGCTTTCGTTGATCACAGTAGAAAATCTGACCAAGTCCTTTCCTGGCAAGGGTTCCCCGGTGCTCGCCCTGCGCGAGGTGAATCTGGAAATCAGCGCCGGTGCGCTGTACGGAGTAGTGGGCCCGGCAAGGTCCGGTAAGTCCACACTCGCCAAAGTTGTTGCCCTGCAAGAGAAACCCGACCGCGGCACGGTGCGGTTGGACGGGCTGAACACGGCCGGTCTCGATGGCCGCCGGCTACGGGAGGTGCGCCGTCAGGTTGCGGTTCTGGGTACCGCTCCGTCGCTGCACGCCGAACGCACCGTCGCTGGGAATGTCGCTGCGCCGCTGGAGCAGCTCGGTGTCGACGGTCCGCAGCGGCGGAGCCGGGTGGGCCGGGTGCTCGATCTCGCCGGCTTGACCCAGCGGGCCGCGCAGCACCCGGGCGAGCTGACCGAAGGCCAGCGGCGCCGGGTTGCCCTCGCCCGTGCGGTGGCGACGGGCCCGGCGGTGTTGCTCGCCGATGACCCCACGGCCGGCCTTGCCGCCGAAGAAGCCGGTACGGTGCTGACCGTTCTGGACCGGGCGCGCGCTGAGCTGGGTGTCACGGTGGTGTTGACGTCGCAGGACCCGGCTGTTGCCCGCCGCGTCTGCGATGAGGTTGCGCTGCTGGACTCCGGCCGGGTCGTCGAACATGGCTCGCTGTTGGACCTGCTGGCTTTGCCGGGGAGCCAGACGGCCGATGCGCTGCTGCCGGCGATTGATACACCTCGGGCGCAGAGTGCCGCTTACGATCGGGCCGCCGATGTGGTGCTGATCGGCTTCGCCGCGGTTGGTGCGCTGCTGCCGGAGGCCGCGACCCGCTTCGATGTCGAACTCTCCACCATCGGTGGCGGCCTGACCCGCGTCGGCGACACCCCGGTGGCCCGCTTCCGAGTCGGCGTCCGCGGCCGGCAAGCGGATGCGGTGCTCGCATGGATCGGCGACCACGGTGCACACGTGACACACCTTGCCGGGGGCCCCCGAAGCATCGCGGCCTAACTTCATCACCAGAAAAGGTTGCCCGGCAAGTCTCTTACCAGGCAACCTTTTCTGTGGCAGATACTGCCTGCCTCGCCCTTCGCAGTGCCACCGAGCGCTTTGCCGCCGCCGGCCCGCTCTGCTCGCGCGGCTTCGCCACCGCGGCTTCGCCACCGCGGCTTCGCCGGCGAACGCTGCGCCAGCGCACCGAACGGGTTCGTCGCCACTGGCAAACGTCGCCCCTACTCACGTTTCTCGGGCTCGAGCTGCCCAGTCTCTGCCGCGTCGACTTCGTCGGTGGAAAAGGTTGCCGGGCAAGAGACTTACCAGGCAACCTTCCCATTCCACGCACCCCTGGTCGCCACCCCGAAAGCCGGAGCGGGAAGACCCGCAAACCACCCGGTGGGCTCCTACTTCTTCGGGCCCGCGAGCAGGCCCACACCGATGGCAGCCCCGGCGATGATCGCGGCTCCCCAGCCGTTGGCGACGGCGTATCCGTGCACCGTCGCGGCCGCAACACCCAGTCCGGCGGCCGAAGCTGTCACACTCGACGCGATGCTGTTCAGCGTCGCCGTCCCGAGCGAAGCGCCGACCTGTTGCGAGGTGGTGACAAAGGCGGACGCGACGCCGGCATCCGCCTCGGCGACCCGGCCGGTGGCGGTATTGATCACGACCGGCATCGAGAGCCCGGCCCCAGCGCCGATCACCAGTTCGACCGGCATGATCAGGCCCCAGTATGACGCATCCGGCGTCAGCTGCGTGAGCGTCACCATCCCGGCGGCCATCAACAGCATCCCGATCACCAGCAGCGGCCGCGGACCGGTCCTTGGCAGCAACCGCCGCGAGAGCAGCATCGACACGACCACGTTCCCCAGCAGAAACGGCAGAAAAGCGAGCCCGGCCGGCAGTGGCCCATAATGCATGATCGCCTGCAGCTGGAAAGTCAGGAACAGGAACATCCCGAACATGCCGAACGCCACCGAACCGATCGTCAGGAACGCGGCCGCCCGGTTGCGGTCGGCGAGAATTCGCAGTGGCAGCAAGGGGTTCCCGACCCGGGTCTGCCGGTAGAGGAACGCCCCGAGCAACACCACGGCCGCACCCGCGAAGCCCAGCACGATCCCCGAACCCCACCCGCGCGTCGCGGCCTCGGACAATGCGTACACCAGCGACACGATGCCCCCGCTCCCGAGGAACGCGCTGGTCCAGTCCAGTGGGGTCTCCCGGTGCCCGGCGGGATTCGGCAGCACGAACCAGCCCAGGATCGCCGCGACCGCGGCCAGCGGCAGGTTCACGTACAGGCACCAACGCCAGTCGAGGTACTGCGTCAGCGCGCCGCCGGCGATGAGGCCGACCGCCGCACCGGACATCATGATCGCGCTGAAAATCCCGAACGCCTTGGCCCGCTCCCGTGCCTCGCTGAACGTGACGGTCAGCAGCGCCAGCGTCGACGGCGCGAGCAGCGCGGCGAAGACCCCTTGCGCTGCCCTCGACGCGATGAGCATCCCTGGCCCGGTCGCGGCGCCGCCGACGGCGGACGCCAGCGCGAACCCGATCGCCCCCACGATGAGCGTGTTCCGCCGCCCGAATCGGTCACCCATCCGGCCGCCGAGCAGCAGCAACCCGCCGACCGCGAGCGTGTAGGCGCTGATTGCCCACTGGCGGGCGGCATCGGACATGCCGAGTTCGTGCTGCGCCGATGGCAGCGCGATGTTGACGATGGTGGTGTCGATGACGACCAGCAGGTGGGCCAGCCCGATCGCGAGCAGCGCCCACCATTTTCGCTGCTCCGTACGCGCCTCGGAAGGCGCGCTGAGTGCCGTTGTCATCGTGATCCCCTGCCGGTCGACAAGTCAACTGGTCAGTTGTAAAGTACGGCGGGGTGTCGCAGCGACACGAGGGAGCGCATTCAGCAGGTCGCGCTGGACCTGTTCGCCGAGCAGGGCTATGAGAAGACCTCGTTACGTGAGATCGCGGAGAAACTCGACGTCACCAAAGCCGCGCTGTACTACCACTTCCGCACCAAAGAGGACATCATCGCGAGCCTGCTCGACGATCTTGCGGGGTCCTTCGACGAGGTGCTGGCATGGGCGCGTGAGCAGGACAACCACGTCGCGACGCGTCAGGAACTCATCCGGCGGCTGGCGAAGCTCGCCGAGGGCCAGTTCGGTCCGCTGATGCGGTTCATGCAGGAGAACCAGCCCGCACTCAAGAGCTTCCAGGACCGCAATCCGCTGTCGAGCCGGATGACGGAGCTGTTCACGATCATCGCCGCCGACGAAAAGGACCCGCACGCTCAGCTGCGGGCACGGCTCGCGCTCGTCGCGCTGCTACTCGGCAACAACCCCGTGTACCACGCGGAGACGCCGGGCGCGGCCCACGCCGACGTGGCGCTGGAGGTCGCGCTGGAACTTGTTTCTCCTCGCGGGCGGAGCGCGGGCAAGGCCACGTAGTCTTGACGGGTGCTAGCCGTCGTTCCGCCTCCAGTCACCGTGCGGGTGCCGTCGAAGATCAACCTGCACCTGTCCGTCGGCGATTTGCGCGACGACGGGTACCACGATCTGACCACGGTGTTCCATGCCCTGTCGCTGTCGGACGAAGTGACCGTCGCGGTCGCCGAGGAGCCCGGGATCGAGGTCTTCGGCGAGGGGGAGGACGCGGTACCCACCGACGCGAAGAACCTTGCCTGGCAGGCGGTCGAGGCACTGGCGAAACACGCGGACAGGGCCGATCCGAAGGTGCGCGTGGTGCTGCGCAAGGGAATTCCGGTCGCGGGCGGGATGGCGGGGGGTAGCGCGGACGCCGCGGCGACGCTGGTCGCGCTGACCGCGCTGTGGAAACTGGAACTCGGCAGGGACGAGCTCGCGGAGATCGCGGCAAAGCTCGGCAGCGACGTCCCGTTCGCCCTCTACGGCGGGACAGCGCTCGGCACCGGACGTGGTGAGCAGCTCGTGCCCGTGCTGTCCCGGCACACCTTTCATTGGGTCCTCGCGTTCGACCATCGTGGACTGTCCACTCCGGGCGTGTTCCGTGAGCTGGATCGGTTGCGGGAGAACGGGTCTCCGCCACGCGTCGGTTCGCATGCGCCCGTGGTCGAGGCGCTCGCGTCCGGTGATCCGCGGCAGCTCGCATTGTTGCTCGGCAACGATCTGCAGGCCGCGGCCGTTTCGTTGCGCCCGGGGCTGCGTCGCACGCTGCGCGCCGGTGTGAACGCCGGCGCCCTCGCCGGGACGGTGTCCGGCTCCGGCCCGACGTGTGCGTTTCTGTGTGAGGACGCAGAAGCCGCGCTCGAAGTCGCGGCGGAGCTGGCCGGCGCCGGGGTCTGCCGCACGGTCCGGGTGGCGCACGGACCCGTGCCCGGTGCCCGCTTCGTTGGCGGTGACGATGTCAATCGCCCCACTCCTCCTCCGCAGGTTCACGCGTAAATGGCCAACTTGATCAATCTCGAATCCGTCAGCAAGTCCTATGGTGTCAAGCCGTTGCTGGACAACGTCTCGCTCGGGGTGGCCGAAGGCGAGCGCATCGGAGTCGTCGGTCTCAACGGCGGCGGCAAGACGACGTTGCTCGAAGTGCTCGCCGGGATAGCCGAACCGGACTCCGGCCGGGTCAGCCGCGTCCGTGATCTGCGGATGGCGGTTGTCACGCAGCGCACCCAGCTGCCCGCCGGAACAGTGCGGGATGCGGTGCTGTCGCACTATTCCGCCGACCACGAATGGGCCGCCGACGCGCGCGTTCGGTCCATTGTGGACGGGCTGGGGCTCACCGCGCTGGGCCTGGATTCCCCGACCGCCAACCTGTCCGGTGGGGAACGCCGCCGCATAGCGCTGGCCGCCGCGCTCGTCGGTGAGCTCGACCTGATCGTGCTGGACGAGCCGACCAACCACCTCGACATCGAGGGTGTCCGCTGGCTCGCCGATCACCTGCTGGCGCGGCGCACCGCGCTGGTCGTCGTCACGCACGACCGGTGGTTCCTCGACACGGTGTGCGGGCGCACGTGGGAAGTCGCGAACGGCGATGTCGAGCAGTACGAAGGCGGTTACGCGGACTGGATCTTCGCGCGCGCCGAGCGGGCGCGGCTGGCGGCGAGCGCCGAGGAGAAGCGGCGGAACCTGGCACGCAAGGAACTGGCCTGGTTGCAGCGCGGTGCGAAGGCGCGGACCTCCAAGCCGCGGTATCGCGTCGAGGCGGCGGAAGCGCTCATCGCCGACGTTCCGCAGCCGCGAGATTCCGTGGAGTTGCTGAGTTTTGCGCGGCGCAGGCTCGGAAAAACCGTGCTGGAGCTGGAAGACGTGACGTTGCACGCCGGCGACAAGCCCGTGCTGGACCAGGTCACGTGGCGGATCGGGCCGGGTGACCGGATCGGGCTCGTCGGGGTCAACGGTTCGGGCAAGACCACGTTGCTGAAACTGCTCGCGGGTGAGTCGTCGCCGGAATCGGGGCGGCGCGTCGAAGGCAAGACGGTGCGGTTGGCGCATCTGTCGCAGGAACTGGAGGAGCTTCCCGGGCAGTTGCGCGTACTCGAAGCCGTCGAGGAGATCTCCGGCCGGGTTGTGCTGGGCAAACAGGAGATGTCGGCGTCGCAGCTGGCCGAGCGCCTCGGTTTTCCCGCGGCACGCCAATGGACCCCGGTCGACGATCTGTCCGGCGGGGAGCGGCGGCGACTGCAGCTCGCGCGGCTGCTGATGGGGGAGCCCAACGTGCTGCTGCTCGACGAGCCGACGAACGATCTCGACATCGATACCTTGCAGCAGCTGGAAGATCTGCTCGACTCGTGGCCCGGCACGCTGGTGGTCGTCTCGCACGACCGCTATCTGGTCGAGCGCGTGTGCGACGGCGTGTACGCGCTTTTCGGCGACGGCCGGGTGATGCATCTGCCGGGCGGGATCGACGAGTACCTGACGCGCCGCGCCCGTGCCGTGCAGGCCATCGCGCCCGCCCCGGCCCCGGCCCGCAGCTCGAGTGCGGCGGAGCATCGTGCGGCGATGAAAGAGCTGGGCCGCCTTGAGCGTCGTCTGGACCAGCTGTCCCAACGCGAAACCCAGTTGCACGAACAACTGGCCGCGAACGCGACGAACCCGGACAAGCTCGTCGAACTCAACGCCGAGCTGAAAAACGTGCTCGTCGAGAAGGACGACGTCGAGGCCCGCTGGCTGGAGACATCCGAACTGGTCGATTAGTGCGCGCGAGTTGAGCCTTGGGCGTGCGCGAGTTGAGCTTTCCCGTCGCGCGAGTTGAGCTTTCGGTGCGTGCGAGTTGAGCTTTCCAGTCCCGCGAGTTCCCTGCTTCCCCGGTGGGGTATCGCTCGGCCGCTGACGCAATGGCGGTCGGCGCAGTGAACGGCGCAGGCAGCGCGCAACTCGCGCGCTGGCAACGTTCAACTCGCGCGTGGGCAACGTTCAACTCGCGCGTGGGCAACGTTCAACTCGCGCGTGGGCACACTAATGTTCTGCAGCATGAGCAGGTTCGTCGAAACGCTCGTCGCCACCGCGGCCGGCGGCGGTCAGCAGCGCGGAATGGTTACCGGAGAACCGAAGGAGCCGGTCCGGCGGACGTGGGCGGAGGTTCACGAGCAGGCCAAGCGTCTGGCCGGCGGGCTGGCCGAGGGCGGGCTGCGGCCGGGCACGCCCGTCGCCGTGCTGGCCGCGGCGCCCGCGCTCATCGCGCCGACCGTGCAGGGTGTGTGGCTCGCCGGCGGCAGTGTCACGATGCTGCACCAGCCGACGCAACGCACCGATCTCGCAGTCTGGGCCGAGGACACCGTCAAGGTGCTCAACATGATCGGCGCCGGGCTGGTCCTGCTCGGCGAGCCGTTCGACGCGCTCGGGCCGGTGCTCACCGAGCACGGCATCGCGTTCCGGATGATCACCGAACTCCTGGACGCCGAACCGCTCGCCGAACCCGTGCCGATGGGCGAAGACGATCTCGCGTTGCTGCAGCTGACCAGTGGCTCGACCGCGGAACCCAAGGCCGTGCGGATCACCCACGGCAACCTGTACGTCAACATCAAGGCGATGGTCGAGCGCGCTGAGTTCGTGTTCGACTCCGACATCATGGTGTCCTGGCTGCCGACCTTCCACGACATGGGCATGGTCGGCTTCCTGACCGTGCCGATGACGTTCGGGGTCGAGCTCATCAAGATCACCCCGGTCGAGTTCCTGACCGGGCCGCTGATCTGGCCGGCGCTGATCAGCAAGTACGGCGCGACCACGACAGCCGCGCCGAACTTCGCGTACGCGATCGTGGGCCGGCGCCTGGCCGGCGTCGAGGACGACGACACCTATGACCTCTCGACCCTGCGGATCGCGCTCAACGGAGCCGAACCGATCGACCCGTCCGCGGTGAAGGCGTTCACCGACGCCGGCGCGCGGTTCAAGATGCCGGCCGAGTGCGTGTTCCCCGCGTACGGCATGGCGGAGGCGACGCTGGCGGTGTCGTTCGCGCCGCTGTTCACGGGGCTGACGCTGGACTACGTCGAGGCAGACGCGCTGGAAGGGGAGGACCGCGCGGTGCCGGTGCCCGAAGGCGACCCGCGCCGCGGCACCGACGACGCGCGTTCGTTCGCGGTACTCGGCCGCCCGCTGGACGGGCTGGAAGCCCAGATCGTCGACGGTGACGGGAAGGTCCTCGGCGAGCGCGAAGTCGGCGAAATCCGGTTGCGTGGCGAGGCCGTGACCCCCGGGTACTTGACCGTCGACGGCCCGGTGCCGACGCAGGACGCCGACGGCTGGCTCGCGACGGGCGATCTCGGCTACCTGGTCGACGGCCAGATCATCATCTGCGGCCGGCAGAAGGACGTCATCATCATGGGCGGCCGCAACATCTACCCGACGGATATCGAACGCGCCGCGTCGTCGGTCGACGGGGTGCGGGCCGGTAACGCGGTGGCCGTCCGGATCGACGCGGGCACCCGCCGGGAGCGGTTCGCGGTGGTGCTGGAGTCGAAGCTCGCGGGCGACTCCGAGGCGGAGCGGACGCTGACGAAGGAGGTCGCGGCCCGGGTACGCGACGCCGTGGACCTGCGGCCCTTCGCGGTGGTCGTGCTGCCGAGCGGCAGCCTGCCGAAAACCCCGTCCGGCAAGGTCAAACGCGCCGCGACGGCCACCCAGTTCGCCGACCGGATCGAGCAGTCGGCGAGCAGTTGAGCCGGTGGGCACCTCGCGGAGGTGCCCACCCTCAGGTCACGACGTCGGAGTGTCCAGCGGAGCCTGCCGTAGATGGGACGACGGGGCGCGGCCGGCCGTCGCCTGGGCGTCGGTGCGGGCGGTGGGCAGCGGATGTGCCTCGCCGGACCGCTGCGCGAGTGTGTCTTCGGCCTGGTCGAGGAACTTGTCGACCTCGCGCTCGTCGTAGCCGCGCTTGCCCAGCAGCGGTCTGTTGAACTCGACGTGGTGCACTTCGGCGGCGGTCAGATCGTCTTCGTCTCCGAGGGTCTTCGCGATACGCCGGACGAACGCGTCGACCTCCTGCTTGGCGTAGCCACGCCGCCCGATCGGCGCATTGGCGAATTCGACGCGGTTGACGTCGTCAGCGGTCAGGGACATGCGGAGCTCCAGTCGGTCGGGGCCTTTCCCGTATCAGTCCTAGCCGCGGCACAACGCGCCTGGAAGATCCGGGGACAGCATCGAACTCGATGGAGGCTCCCCGCGCATGCCTTCGAGTGAAGATCCGCTACGCAGCGTGGAAGGTGTTCTGGGCCGCCGTCAGCCCTTTGCCGATGAGCGCCTCGATGGCGTCGGCACAGCGATCGACCTCCAGCGGGAGCTCCTTGCGCTCGACCGTGGAGAAATCCTTGAGCACGAAATCGGCCGGATCCATCCGGCCGGGCGGGCGGCCGATACCGAACCGGACCCGGTAGTAGTCCTTCGTGCCCAGCGATTTGGTGATCGACTTCAAGCCGTTGTGCCCGTTGTCCCCGCCGCCGAGTTTCAGCTTGAGGCCGCCGAACGGCAGGTCGAGCTCGTCGTGGACGACGACGATTCCGGACGTGTCGATCTTGTAGAACTTGGCGGTCGCCGACACCGGCCCGCCGGAGAGGTTCATGAACGAGCGCGGTTTGGCCAGTACGACACGGCGGTCGGCGAGACGGCCTTCGAGCACCTCGGCGCCACCGCGGTGGGCCTTGAACTTCCCGCCGATCCGCGCGGCGAGCTCGTCCAGCACCATGAACCCCACGTTGTGCCGGTTACCGGCGTAGCGGGGCCCGGGATTACCGAGGCCGGCGAGCAGCACCTGCTCACCGGCCCCGGGCAGATCAGCGGTCACTCCGCGGCGGCCTCGGCTTCGCCGTTCTCCGCGCCTTCTTCACCCTCGGTCTCCGCGGCCTCGGCCTGCGGCTCGCTGATCGCGACGACCAGGGCCTCCGGGTCGGTCAGCAGGGTGGAGCCGGTGGGCAGGGTGACCTGCGACGCGGTGATCTGGGTGCCGACCTCGGCGCCCTCGATCGACACCTCGACCTGGTCGGGGATGTGCAGCGCCTCGACCTCGATGGACAGCGTGTCCAGGTCCTGGTTGAGCAGGCCGCCGGGGGCCGGGGTGCCGGACACCACGACCGGCACGTCGACGGTGACCTTCTCGCCGCGCTTCACGACAAGCAGGTCGACGTGCTCGATGTAGTTCTTGAGCGGATGCACCGTGATGGTCTTGGTGAGCGCCAGCTCGGTGTTGTTCTCCACGTCGAGGGTGAGCACGGCGTTGCTGCCGTTCTCCCGGACGACGCGGGCGAACTCGATCGCCGGCAACGCGAGGTGCCGGGGGTCGGTGCCGTGGCCGTACAGCACGGCGGGGATCTTTCCGGCGCGACGGGTGCGGCGCGCGGCGCCCTTGCCGAACTCGGTGCGTGGTTCGACGGACAGACGTACCTCGGACACGGTCTTGCACTCCTTCAACACGGTGGAACTTGTTGCGCGGGAATCATGTTGGCGGTGTCTGCGGCGGCGAGCGGCATGTGGACAGCGCGTGGCTACTCAAGCCGCCGCGTCGATCACGTCGGGCTGATGCCCGCCTCGCCGAGACAACCTGTTCAGTGTAAGCAACACGCCGTGGGAAGGGTTGCGGCGGGTCGCTCCGCGCACTAGGAAACCGGGGGAGCCTGGGGGTGCCGGAATGCCGCGTTCGATCATGAATGGCTTTCTTGTGCTGCTGATGGTCCTGGTCGCGAGCGCCTGCGAGGCCGCGCCCGGGACCCGCGGCCCCGATTCACGCGCCGCCATCGACGGTGCGCTGGCCGCGTTGCGCACGGAGCCCGCGGTGGCCTACGACCTGGCCGGGGGCGCGGTGCTGAACGTGACCGGCAAGGGGCTCGCGCAGGGCACGCTGCCGTTGCGGGGTGAGCAGGCTCCGATCGTGCGCGCCGGCGGTGACCTGTATCTGCGGGCGCCCGCAACGTACTGGCAGGCGCAGGGCATGTCGGCCGATCGAGCGGCCGAGTACGGCGCACGCTGGGCGCGATCGACGCCGGGCGTCGATCCCGGCTGGCTACTGACGCCGGCGACGCTCGCGCAGGCGTTGCGGGCCGCGGTGCCGGACACGGTCCGCGCCTCACGGATCACCCTCGCCGGCGGGCTGGACGCGCTGGATGCGGCCGGTCTTCGAGTCACCGCCGTGCCGCCGTTCCGGGTGCTCGATTTCGAGCCCGCGTTGCTCGGCAGCGGTGTTTCCCAGACTCTCGGCGACCCGCGGATCGGAGTGCGCGCGTTCCGTCCGAGCGAACACCCGGCGCTGCGGACGGCCTTCGACAACGCCGTAGACAGCCTCGGTCAGCCCTTCGTCGCCGGGCCGGTGGTCGCGGCCACGGTCACCGGCAACACCTTGGCCTGCACCACGGCCGGTGCCTGCACCGACACCGTGCAGGTCGCGAACCGGCTGCTCGGGGAGGCACCCGAGGCGTCGGCGCGGCTCGTGCTGCGGTCGTCGGTCTCCGCGGACAGGCTCGGCGCGCAGGACTGTGGTCAGGAACTCGTGACGCCATTCGACGCGGCGACCACGATGTCCTGCTCGGTGAAGTTCGCCCTGCCGAAGGTGTCCGGCACCGCGCAGGTCTCCGCCCTGCCGGCGGTCACCGCGGAGCCGGTCGCCGACCTCGACCCGGCCGCCTTCAAACAGGCCGCGGCGGCCGAACTCGGTTGACGACCGGAACGTGGCGCGCCAGGCGGATCAGGCGTGGCCGTCGAACAGGCTCGTCACCGAGCCGTCCTCGAAGACCTGCTGGATCGCCTCGGCGAGCAGCGGAGCGATCGACAGCACCGTCAGCCGCGGGAAGCGCTTCTCCTCCGGGATCGGCAGCGAGTTCGTCACGACGACCTCGCGCGCCTTGCAGTTGGACAGCCGCTCGGTCGCCGGGTCGGACAGGATGCCGTGCGTGGATGCGATGACGACGTCCGCCGCGCCCTCGGCCAGCAGCGCGTCACACGCCTTCACGATCGTGCCACCGGTGTCGATCATGTCGTCGACCAGCACACAGAGCTTGCCCTCGACCTGGCCGACGACGCGGTTCGCCACGGCCTGGTTGGGCTTGTCGGGGTCACGGGTCTTGTGGATGAACGCGATCGGCCGGTCACCCAGCTGCTGCGCCCACTTCTCCGCCAGCCGCACCCGGCC
This sequence comes from Amycolatopsis pithecellobii, assembly GCF_009707865.1. Taxonomy (GTDB): domain Bacteria; phylum Actinomycetota; class Actinomycetes; order Mycobacteriales; family Pseudonocardiaceae; genus Amycolatopsis_E; species Amycolatopsis_E pithecellobii. The sequence goes on from NZ_WMBA01000015.1 coordinate 61,644, forward strand.
CGAGTCCGGGGAGACCACCGCGATATCGGCGTCGCCGTAGGTCTTCTTGATGTGCTCGGCCAGCAGGTTCTGCGCGAACAGGTGGTCAACAGGGCCGTCGAAGAAGCCCTGGATCTGCGCGGTGTGCAGGTCGACCGTCATGATCCGGTCGGCACCAGCGGTCTTGAACAGGTCCGCGATCAGCCGTGCCGAGATCGGCTCGCGGCCCTTGTGCTTCTTGTCCTGCCGCGCATACGGGTAGAACGGGACGACCACGGTGATCCGCTTGGCGCTCGCGCGTTTGAGCGCGTCCACCATGATCAGCTGCTCCATCACCCACTCGTTGATCGGGTTGGTGTGGCTCTGGATCACGAAGGCATCCGTACCACGCACCGATTCCTCGAACCGCACGAACAGCTCGCCGTTGGCGAAGGTGTGCGCGGTCTGCGGGGTGATCGTCACGTGGAGGTGCTCGGCGACCTCCTCCGCGAGCTCCCGGTGTGCGCGGCCGGAGAAGAGCATCAGGTTCTTCTTCGGCGTCCCGGACTTAGAACTCATTCGACGACTCCCGCTCGGTTTCGTGATCTTGTTCAGCGGCGAGTGCGGCTTCCGCCGCCTCCGCCGCGGGTGTGCCCGCCCTGCGCCGGGCCACCCAGCCTTCAATGTTGCGCTGCGGTCCCGTGGAGACCGCGAGCGCCCCCGGTGGAACGTTGCGCCTGATCACGGTGCCCGCACCACTGTGGGCACCGTCGCCGACCTCGACCGGGGCGACGAATGTCGTGTCCGAGCCGGTGCGCACGTACGACCCGATGGTCGTGTGGTGCTTGCGGACCCCGTCGTAGTTCGCGAAGACGCTCGAGGCGCCGATGTTGCTGTGCTCACCGATCGTCGCATCACCGACGTAGGTCAGATGCGGCACCTTCGACCCTTTGCCGATGTTCGCCTTCTTCGTCTCGACGAACGCGCCGATCTTGCCCTGTTCGCCCAGCACCGTGCCGGGGCGCAGGTACGAGAACGGGCCGACGTTGGCGTGCTCGCCGATCTCCGATTCCGACCCGTGCGTGCGTACCACGTGCGCGCCCGCGCCGACGCGGACGTCGGTGAGCGTGGTGTCCGGCCCGATCAGCGCGCCTTCGCCGACCGAGGTCTCGCCGTGCAGCTGCACGCCGGGCTCGATCCGGACGTCGCGGGCCAGCGTCACGCCCGCGTCGAGCCACGTGGTGGCCGGGTCGACCACGGTGACGCCGGCCAGTTGCCAGCGGCGCACGATCCGGCGGTTGAGCTCGGCACCGAGCGCGGCCAGCTGCACGCGGTCGTTGACGCCTTCGGTGAGCCACGGGTCGTCGGTCACGAGGGCGCCGACCTTGCGGCCGTCGGCGCACGCGTTGGTGAGCACGTCGGTGAGGTACAGCTCGCCCTGGCTGTTATCCGTGGACAGCCGGGTCAGGCCCTCGATGAGGAGCTTCGCGTCGAACGCGTAGACGCCGGAGTTGATCTCGGTGATGGCGAGCTGGTCCTCGGTCCCGTCACGCTGCTCGACGATGCCACGCACGGCGCCGTCGTTGTCGCGGATGATGCGGCCGTAGCCGGTCGGGTCTTCGAGGACCGCGGTCAGCACCGTCACGGCGTTGCCGTGCTCATGATGCTCGGCCAGCAGCGCGGCCAGCGTTTCGGTGTCCAGCAGCGGCACGTCGCCGTAGCTGACGAGGACCGTGCCGGACGGCGCGGCGGGCAGGGCGTCGAGCGCGCACGAAACGGCGTGGCCGGTGCCGTGGCGGACCTCCTGTACCGCGGTGGTGACCGGTCGGCCGAGGGGCTTGCCGAGCTGGTCCAGATGGGCGGAGACGGCTTCGAGACCGTGCCCCACGACGACCACCAGGTCCTGCGGGTGCAGGCCGGCGACAGCACGGACCGCGTGCTCGACCAGTGGTCGGCCGGCGATGGGGTGCAGCACCTTCGGGGTATCGGAACGCATCCGGGTGCCCTCGCCCGCGGCGAGGACCAACGTGCTCAGCGAGCCGGTCACGGCACTCCCAAACTGCAGACGACGGTGTATGTGCGGGGCACCGATCCTACGGAAGCTCTTCCAAGCTTGGCGCCGGGTCGGCCTCCGCCCAGGCCGCCCCCGATTCTCCCGGGATCGCATTCGCGGTGGCCACTTGATCACCACCACCGCGTTTCGCCTGGTACATCGCGGCATCGGCACGCGAAAGCACCTGATCCGCCCGCTCCTGCGGACGGAGCGAAACCAGTCCGACAGACAGTGTCACCCCGTGCGACAGGTGATGTGGCAGGGATGACACGGCGTTCACCGCGCGGCCGAGCGCCTGCTTCGCGGCGGAGACCGGCGCGCCGGGCAGGAGTGCGACGAACTCGTCACCGCCGTACCTGGCGACGATGTCGTCGCCGCGCAAGGCATCACGCAAGGTACTGGCCACGACGCGGAGCACGTCGTCGCCCTCGGCGTGCGAATGCTCGTCGTTGACGCCCTTGAACCCGTCGAGATCGATCAGCGCGACGGCCAGCGGCTGAGCCGTGGTCGAAGCCGACAACGTGCGCAGATGCTCGTCGAGCGCGCGTCGGTTCGGCAGGCCGGTGAGGGGATCCTGGAGTGCCTGCTGGCTGATCGCGCCGTGCTGTGCGGACAGGCGCTCGTGTTCGCGGCGGGTGTTGAGCGTGGCGATCTGCGATTCGCGCAACGACCACAGCTCGATCTCCAGGGCCGTGGCGTACTCGATGGACGAGTTGAGCTGCTCGCTCTGCGGGCTGCCCTCGGCGTCCAGCTTGGCGAGCTCGCGGATCAGGTTGACCCGCATCGACGGCTGCGCGTTGTCCTCGTCGAGGTTCAGCCGCGTCGACTGCAACGCCTTGATCGCTTCGTCGCGGCGGCCCGCGACGTACAGGCAGCGGGAAAGGGCGATGGCCACCAGGACCTGCTCGTGCTGGTAACCCGGCTCGACGAGCAGTCGCTGCAACCGGTCCACGTGCGAAGGATCGGGGGCGGCGAAGGCAAGTGCCGCGGCCAGCACACCGACCTGGTCGATCGCGGAGACCCCGATCCGGCGTGGGAACAGAGATTCGGCGAACGGCGCCTCGACCGCGACGGCCATCGATGCGGCCGTCTCGAACTTCATGGCCGCGTCCCGGTCGCGTTCGACGCGTTCCAGCCGCAGCGCCCAGCCGAGCAGCATCCGGATCCGGTTCATCAACTGCAGGGTGATCTCGTGCGGTCCCGCGGTTTCCCGGATCGCCTGGTGTGCCCGGGCGATGACCTCCTCCGCGGCTTCGTACACGCCGAGCTGGTTGAGGACGAGCCAGCAGTCGATGAACGCGCTGGACTGCGTTTTCGCCCATTCCCGGCGCGGCATCTGCATGTCCGGGCGATCGGAGTCGTCGAGAATCGCCAGTGCGCGGGCGATTTCGGTGAGCGCCGCGTCTTCTTGCGCGGCGAGGACCAGCCGGCGCCCGCGCAGTGCGTGCGCGTCGGCGCGGTAGAGCGAAAGGCCGTGGCGGCGGGTGTGGGCGAGCATTTCGTCCAGCAGTGACTCGGATTCCGCCGCCATCCCGCGGGTCACGAGCCGGGCGAGTGCGGCCGCACGCAACAGTTGCGCGATGAGGATCGGCTCGCCACGGCGCTGGGTCTCGTCGAGAAGTTCGTCAATCGTGCGGACGATCTCGAGTTGCTCGTGGTGCTCCGTGTGCTGCACGGCGGCGATCAGTTCGCGGGCGCGCCCCACCAGCCAGGCGTCGGACAATTCGGCCAGCGCCGGCCTTCGGCTGGTCTCGCTTTCGCCTTGCAGCGGGGCACCCCCTCGCTCGGGTCGGGCACTGCAGCTCCGCCGCCAGGATTCGAACCTGAACTGTCAGAACCAAAATCTGAAGTGCTGCCAATTACACTACGGCGGATCGTGCCTGGTCAGGATACCGACGCCGGAAACCGTCCCTGGCTCGGGGTTCCGAGCACTTTTCGGCTCTGCACAGGGGCCGAAACCTCCTGTACCGTAACTTACGGAAACGTAGGTTAGGTGACCAATCCCAGGTCCACATACAGGAAGAAGTGGTTGCGCATGACGGTTACGTTGGAGCCGGCTCCCACCAAAGGTCCGAAACCGCTGACCAGCGGGCAACGCCCGTTCAGCGTCCATTTCTCGGTGTACCTGGGGGTGCTGTTCCCGCTAGCCGCACTCGCCGTCGCCGTGCCCTTCGCCTGGGGGTGGGGGCTGAGCTGGGTGGATGTAGGGCTGTTCGTAGGTTTCTACGCCCTGAGCGGCCTGGGTATCACAGTGTCTTTTCACCGCTACTTCACACACGGGTCCTTCAAAGCCAAGCGCTGGCTGCGGATCGCGCTCGCACTCGCGGGCAGCTTCGCTGTGCAGGGGCCCGTCATCACGTGGGTTGCCGATCACCGCAGGCATCACGCGTTCTCCGATCGGGACGGCGATCCGCACTCGCCGTGGGCCTTCGGCACTTCACCGCTGGCGATCGCGAAGGGCTTCTGGCACGCGCACATGGGCTGGCTGTTCGAGCGCGATGTCAGCAATGCCGAGCGGTTCGCGCCGGATCTGCTCAGGGACCCGGCGATCAAGAAGATCGACGAGTACTTCTGGCTGTGGACCTTGTTGACCCTGACGCTGCCCGGCCTTCTCGGCGGGCTCATCACGTTGTCGTGGTGGGGCGCGGTGACCGGTTTCTTCTGGGCCGGGTTGGTGCGTGTGTGCGTGCTGCACCATGTGACATGGTCGGTGAACTCGATCTGTCACATGATCGGTGAGCGCCCGTTCAACGCACGGGACAAGTCGGCGAACTTCTGGCCGCTGGCAATCCTTTCGTTCGGCGAGTCGTGGCACAACCTGCACCACGCGGACCCGACCTCGGCGCGGCACGGTGTGAAGCGCGGGCAGATCGATATTTCGGCGCGGGTGATCTGGCTGTTCGAGAAGTTCGGGTGGGTGCACGATGTGCGCTGGCCGACCCCGACGCGCCTGGCCCGGTTGAAGGCCGAATAACCTTTCCAGGTGGCGGGACGACGACGAGCAAAACGCGATGCGGCTACCGGCGCGCGGCCGCCGGAGCCGGTTGCGCGCGTCCGGATGACGGGTGCCGCACGGCGGCAGCAACTGCTGGACGTGGCTCGCTCGTTGTTCGCGGAAAAAGGTTTCGACGGAACTTCGATCGAAGAGATCGCGCACCGGGCGAGCGTTTCGAAGCCCGTGGTGTACGAACATTTCGGCGGTAAAGAAGGCATCTACGCCGTCGTCGTGGACCGGGAAACGCAGTCGTTGCTGGACCGCATGGTGTCCACTTTGCACGGTGGCCACCCGAAGGCGATGCTGGAGCAGGCCGCGAGCGCTTTACTGGGTTACGTTGAAGACTCGCACGATGGTTTCCGCATCCTGGTGCGCGATTCGCCGGTGGCGAGCTCCACGGGCACTTTCTCTACTTTGCTGAACGACATCGCCAGCCAGGTCGAGCACATCCTCGGACAACAGTTCGCCGCGCGTGGCTACGACGAGAAACTCGCGGCGTTGTACGCGCAAGCGCTGGTCGGGATGGTCGCGCTGACCGGGCAGTGGTGGCTGGACGCGCGGAAACCCAAGCGCGACGAGGTCGCCGCACACCTGGTGAACCTGGCGTGGAACGGCCTGTCGAATTTGGAGCACAAACCGAAGCTACGGCTGGGTTAGTGCTGGTGGTCGGTGGCCGGCTCACCCACGAACAAATCGCCGCACCGACCCACCGCCCACTCCCACTTCCGACGAGGCGGCACCCGTCCGGCGAGGACATCTTTTGACGGGCCGGCTCCGGGATGACCACCCAACTCTGGGGGTCTTATGGCTTTATCTTCAGTACTTTGTCGTTGTTGCCGTCTGAGGTGGTTACGTACAGGGCGCCGTCTGGGCCTGTGCGGGCGGCGCGCAGGCGTCCGTAGGTGTCGTTGAATTCTGCCGGCAACGTGACATCCGTGATTGTGCCGGCCTGGTCGAGGCTGAACAGCATCATTTTCTGGCCCTTCAAGGCGACCACGGCAAGGCGCCCTTCCAATGGGCCCCATTGTGAGCCCGTCAGGAAAGTGGCGCCGCAGATGGCTTCGGTGATCTGGCCGGATGTCCACAGTGGACGTACGGCGTCCGGGAAGCGGGTGGTGTCGGTCATCGGGACGCTCTCGTCATAAGACGTGTCCGTGCCGCCTTTTGACGGGTCCCAGCCGTAGTTTCCGCCCGGCCGGATCAGGTTCAGCTCATCGTCGAAAGTCGGGCCGTGCTCCGCGGTGAACACCTGACCCGTGCCCGGCCGCACGGCCACACCCTGCACGTTCCGGTGCCCGAACGACAGTATCCGCCGCTCGTTCGGATCAGTTGAGGAGATGAACGGGTTGTCCGGCAACGGTTCGCCGGTCCGCAGGTCGATTCGTAGCACCTTCCCGCCGAGGCTGTGCCGGTCCTGCGCGATCGACGCACGGGCGGTGTCCCCGGTGCCGACCAGTAACGCCCCATCGGCACCGATCGTCGGGCGGCAGCCGGAGTGGCGGCCACTGGGGTTCAATGGCAGGCCGGTCAGCAGATCATGCACCTTCGTCGCACTGCGTTCGTCTGGCGAGAGTGTCCACGTGGTCAGCCGGATATCGATCGGTTGCCCGCCGGCGCCGTGAGTTTGGCACATCGTGAACTGCCGGGTCTGCGCGAAGTCCGGGTGCACGACGAGGCCCATCAACCCGCCTTCGCCGCGCGCGTATACATCGGACAGGTCGGCGTTGACGTCGTGCGCACCGGTGGAATCCACCAGCGATAAGCGGCCGGGACGTTGCGTCACCAGCAGTTTCCCGTCCGGCAGGAACCCGACGTCCCAGCCGTGTTCGAGGCCGCCGGCGAGCACGTCGACATGCAGGGGCCCCGGCTGGGCGGGCTTCGGGACAGCCGCCGGAGCACCTGAACACGCGGTGAGAAGCAGGGCGAACAGGACGATTCCGATCCGGCGCATGCCGCCATTGTGGCCCGCCGCCCGCCACCGCGCTCTTACCGTAGGCTGGAAAGCGAGAGCTCTCTGCCCGGTCTCGTCCCGGGAAGAGCTCTGTCCGCATGTCCTCACCAGGGGAGTTTTCGTGACCGACGGGGTGTTGTCCGGTCTGCTGTCGTCCGTCCTCGCCGATTCCGCGCTGCGTGGCGTCCTCGAACGGGCCGGCTCGCCGTTGCTCGACCTGCAGGGGCCGACCGCCGCCCGCCAGCTCGTCGTCGCCACGCTCGCGGCCGACGAAGGGGCCGCGCGCCCCGTCCTCGCCGTGACCGCGACCGGCCGCGAGTCCGAGGAACTGACGGCCGCGCTGGCGTCGTTGCTCGGTCCCGACATGGTGGCGGAGTTCCCGTCGTGGGAAACGTTGCCGCACGAACGGCTGTCCCCGCGAGCTGACACCGTCGGCCGCCGCCTCGACGTGCTGCACCGGCTGCGTGGTGGCGAACCACCGCGAGTGGTGGTCGCGACGGTGCGCAGCCTGATCCAGCCGATGGCGCCCGGCCTCGGCGAGCTCAAGCCGATCGACCTGGTGGTCGGCGAGGAGAACGACTTCGAGGGCGTGCTGGACCGGCTGGTGGTGCTCGCGTACACGCGCGTGGACATGGTCGAGAAACGTGGCGAGTTCGCCGTGCGCGGCGGCATCCTCGACGTGTTCCCGCCCACCGCGGACCACCCGTACCGCGTCGAGTTCTGGGGTGACGAGGTCAGCGATATCCGCGCGTTCGCGGTGTCGGATCAGCGGTCGCTGCCAGGGGAGATCCAGGCCGTGCACGCACCGCCGTGCCGCGAGTTGCTGCTCACGCCGCTGGTCAAAGCGCGCGCCGGTGAGCTGGCCGAACAGTATGCGGCCGACGCGCAGCTCGCCGAGATGCTCACCAAGCTCGCCGGTGGCATCCCGTCCGAGGGCATGGAAGCGCTCATTCCCGTGCTGTGCGAGGGAGAGCTGGAGCTGCTGACCGACGCGATGCCCGAGGGCACGCACGTGTTGCTCGCCGATCCCGAGAAGATCCGCGCGCGGGCGCATGATCTGGTGCGCACCGGGCAGGAGTTCCTCGAAGCCTCCTGGCTGGCCGCGGCGGGTGGCGGGCAGGCGCCGATCGACCTCGGCGCGTCCGCGTACCGCGATCTTGCCGAAGTGGCAAGGCATGCCGGGGCGACGAACCGTCCATGGTGGACGATCTCGCAGCTGACCGCCGAGGACGTCTACCAGGTCCCCGTCGAGCCCGCGCCGGCGTACCGCGGCGATCTGGAGCACGCCATCACCGACCTGCGTGCGCATCTCGCGGCGAACGGCACCGGGGTGCTGGTGGTCGCCGGGCACGGCACGGCGAACCGTGCGGTCGAACAACTTTCCGGTGCCGAGGTGGCCGCGAAGCTCGCCGAGGACGGGCTGGCCCAGGAGCCCGCGCCGGGCGTCGTCACCGTCGTGTGCGGTGGGCTGACCGAGGGTTTCGTCGCGCCGGCGCTGGGCCTGGTCGTACTGACCGAGGCCGATCTCACCGGCCGCGGCGCGACGGTGGCATCGTCCACAAAGGACCTCGGCACGAAGATGCCGTCCCGGCGCCGCAACGCGGTCGACCCGCTTGCGTTGAAGAAGGGCGACTACGTCGTGCACGACCAGCACGGCATCGGCCGGTTTGTGGAAATGGTCCAGCGCACTATTTCCGGGGCCACGCGGGAATATCTCGTGCTCGAATACGCGTCGTCGAAGCGTGGCCAGCCGGGTGACCGGCTTTACGTGCCGACCGACCAGCTCGACGAGGTGTCGCGTTACGTCGGTGGTGAACTGCCCACCTTGAACAAGCTGGGCGGCTCGGACTGGAAGAACACGAAAGCCAAGGCGCGCAAGGCGGTCAAGGAGATCGCGGCCGAGCTGGTGCAGTTGTACGCCGCCCGTCAGGCCGCGCCGGGACACCCGTTCGGCACGGACACGCCGTGGCAACGCGAACTGGAAGACGCGTTCCCGTTCGTCGAAACCAACGACCAGCTCGCCGCGATCGACGAGGTCAAGACGGACATGGAACGTGGCGTCCCGATGGACCGGGTGATCTGTGGTGACGTCGGCTACGGCAAGACCGAGATCGCGGTGCGCGCGGCGTTCAAGGCGGTGCAGGACGGTAAGCAGGTCGCCGTGCTGGTGCCCACGACTTTGCTTGCGCAGCAACATCTCAACACGTTCGGCGAGCGCATGCGGTCGTTCCCGGTGGCGATCAAGGGGTTGTCCCGGTTCACCGACAAGTCCGAAGTGGACGGTGTGCTGGCGGGGCTGGCCGAGGGTGACGTCGACATTGTCATCGGGACGCACCGACTGCTGCAGACCGGTGTGCGGTACAAGGATCTCGGCCTCGTCATCGTGGACGAGGAGCAGCGTTTCGGGGTGGAACACAAGGAACACATCAAGGCGTTGCGTACGCACGTCGATGTGCTGACAATGTCGGCGACACCGATCCCGCGAACGCTGGAGATGTCGCTCGCGGGTATCCGTGAGATGTCCACAATCCTCACCCCACCCGAGGACCGGCACCCGATCCTGACCTACGTCGGCGCGTACGACGACAAGCAGGTGGGCGCCGCGATCCGCCGCGAGCTGCTGCGCGACGGCCAGGTTTTCTATGTGCACAACAGGGTTTCCTCGATCGAAAAGGCCGCGCGCCGGTTGCGTGAGCTGGTGCCGGAGGCGCGGGTCGTGACCGCGCACGGGCAGATGAACGAGGAAAAGCTCGAAAAGATCATCCAGGGTTTCTGGGAACGCGAGTACGACGTTCTGGTTTCGACGACGATCGTTGAGACGGGGCTCGATATCTCCAATGCCAACACGTTGATCGTGGAACGCGGTGATCTACTGGGGCTCGCACAATTGCACCAGTTGCGTGGTCGCGTCGGCCGTGGCCGCGAGCGCGGGTATGCCTACTTCTTGTATCCGGGGGAATCGCCGCTGACGGAGACGGCGCATGACCGGCTCGCGACCATCGCGCAGAACACGGAACTCGGGGCGGGGATGGCGGTTGCCATGAAGGACCTGGAGATCCGCGGCGCGGGCAACATCCTTGGTGCGGAACAATCCGGGCATATCGCGGGTGTCGGGTTCGATCTGTACGTTCGGCTGGTCGGCGAGGCGGTGGATGTGTTCCGCCGCGGCGCCGGTGCCGAGCCGGTGGAGGAAGAGGAGCTCGGCGAGGTTCGGGTGGATCTGCCGGTCGATGCCCATATTCCGCACGATTACGTGCCCGGTGAGCGGCTACGGTTGGAGGCGTACCGCAAGATCGCGGCGGCGCCCGACAGTGAGGCACTGGCGGCGGTTGAGGAAGAACTCATCGACCGGTACGGCCAGCCACCCGCGCCGGTGCACCGCCTGCTCGCGGTCGCCCGTTTCCGCCACGCCTGCCGCGCGGCGGGTGTCACCGAGGTAACCATGCAGGGCAACACAATCCGGTTCTCACCGTTGGCACTGCCCGATTCGAAGCAGATCCGGCTCAAACGCCTGTACCCGAAAGCCATGTTCAAGGCGGTGACCAACACGGTCTCGGTCCCCAAACCGACGGAAGGCCCAGCCGGCGGCCGGATCGGCGCACCCCCGTTGCGGGATGAGGCATTGCTGGAGTGGTGCCAGAAACTGCTGACCAACCTGACCAAGGAACCAGCGACGGTGGGCTAGCCGCGGTGTGAGGGAATTCCGCCCAACTCACCTCACTCCCACCAGAAAACCGCCGCCATGCAACGAAAAGCCGGCCATGGGACCCACCGCCCACTCCCACCCCCGGACCAACACGAAGCCTCCTTAGCGGTCCGCACGCCGGGTCAAGGGTGGACGAAGTCCATCGCGAAGCGACGCCGAAGGCGCCCTTGACGCGGTGGGCCGACCGTTAAAGAATCAGGCGAAGTGGGGCGGGGGTGGGTCCCCTCAGCGAGGGCGCCCAGCGCCCGGTCACCTCCGCACGAAAAAGGACCAGGGCATCGCGCGGAGCGCGACTCAAAAAGATTGCCTCGCCGGCGGGCTGGCTCCGGGATAACTAGCCCAACGGGACCTCGCCTTGACAGGGTGGTCGAGCTGGGGCTTTTTCCAAGCGACCGGAACGCGCAACTCGGGCGCTTGGAACGTGCGACTCGCGCGCATCCAACGTGCAACTCGCGCCGCTGTCCCTGGGTCCCGGGGGTCCCGAACTTGGCTGGGTTGTGAGAGGGTACGCGTGTGATGCGGATCATGGGTCGTCGTCGTGCGCTGGTCGCCGCTGTCGTTGCCTGTTTGGCGCTTGCCGGGTGCGGGGCGGGGCCCAGTCAGGTGGGGGCCGCGTTCCTGTTGGGCGACCGCGAAACCACCCAGGCTCAGGTGCAGCAGCTTATCGACAACGCAGTGCGCGAACAGCCCGCCGCACAGCACTTGGCCCAGCAGCACAAGCTTGACTCGCTCGGCAGGGCCATCGTGTCGCAGTTGGTGGTGCACGAACTGCTTACTCAGGTCGCTCAGCGTGAGGGGCTCGCCACCGACGAGAAACTTATCAGCCAGGCGCTGGAACAGGATCCGCTCGCCACGCCGGTATCAGTCAACACCGTCGATCCGTCACAGTTGCCGAACCAGATCGCCTACCGGGCGCGTGACCACCGCGAAGCTATCACCGACCAGGTCCTGCTGCGGACGTTGGCACAAAAGTACTTCGACAAGATGTCGGTCACCTTCGACTACACGTCCGTCGTCTCGGAGGGCGCCGGTAACACCATGCGTGACAAGGCGTTCGCGAAGGCGCAGCAGATGGCCGCGAGCCCGGAAGCCGCCGCGCAGGTGATCCAGGCCGACACCGCAACCGGGCAGCAGACCGGCGTCGGCGAACGGGTGCCCGCCGTGCAGGCACCGGACCTCGCCGCCACCGTCGTCTTTGGCACCCAGCCGGGCACGGTGATCGCCTTTCAGCCCAGCAGTGAGCAAGCCGCCTGGATCATCGCCGTGATCCGCCAGCGCGATCTGAGTACCCCGCAAGCGGCGGACCAGACGACCGAACCCACCGCGAACCAGCTTGTCTCGATCGGGCAGCGGCTGCTGCAGCCTTATGCTGACATGGACAGCCTCAAAATCAACCCGCGTTACGGTGTGTGGGATCCGGTGGCGATGAACCTCGCGCCCAGTGCCGCCGAGACTACCGGCGCCGTCGTCTCCGTGAAGGGATCCGCCCAGCCTTGACCGCCACGGTCGTCCTCCTGCCGTATCCCGACGCCGGTATCCCACCGGCCGCCCTGCCGCACCTTCGTGGCGCGCGAGCCGTGTACGCGAGCGGTTTCGACGCCGATCTGACCGACCTCCTGGGGGCGAAACCGGCGCCATCCCCGGCCGCGCTGGCAGCGGAAGACGGGCCGCTCGTGCTGTTCGCGGCGTCCACACAGGACCCGGCGGTGCAAGCGTTGCCGGACGCACTCATCATCGCGCAACCACAAGGCGCGGGGCTGGTCGAGGCGGCGCAAGTGATGGACGTGCTGCGCTCGCCCGGCGGGTGCCCGTGGGACGCGAAGCAAACCCACGAGTCGTTGCGCCAGTACCTCGTGGAGGAGACCTACGAGTTGCTCGAGGCGATCGAGGACGGCGACCGTCCGGCGCTGCGCGAGGAACTCGGTGACGTGCTGCTGCAGGTGCTCTTCCACGCGAGGGTCGCCGCGGAGGACGCCGGCGATCCCTTCGACATCGACACGGTGGCGGACGGGCTGGTCGCGAAGCTGGTCGGCCGGCACCCGCACGTGTTCGCCGACGGTGACAAGCCGGGTGCGGGTGTCCCGCAATACGCGAGCCATACCGCCGAGCACCAGGAAGTGAAGTGGGAAGAGCTCAAACAGGCCGAGAAGCAACGCGAGTCCATTGTGGACGGAGTGGCGCTCGGCCAGCCGGCCGCCGCGCTCGCCGGGAAGCTCGGTCAGCGCAGCGGCCGCGCCGGTATCCCGCTCGACCTGTTCCCCGCCGGGATGGATGCCCCCGCCCGGCTGTTCACCCTCGCCGCCACAGCGCGCCGCGCCGGGGTGGATCCGGAGGGTGAGCTGCGCGCGGTGGCGAAACACTTCGCCACCCAAGTGCGTGCGGCGGAAGCGAACGCGCGCGCCGCAGGGGTGGATCCGTCCACTTTGGAGGCGGACGGCTGGCGCCGGTACTGGCCGTCCGCCGGCTAGGCCTCGAAGAGCGTGTCGCCCCAGTAACCGGTTTCCGAGACACCCGGCGGTACGGCGAACAGCGCGGAACCCGTGTGCTGCACGTATTCCATCATCGCGTCCTTGCTGGAAAGCGCTTTCTGCATGGGGATGTACTGCTTGCCAGGGTCCCGGTTGAAGCAGATGAAGAACAATCCCGCTTCGAGGTGCCCGACGCCGTCCGACCCGTCGACGAAGTTGTAGCCCCGGCGCAGGATCTTCACGCCGTTCAGGGATTCCGCCGCGGCGAGCCGGATATGCGAGTCCTCGGGCACCATCGGCTCCCCGTCCGCACCGCCGACCTGCAGATCGACCGGGTCGAACTCGGCGGTCTGGCCCAGCGCGGCGCCGTTGCCCTTCGTCCGGCCGATGACCTTCTCCTGCTCGTCGAGCGAAGTCCGGTCCCACGTTTCGATGTGCATCCGGATCCGCCGCGCGACCAGGTACGAACCGCCTGCCAGCCACGGTTTCCCGTCGGCCGCGCTGACCCACACCTGCTCGTCGAGCACGCCCGTGTCCTCGGCCTTGAGATTGTTCGTGCCGTCCTTGAAACCGAAGAGGTTCCGCGGGGTGCTCTGCGTCGTCGAGGTCGACGAGCTGCGCCCGAAACCCAGCTGCGACCACCGCACCTCGGCCTTGCCGAAGCCCAGCCGCACCAGGTTCCGCACCGCGTGCACGGCCACCTGCGGGTCGTTCGCGCATGCCTGGATGCACAGATCGCCGCCGCTGCGCGCCGGGTCGAGCTTGTCCTTGGGGAACGCGGGAAGTTCGGTGAGCGCGTCCGGCCGGTGCGCGGCAAGGCCGAACCGGTCGTCGAACAGCGAAGGCCCGAACCCGATGGTCAGCGTCAGTGCCGACGCCGGCAGTTCGAGCGCTTCCCCGGTGTCGCTGGGCGGCGCCGCCTTGGCCCCGTTCACCGCGCCGGCCGGCCCGACTTCCTGGCCCGCGGTCATCTTCCGGGCGGCGTCGGTCCACGTTTTCAGCAGTGACACCAGTTCCGCACGGTCCTTCGTCGTGACATCGAGCGCCGCGAAATGCAGATTTTCCTGTGCGGGCGTGACAATCCCCGCCTGGTGCGCGCCGGTGAACGGCACGACGTCCGTGGCCGCGCTGGCATTCGACGAGTCGAGCGCGCGGTCGATCCCGGCGCCGGCCGCGCCCGCACCGGCGAGCGCGACACCAGCACCGGCGAAGGCGAACATCCGGCGCCGGGATACTTCCGTCATTTCGCGACAACCTCCGCGACCTTGCTCAGCGGCTCGCTCAGCGCGTCCACCGCCGAAGCGAACTCCTTGATCTGATCCTGGCTCAACTCGGTGTAGAACTTGAACCCGTCACCGTTGCGGGTCGCGTCGAGCAGCTTCTGCACGTTTGCGAACTGAGTATCCACAGTGGACACGAGCTGGGCGTCGCGTGCCTGCAGCACCGGCCGAAGTGCCTGGATCGCACCCTTCGAACCGTCCACATTGGCCTGGAAGTCCCATAGATCGGTGTGCGAGAAGGCTTCTTCTTCGCCGGTGACCTTGCCGGTCGCGACCTCGTCCAGAAGTTCCTTGGCACCGTTGGCCAGATCCAGCGGGGACAGTTGGATCGTCTTGCTCTTGCCGACCAGTTCGTTGACGTCCGTGACGAGCTTGTCCGCGATCTTCGGACTGTCCGGCTGCAACCCGGTCACCCACAGATCCTTCTCCAGCCGGTGGAAACCGGTGAACTGCTGACCTTGTTCGAGATCCGCCTCGCGGACGTCGATCGCCGGGTCCAGGTCACCGAACTTCTCCGCGACCGGCTCGATCCGCTCGTAGTAGACGCGGGTGCTCGCGTAGCGGGCCTTCGCGTCCGCGACGTTGCCGGACTTCACCGCGTCGGCGAACTTCTGCGTTTCCGTTGCCAGCGCGTCGGTCTGGTTCGCCACAAAGGACGCGTAACTCGTCGTCGCGGCTGCCAGTTCGGCATTCGCGTCGGCCTGCTTCGTCGCCCCGCCGGTCACGGTGAACTGGCCGCGGATCCCGTCGCCGGCCATGCCGGGCTTGCACGCGGTCTGGTACTTGCCGCCGTCGGCGACCTCGACGTTGAGCTTGCGAGTCAGCCCCGGCGCGATGTTCTCGACCTCGCCGACGATCCGGTCGCCCTCGGCGTAGAGGTAGAACTCGGTGACCTTGGTGCCCTTGTTGGTCACCTCGAACGTCAGGTTGCCGGCGTTCGCGGTGGCGGTGGAAACCTCGCAGGCGGTGTCCGAAGCCGCGACGGTGATCGGCCCACCGCCGCCACTGCTCGCGGAATCCTGGCCGCTCGAACACGCGGCCAAGGTCAGCAGCGCCGCCGAACCGGCCAGCGCGAACAGTCTCTTCGGCAAGGTCACTCCTTTGCGCCCACGAGGGCTGGTTTCGGGGTGGTGCGCCGCAAGAACAGCGGCAGCACGATGGCGATGTAGGCGACCCACGCGACGGCCTGCAGGACAGTCGTCTGCTGCGAGTAGTTGAAAATCCCCTTGAGCAGCGCGCCGTACCACGAGTCTTCGGGGATCGCACTCGACGCGTCGAACGCGAAAGTGTGCAACCCGGGCAAGAACGCCGCTTCCTGTAGATCGTGCAGGCCGTAGCCGAGGACGCCGGCGGCGACGAAGACGAGCAGCACGCCGGTGATCTTGAAGAACTTGCCGAGGTCGAACCGGACGGCGCCGCGGTAGAGGAGGTAGGCGATGATCACCGCGGCCACGATCCCGATCGCGAACCCGATGAGTGGCTGCGTCGTGCCGCCCTGGGCGCTTTGCACCGTCGCGTAGAAGAAGACCGCGGTTTCCAGGCCTTCCCTGCCGACCGCGAGGAACGACAGCAGGAACACCGCGAGCGGACCGACCGCGATCGCTTCGTCCATCTTCCCGCGCAGCTCGGCGGCGATACTCCGCGAGGCCTTGCGCATCCAGAAGATCATCGCGGTGACGAAGACGACGGCCACGATCGAGAGGCTGCCGCCCAGCAGTTCCTGTTGCTCGAAGGACAGCTGAGCCGTGGTGTAGGTGAGGACCGCGCCGATCCCGATCGACAGCAGGACGGCGATCGTGATGCCGGGCCACACCCAGCGCAGCGCCGCCCGCCGGTCCGTCTTGACGAGGAACGCCACTAGGATGCTGACGACGAGCGCGGCTTCGAGACCCTCGCGCAAGCCGATGAGCAGGCTCGAGAACAACAACTTAGGGCCTCCTCAGTGCGGTCCGTCCTGATGTTTTTAGGTAAGGCTTGCCTGTATGTCTAGTGGCAGTATGCTCTGGCGGCCGTCCGCGCCGGTCAAATCGGACATGGCGACGCGCGTTTGCACTGGTCAGCGCATCGGCGGGCGGCTTCATAACAAATGATGTGATCCCGGCGGCACCACCCGCCGACGGCGGTGATCGGCGGTTTTTCGCAACGTTCGGTCCGCCTGGGCCGCCCGGTGTCTATAACCTGATCCGGTGGTCGAGCCCACCCCATCAGGGGATGTCACCCCGCGCCGGTCCTCATCGTCGCTGTGGCTCGCCATCGGGATCGTCGCGACCGGCATCGTCCTGATCTTCACGCTCGGCACGAACCGGCCGGTCACCACGCCGCCACCGGCTCAAGCCGGACCCGCCCCACCGTCCCCGCCGCCCGCGGCGGCGGCACCGAAACCGGCGGTTGCCCCGCCGGTGGACCGGCCGACGCAGTCCGACGAAGCAGAGCTGGACGCATGGGCCCGCAAGCTCGCCGGGCCGGCCAAGCTCGCCCCCGCCGTGCTGTCCGCCTACGGCCGGGCCGAGATGCGCATGCGCGGCGAGGCGCCCAACTGTCACCTCTCGTGGGCCACGCTCGCCGGACTCGGGCAGGTCGCGGCCGTCGGCGCCGGCCCATTGCCGGTGCCGCAACAGATCTGGGACCGCTGGTCCGCCCGTGCCGTGCACGACGCGAAGCCCGCGGACACGCACAACGCCGCCGACGCCGCGTACACCGTGGCTCGCTACCTGTGCTCGACCGGCGCCGACCTGTCCAGCGCGGGCGGCTGGTGGACGACGATCCTCGGCTACACCCAATCCCTGCCGGACACGCAGGACGCACTGACCGCCGCCGACACCTTCGCGGCGGCGAAACCCTAGTTCTCCTGAAGGCGAAGGCGGGCGTTCACTTCGGACAGCGCGTCCTGGTATTCGGGGACCGGATTCATCGCCCACGCCATCCTTAATTGACCGAGCGCCTCGACCAATCGGCCGAGGCGCTGGAGGGTGCGGCCCAGTACGAACCGGGCGTAGTGATCAGACGGATCGAGCTCCAGTACCCGCGTGAACGCCTGCTCGGCATGGTTGAGCTGCGCGGAATGGAAGTAGGCGCGACCGGCCAGCAGTTGCACGCTTGGCTTGTCCGGTTCCGCGTCCAGCACCGGTTGCAGTGCCTTGAGCGCGTCCAGCGGGCGCCTGTTTTCGATCAGCGCCTCGGCCTGACGGAACGCCTCGAACCGGTTGTCGCCGACATGGTCCAAAGTGAGGTTCTCGTCATCCATAGTCTGATCGACGTTACCCCCGAAAGAGCACTTTCGGCAGGGGTGCGATCACGGGGTGGGACGGCCATCTGGTGCACTACACGCCCATGAGCGAACCTCGGTACCTGGGTCTCTCGCCCTACCTGTACTACACCGACGCGACCGCCGCGCTCGAGTGGCTGATCCGGGTGTTCGGCTTCGCCGAGCGGGTCCGCTACGTCGACGGCTCCGGTCACGTGTTCCAGGCCACGGTGGCGGCCGGTGACACCGAGATCATGCTCGCCGGTGTCGGCGCGGACTACTGGGACAGCAAAGGTGTCGACCGGCCGGTCGGCCAGCTGAACGTCGTCTACGTCGACGACGTGGACGCCCAGTACGAGCGGGTGTGCGCGGCGCTGGGTGAGAACGCCGACGTCACCCCGCCACAGGATCAGCCTTACGGCGCACGGGTGTTCACTGTCGCCGACGTCGGCGGTAACAGCTGGACCTTCTGGCAACGGACTTCCGACACCGCCGAGCTGCCGCCGGGGTGGCAGGAAATCAGGGCGGAGCCTCCACCGAGTGATCACGACCTGCCGTTAGGCTGAACCTGTCAGCCCCCGGCACAAACCATAGGAGCGACGAGTGGCGGTCATCGAGCAGGTAGGCGCTCGCGAAATCCTGGATTCGCGCGGTAATCCGACTGTCGAGGTGGAGGTGGCACTCGACGACGGGACGCTCGCACGGGCCGCCGTCCCGTCGGGTGCGTCCACCGGTGAGCACGAGGCCGTCGAACTGCGTGACGGCGATGCCAAGCGCTACAACGGCAAGGGCGTCGAGCGTGCGGTCGCCGCCGTCCTCGACGAGATCGGCCCGGAGCTGATCGGCATCGAGGCGGTCGAGCAGCGCGTCGTCGACCAGAAGCTCGTCGATCTCGACGGCACTCCCGGCAAGTCCCGTCTCGGCGCGAACGCGCTGCTGGGCGTCTCGCTCGCGGTCGCGAAGGCCGCCGCCGAGTCCGCCGAGCTGGAGCTGTTCCGCTACCTCGGCGGCCCCAACGCGCACGTGCTGCCGGTGCCGATGCTCAACATCCTCAACGGTGGCGCGCACGCCGACACCGATGTGGACATCCAGGAGTTCATGATCGCGCCGATCGGCGCCGAGAACTTCCGCGAGGCACTGCGCTGGGGCGTCGAGGTCTACCACTCGCTCAAGTCGGTGCTCAAGGGCCGTGGCCTGGCCACCGGTCTCGGCGACGAGGGCGGGTTCGCGCCGAGCCTGTCCAGCAACCGTGAGGCGCTGGACCTGATCACCGTTGCGATCGAGAAGGCCGGCTACCGGCCGGGCCGGGATGTGGCGCTGGCGCTCGACGTGGCCGCGACCGAGTTCTTCACCGACGGCACGTACAGCTTCGAAGGCAGCAAGCGCACCGCCGAGCAGCTGGGCGAGTACTACGCCGGGCTGGTGGACGCATACCCGCTGGTGTCCATTGAGGACCCGCTGGCCGAGGACGACTGGGACGGCTGGGTCGAGCTGACCCGCCGGCTCGGTGAGCGCGTGCAACTCGTCGGCGACGACCTGTTCGTCACCAACCCCGACCGCCTCGAACAGGGCATCGACCGCGGTGCCGCGAACGCGCTGCTGGTCAAGGTCAACCAGATCGGCACCCTGTCGGAGACTCTCGACGCGATCGCGCTTGCGACCTCCTGCGGTTACAAGAGCATGATGAGCCACCGTTCCGGCGAGACCGAGGACACCACGATCGCCGATCTCGCGGTCGCCACCGGCGTCGGCCAGATCAAGACCGGGGCGCCCGCCCGCAGCGAGCGCGTCGCGAAGTACAACCAGCTGCTGCGCATCGAGGAAGCCCTCGGCGACGCGGCACGCTATGCCGGTGACCTGGCCTTCCCGCGGTTCAGCACGGAGAGCTGACGGACGGCCGATGAACCAGCGCGGCAGGGAACGCAGCCGGCGTGGCCGCCGCACGGAACGTCGTGCGGACGGCCAGCCGGGGCGCCGCGCCGCGGGTTCGCCGGGCGCGGAGGGCAGACCTCGCCGGGTGCGGCGCGAGCCGGTGAAATCGCGGCTGCGCCGAGGTTTCGGCGGGAAACAGGTCGCCGGGGCGACCCGCGTGCTCGGCATGTCCACCACCCGCCGCGCGGCGGTGATCGCGATTGTGGTGTGCGCGCTGGCGTTCACCCTCGCCGTGCCGCTGCGGACCTACCTGAGCCAGCGGGGCGAGATCTCCCAGCAGGAGCAGCGGCAGGCGCAGCTGCGCGACGAGGTCGAGCAACTGCGTGCCCGGCAGGCGGCGCTCAACGACCCGGCGCAGGTCCAGGCCGAGGCGCGGCGACGGCTGCGGTACGTGATGCCCGGTGAGACGCCGTATCTCGTGCAGCTGCCCGAGGACACCCCGGAGGGTCAGCAGCAGCTCGCCCAGCAGCAGGCCGGCACCGGCGGCGTGGCCTGGTACCAGCGGTTGTGGTCCACGGTCGGGCACTGAACGGCCACTTGCGACAATGACGTCCGTGCAGAAAGCCTTCGAGCCCGTGACCGACGCCGACCGCGAGATCATCGCGGTGCAGCTCGGCCGCCCGCCGCGTGCGCTGCGTGCGATCGCGGCACGCTGCCCCAGCGGGCACCCCGCAGTGGTACAGACCAGTCCGCGGCTCGAGAACGGTACGCCGTTTCCCACGCTCTACTACCTGACCTGCCCGCGGCTGGCTTCGCTTGTCGGGCGGCTCGAAGCGTCGGGCGTGATGAAGGAAATGACCGAGCGGCTCGCGGTCGACGAGGAGCTGGCCGCGGCCTACCAGCGCGCGCACGAGTCGTACCTGGCCGAGCGGGACGCGATCGAATCGCTCGGACACCAGGTCACCGCGGGCGGGATGCCGGGGCGGGTCAAATGCCTGCACGTCCACCTCGCGCACACGCTGGCCTGCGGCCCCGGGGTGAACCCGTTCGGCGACGAGACGCTCGAACTGCTGCGCCCGGACTGGCCGTCCGGCGACTGCGCATAAACGCCAGCCCCTCGCCCACCACCGCCCTCAACGGAGGCGCTGCGCGCCGCAGTACTCTCGCCAGCATGCCCCGAGTTGCCGCGATCGACTGTGGAACGAACTCCATCCGTCTGCTCGTCGCCGAGCTGACGCACCGCCACGACGGCACCGTCGATCTGCGGGATCTGCACCGCGAGATGCGCATCGTGCGGCTCGGGCAGGGGGTGGACGCGACGGGGCAGCTGGCCCCTGAAGCACTCGAGCGCGCCCGCGCCGCGCTCGCCGACTACACGATCGCCGCTCGCCGCAAGGGGGCCGAGCGGGTGCGCATGGTCGCCACTTCCGCCACCCGTGACGCCCGTAACCGCGCCGATTTCTTCGCCATGACAAGGGAAATCCTCGGTGTCGAAGCCGAGGTCATCAGCGGCGACGAAGAGGCGCGACTGTCGTTCACCGGCGCGGTCGGGGAGCAGGATCCCGATGACGGACCGTTTCTCGTGGTCGACATCGGCGGCGGTTCGACGGAACTGGTGCTGGGCGAGTGGGACGGTCAGCGTGCGTCGGTGACCGCGGCGAAGTCGGTCGACATCGGGTGTGTGCGGATCACCGAGCGGGCCCTGAAATCGGACCCGCCGACCCCCGGCGAGGTCGCCGCCGGCCGCGAGTTCGCCACCGGCGTGCTGCGGCAGGCGTTCGACGTGGTCGACGTGGCGAAGGCGAAGACGTGGATCGGCGTCGCCGGCACGGTCACCACACTGTCGGCGGTCGCGCAGAAGCTCCCGGAGTACGACTCCGAGCGGACGCACCTGTCCCGGCTGACGCAGGCGCAACTGTTCGCGCTGTCGGACGAACTGCTCGCCTCGAACCACGAGACCAGGGCGGCGAACCCGGTGATCCATCCCGGCCGGGTCGACGTCATCGGCGGCGGCGCGCTCATCGTGCGGCTGCTCGCCGAGCAACTCGAAGAGCGTGGCGGGCCGACGGACCTGATCGTCAGCGAGCACGACATTCTCGACGGGATCGCATTGTCACTGGCGGATTAGTCCCGCGCGAGTTGCGCGTTCCCGCCGCGCGAGTTGCGCGTTCCCGTTGTGCGTGTTGCGCGTTCCCGGCGCACGCAACGCTCAACTCGCGCGCACGCAACGCTCAACTCGCGCGGGCTTAAGAAAGCGAACCCAGGTTGCCCGAACGAGCACCTGACTTTAGTCGGGATTTCATTCCGCTTTACCGAAACCTTGGGTAGGTTCCTCTCACCTTTGGGTGAGGAGGAGTTGATCTTGAAAAGATCCAGGTTGCTCGTTGCCGCGCTGGCGCTGCCGCTGATCGGCGGAGTCGTCGCCGGACCGTCCGCCATGGCACAACCGCAGCTTTCCGGTGAGACGACGGAATTCACCGTGCTGGCCACAGCCGGGCAGAGTGTCGCCGCCGCCGAGCAGGCCATCCGGAACGCGGGCGGCACCGTGCTGCACAGCAACAGTGCGGTCGGGCTGATCACCGCGAGCGCACCGGCCAACGGATTCACCGAGCGCGTCTCGGCCGACCGCGCGATCTACGGAGCGGCCAAGGCCACCTCGATCGGCCGGGCGCCCAAGGACAGGGCGACCGCGAAACCCGACGCCGTGACCAAGGAACGCGGCGCGGTCAAGAAGAAGGCGCCCGCCGCCGCCGGCACGGACCCGCTCGACGGCCAGTTGTGGGGCCTGAAATCCACGCGCTCGGACCTCGCACGCACGGTGCAGCCCGGTGACAAGCGCGTCAAGGTCGGTGTCATCGACACCGGCATCGACGGCTCACATCCTGATATAGCCCCGAATTTCGACGCCGCCGACTCCCGCAACTTCACCCGCGACATCCCGGCGGACGAGACCGGCGCGGTCGTCGACGGACCGTGTGAATACCGCGGTTGCGTGGACCCGGCCGACCACGACGACAACGGGCACGGCACCCACGTCGCGGGCACGATTGCCGCTGCCGCCAACGGTTTCGGGGTTTCCGGTGTCGCGCCGGGCGTCACCCTCGTCAACCTCCGGGCCGGGCAGGACTCCGGGTTCTTCTTCCTGCAGCCGACCGTGGACGCGCTGACCTACGCCGGGGACGCGGGCATCGACGTGGTGAACATGTCGTTCTATGTGGACCCGTGGCTCTACAACTGCGCGAACAACCCGGCCGACACGCAGGCCGAGCGGCTCGAACAGCGCACCATCACCGAAGCCGTCACGCGGGCGCTGAACTACGCCTACCGCAAGGGCGTCACCGAGGTTGCCGCGCTGGGCAACGAGCACACCGATCTCGGTTCGCCGCAGCCGGACGCGACGAGCCCGGACTACCCGGCCGGTTCGACGCACGACCGCACGATCGACAACGCCGGCTGCCTTTCGATGCCGGTCGAAGGACCGCACACGATCGGCGTCGGCTCGTTCGGCCCCTCAGGTGCCAAGGCCGACTACTCCAACTACGGCACCGAGCAGATCTCGGTTTCCGCGCCTGGCGGGTATTTCCGGGACGGGTTCGGCACGGATTGGTACCGCACCAACGAAAACGAGATCCTGTCGGCCTACCCGAAGAACGTCGGGATCGCCGAGGGGAACATCGACGCGGCGGGCAACGTGACGCCGGACGGGGTCGCGATCGGCGTGCAGAAGGCCACCGCGCCGGACGGCCGGGTGGGCTATTACCAGTTCCTGCAAGGGACTTCGATGGCCACGCCGCATGCGACGGGTGTCGCCGCGCTGATCGTTTCCCAGTACGGCAAGGCAAGCCGTGGCGGGTTCGGGCTGAACCCGGACGCGGTGCAGCGGGTAATCGAAGGGACCGCCGCGCCGATCGCGTGCCCGGTCCCGCGGACGGTGGACTACCTCGACGAAGGCCGGGACGCGTCGTTCACCGCGACCTGTGCCGGCACGCCGGAGTTCAACGGTTTCTACGGTAACGGTGCCGTCGACGCCTACGCCGCCGTGACGCACGGGGCGCCGTACGTCCGAGGTTGACGCAACCGTTCCGGGAGCGCCGGCCGTCCTTCAGTCATGCGGATACTCGTCCTGATGCTGATGGTGGTACTGACGGCCTGTGGGGCTCAGGCCGGCGCTCCCGGGCGGCCATGCCCGGCGATGGGCACGCCAATCGGGATCGGCGTGCGGCTCGCACCCTCCGTTGCCGCGAGGTTTACCGACGTGACGAGTCTGGACGTCTGCTGGAACGGTTCGTGTCACACGTATCCACTGACGTCGAACTCGGAAACGGTGGCGGCCGGCGCAACCTGCACCGGCCCCGCTGATGCGTGCATGGCGCGGATGCGGGAGACCGGCGGGAAGACCGGGTTCGCGATGATCCCCGGTCTTCCCGCCGCGCCGGTGCAGGTGATCTTCGCCGGCCAGACCGCCACTGTCGCGCCGGAAATCCGCTATCCCAACGGTCCCGACTGCGGCGGTGGCGGCCCGCAGGGGCAGCTCACCGTCGACGAAAAGGGAATGCGTTAGCGATTACTGGCCGAGGCGACGAACGCCGCGAGATCCTTCGACTGCTGGACGCGTGAAGGCTCGTGGACGTACATCATATGTCCGGCGGGGTAGTACGCTGATTCGATGTTCTCCCGCAATTCTTCGGGAATCTGCAGGCGTGCCAGCACGTGCTCGGCCGCGAAGTACGGCGTGGCCCCGTCGTAGTAGCCAAGCGCCACATGCACTTTCAGATGCGGATTGGCACGCATCGCGGAGCCGAGTGCGTCCACCGCCGAGACCGCGCGACCCTCGAAATCGGAATACGACCATTCCCGGATGACATCGCTGGAAAGGATTTCGTAGGGCAGGTCGTTCTCGTATTCGAGTTCGGTGCGCACATAATGGTTGAACGTGGCGGAATAGGCACCGATGATCCGGGAAATCGAGGCGTCGTCACTCATCCGCTCGCGGCCGCCGTCCGGTTCCCACGTGGTGAACCGGCCGTCCATGCGGCCCGTCGTCAGACCACGGTCCCGCAGCAACTCGGTGAAGAACCGCAAATGCTCGATACGCAGGTTCACCCTGTCCACATAGGACTCTTCGAGTCCGGTGAGCGACGCGAGCGTCTGCACGGCGGCGGCGCGTTCCTCGTCAGGCAGCCGGGCGCCACGCTCCAGCGCGTACGGCAGCTCGCGCGCCGCGAACTCCTCGGCGTCGGCGAGGACGTCGTCGAGCGGGCGGTCGCCGTGCAACCCGTGGTAGTGCGCGATCGCGGCGTAAGTCGGGACGTAGAACGGGAACGGCTTGTCATTGCCTTCGGTGAACAGGATCGTGCCCATGTCGAGCACGCTGCTGATCAGCATGAGGCCGTTGAGGTACATCCCGTGGCGTTCCTGTAGATGCGCGGCCAGCGCCGCGGCGCGCAGCGTGCCGTAGGACTCCCCGGCGAGGAACTTCGGGGATAGCCAGCGCCCGTTGCGCGAGGTCCACAACCGGATGATCTCGCCGACCGACTCGATATCCGGCGTGAAACCTAAGTATTCCTTGGGTTTCTCGCCCGCCGCGGCACGTGAGTAGCCCGTCGAGACCGGGTCGATGAAGACCAGATCGCTCTGTGCCAGCAGGGTTTCCGGATTGTCGGCCAGCCGATACGGCGGCGGTTCGGGCGCGTCGACGTCACCGGACACCACGCGCCGCGGCCCGAGCAGGCCCATGTGCAGCCACACGCTCGCGGATCCCGGCCCGCCGTTGAACGCGAACGTGACCGGTCGCTCGCCCGGTTCGGCGCCGTCGAGGGTGTAGGCGGTGAGGAACACCTCGGCCTTGGCCTGGTGGCCTTCGAACTTGCCGTCGGTGAGCACCTCCTTGCGCAGCACGATTCGCCCGGTGCGGACGGTGTAGGCGAGCTTGCGGCGTTTGACGGTGAGCGTGTGCTGGGTCGTGACCAGCTCGTCGCTCGGCTCGGGAGCCTTCGTGTCGGAGGTCTCCTCTTCGGGGGTCTCGGGCATGGGGCCAACTTACTGTGGAGAGGTGAGCAGGATGAGATGCGCCACGGTCGCGGAACTCGACGAGGCGGTCAGTGAGTGCCGGCGGTGCCCGCGCCTGGTCGCCTGGCGGGAAGAGGTCGCCAGAACGAAGCGGGCGGCGTATGCGAACGAAACGTACTGGGGCCGACCGGTTCCCGGCATCGGCCCGGCCGACGCGTCGCTGGCGATCGTGGGGCTGGCGCCTGCCGCGCACGGCGGAAACCGGACCGGCCGCATGTTCACCGGCGACCGGTCCGGGGACGTGCTTTTTCAAGCCCTGTATGACGTCGGGCTGGCGTCGCAGCCGAACTCAGTGCGGCGCGGTGACGGACTGGAGCTGTACGGCACCCGGATCACAGCGCCCGTGCACTGCGCTCCGCCCGCCAACAAACCGACCCCGGCCGAACGCGACGCGTGCCGACCGTGGCTGGAACGGGAACTCGAGCTGCTGAAACCGACGTTGCGGGCGATCGTGGTGCTCGGCGCGTTCGGCTGGCAGGCCCTGCTGCCGGTGCTCGCGCACGGCTGGTCGCTGCCGCGGCCGGTGCCGAAGTTCGGTCACGGGGCCGAGTTCATGCTCGGCGAGTTGCACCTGCTGGGCTGCTATCACGTCTCGCAGCAGAACACCTTCACCGGCCGCTTGACGCCGGCGATGCTGCGTGACGTGCTGGCGCGAGCACGGGACGTGGCGGGCCTGCCGCGCCCGATCTGAATCGTTTCGTGCTGGGACGGCGACCCTCGTCACAGCAGGTCGGGGTGCGCGAGCGTCGGGGTGAAGAGGGTGGGAGGATGGTGCTATGGCCGCAGTGAAGTCGGAACCGACCCGGATTTTGATCCTGGGCGGTGGTTACGTCGGGCTCTACACCGCGTTGGGGCTGCAGAAGAAGCTTCGCGCGAACGAAGCGTCCGTCACGATTGTGGACCCCCAGCCACACATGACGTACCAGCCCTTCCTCCCGGAGGCGGCGGCCGGCGCCATCGAGCCGCGGCACGTGGTCGTCCCGCTGCGGCGGGTGCTCAAGCGATGCCATGTGCTCACTGCTCGCGTCAACAAGATCGAGCACGATCGCAAGTCGATCACCGTCGAGGCCGCGGACGGGCATATCGAGCAGCTGAACTACGACGTGCTCGTGGTCGCGCTCGGCGCGGTCCCGCGGCTGCTGCCGATTCCCGGGCTGGCGGAGCAGGGCATCGGGATCAAGACCATCGGTGAGGCCATCTACCTGCGTAACCACGTGCTGACGAAGCTCGACGAGGCGTCCAGCACGCTGGACCCGGAGCTGCGTAAGCGGCTGCTGACGTTCACCGTCGTCGGCGGTGGGTTCGCGGGTATCGAGGCGCTGGCCGAACTCGAGGACATGAGCCGCTTCGCGACGCGGTACTACGAGAACATCGAGCCGGAGGATATCCGGTGGGTGCTCGTCGAGGCAGCCGGCCGGATCCTGCCCGAGGTGCGCGAAACCCTCGGCGTGTGGACGGTCGAGCAGCTGGAGCGGCGCGGGATCGAGGTTTTCCTGTCCACCGCGGCGAAGTCGTTCGAGAACGGGCATGTCGTGCTGTCGGACGGGACGGAGTTCGACAGCGACACGATCATCTGGACCGCCGGGGTGAAGGCCAACCCGGTGCTCGCCAATTCCGATCTGCCGATCGACAAGCGCGGCCGTGTCGAGGCGACGGCGTCGCTGCAGGTCGTGGGGCACCCGGATGTCTGGACCGCCGGTGACAACGCCGCGGTGCCGGACCTGTCGCGCACCGAGCAGGACCCGACGGCCACCACACCGCCGAACGCCCAGCATGCGGTCCGCCAGGCGCGCGTGCTTGCGGCGAACATCATCCGCGTGCTGCGGGGCGGGCAGCCGAAGGACTACTACCACAAGAACCTGGGCGCCGTGGCCGGTCTGGGCCTGCACAAGGGTGTCGCCGACGCGCTGAACTTGAAGATCAAGGGCTTCCCGGCGTGGCTGTTCCACCGCGCCTATCACCTCAAGGCGATGCCCACGGTCAACCGGAAGATCCGCATCCTGCTGGACTGGCTACTCGGCGGCTTGTTCCGGCGCGAAGTCGTGTCGCTCGGGCAGATCAACAATCCGAAGGAAGAGTTCGCCAGGGCGTCGAAGTCCTGAGGCGGCGGGCACCGCATTATGCTCAGCGGTGCCCCCGTAGCCCAACCGGCAGAGGCAGTCGACTTAAAATCGATCAAGTGCGGGTTCGATTCCCGTCGGGGGCACTGTTTCCGCTGGCCAGCGGGTTGTGGCGGATGCTGCTCAAGATCATCGGCCCCATTTACGCCCCACTTTGGCCGGAACCCTCACAAGAGGTCTTCGAGAGCCGCCGCGTTCTCGGCCGAGACGGGGCATGGCAAGTGACGACGATCGACGAGTATCCCAGCCGCAGGTCAGCGGCCATGTGATCGCTCCGTCGCTGATCACCGAACACCCGAATAAGGTCAAGGGGACGCGCGCTCAGCCGATGAGTACGACGTCGTCACGCACGGGCTACCGTGGAGGCGTGACTGCCGCCGCTGCGAACCACGGCCCGGGCCCTTACCGGGAGCGACTCGACTCGCCCCGGGACATCCGCGCTGCTCTGCTGCCCGAGGAGGTCGGGGAGTTCGACGAGGCGTACCAGCGAGCGCTTCGACTGGCGGCGGAGACGCTGAGCCTGGAAGCGCTGCACTCGATGCTGGCCAACTGGCGGCGTATCGCTCGTATGACACTGGTGAACCCTGCGGGGCATCGTCGGATGCTGGAACAGGCGCAGCGGACGATGGAGACCGGTCAGCCGCCCGAGGGGGCCGTGGAGTGGAACCAGCTTCGCGCGGAGCTGGGCATCTGACCCTGTGGCCTACCGCATCCTCACGGACCCCTCAAGTTCATGCTCAGATCGACGCGCTTCCCACTGAGGCGCTGTCCTTGTTGGCCGACGCGATGGGCGTCCTCGAACTGACCCCGTGGAACGGCCCGGCGTACAACGAGGCGAAACCAGACAGCCCGATGCGGCAGTTCGACTTCGGCGAGGGGCGTGGCCTCATCACCTACCTCGTGCTCGACGATCTAGACCGGGTCGACGTACTGGACGTGACCTGGATTGGGTAGGGCAAGTCTCCCGCGCCGACGGTTAACCGTGACGGCGCAGGGAAGATCAACTGCCCCATTTACGCCCCATAATGGTTGTCATGTGACGGTAAGCGACGGAACCGACGAGGCCACTGTTTGCGCTGTTCGCGCAGCTAGTCGTAGGTATCAGCAGGCAACCGCAAAGGCTGTCCAAGATCGCCTGGAAATCGACACAGTGCGGGTTCGATTCCCGTCGGGGGCACTGCACAAACCATCGCCAGCGTCGAACTGCCGCAGGTTTGAATCCTCGGCAGGACTACCAACGGATGGGAACGGGGCTGACCAGGGACTTTTCGTCGGCACGTTGGTGATCGAGGCGAGCTTCGAGCTTCGAGCTTCCGGGCTCAGGCGGGGGCCCGGCATGAGCGCCAGTTCGCAGACGGTTGCCCGGTTTGTTACGGTCACGATGGGTTTGGTCATCGGGCTCACATTCTTCTTCGGGTTTGGGAACGTCCTCAATCTGGCGTTGAAGCTCCAGGTGCCGGTGTTCGTGGCTCCGCTGGTGGCGCCTGCTGTTGACTTGACGGTGCTGGGGTTGCTCGTCGGTACGCGGCACCTGGCGCTGTCCGGGGCCGGCGAGGAGGTGTTGCGGCCGGCGCGACGTCTGCTGTTGGCGGTGAGCGTGGTGACCCTGCTGTTGAACGTCGCCGATCCGGTTTTCGCTGGTCAATGGGGTAAGGCCGCGTTCGACTCTGTTGGCCCACTCCTGCTTGTCGGGGTATGCGAAGCAGGGCCCGGCCTCCTTCGCGCGCTGAGTGCCACGAACACTGATCTCGGGTCAGAGGCGCTGTCCCAATCTTCGTCAGCAGACTCGACGAAGGGCGGTCCGGAAGAGGCAGAGGGGCCCGCGACGCTGTGTCACCAGTATGTTGAAGGGCCGTTTCCAAGCTGGGTTGGTGATCTCGACGAGGAGCTCGTGCAGCGGGCTCGGCAGGCAGACGCCGACCACTGGCGACGTTTTCGTCGTCCGGTCTCTGCGGAGACGCTCCGGAAACAGCTTCGGGTCGGTGCCCGGACATCGCGGGCTCTGGTAGCTCTTGTTCGCTCGGAAAACGTTCCCGCGAGCGCGTGAGGAGCGTGCTGAACGTCTCGCCGGACTCGGCGATGTCTACGACACGGTGGAGTACGCAGACCTCATGGTCTGGGACGTCGATGGTCAAGTCGGGGCCGAGGCGCGACGGTTCGCCGATCTCCGCGCGATCGCATCCGGCTGGTACGAGGCTGATGATGAGTCGCGCGGCGGGCACGCGGGGGCCAACGGCCTAGGATCTCCATCCGGAACGCAGCGAGATCTAGCTGGGACGGTCAAATGGTCGAGGGGGCGGCGCGACGAGGCCAATCCGGCAGGCGTACAGGCGTGGTACCGCGGGGCGGCAGCGTACGTTGGCGTCTGATTGATCGTGTTCTGGCGAACTACGACGCCGAGTCCGTGTTGGCGCTGTTGGGTGCGGCCGTCGACTCTCCGGTCTGTCGTTTGTGGGAGCGCCAGCTGCTGCTGTTGTGGGCGCGTGCCGTTCGCCTACCACCCCGCGGCAGCGTAGAGGCGACGTCGTCCGATCTCGTCGGCTTTGTGGAGCAGGCGGTTCGGGCGGCGCCCGATCGGGTCTCCCGCGGTTACTTCGCGGCGGTGGACGCGCGGGCGATGGTTCGACATGAGATCGCTGGTCGTCGGCTGCGGGTGCATCCAGGTGACCACGTTCATCCACAGGTGTTTCTCCGGTCAATGTCGATGACTGCAGCGGCGATTGATCCGGTGTTGGTGCCGGTTCGCGGGTTCGGGTTGGCCGATGTGATGGAAGTGGTCCTCGGGCATGCCGACATGCTGATCTCGGCCCTCGCCCCTGCGTGGCCCGAGGCGCGGCCTGACGGGCCTGCTTTCTGGGAAGTGGCCGAGCCGGTCGTCAGCGAGGCGGAAATTGCGGTCGTGCGGGACAGGATGGCCGTTGGTCCGGAGGTGTTGGTTACGGAGTGCGGCTACCCAGCGCGGGCCGCAGCGGCATTGACGTGGTTGACCCGTCCAGCATCCGCGATCAAAGTGGCGTCTCGGCCGACTGAGCCGGCATTGGGGCCGACTCTGGTGGTCGACGGCGGCTCCCGAAGCGTGTCTGTGCCAGCAGCGATGACCATGGCGACGTTGGCGGCGGCGACCCAGGAGTTGGCCGACCAGGCGGCGGAGTCGGCGTTGTCCCATCATCGGCTTAACGCGGTCGTTCAGCGGCGGGCTGTTCGGGTACTTACGGGTCACACGACCGTGGAGTTGACCGAGGAGGCGGTCGATGATGCCGCCTCATCGATCCAGGCCCGGTGGGTGATGCCTCCAGACGAACCGGTATCCGCCGTCGTCCGGGGTGAGGCGCGGCGACGCACTGAGCAGGTTCGCGGTCGGCTGCTGGATCCAGAAGTGGTGCAGGGACCGCGGCACGCGACGGTGATCGTGAGCGGCCTGGGCTCGGGTGATCTGGGACTCGCCCTGTATTGGACGGACTACCGCTGGGCACGGGAATCTGCAGGTCGACCTGAGAAGGTTCGGCCGCCTGTGCGGCTCGTGATCTACGGCGGGCCGGCCGTGCTCGCCGCTCAACAGATCACCGATACGGTCCGGCTGCACGTCGAGGAACTTGTCGAGATCCTTTCGGACGCCCAGGGTGATCAGATTCTGCTCGCCTGCTTCCTGGACGACCTCTATCGGCCAGACTCGAAGGCTCCGCTCTTCCTAGATGACGTCCTGGATGCGTGGTCGGTGTGGCGACAGCGCGGCTACCTCGTCCCACCCGTTGACTTCGATGGCGTCTGGGAGGAGCGATACGACCAACCCGACGATCTGCCGTGGGCGCGAGCCGCGGCTTGGGAACCGATTGAGCAGCTCTTGTCCGACGCGGCCGTACCTGCCTCCGTCGGGTGGCCGGTCGCGCGACTGAGCCAGGACGGCGATGAGGCAGACCTGTTCGATCGCGGAGACGGCATCGCCTTGTTGGTACGCCGAGATCCGGGCATCGTGATCTACGCATTCCTCGGCGAGGCCGAAAAACTTGGCCTGAGCCCGGATGCGCTGTTCGGATTCGCCGACGGGGTACGTGTCACGGTAGGTCGCGCCGCGGCAATCTCGTCGCACCTGAACTTAGGTGACCGCGTTCCGCTCAGCCTGGTACTTCGTCTGCTGCCCGAGGCGGCATCGGAGCACGATCAAGAAATCGCAGGCGTTCCGTATCGCGTCGGGGTGTCTGCGGATCGTGCTGTCATCGAGATCGGCATTGTCCCGGAGGCGATGTCACTGTTTCAGGGCGACGGCCTGGAGGGGCACAGTGCACTCGGCTTTGCACTGTACGAGGCCGTAGCACGGTTGCGGCAAGCCCGCGGCGACGCACCCGGCCTCTCCCGCGAAGAGTTTTCCGCTGCGTGGGACTCCTGCCTGCCAGTAACGACCGTGGCATTCGTCGAGTCCGATACTCCGGCCCTGCCTGAGCCGGATGCGCTGCCACGCGGTCCTCACATGAGGATGCGGGCAATCGAGGCTGTGGCACGGACCGTGCGTCAGCACGGCATACCGTCCGGTAGTTACACCGGCGAATCCGCTGTCCAGGTATGCCGGGAGCACCTGTTGCCGGCGCTGGAAGATGCCCTCGTCGCTCGAACCCGTACCTACCGTCCGAGCCTTGTGGATGAGGTTCTACGCCGGCTCAACGCCGCCTATGCAACGCGATTCGTGGAGCAGACCACTATCGCCCGCTCGCTCGCCGGCCCGTTCGCAGACAACTGGATCGAGCACGCACTCGCAGCCGAGGAAGGCGCGGCAGTGACGCGTCCGCTCGAAGTCCTGCTCGAGTACCTCCTGGCCTACTCCCAAGACGGGGATCGAGACGCAGACGTCCTCGATGTCGCCGACCTTGTAGCGCTGGCTGATCTCGTGCTGAGTACCGCGACACGCATCCGCACTGCCGACCAGCATCTGTCGGACTTCGCGGTTCTCGTCGCCGACGGAGTATTCGCCTTCACCGACGAACCGAATGATGTCGACGCCGATCTCGCCAGCCAGGGCTTCGATCACGACGCGTACTCACGCGCTCGCCGTGACCAGCAGGTTGCCCTGGCGCGTGCCGCAGGCCCCGCCGCCGAGCCGGAACACAGACAGCGGATGCCCATAGACGTGACAGCGCGATCGCCGCAGCCGTTCGCGTCATTTCACGACATCGCCGACGAGATCCTCCGCCAAGCCGACGATGGGTTGCGTGGCGCGACAGGCACCGGCCTGGACGCCATCCGAGCCGTCCTGCACACGGCACAAGCCTGGCCTGTCGGTAACGACGGGCTGGCCCGAGTAGAGCCGGGAGCGTTGGTGGCCGACGCAACGGCCTGGAGTCGGCTACCCGAAACCGAAGTGAACGCCGCTCTCGAAACGCTGACACTTAACCGCGAGACTCTGGAACCCTTGAGCGCTGAGCAGGTCGCTGACCTGGAAGATCGACCTGATCGATTGCCGCTTCGGCCCCTGCCCATGGTCAACGGTGTGGTGTTGGTTGGTCCCTGGATCGCCCATGCGGGCCTTACCGCGTACGTCACCTACCTGATGGACAGTCGCCTTCCTCCCCTGCGCGCATTACCTCAACACCTGCTCAACCTCATGCAGCGCCGACGACAACAGCAGAACAACGAACTCGAGGACGAAGTTCTGTCGGTCGTCAACAACCTCGGACTACCTCGCCGGTTTCGTTTCACCCAGGGAGAATTGGCGAGAGCGGGCATCCCGGCGGATGATGGCGAAATCGATCTGTTGGTGGCCGACGTCGAACATCGCCGCCTGTGGGTGTGCGAGATCAAGGATCCGCAAGCAGCACACTCGCCACCTGCGCTGTTCCGGCACATCAGGAGCTTCGTTAAGGGCGACGGGCACGTCGCCAAACTGCTGTCAAAGGCTGATGTGATCGGCGAGCACGCCCGACAAGCAGCCAAAGCGTGCGGGGTAGAAGACGATCTTCCGTGGCGCGTCGTTCCGCTGCTTGTCACACGCTGGGTTGAGCCCGCAGCCTTCATCGCTCATCCGAAGGTCGCCTTTACCGTGCTTGACCGGCTGGCTGCGGTGCTGGGCAAGGATTCAGACCCTGACCCATTGACCTCAACTTATGATCTGTAGGTCGAACCACGCCCGGTTCTGTCTGTAAATGGCAGTTCTTCGATAATCGACGGTGGTGTACCTGCCGAGGAGCTGGTTTGTGGCGTGATTATGTCCGCGATTCTTGACTGCACTTGTTCGTAGACTCTGAACGCACATGTTGACCGCATTTCATGATCAATATGACTGAGTTAGACGGCATTTTGGCGTTACTCGTGATCAAGTCTGGGCGCTACTAGGCGCACCTTCAGATGGTTCGCCCTCAGCTTCGCTCGAGCCCCTGTTGCTTGCCGGGGTGCGTGGCCATCGCGTTACCAATCGTGGGCTGCCCGCTGCGGCGCGAAAGTGGAACAGGTTATCGTGCTGACGGTTGGCGGCGCTGCGTTCCCGAATGACCGATAATCGGCATGAGTGTACGTCTGACTATCCGGACGTCCGGATGGCTCAATTCGCAGTGCTAATCCGATCCAAGCATTCGGATGTTCCGCCATACATGGGCGTAGCTGCGGTACGCCGCGCGCATCCAGGAAGGAACAGAGTTCCAATCGGTGGCCACCTGGCGCTCGCCCCAAGCCACCTGCATGATCCGGCGATCATCGGCGAAGTCCTCGACAAGATCGCGGCGCAGAAAGAGTAGGTGGCCGCGCCAGGGTTTGTCCGCACGGAAGGTGGCGGAGGCACGTCGGCCGTCCAGGCTCACGAGGTCCACGGTGCCGGGTAACTGGCGTAGTCCGAATCGGGCAGCGAACTCGAACGACGGCACGTCGTAGCCCCCGCCGAGCTCGACCTCCGAAGTGCTGTCGGGGGCGAAATCCACGGCGACCTGGTCGAACCTGATGCCGTCGTCCTGCCAGTCGCGGCACAGAGCGCGGCGCGAGAAGGCGCCCGGGGCATTGTCGTCGAAGATCAGCTCGAACCGGGGGCTCCACGGCATCTCAGCGGCCAGCACGTCGCGGACCATCGGCAGCCGAGGGAAGAAGTCGTTCCCGAGATACTCTTGCTCACTGGCGAGCTGTTGGGCGGGTTCAGCGTCCTCCTGCTCCAGCACGAGGGTTCGGAAGAACCCGAACTCATGAGCAGAGGGACAGCATCCCCGTGCGGTGAGCGGATATGTAGGAAGGTGATGTCCAGGCCGTCGATTTCGGTCTTGGAGTGGTTGTGGGAATTGAGGAGTTTCTCCACCCGCCGCCAGTCATAGCGAGTCTGCCAATGCCGGCACGCCTACAACAACCCATACGGAGGCGACGACCCCTCCGGCTGGCACACCAACCACGTCCACATCAGCATGTACTAATTTTGACAAAAGTTTCATCTGATGATGGATTCGGGCCGTTGTCCAACGGTCGGCAAAGCTGTCACCAGCGGGAACTCTGTCGACGATGAGACCTTACCGTGACGGCTTTGGTCGATGGATCATCTGTGTGTCCACTTAGTATTCTTTCATTAGAAGAAGGATTCCGTCTCCTGATGAAGGGCGTCGTGGTGGCCGTTCGTGTGGTCGATGTCGCAGGTGCGGCGCATCTCGTTCTCGGGGACCGGGGCGCGGTGCGGCACCTGGATCCGGCCGAGGCGATGTTCGCGGCGATGCTGACCGGATGGGACCGCCAGCAGGCGAGCCGACTGCTGGCCGCGTCGACGCGTAAGCAACGGGTAGATGCGGTTCGCCGGTTCGCGCGGTTCGTCGGCTCGTACCCGTGGCAGTGGACGCCGGCTGATGTGGAAGAGTGGTCCGCTGAGCTGCGTGGTGGCCGTTCGCACTCGACTTGGCTGCCGCGGTCGGAGTGGAAGACCGCGCCGGGTCGGGTCAGGCTGCGGTGGTGGGCGAGTTCGATGGCGTCGCAGACGAGTTCGGCGCGCATGTGCTCGGCCATGGCGTGGCCGATGACTTCGCGGTTGAACAGGTCGATGACGGTGGCGAGGTAGAGCCAGCCTTCGGTGGTGGGCAGGGAGGTGATGTCACCGACCAGGCGGTGTCCGGGGGTGGCTGCGGTAGGTAGTACTGGACCAGGCCGCGGTACTCGGCCTGGTACTTCGCGACGATGGCCGCGCTCAAATGCGTCTACCTCGCGCTGATGAGCCTCGACCCCACCGGCACCGGCTGCCGCCGGTGGACCATGCACTGGAAGGCACCTCTGAACGCATTCCAGATCGCCTTCGAAGGCCGGCTGATCCCGGCCACACACTGACTGCCAGCAACCAAGGTCAGTCGTTAACTGGACAGACCCACCCGTGACGGTCGTTGCCGTTGGCGTTGGGTGATCATGTGGTGCGGTCGTGTTCGATGTGCAGGATCAAGAGGACTGCGGCGATGTCCGGCTGATGGTCCAGGGGTAGAGGCTGATGTTGCGCAGGGCTTTGAAGGGTGGTCTTGAGTAGTGAGTTGCCGCGTTTGCAGATGGGGCGGACGGGCGTTGTGGGCTCGGGTGGCGCTTCCCGCCCGCAAGTTGGCACCTCTCTGTGTCAAGCCGTCGGCAACAGAGAGGTCTCCAACTTACTAGGGGCGTTCCATCGCGCCAGTTTATCTAGACATGGACTCCCAATCGCATGTAAGTTTGGATTGTGATTCCAGATACGGCAAGAGGCGGTTGGATCAAGGAGCGAGTTGCTGAGACAGTCTCGAAGGGAACGAGACGATGACCGTTGACCCGGGCGGCGAGTCGCCCGCACAGCTCTACATCGACGACATGGTCCGGGCCCGCGGGTATGTGCTCGACTACCACAAGAAGATGGCCCGAGCGGACTTTGCAGTTCTTGAGGCCGCTAACCACATGGTGTCGGCCGCTTACCTGGATCAGCGCTTGCTCGACCGGCGCACGAAGGAGCTGATCTTCATCGTGAGCCTGACGGTGATGCGGGCGGCGAAGGGCCATATTCAGAGTCACATCCGTGTGGCACTGGACCTGGGGGTGTCCCCGCAGGAGATCCTGGAAGCGATCGAGATCGCGCTGCCCGAAGCCGGCATCGTGGCGTTTCAGGTCGGCTTCGACGCATGGCAGGAGATCGTCGGTGTGGAGCCGCTCGAACCACGGGTGGCCGTCCACCAGGGCGGCTCGCCCTCGGAGTCGGATTTTTCGGAATCGGGGGCTGGGTGAACTCAGCAGCAGCTGCATCGCCGCCGCGGGTGGTCGTGATCGGCAGCGGCCACAACGGGCTGGTCGCCGCGGCATACCTCGCGCGGGCAGGACTGCAGGTCACTGTCCTCGAGCGCGACACCGAGATCGGTGGTGCGTGCCGGACCAGCGAGATCTTCCCCGGCGTCCGCGGATCGACGTACTCCTCGACCTTGTGGGCCTTTGAACCGAAGATCATTGATGATCTTGATCTGCGCCGGCGGGGTGTGAGGTGGTCGATGATCGATCCGACCATCCACTCGGTCGGGGCCGGTGAGGCCGTCGTGAATTGGTCGGACCGGCAGCGCACCGCCAAGGAGATCGCCCGGATTTCCGGGGCGGACGCGCTACGACTGGGGGAGTTCGACGCCTACTGGCAGCGGGCCAGGGCTCTGCTGCGGCCGTTCATGCTGACCGACCCGCCGTCGCCGGAGGGTCTCGCCGCGCATGCCGACATGGTCGGGGATCGCGCCTTGTGGGAGGAACTCACCACGATTTCGCTGTCCGAGGTGTGCGGCAGGTTCTTCACCGATCCACGAGTTCATGCCGCGATGGCCACGTTGAGCGACTTCGGGTTTCCCTGGGCGGCAGGTACTGCGCTCCTGACAGCACATGGCCGGGCCAAGGCCTCGCTGGGCGGTGCAGCTGTCATCGAGGGGGGCATGGGTAAGTTGACCACCGCCCTGGCCGAGGCCGCGCTGCATCATGGAGCCGCCATCCGCACGGCGAAGTGCGTCGATCGAATACTCGTTGACGGCAGTGACGGTGCGGGTGTGTGGGGTGTGCGGCTCGATGACGGCTCGGAGATCCGCTGCGATGTCGTGATCTCCAACGCCGACCCGAAGACCACGATGTCGCGACTCATCGATGCTGCCGACGCTCCGGATGGTGTGCTCGCCGACGTGGAGAGATTGCAGACGTCGGTGTCGACACTGACCCTGCACTGCCTCCTCGATCGCCCGCCGAGCGTGAACGCCATCCTCGAGCCCGACAGAAGACCCGACAGACCGGGCTACATCACGATCGCTTCCTCGCTGGATCAGTACGGCCGGGCCTATGCCGAGGCCTGCGACGGCCATGTCCCACAAATGCCGATACTGCATCTCGAAACACCAACGCTGTATGACCCCACGGCGCAGGGACACGGGCGTCACCTCATGTCGATCTGGGTCCAGTACGCACCTGGCGCTCCCCGTAATGGTTCGTGGGATCAGCTGCGTTCGGCAACGACATCACACTTGCTCGACATCGTCGAGCAGCACCTGCCGGGCACCCTCGACACAGTCCTGGACAGCCGGTTGGTCACGCCGGCGGACCTGGAAAACCGACTCGGGTTGACAGAGGGAAACATCAACCACATCGATCTCGTCCCCACTCAATTGTTCAGCCGCCGGCCCCTGCCCGGGTGGGGATACCGAACCCCCATCCCGTCGCTCTACCTGTGCGGGGCCGGTACACACCCCGGCGGCAGCGTGTCGGGAGCATCGGGCCACAACGCCGCGGCGACAGTACTTGCCGACGTGGGTGGCGCGCCCGGGCGCAATTGATCAGTCCCGGCGCTGGTACCGCACCCCACTCGTACCCTTGCCGCTAGCGCGACGGCTGCTCACTGCTGGTGACGAGGCGGTCGGGGCCACCGAGCAGCATGCTGATCTCCACGGCGGAGGCCACGACCTGCTTGCGCAGCGCGGCGATGTGCTGCGCTGTGAATCGGTGGCTCGGTCCAACGAGGCCGATGCTGGCCACGACGGCGCCGGTGGTGTCGCGGATCGGGGCCGCCACCCCGCACACACCGCGCCGGTAGGTCTCCCGGTTGACCGCGTACCCGTCACGGCGGACCTCGGCCAATATGGCGGCGATCTCATCCGGCTGTTGCGGTGTCTGCTCGGTGTAGGCGGGCAGTGGCCGGGTCAACTGGGCCTTGATTTCCAGCTCGGGCTGGAAGGCCAGCAGGGCCAGCCCCGTCGCCACGATCACCGCCGGAGCCCGGTTGCCGATGTCGGGGCGGACGACCACCTGGTGCAGGCTCTCCAGCTTGTCGACGTAGACGACATCCCCCTGATCGTAGACAGCGAGATGCACCGTCTCCAGCGACGTCTGGTTCAGCGCCTCAAGAACCGGGCGGGCGTGGAACCGCAGATCGAATCCCACCGTCCAGTACTGCCCCAGCTCGTGACACTTGATGCCCAGGGCGTAGTTGCCGTGGTCGTCTTGCAGCACGTAGCCGCGGCGCCGCAGGATCGCCAGCGCGCGGTGCACGCTGGCCTTCGGGTGCTCGACACCAGTCGCGACGTCGGACAGCTGTCGCCCCTGATCGCGCGATGCCTGGGCGAGCCACTCCAGCACGTCGAGAGCCCGGTCGACATGCACCCCACCAGCAAGCCCACTCCCAGCCGGGTCGGTGACACCCGCGCCCGTGCGAACGGCGCCACCGCCAGTGGCGCCAGCGCGAGCGGCACGAGCCGTCACCGGTAGGTCGGCGGCCAATCCGCTCGATTTCTTGGCTCCACGAGGACTCACGAGCACCTCCACACGTTCACCAGGGGTCTCCCACCCTATACAGGGCCCGACACAGCCACTCCAGAACTCCACACCTGGCGACAGGATGATGATCAAAAGAGATTGACTTGGAAAGCCGTTCCAAATATAACTAATATATGGACTGCATGTCTAAGTCTCGATGGAAGTTTGCAGGAGGTGGAGCACGGCTGGCGTACCTCCTCGATCCCGATCCCGGAAACCCGGTCGTGCTGCTGCACAGCCTTGCGACCAGTGCTCGCACCTGGGAGCCTGTCCGTCGTGCCCTAGGGGGCAGGCTGCGGCTGCTCACCCCGGACTGCCGAGGCCACGGCCGCTCGGAGACCGGCCCGATGTCACCGTCCGCCTGGGCCGACGACCTCGCCCGGATCCTCGACGACGCCGACGTCAACCGCTGCGTCGTCGGCGGGGTGTCCTTGGGCGGGATCCAGGCGCTGGCCTTCGCGGCACGACATCCCGACCGCGTAACCGGAGTCGTCGCTGCCGACACCTTCGCCCACCTCGAACCGGCCGTAGCCACCGCGCGCATCGGGTCGCTGGTCGATCAGGCGAGCACCCTGACAATGGTCGATGTCGCTGAGCAGTACGTCGCTGACACATTCACCGACACCCCGCCACCGGCCTCGAACCTGGTCGCCGAAGAGATGGCGGCGATGCCGGCGGCGGTGTTCTGCGATGCCGTTCGCGCCTGCTTCAGCGTCGACATCCGCGCCGATCTCGCACAGGTGCGCTGTCCCGCGGTCGTGGCATGGGGTGAGAACGACACCAAGACCCCCCGTGCCCTGTCCGAGGCCATCACCGACGGGCTGCCCGATGCGGAACTCGTCGTCATCCCCGCCGCGGGGCACCTCTCGCACCTGGACAACGCACCGGCGTTCGCCGGCATCGTCCTGGATTTCCACACCCGGCTCGCCGCAACGACTGGCCAGGCAATCCCGGCCCAGGAAACCACCGCCCGGGCAACGACCGAGCTGGCAATGACCGAGACGGCAACAACCCAACCCGAAGGAGTGGCATGAGACGCAAACCCCTGTCGATCGCCGTCATCGGAGCCGGGATGGGTGGTCTGGCGACCGCGATAGCGCTGCGCTCGGTCGGCATCAAAGTTACCGTCTACGAACAAGCGCCCGCCATCGCCCGTGTTGGCGCCGGGATCCAGGTGGGGTGTAACGCCATGCAGGTGCTGCGCGGATTCGGACTGGAAGACGAGATGCGGGCCCGCGCGTTTTACCCACGGTCCTGGAACAACAAAGACTTCGACACCGGCGAAGTCCGTTTCGACCAGATCTTCGGGGCCGACGCCGAGCAGCGCTACGGCGCACCGTACCTGCTCGCGCACCGCGCCGACCTGCACGAGGCACTCGCGAGCGTGGTCCCACCCTCGCAGTTGAAGCTCGGTCACAAGCTGGTGGGGCTCGATGACAAGGGAGACCGGGTCACGCTCACCTTCGCCAACGGCGAGGTGGCTGAGGCCGACGGTGTTGTCGCCGCGGATGGAGTGCACTCCGTCGCCAGGGAGCTGTTGTTCGGCGATTCCGACGCCGCGAACTTCACCGGCCGGATCGCATATCGCACCACGTTCCCGGCGGCTTTGCTGCAGGGATATGAGATCGATGACTGCACGAAGTGGTGGGGACCGGACCGGCACGTGGTCATTTACTACACCCGCCCGGACCGCAGCGAGGTGTACTTCGTCACCAGCCAGCCCGAGCCCGGGTTCACCGTGGAGTCCTGGAGCGCCAAGGGCGATGTCACGACGCTGCGGAACAGTTTCGCCGACTTCCATCCCCAGGTCCGCCACGTCCTGGCCGCGTGTCCCGAGGTTCACAAGTGGGCGCTGGTGGATCGCGACCCGCTGCCGACGTGGAACCAGGGCAACGTCACCCTCCTCGGCGACGCCTGTCACCCCATGACCCCGTACATGGCACAGGGTGCGGCGATGGCGATCGAGGACGGCGCAGTGCTGTCACGCCTGCTGCGCGACATCGACGACCCGTCGGCCATCAACGACGCGTTCCGCCGGTTCGAGAGCACCCGTAAGGAACGCACATCGAAGGTCCAGGCCATCTCGCGCGCCAACTCCTGGCTGCGAGAGCCGACCGATGTGGACTGGGTGTACGGGTACAACGCCTGGACCACCCCGCTCGGCGACTGACTGATCAGGCAGGAGAGGTCACATGCAGACAGACAGCCCGCACGTTCCGGCCAGCGGATCAGCGCCTGTTGCGGCTCGGCTCAAGGATGCCGACAGGAATGCGGTGCCGCAGGTCGAGACGAGCGCTTACGTCGGCGGGGCGTGGGTAGAGGCGCACAGCGGCGACCGGTTCGCCGTCACCGACCCGGCCACTGGCGAGACGATCGGCCATGTGCCCGACATGTCAGTCGCCGATGTCGACGATGCCGTGTCCGCAGCAGGTGACGCCCTCACCGTATGGCGGCGCATGTCGGTGCTGGACCGCGGAACGATCCTGCGCGACTGGGCCGAGTTGATGCGCGACAGCGCCGAAGGTCTCGCCATCACTCTCGTACGGGAGCAGGGCAAACCGATCCGGGAGGCCGTCGCCGAGATCGGCTACGCCGCGTCGTTCCTGGACTGGTTCGCAGAGGAAGCCCGCCGCAGCGGCGGCACCACCATCCCGAGCGCGTTGCCCGGCCGGCGGATGTTGACCGTCCGGGAGCCATTCGGGATCGGTGCTGCTATCACGCCGTGGAACTTCCCGGCAGCCATGATCACCCGCAAGGTGGCGCCTGCCCTCGCGGCCGGGAACACGCTCGTGGTGAAGCCGGCCGAACAAACCCCGCTGTCAGCGCTGGCTCTGGCCCGCCTGGCCGAGCGTGCCGGACTCCCGCCGGGAGTGCTTAACATCGTGACCAGCAGCCGGGCCAACACCCCGGCGGTCGGGCACGAGCTGTCGACCCGACCCGAGATCCGCAAGCTCAGCTTCACCGGGTCGACCGCGATCGGTGCACTGCTGATGTCGCAGGCCTCGGCCACCATCAAAAGTCTGTCGCTGGAGCTCGGCGGCAACGCTCCCTTCTTGGTCTTCGCCGACGCCAATCTCGACCTCGCTGTCGAGGGACTGATCACGGCCAAGTTCCGCAATGCCGGCCAGACGTGCATCTCTGCCAACCGGATTCTCGTTGCCGATGCGGTCTACACCGAGTTCGCCGAGCGCCTTACCGAGCAGGTCTCCCGACTCGTCGTGGGTGACGGTCTCGACCCCGCCACCTCGATCGGGCCCCTCATCGACGCTGCCGCGGTGGCGAAGTTCGACGCCCACGTCGCAAACGCCCAACAGCGCGGTGCGACTCTCAGGTTTGGCGGCAGCGCGCATCCGCGAGGCGGAAACTTCGTCATCCCCACCGTGCTCACCGACTGCCCCAGCGACGCCGACCTCTGCAATGAGGAAACGTTCGGC
Organism: Amycolatopsis pithecellobii; assembly: GCF_009707865.1. GTDB lineage: Bacteria > Actinomycetota > Actinomycetes > Mycobacteriales > Pseudonocardiaceae > Amycolatopsis_E > Amycolatopsis_E pithecellobii. The sequence continues at coordinate 104,509 of NZ_WMBA01000015.1, forward strand.
CCGCTCGCGGCCATCACCCCGTTCACCGACGAAGCCGAAGCGATCACTCTCGCCAACGCCACGGTCCACGGCCTGGCCGGCTACGCCTACACCCAGAACGCGGACCGGGCCTGGCGCCTGGCCGACGCTCTGGAAACCGGGATGCTTGGCCTCAACACCGCCGAGATCGGATCGGCCGCCGCCCCGTTCGGCGGAGTCAAGCAGTCCGGGATCGGGCGAGAAGGTTCCCACGAAGGCTTCCTGGACTGGACCGAGGAGAAGTACCTGTGCTGGGCGATCAATGACGCCGACGCCTGATCTTCGCCCGGTCACCCAGACGAAACGAGGGATGGACTCATGAACCTGATCGGCTTAGCCCCCGACGAGATGATCCAGGCTGACATCCGAACCCTCATACATCCGCAGCTCTCAGCCGATCATCTCCAGCGCGTGGTCATTGTCGAGGGCCACGGATGCACCCTTACCGGCGCCGACGGCACCACGTACCTCGACGGATCCGGCGGTCTGTGGCTGGCCCAGATCGGACATGGCCGCCGCGACATGGCCGAGGTCGCCGCCGCCCAAATGCAGCGACTCGAATACTCTACCTGCTTCTGGGACTTCACCCACGACCGCGCCGTGGAACTGGCTGATCGGCTTCTGTCGATCGCGCCGGCCAACATGTCGGCGGTGCACTTCACTTCGGGCGGATCCGAGGGCAACGACGCAGCCATCAAGGCCGCCCGCCTCTACCACCACCGCCGCGGCGACCACGACCGCACGTGGATCCTGTCGCGTCGAGGTGCCTACCACGGCCTCACCTACGGCGGCGGCACCGCGACCGGCATCGGCTCGCTGCTCGAGGGTCAAGGGCCGCACCTGCCCCACGTGAGCCACCTGACGGCCCCGCACTCCTACCGGCGGGACCTGTTCGCAGGACAGGACCCCACCGAGTTCTGCATCCGCGAACTCGAGGACCGGATCCAGCAGCTCGGACCGCACAACATCGCTGCCATGATCGGCGAGCCGATCATGGGCGTCGCCGGCCTCATCACACCGCCGCCGGACTACTGGCGGCGGGTCCGAGAGGTACTGACCCGGCACGACATCCTCCTCATCGCCGACGAGGTCGTCACCGGCTTCGGACGCACCGGCGAATGGTTCGCTGCCCCCGATCTCTGCATGCAGCCCGACATCATCGTGACGGCGAAGGGCATCACCAGCGGCTACCTCCCCATGGGTGCGGTGCTGTTCTCCAAGCCGATCGCTGATGTCCTTCGATCCGGGGTCAACGGGTTCCCGGTCGGGTTCACCTACTTCGGACACCCAGTGGCCTGCGCGGTTGCGCTGAAGAACATCGAGATCCTGGAGCAGGAGAACCTGCTTGACGCAGCTCGCGACACCGGACAGCTGCTTCATAACCTCGCTGCTCCGCTGGCCGACCTTTCGATCGTGGGTGAGATCCGGCAGGCCGGTATGACTCTGGCGCTGGAGCTGGTCACCGATCCGGTGTCCCGGACACCGTTCCCTGATGCCGGGGTCGCGGTCGGGCGACGACTGCGTGACGAGTTCGGCGTACTCGTACGGGTCAGCGCCGGCTCCAGCCTCGTGCTCTCCCCACCGTTCGTTCTGACCGAGAACGAGGCGACCCGGCTGATCGACTCGATCGGCTCGCTGTTGCGTCAGATCACCAGGTCGCAACCGACGGTGTGACGCCGACCGCGGACTATCTTGCACTAGCTCCGCACGGTCGAGTTCGAGCAAAGGAGAAGTAGATGGATCACAGCACCGCCGCCGATTCCTCTGATGGGGCATATACCGTTCTTCGGCGGGCAGCGGAATTGGCGATGGAGTACCTGCGGGATCTGCCGGACCGACATGTGGACGCGATCACCGGCTACGACGAGGTCCTGGACCTGCTCAGCGGCCCGGTCCCGGAGCACCCCACGGATGCAGTGGCAGTGGTCCAACGGCTGGCCGCGATCCTCGGCCCGGCCACCATCGCCAGCGCCGGTCCCCGCTACTTCGGGCTCGTCGTCGGCGGGTCCCTTCCCGCCGCGCTGGCTGCCGACTGGTTGGTGTCCACCTGGGACCAGACCGCCTACAGCCGGATGTCCTCGCCGGCAGGCGCCGCGGTCGATGCCGTCACCGAACGGTGGATCCTGCAGGTGCTAGGTCTGCCGGCTGAAGCGACGGTCGGGTTCGTCACCGGCGCCACGGCCGGCAACACCGTCGGTCTACTCGCCGCACGCCACGTCCTACTGCAACGGCAGGGCTGGGACGTTGAGGCCGACGGGCTCACTCAGGCCCCCCGCGTCCGCGTGATCGCCGGCGACGAGGTCCACCCGTCGGTGCTGCAGGCAATCCAGATGATCGGCCTGGGAGCGCGCCTCGTCGAACGCGTCGCCGTCGATGACCAAGGAGCGATGCGGGCCGACGCGCTCGCCGACGCCCTCGCCGCCGACCCAACTCCCGCCATCGTGTGCGCACAAGTCGGCAACGTGAACTCCGGTGCCTGCGACCCCATGGCACAGATCGTCGACCTGACCCGCGAACACGGCGGATGGGTCCACGTCGACGGCGCATTCGGACTGTGGGCACAGGCATCACCACGACTGTCGGAACTCGTCGCCGGGGTCGAGCGAGCCGATTCCTGGTCGACCGACGCCCACAAATGGCTCAACGTCCCATACGACTGCGGCCTGTCCATCGTCAATCACCCCGACGCCGCTCGCGCCGCGCTCGGCGCCACCACCAGCTACCTGCCCACCAGCACCGCCCGCGAACCCGGCGTCCTCGTCCCCGAGATGTCCCGCCGATCTCGCGCCGTGCCCGTGTACGCGGCACTGGCATCGTTGGGCCGCCCCGGCGTCCAGGCTCTGATCGAACGCTGCTGTGATCACGCCCGTCGCCTGGCTGATGCCCTCCGCGATGACGCCGGCTTCATCGTCTGCAACGACGTCGTACTCAACCAGGTCCTCGTCCGGGCCGACGACGACGAGACCACCTGGCAGGTGTGCGAGCACGTACGCCACAGCGGCGAGGCCTGGGTCGCCGGAACCGTATGGCACGGTCGAGCAGCGGTGCGGGTGTCCTTCTCGAACTGGGCCACCACAGACGATGACGTCGATCGACTCGCCACCGTACTGCGAGACGCCGCGAAGGCGCTGCGCACAATCCGATGAAAGGACGGTGTCGACTCATGAAGGTGGGCATTCCGAGTGAAGTCAAGAACAACGAGTTCCGGGTGGCGATCACCCCCGCGGGGGTCTTCGAGCTGAACCGGGCCGGTCACGAGGTGTACGTGCAGGCCGGCGCCGGTGCCGGCTCCTCGATCACCGACGCCGACTACGTCGCCGCCGGGGCCACGATCCTCGACGGCCCGGACGACGTGTGGGCCACCGGCGACCTGATCCTGAAGGTCAAGGAGCCGATCGCCGAGGAGTACGGCCGGATGCGCGAGGGCCAGGTGCTGTTCACGTACCTGCACCTGGCGGCGTCCAAGGAGTGCACGGACGCGCTGATCGACCGCAAGGTGACCGGCATCGCGTGCGAGACGGTCGAGCTGCCCGACCGCTCGCTGCCGCTGCTGGCCCCCATGTCGGAGGTCGCCGGCCGGCTGGCCCCGCAGGTCGGCTCCTACCACCTGATGCGGTCCGGCGGTGGCCGTGGCGTGCTCATGGGCGGCGTCCCGGGCGTGTACGCGGCCAAGGTCGTCGTCATCGGCGCCGGCGTCTCCGGCATGAACGCCGCGGCGATCGCGCTGGGCATGCAGGCCGAGGTGCTGGTGCTGGACAAGAACATTGCCCGGTTGCGCGCGGCCGACGCCGACTATCGCGGTCACCTGCAGACGATCGCGTCGAACGCGTACGAGATCGAGAAGGCCGTGATCGACGCCGACCTGGTCATCGGCGCGGTCCTGGTGCCCGGCACGAAGGCGCCGAACCTGATCTCCAACGAGCTGGTGTCGCGGATGAAGCCGGGCAGCGTGCTCGTCGACATCGCCATCGACCAGGGCGGCTGCTTCGAGGACTCGCGTCCGACCACGCACGCCGACCCGGTCTACCGGGTGCACGAGTCGATGTTCTACTGCGTGGCCAACATGCCCGGCGCGGTCCCGCACACCAGCACCTACGCGCTGACCAACGTCACCCTGCCGTACGCGCTGGAGCTGGCCAACGGCGGCTGGCGCGACGCCGTCAAGTCCGACCCGGCGCTGGCCCTGGGCCTGAACACCCACGCCGGGCACGTCACCTACGGCCCGGTCGCCGAGGCGCACGGCATGCAGGCACTGCCGCTGGCCGAGGTGCTCGGCTGAGACCGAGCCGACCCGCCTCGGACCGGCGGGAGCGGGAAGAACGTCTCCTTACCAGCACTGCCGCTGGCAGCCCTGGCGCCGCTGGATGATCTTCGCGATGCTCGCCTACGCCCTGCTCGCCGTCACCACCGCCGCAGAGGCCCGCACCGCAGCACCTGACGGTCTGATCGCGTTGACCTGCAACGAAATCCGTCGCCTACTCGTCGTCCATGTCATCGAACCCGCACGCCGCATCACCGACCGGGACGCCTGGTCAACCTGGCGTCGACGCCACCAATACCGAGCCAAGGTCAGCTACTACCAGCACCAACGTCCATAACCATCACGACCTATGGCTGGAGTACTAGCTTTCGGGCGGGTTGTCAACGTTGTTGTTGGGCATGCTGGCGCGCACCGGTTGTCAATACCGGTGCTGGGCAGGACGCGCTGGTGTCATGGCGTGGTGGGGCCGCTGTGGTCGGCTGGCTGATCAGTCGCCCTCGTGGGGCAGGCTTTCGTGTTCGCCGTGAGCGGCCCCGAGCGGGCGGGCGGCAAGCTAGGTTGCGCCGTCGAGCGGCATAGCTAACAGGGCCGTCACCGTCCGCTCGGGTGCCTGCCTTGACGGTAGCGCTGTTCGTCGAAGGGCTGTTGGGTGCGCAGCATCCGGTAGGCAAGTCGGCAGGCGTGGCGGGCCAGAGCGACGCGGGCTTGGATCGGGGCCATCCCGCGGGCGCGTAGCTCGGCGTCGCGTTCCACGAACGGTGCGCAGCGCTGAGACAGACCCCAGGCGATACCCATGATTTTGACAAAAGTTTCATCTGATGATGGATTCGGGCCGTTGTCCAACGGTCGGCAAAGCTGTCACCAGCGGGAACTCTGTCGACGATGAGACCTTACCGTGACGGCTTTGGTCGATGGATCATCTGTGTGTCCACTTAGTATTCTTTCATTAGAAGAAGGATTCCGTCTCCTGATGAAGGGCGTCGTGGTGGCCGTTCGTGTGGTCGATGTCGCAGGTGCGGCGCATCTCGTTCTCGGGGACCGGGGCGCGGTGCGGCACCTGGATCCGGCCGAGGCGATGTTCGCGGCGATGCTGACCGGATGGGACCGCCAGCAGGCGAGCCGACTGCTGGCCGCGTCGACGCGTAAGCAACGGGTAGATGCGGTTCGCCGGTTCGCGCGGTTCGTCGGCTCGTACCCGTGGCAGTGGACGCCGGATTCCCCGCCAGTTGCACAACTGCGAGGGCGCTTTGCCGGAGAACGCCGTTATCACCGCTCACTTCTACGACATAGAGTCGGGACGCAAGGAGGCTGCAGCGCGGAGCGAGGGGCGCGCCCATGAGCTGTTCGACATTCCGATTCCGCGCGACGGCGGCATTCAGGAACTCCTCGACGAGGCTGCACGTCCTGATCGTCGATTTGATGTCGTCATCTGCGAAGATATCTCCCGAATCGCGCGCAGGACTTACATTGGCACCAAAATCGAGCACCAGCTCGAACAACACGGAATCCTCCTAGTCGCGGTCGATGAAGGTGTCCGCCTCGCCCAACCGGGGCGACGAACGAAGACCGCCACACAGGTTCTGACTCGGCGTGTCAAGCAAGGTGTCGCCGAGTGGTACGTCACAGAGATGCTGGAGAAGAGCTGGGACGGATTCGAGACACACACCGACCAGGGTTACAACGTCGGCAAGCCCTGTTACGGCTACCGTGCTGAGCACATCAAGCATCCCGTACCCGCGAAGCGGGCCAAGGGAATGAAGAAGACCAGGCTGAAGGTGCACGAGGTCGAAGGCGCGGTCGTACGTAAAGTGTTCAGCTGGCGGGTACGCGAGCGCCTTGGTTACCAGGCCATTGCCGATCGACTCAACACTGATCTCATCACGAATCCGCCGCCCACCCCTGTCGACCCAGCACGGGCGGTCGGCATCTGGACCTACTCCAGTGTCCGCGAGGTCCTGACCAATCCCAAACACACCGGTCACATGGTCTGGAACCGGCGCGCCCGCAAGGGCAACGGTAAGAATAGTGTCAACCCCACCGCTGAATGGGTTTGGTCGCCTGCCCCCGCGCACGAGGCGCTGGTCGACTTGGAAACCTTCGTCATGGCCCAGCAGGTCGCGTCGCACCGTGAACGATCCACAACTGCTCCGGGGAAGCGTAAAGATACCAAGACGAAGCTGGTGTACCCGTTACGTAGCTTCGTCTATTGCGACTTGTGCGGTCGGCGAATGTCTGGCAATACTCCGACCGCCCATCGCTACTATGCGTGTGCTCCGAAGCGGGCGTGGCGACCGGAGGGGCACCCAACGATCTGCCGAGTTCGAGAAGACACATTGCTGGATACCTTGGAAAGCTTTCTATCGACGAGAGTTTTCGGCGCATATCGTCAAGACCTCCTCGCCCTCAACCTCAAAGCAGTCGACGGAGCCGCCCAGCGAGACCGAAACCATCGCATCCACGCACTCGAACGAGCTATTATCGATACCCACACGAAGAGCAGGAACCTACTGCGCACTCTCGAAATCGCCAAGGACGTCAATCAGGACCTGATACGCGACATCAACGAGCGACGCGCAGAGTTGAAAGTCGAACGAACAGCCCTAGAATCGCAGCTCGACGAAGCCAAAGCGGACGCACAAAAGGCCCCGAACGCAGCCCTTTTGCAGCAGCTACCCACCGGTCGCATAAGGTTGGGCGGCTTACCAGATGAGCTGACCCGTCAACTGTTTGAAGCTCTTCGCCTTGAGATCCGTTACAACCATGACACTCGGGTGGCCACCTGCAGGATCACCCTGATCGGGGGGACTCTTCAAGCGGTGTCACAGGCGATCCGCAAGTCGAACGTGATCGCAATACCCATCACGAGCAACACCGTCACTAGAGAGGAGGACCATGCGATGAACGCAAGTCGTGTGTCTCTCAGTAATGATGGTTTGCGTGCCATCCCGTCGGGGGCACTGTTTCCGCTGGCCAGGCGGGTTGTGCTGGGTGCCGTTCATGATCGTCTGCCCCACTTTTGCCGCGACCCTCACAAGAACCGCTGCGAGCCGATCACAACGACGTCCGCAAATGGCTTGACGGCAGGTGCCACGAGATCCCAAGCCCCGGGGCATCGCCGAAGTGTTGTCGGCGAAAGCCGGCGGGAGGATGTGGCACCCCAGATCATTACCGGGTACATGTTTGCCACGCCTGTGGCGCTCACAACGGCCGACGACGTGGTGCCGCTGCCGCCGAACGTATCCGCCCACAGCCCACCTGATGGACACGGACTTCCAATTCGGCGTTGGTCACACGCCGAATGCTGATAGATCGAGGGCGGCCGCGCTGCCCGCCGAGGTGAGGACCGAACCGTCGTCGACGAAGAGCAGGTCGTCCCGCAGCGCCGACAGCGGTGCCGCGCTTCCCACGGTGAACAGGTGCTCGCGCACGGGGATCGAGCGGTGCGCGCGATGACCTGGAGCGTGTAGAGCTCCCGCCCGATCTCGCGCCGGCGGCGGGCTCCGGACACTTCGCACACACAGGCGAACTCGAACGGGTTCGATCCCTCGTCGAGGAGCAGGCCCACCGGAACCGGTTGGTAGGAAAGGGAGGATGATCAGGACCGCGATCGATCTGGCCCGCGAAGCGGCCGAACTCACCGAGTTCTCGTCGCAGCGGCTCCTCACCGAGGCCAACGGCAACCTGTTCAAGGGTCGCGAAGGGCATCGGCTCCACGAACTGGCACCAGCACGACGACCAGGACGAAACGTTCCCGCTGCTCAGCGGTAGGCAGCGGATCCGGCTGCGCACCGGGGACGTCGAGCTGCGCCCTGGCGATCTCTACGTGATCCCGCGCGGGACGGAACACTGCCCGGCGGCGGAGAAAGAGGCCCGCTTCCTGCTGATCCGCCCGTCGATCACGTCCACCGCCGCCGGAGGAAAGCCGTCGTGGAGTTTCGAATGCGGCGGCGGGCCGAGCTCGACGTGAAGGCCGCCGATTGGGCGGCGGCCGGAAGCGACATCATCCGGCGGCGGCGAGTGCGTCGTCACGCTGCCGGGCGAGGTGGTCCGCCGCCCCGGCCATCAGGGCGTCGAGGTGGTCGCGCGTGGTGAGCAGGGCCGAGATCTGCGCGTCGATCCGCTCCCGCTCGCTTCGCATCACCTCCAGCGTCTCCACGGTGATGTCGTCCGAGGGGGTGTCGACGCACGGCAGCAGCGCGGCGATCGTCTCGCTCGACAGGCCGGCGTCGAACATCCGGCGCAGCATGCGCACGCGGTCCACCGCGTCTTCCGGGTAGAGCCGCTGCGCTCCCGTCGTCCGGATGGAGGTCAGCAGGCCGCGCTGCTCGTAGTACCGGAGCGAGCGGATGCTGACGCCCGTGCGGGCGGACAGCTCGCCGATGCGCATCCGCTGGTCTTCTTCGCTCACTGTAACCCCCGCCACTTCTCGTTGAACCTGACATCTATGTCAGATTCTACCCTGCGATCGGAACCACAACAGGAAAGGACACCATCGTGGAGATCGCGGGATCGGTCGCCTTGGTCACTGGGGCCAATCGCGGCCTCGGCCGGGAATTCGTCGAGCAGCTGAGGGAGCGGGGCGCCAAGAAGGTGTACGCCGCCGCGCGCGACACCAGCACCATCACGACGCCGGGCGTCGTGCCCATGGCACTGGACGTGCTCGACCCGGAGAGCATCGAGCGGGCCGCCCAGCAGGCGGGGGACGTGACCCTGCTCGTCAACAACGCCGGGATCGCGACCGGCCAGAACCTCATCCGCGGCGACCTGGCGCAGGTCCGCCGGGAGATGGAGGTCCACTTCTTCGGCACGCTGACGGTCACCCGCGCCTTCGCCGACATCCTCGGCGGCAACGGTGGCGGGGCCATCATCAACGTCCTGTCGGTACTGTCCTGGTTCTCCTGGGACGGGGCCACGTCGTACTCGGCCGCGAAGGCGGCGGAGTGGAGCCTGACCGCCGGCACGCGCGTCGAACTCGCCGGGCAGGGCACGCAGGTGCTGGGCGTGCACCTCGGCTCCGCCGCCACCGACATGACGGGCGACTACGACGGGCCCAAGCTCAAGCCGAGCGAGGTCATCGGGGCCGCGCTCGACGGCCTGGCCGACGGCGCCGTCGAGGTCCTCGCCGACGAGTGGAGCCGGACCACGAAGGCCGGCCTCGCCCAGGACCCGGCGGAGTTCTACGCCGCGGCCGTGCGCCCAATCGTGAGGCGGACGACCGGACCCCGCTGATCGACCCGGTTCGCTCCACACGGGACGGTCGGGGCATGCGTCGCGGCCGTCCCCGGAGTGAGAGCCGCTCAGCTCGGCGGGGATGCCGGGAGATGACAGCGCGGCGCCGCGTGCAGGTCGCGCACGCCCGTCGCCGCGGCGATGGCCCGCGCGTTGTGCGGGCGGATCCCGCCGCACGCCATCACCGACAGCACACCGCCCACGGCGGCGACCATGCGCCGGAGCACCGGGGCCCCGTCCCCGGCGCGCGCCGCCCTGCCCGAGGACAGCACCCGCCGCACGCGCAGCGCCACCAGCGTCTCCACCGCCGCCACCGGATCGGCGCACACGTCGACCGCGGCACCGGAGATCACCGCGTGCCGGACGTCGGTCAGCATGGCGTCCACTTCGGACACCGAGTACCGGAAATCCCCTTCCCGCAGGCGGATCAGGACGTGCACCTGCGCGCGCTGGCGGCCGGCCCGGAGCTGATCATCGCGGACGAGCCCACGACGGCGCTCGACGTCACGCTGCAGCAGCAGATCCTCGGCCTGCTGCGCGACATCCGGGAGCATGGGCCTGCGTGCCGAGGAGTCGTCGCTTCATGGGCAGATGTGCTGGGCCAAGCACGCGGGGCACCCCGGTCGAGCACGCATACGCGTCGACGAGTCGGCTGGGCATACCCTCGGCGTGGCCGTGAGTCTCCTGCCGCGCATCGGCGCCTCGTCCGACCGGACGCCAAGTACGGGGTGCTGGTCGCAACCCGACCTCCGCCACCATCGCCCAGACCTCGGTCACGCCGTGACCGGCCGCAACCCTGCGCGGGTACGCCTGAGCTAGGGCTGGTGGGCGATGTCCCTCGGGTGCATCGGCCGATCGACCGCGGTGACGGGCGGTGTCAGGCCCCATTCGTTCGCACCCAGTCGGGACAGGGGCCGCAGCCGGTCGATCTGCGGCAGCCCGTGCTCGATCGCGTCCTCGTCCACGCAGATCCGCAGGACCGTGCCCAGCACGTGGACCGAGTCTCCGAGGTCCTGCATCGAATGGAACACGCATTCGAGAGATGCCGGGGACGCCGCCACGCGGGGAACCTCGACCGATGCGCTCGGCTCCATCTCGATGCCCAGGACCTCGGCCTCGTCGACACCCGCCCCGAAGGCCGCCGCGCTGTTGTTGACCAGGTGCAGCATCGGCTCGGTGGCGACGTTGACGACGAACTGTCCGGTGGCGAGGATGTTCGCCAGCGTGTCCTTGCGGCCGACCGACGTGAAGCAGATGATCGGCGGGGAGGCGCAGGCGACGCTGAAGAACGAGTGCGGAGCGAGGTTGCCGACTCCGTCCTTCGACATCGTGGAGATCCACGCGATCGGCCGCGGGACGATGAGCGAGGTCATCAAGGCGTAAGGATTGACCTCGGGGTCGGCGCAGTCGAACAGCGCGCGGCTCATCGGGCTCCCCGATCGCGGATCGTGGGATCCTCGCCCACCTGAATGATCGTCTTGCCGAGGTTCTCCCCACGGAGCATGCCCCGGAACACCTTGGGCGCATTGGCTAGGCCCGACGTGATGTCCTCGAGGTAGGTGACCTGCCCGTCCCGGACCCACCTGGTCATGTCGGCGGCGAAGGACGTCGTCAGGGACTCTCGGAACTCGTCCTGGATGAACCCTCGGATGGTCAGGCTCTTGGTCAGCACGGTTCTCATCAGCGCCGGCGAGTGGGCCGGACCGGAGGTGGCTGCCGGGCCGTTGAGCGTGGCGATCAGGCCGCACACCGGCACCCGCGCGTAGGTGTTGAGCCGAGGCAGGACGGCGTCCCACACAGCGCCTCCGACGTTCTCGAAGTAGACGTCGATCCCGTCGGGTGCCGCAGCATCCAATGCCTCGCCGAGTTCCCCCACTTTGCGGTCGATGACTGCATCGAAGCCGAACCGGCGAGCGACTGCCTCCTTCGCCGCCCCTCCGACGATCCCCACCGTCCTCGCGCCGAGGGCCGAGGCGATCTGGCCGACCGTCGCGCCCACCGGCCCCGTCGCGGCAGCCACGACGAGGGTCTCACCCCGCTTCGGCTTCCCGATCGCGGTCACGCCCGCGTAGGCGGTGAAGCCCGGCATGCCCAGGACACCGAGCGCTGTCGTGATCGGCGCTACGGACGGATCCAGCCGGCGCACCTGGCTCGCCGTAGCCACGGCGAACTCCTGCCACCCTGAACCGGCGAGGACGACGTCCCCGGGAGCGAAGGCGTCGTCGGCCGACTCGACCACCTCGCTCACTGTCGCGCCGACCATGACCGCGCCCAGTTCCACCGGATCCACATACGAACGAGCCGCGTTCATCCGCCCTCGCATGTACGGATCCAACGAGAGATAGATGGTGCGCAGAAGCAGTTCCCCACGCCCCAGTGTCGGTGTCGACGACGACTCCATTCGGAAATCGCCGTCTGCCGGTTCGCCGTCGGGCCGGGCTGCCAGGACGATTCTGGTGTTCTTCACGTGATGCGCCTCTCCTATGGACCGTTCAGCGGGTTACCGTTCGCGTCCGCATCGGCGCTGGACCCGCCGGTTCGCGCTCCCCCACGGGGTGCGACGAGGGCGCGTCCACGGATAGTCTCGACCCGTGTCGAAAGCCGCCCTCCCCGACGACGCCGCCGGCACGCGCACGCCGGAGCCACAGGGACGGGACGCGGCGGTTCGCTTGGCGCGCAAGTGGTTCATCAACAGCCAGCGCATCGAGATGCGGGCGCTCGCAGACGAGCTCGGCGTCAGCCGCATGACGATCAATCGCTGGGTCGGCAGCCGGGACCAGTTGATCGGGACGATCACCTGGGCCCTGGCCGAGAACGCGCTCGATCGCGCCCGGGACATGTCGACCGGATCGGGTGTCGAGGTCGTGGCGGGCACGCTCGAAGGATTCATCGCGACGGTGCTCGACGCGCCGTTCCAGCGGGCGTTCCTGCGTCAGGAGGGCGAGATCGCCCTTCGTATCCTGACCACCCGCAGCAGTGACGTGCAGCGCAACTTCATCGCGTACGTGGCCGAGCTCCTGCGCGATGAGCTCCCGGAGAGCGCCGAGCGCATGCCGATAGAAGACCTCGCCTATCTGTTGGTCCGCATCGCCGAGTCGTTCTGCTACGTCGACATGATCTGCGGCGGCGAGCCCGACGCGAGGAAGGTCGGCGTCGCGGTCCGAGTCCTGTTGACGTAGAGCCCGCGAGAGGTACGGCGGGCGGCGGACTGGACCAAGCATGGTGCGGACTCCTCGACCGAGAGCGGCCCGACGGCCGTGCAGCGTCATGAGCATGTTACATGCTCGCCAATGTAACAAGGAGCCGTCCGCGACGGCCGGTCCACGGCCATCGTGCGACCACCTGATCCAGGGTGCCTGTTACCTATTGTCAAATGTAACATCCCGACCTACAGTGACGGGCAATGTGACCGATACCACGATGAGGTGGGCATGACTGCGATCCCGTTCCGAACCGCCCCCGTATTGCCAGGCCGACTCGGCGACGATGCCCGCTCGCCCGTGAGCGACGAGCGCTTCTCCCCGGCGATGCTCGCCGGCCTCGCTGCCGTCGGACTCGACGTCACCGGAGCGCCTCCGCCCGTCTCCTCGTCCGACGACCTCGAGACCGTGTTGGCGGCCGTCTGCGCCGCACACGACGGGTTCCAGACGCTGTACGAGACGATCGAGCTGTCCCTGCCCGGTGACAGCGACGACGTCGACGTGAGCACCGCGAGCATCACCGGGGTGGACGGCAATGAGATCACCCTGCACATCTTCCGACCGCGTGGCGTGGCCGGCCCGTTGCCCGGCGTCGTCTACGCGCACGGCGGCGGCATGGCGATCCTGACCACCGACAATCCGGTGCACCGCCGCTGGTGCACCGACGTCGCCCTCGCCGGTGCGGTCGTCGTGATGGTCGATTTCCGCAATGCCTGCACCGCGGCGACCCACGATCCCTTCCCCGCCGGGGTCGAGGACTGCCTCGCCGGTGCAGTGTGGGTCCATGAGCACAGGGGCGAGCTCGGCCTCTCGTCGGTCGTCATCCAAGGTGAGTCGGGCGGCGGTAACCTGGCGATCGCCACGGCACTGCTCGCGAAGCGGCGGGGGATCGACGTTATCGACGGCGTCTACGCCAGCGTTCCGTACATCAGCGGTGGTTACGGGTGGGACCGCGAACGGCGACTCGCCGAGCTGCCTTCGTTGGTCGAGAACGACGGGTACTTCATCGAGACAGGCATGATGGATCTCCTCGTCCGTGCCTACGACCCGCACGGTGAGCACATCGAAGACCCCATCGCGTGGCCCTACTTCGCCACCGAAGAGGAGCTGCGCGGTCTACCGCCGTTCGTGATCTCGGTCAACGAGCTGGATCCACTGCGCGACGAGGGCATTGCCTTCGCCCGCAAGCTCGCGCGAGCCGGCGTCGCGGTGTCGGCACGGGTGAACCTGGGCATCGTCCACGCTGCCGAGGTCATCTTCCGCCACTACGTCGGCGCCAGCACAGAGGCGGCAGTCGCCGACGTCGTGGGGTTCGCGAAGCGGGCGCGCGGGAACTGACCGCAACCTCGGCCGACGCGTCCTCCGGAAGGCACGGCGACCCATGAAGGAAGGTACGTGTCGCACAGTTCACCCGACACCCCCACACTTGCCCGGCTGGAGCAGTCCACCTCATTGTGCGAGGTTCTCCTCGCGACCGCGTCTTCGCGACTCGATCAGCCGGCCGTCCGGTCACACGAGTCGAAGGTCGTGTGGACATACCGCCAGATGCTGGCCCGCATCGGTGAGGTGGCGAGCCGTCTTCGGGAGCGAGGTGTCGGTCGCGGTGACGTCGTGGCCCTCATGTTGCGCAACCGGCCGGAGTTCCACGTCGTCGACGCCGCTGTCATGTTCCTGGGCGCCGTGCCGTTCAGCCTCTACAACACGGCGCCGGCCGAGCAGCTGAGACACGTCCTCGTCGATTCCGGAGCACGCCTCCTCGTGACGGAACAAACCTTCTCGAGCGTGGTGGAGGCAACCCGACGACTGGACACTCCGCTGGAGCAGGTGCTGTTGATCGATCACACGTCCGCTGCCGACGAGGGGCTCGCGTCGGAGCTTGCCGCGGACACGACCGATTTCGACCTCTCGTCCGTAGGCGTGGGACCGGATGATCTCCTGACGTTGATCTACACGTCGGGAACCACGGGGCCGCCCAAGGGCGTCGAACTGACGCACCGTGGCATGCTCGAGCAGCTCCGTGGAGTGCATGCGTCCCTGCCGCTGAGCGGCGGCGGCCGCCAGATCAGCTTTCTGCCAGCGGCCCACGTGGCCGACCGATGGGCTTCGCACTACTCGGCCTTCATGACCTACGGCAATACGGTGACATCGGTCGCCGATGCGTCCCAGCTGTTCGATGCGATCGCGGAGGTCCGTCCGACGATCTTCGGCGCAGTTCCCCGGATCTGGGAGAAGCTCAAGGTCCGGGCAGAGGATGAATACGAACGCGACCTCGTCCCCGACGTACTCGAGAACCCGGCCCTCGCCGCCCACGTCCGCGAACGCCTCGGACTGGACGCTGCCACGTGGGTCAACACCGGCGCTGCGCCCACACCGCCGAGTGTCGTGGAGTTCTTCGACGCCGTCGGTCTTCCGCTCTGCGAGGTGCTGGGGATGTCGGAGGTGTCCTGTCTGGTCACGATCAGCACGCCGACCAGCCGGCGGCCGGGAAGCGTCGGCAAGCCGTTGAGCGGCGTCGAACTTGCGCTCGCCGACGACGGTGAGCTTCTCGTTCGAAGCGCTCAAATCATGCGCCGCTATCGTGGCCTGCCCGAGATGACGGCGGAAGCGATCGATGCGGACGGCTGGTTCCACACAGGTGACGTCGCGCGGATCGACGGAGACGGGTTCGTGTGGATCGTCGACCGCAAGAAAGAGCTCATCATCAACGCGGCCGGTAAGAACATGTCTCCGGCCAACATCGAGATGGCCGTGCTCACCGCTGGTCGTGCGATCAGCCAGGTGTGCGTCATCGGAGATCGGCGCCCCTACAACGTGTGTCTGGTCGTGCCGAATCGTGCGGCATTCGGCCCCGACGACACCGAGGCGACAGTGTCAGCTGCTGTCCAGGCACAGGTCGACGCCGCGAACGCGGGTCTCGCTCGGGTCGAGCAGATCAAGAAGTTCGCCGTCCTGGACGCCGAGTGGCTGCCCGGCCACGAACTCACACCCACGATGAAGCTGCGCCGCCGAACGATCGATGACAAGTATTCCGGCGTGATCGAGGGCCTCTACCACCACGGGGATGGAAATGATGGCGCCTGGACGAGTAAGTCCTAACGGCGTGACGACCGATCTCAACACCCTCCTGACCGCACTGTAGGTCAAGATCGACGATTGGCTGGGCAAGTCCACCCGGACCGGGCGCGCACCGAAGTTGTCGGATGTTGAGCTGCTCACCCTGGCCGTGGCACAAGCCCTGCTCGGCGTCCGTTCGGAGGTTTGCTGGCTGCGGTTCGTGCCGCGAGCACTGCCCTGCGCTTTCCCGTACATCCCAGGTCAGCCCGGCTGCAACAAGCGCCTGCGCTCCGCGGTGTCCCTGATCTGGGGACTGCGCCTGCACCTCCCGCGAACTCGATGCCTGCGGCCCTCGTATCGCAACCGCACACCCCGGCCCGGCGAACACCTACTCAAACCGATCCAGCCACTGATCGAGTTCGGACTTACTCCTCTAGACCTCTAGCTGCACTCGACAGTTGCTCGGCACTGCTCGCCGCCAAGGTCCACCCCCTTCACTCTGCTGCTGCTCCCCGGTTCTGGGGCGACCACGGCGAACTCAGTGCGTTCAAAGTTTCTCTACTTGTTCCTGGTCAGACCCCTTACCCGGGCGTTCCCGCAGCGTTTCGACTCGCGTCGAAGACGCTGAGCCTGGAGGCGTTGCAAGCAACGCTGGCGAGCTGGCGCCGCATCGCGCGGATGACGCAGGCTGACCCGGCCGGGCATCGTCGGATGCTGGAGCAGGCGAAGCGGACGCTGCGCACCCGCGAGCTGCCCGAAGGCGCGGTCGACCGCCTCGTCGCCGAAGGCGGCGGAGCCCGCTGCGCGCAGGGCCTCGAAGGAGAAGGACTCCTCGTCGAAGAGGAATTCCATCATGTGCCTCCTGCTCGATACAAACGGAACTGCTGCTGGCGAGGCGGTCCAGACCTTTCAGCTGCGGAAACAGAGAAGCGATGGAAAACGCTGCCGTTCCATGCAGTTCGGCGTCGTTCGATGCGGACGCCGTCCGGGGAGACGCGGTCACCGTGCACGCTCACGCCGTGATCACCGACGGCACGCAACAGGCCTCTCGCCGACGATGGGCACGAAGCGCTGCCGGCCGAGCCGGGTTCGTCGGACATGGCGGCGTCCACCCGGCTGAGAACTACCGCGGAGCTGACCGGCGACCGGTCTGTGCGGACCCGGTCTACCGGTTCGCGGCTTCGCGAGCGGCGATCCGGCTCGTGCGACTGACCGCGCGGGCCACCGTGTTGCGCACCACGAGGCCCGGCCGGGTGCGGGGCACCATGAGCCGGGAGATCAGACCGACGCGTCGCTGCCGTGGGCCTACTTCACGGCGGAGTCGCGACTCGTAGGCAGCGAAGGCGCGGGCGTGATCACCTGGGTGGGCGGCGAGCTCATCCGCGAGGGCGTACGCGCCCGCCATCGCGATACTGGACCCGTCGCCCAGCAGGGCTGTCGCTCCCGCCGCGTCCCCGAGTAGTACGACCCGTCCGCGGGACCACGACGGCATCCGGACGGTGGTCAGGGGATCGAAGAACGGAGCCGGGTGGTCGAGGTACGCCGCCACGAGTTCCGGTGCCCGCCACCGCACGTCGGCGTAGGCGTCGGCCACTGTCTGCTTGTGCAGTGCGATGTTCTTGCGGTCGTGGGGTGCTAGCTGTGCGGCCCGGAAAGTGAAGATTGCGAGCGGGGTGGTCCGCGAGGGGTGGACGACCAGCATCCGGTTCGGCACGGTCAGCATCGTCATCTCGTTCGGGTCCTCGATGGCGTCGGGTTCCAACGGGACAGTCGCGCCATACAGACCCAGATCGCTCACGAACTGCCGCTCGGGTCCGAATACCAGGCGCCGTACCGTGGAGTGCATCCCGTCCGCACCGACCACCAAGTCGAAGCGCCGTGGCGCGGACCGCCGAAAGGTGACATCGACCCCGCCTCCGTCCTGGTCGAGAGCGGTGACCGTGTCGTCGAACAAGAACTCGGCCTTGGGCTGCGCCGACTGGTGGAGGACCTCGGACAGGTCGGCTCGGGTTACCTCAACCGTCGGCGCCTCGTCCGAGGTGAGCGGGAGCTGCAGGATTCGCCTGCCGCCGGGGTCGAGCAGGGTCAGCGACCGATTGCGCGTAGCGAGCCCGCGGAGCTGCGGGAGGATGCCCATGCGCTCGGCGACCGGGATCGCGGGCCCCTTCACGACGATCGCGCTACCGCCGGAGCGCAGCTGCCGGGCATGTTCGACGACCGTCGGCCGGTATCCATGCTGGGAGAGCCAGTATGCGAGTGCGGGCCCGGCGATTCCGGCACCGACTATCAGCACGTCGCGCTTCGTCATGACGATGACCTCTCGGAGTGGCGATGACCAGGTCCCCGGCGCGCAGCAACCCGGGTCAAGGTACGATCAAATTCGTACCTTAGTGAAGCACCTCATTGAGGTACGATGCAAGTCGTACCTGAAGGGGGTGTCGCGTGGCCACCATGAACCAGGTCGGGCCGGAGGCCGATGCGCAGGATCTGGGTGCGGTGTTTCGCGCCCTCGCCGACGAGCACCGTCGTTCGGTGATGACGGAGTTGGCCGCTGACCACAGCGACAGCGAACGGGGCTGCAACTCGTTCAATCTTCCGATCTCGAAGCAGACCCAGACCCACCACTTCCGGGTCCTTCGCGAGGCGGGCCTCATTGACGAGATCGACTATGGCAACCGCAAGGGCATCCGACTACGACGCGCGGACATCGAGAAGAGGTTTCCCGGGCTGCTCGCACTCCTGAAAGCAGAGCCCCAAGGCGGTGCCCCTCCTCGCTGAGCACACCGGAGATCGCTGCGGGCGGGTGGGCGG